>NZ_JANIOA010000065.1 GCF_025175675.1 Sedimenticola hydrogenitrophicus
CGAGGAATTTACCGGTAGGGTACACAAACGACGTGTCCGCCCTACCTGACTGCAATTTCATCGTCAGGGCATGTATAGTTACTGCAGTAACCAACAGGAGAGGAGCCCATGACCGAAACCCACCCGACGGCCGCCGACGAGGCCCTGGTACTGCGCGAGGACCGCGACGGTATCGCCTACCTGACGCTGAACCGTCCCGGCCAGTTCAACGCCCTCTCCGAGGAGCTGCTGGATGCCCTGCAGACGAGCCTCGACACCATCGCCGAGGACCGCAACGTACGGGTGGTGGTGCTGGCCGGTAGCGGCCGCGCCTTCTGTGCCGGGCATGATCTGAAACAGATGCGCACCCAGAGCGAGCGCGCCTACTTCCAGCAGTTGTTCCGCCGCGCAGGCGAGGTCATGACCCGCATCATGCGCCTGCCGCAGCCGGTGATCGCCCGGGTACACGGCATCGCCACCGCGGCTGGCTGTCAGCTGGTCGCCTCCTGCGACCTGGCCATTGCCGAGGAGGGAGCGCGGTTCGCCGTCTCCGGGATCAACGTGGGGCTGTTCTGCGGCACTCCGAGCATTCCCCTGTCGCGTAACGTGGGACGCAAGCAGGCGATGGAGATGCTGCTCACCGGCGGTTTCATCTCCGCCGCGCAGGCCGCTAACCGGGGCCTCATCAACCGCGCCGTGCCGCCAGAGCAGCTGGACGACGAGGTGTTGAAACTGGCCCGTACCATCTGCGGTAAATCCAGCGCCTCGGTGGCGCTCGGCAAGGCGATGTATTACAAGCAGCTGGAGATGGGAGTGGAACAGGCCTACCAGTTCGCCAGCGAGGCGATGGCCGACAACATGATGCTCGAGGACGTGGCGGAAGGTATCGACGCCTTCACCGGGAAGCGCCCGCCCCACTGGCGGGACCGGTAGGCCCGCCATGTTCCGGCTTCATCCCCGGCTCGAGGCGGATACCCGGCAGCTCTGCGAGCTGATCCTGTGCGAAGTGCGGCTGATGAACGACCGGCGCTTCCCCTGGCTGATCCTGATTCCCAGACGGCCTGGGGTGACCGAAGTCCACCAGCTGGAACAGAGCGACCAGCGCCTGCTGATGGTCGAGAGCAGTCATGCCGCGCGGGTCCTGGAGCAGTGCTATGCGCCGGACAAGATCAATCTGGGCGCCCTGGGCAACCTGGTGCCCCAACTGCACTGGCATGTGGTGGCGCGGCGCACGGATGATCCCTGCTGGCCAGGGCCGGTGTGGGGCTGTGGCGAACCGCGGCCCTACGCGGAAGCAGAACTGCAACAGCGAATAGCAGAACTACAGGTGTGGTTTACCGATGAATGAACAATCCACGGATTCACTGGCGCAGCTGAACGCCAAGCTGCTGGCCTTCGCCCGGGCACGCGACTGGGAGCAGTTCCACTCGCCCAAGAACCTGGCCATGGCGCTGATCGCCGAGTGTGCCGAGCTGGTGGAGCACTTCCAGTGGCTGAGCGAGGAGCAGAGCCGCCAACTCCCGGCGGAAAAGCGCGAGCAGGTGGCGCTGGAGATGGCGGATATCCTGATCTACCTGATCCGCGCCGCGGAGCGCCTGGACATCGATCTGATCGCCGCCGCCCACCGCAAGATCGCCATCAACGAGTCGCGTTATCCCGCCGACAAGGTGAGGGGCGACGCCCGGCGGGCCGACGAGTACGGTGAGGGATAAGGGCCGCGGCTAATCTTTTTCCACATCACGGATGAGCCGGCGGGTAATCAGGTCGCATCCCGACCCAACAGGCGTCGCGCGGCACGCCGCCGCGCCTGCTGCTGCAGACCCCGTTGCACCTCGGCCTGGCTGGCCACCAGCAGCGCCTCCGGTATACGCTCGCGGATCGCCTCGAACAGGGCCAGGGAGACCCCCTTGCCCTGCCGATGACTGACCCACAACAGATTCAGCTTCAGGTTCAGGTCGGCGAACACCACCCGGTCGGCGTGGCGCTCGAACACACCCCGCAGCTCCTTGAGGAGCCGTTCCCGCCGGTGCCGGGCCCAACGCTTCAGTCCCGGGATCAGCAGCATGAAATCATTCAGATTCTGTCCGGCCGGATCGGTGGTGGGGACCCGCCGCCAGAGTGGGTCCCCGGGCTGCAGCCGGGCAGCCGTCACGCACTTTTGCCGCTCCATCCGGCCTCCTCGTTCATCGCCAATGATTATGGAAAAGATAGACTATTCTGGATGTTGAAAACTAAAGTTTAGCCAAAATCGGGCGCTCTATAGGCTGTTGCGGAACTAACATCCATCTCAGCGTCGCTGACCGATGGGAAGTGGCTCCGCCAACCAGCAATTTCGGATCGGAGGATCTAGGCTTTGACTCAAGCAAGTCGTGTAACCCACCAGGCGCTGCGGAATACTCCCTGCGGCGTACTGATTTTCGACCAGAACGGTACCATCCGCTGGCTCAACCCGGCCCTGGAAACCCTGTTGGGTCTCAAGGCCGATCAACTGGTAGGGCAGGATCGGGAGCAGTTCCCGTTCACCACACATCGGGGGCTGTTCAAGGGCGAGGGGGTGATGCACCTGTTCGGCAGCGGGGTGGAACAGGAGCGCTGGCTGCTCTGTTCCGTGGAACAGCGGGAGGACGCGGACCCGGAGATCCACACCATCAAATATTTTCAGGACATCACCGAACTGGTGCGGCTGCAGGAGGAGAATCAACGGCTGAAACAGCAGGTTGAGGAGCTGGCCATTACCGACGAACTGACCGGACTGGCTAATCGTCAGTCCCTGACCCGCACCCTGAATGCCCAGGTCGCGCGCAGCCGCCGCTACCAGAATCCGCTCAGCCTGGCGGTGATTCAGCTGTTCGACAGCCGTGACCAGGCGCCGATCCCGGATGAGATTATCCTCGAGGTGAGCCGCTACCTGCGCGACCGCCTGCGCTGGGTCGACCTGATCGCCCGCTGGGACCACAGCCAGTTCATCATCATCCTGCCGGAGACCAGTCTGTCCCACGGCGGCGACCTGATGGACAAGATACTGGGCGACTTTTCCCAGCTGTCGCTGCCGGCGCAGTTTGCCGGCAACACCCTGGCGTTGCGCTTTGGCCTGGCCGAGTGGCACAAAGGCCAGGATGCCCGTCTGCTGATGAAACAGGCACTCACCAACCTGGCTGAACACGAAGCCGCCAGCGGCCACACCTGAGGGTCGACCCATGGCCGAGGCGGTGTCACACAAAGACGGTATCGGCCGCCAGGAGCTGTTGACCATCCGCCGCCGCTTCCTCGGTCTGCATAGGGAGCGGCTGCGCATGATCGCCCGCGAACTGACGCCCAACCAGCGCGCCTTTGTCGATCTGCTGCCGCTGCTGTTTCACATCAACCACCCGACCCTGCCGGGCTTTACCGGCAGTGACACCCCCATCGGCATTCCCGATTACGCCCCAACCCAGGCGGTGCTGCGCCTGGCCCGCAAGCTGAGCCGCAGTTTCGAGTACAAGAAACGGGCGCGCCGGCGCTTCTTTATCCAGGCGCTCTACCTGATGGGCAGCATCGGCAGTATCGCCCATACCAGCGGCAGCGATTTCGATATCTGGCTGTGCCACGATCCCGAGCTGGACGCCGCGGAGCGCGATCTGCTGCGCCGCAAGGCGATCAAGATCGAGGCCTGGGGCAAGGAGTTGAACCTGGAGGTGCACTTCTTCCTCATGGACGTGGACGCCTTTCGCGACGGCAAGCTCGACGCCCTCTCCCACGAGAGCAGCGGCACCACCCAGCCGCACCTGCTGCTGGAGGAGTTCTACCGCACCGGGGTACTGCTGGCCGGACGCTATCCGGTCTGGTGGCTGGTGCCCCCCGAGGAGGAGGGCGACTACACCCGCTATGTGCGCATGCTGTTCCACAAACGCTTTGTCGATCCACTGGACTGCCTCGACTTCGGTAGCCTGCAATCGATCCCGGTGGAGGAGTTTATCGGCGCCGCCCACTGGCAGCTGTTCAAGGGCATCGAATCCCCCTACAAGACTATCCTCAAGCTGCTGCTGACCGAGGCCTACGCGCGGGATTATCCCACCATCCGCTGGCTCTGCCAGGAGACCAAACGGGCCATCTACAGCGGCGACTTCAATCTGCGCCAACTCGACCCCTATGTGCTGATGTACCAGCGGGTGGAACAGTACCTCCAGGGCCGGGGCGAGCCGGAGCGCCTGGAGCTGGCGCGGCGCTGCCTCTATTTCAAATCGGAGCAGACCCTGAGCCAGGCGCCGCTGCGGTTGCGCGAGGACTGGAAGCGGGAGGTGCTGCAGACACTGGCGCAGGGCTGGGGCTGGGGCAAGGGCGTGCTGGTCAATCTGGATTCGCGCCAAAGCTGGAAGATCGACCAGGTGATGGATGAGCGCAACAACCTGGCGCGCGAACTCAGTTACAGCTACCGGCTGCTGACCGATTTTGCCCGCGAGTACGCCTCCACCGAGACCATCGACCCGGAAGAGATCAGCCTGCTCGGACGCAAGCTCTACACCGCCCTGGAGAAGCGCCCGGGCAAGATCGACAGCATCAATCCCGGCATCACCCGCAACCTCTACGAGGAGCGAATCGCCCTCCACTACGCCCGCACCCAGGGCGACCAGTACGCCTGGTTCCTCTATCTTGGGGAGGTCAATGAGCAGGCCGCCCGGGTTACCAGCCCACTGAAGACCGCCGCCTGTCTGAGCGAGGTGTTGGCCTGGTGCCACCTGAACCGGCTGATCAATCTCAATACCATCATCACCCTCTACCCAAAAGGGAATCCGGTGCGCCCGGACGAGCTGTTCGCCATTCTCGGCACGCTGAACAGAATCTATCCGCCGCACGAAACCACATCGGTGCCGATGACGCGGCTGAAACAGCCGCCCTATGCCCTCTCCTGCACCCTGTTCCTCAACACCGGCATCGACCCGATGGCCCACCTGGCGAAGCTGGGCAAACAGCTCACCACCGAGCGCAGCGACCCGCTCAGCTTCGGCGCGGCCCACAGCTCCCTGGTGGAGACCGTGGAACAGCTGATCACCACCAGTTGGGGCGAGACCCTGGTTACCTGCCACCAGGGGACCCGGGGACTGCTGGAAAGCCTGTGCCACTATCTGCGCATGGCGCTGCAGGGTGAGGCGATGCGGTCGCCACCGCGGGCCACCGCGCACTGCTTCAACTCGGTGCGGGGCGGCAGCACCGCCAAGCGGGTCGAGAAGCTGTTCAACGATGTCCTGCACTGCTTCAGCGAGGCAGGCAGCGGCCTCAACAGCCGCTATCTGCAGCAAATCGAGGACGACTTCTACCTGATCCATTACCAGAACGAGAAATTCTCCTACTTCCCGCTCGCCGGCGAACAGGAGGCGCTGGATATCCTGGCCGAACCCCAGCGCAGCTTCCGCCCCACCATCATCGACAGCCTGAGTCTCGCCGTGACCCCGCTGCCCTGTATCATGCGCCTGAACCGGGCCGGCGCGATCCAGGTGTGCTACCTGACCCACAAGGGCCGGACCGAACTCTATATCCTCGACGAGCACGGCGCGCTGTTTCATCAGCAGATGCAGGAGGCGGACGAACACTACCTGCTGGTGCAGCAGCAGCGTTTTCTCAAGGGGATGCTGCTGCTGCGCAGCCTCAGCCTGCCGGGCAACCAACCCGCGCACCGCTACCTGCTGGATGCACCGGAGTTCTACCGCCTCGAACGCAACCGGGACGGCGACTACGTGGCCGAACCGCGCACCCCGCCGCGCCACCGTCTCCCCGACAGCTACATGGAGCTGCGCCTGATCAGCGAAGGCCTGGACCTGAATCAGGCGCCGCACCTGCTGGTCTGCGGCGACCGCGAGTTCAGCTCCCTTGAGTACGGCGCGGGACTCTACGGCGCGGTGGCACAACACCTGCTGGAGCAGCGCATCGGCCACAAGGCCTACCCCATCTACCTGACCAGCCTGGAACTCTCCGGCATCGGCTCCGAGGAGGACGCCAGCACCATCCAGCTGCTGAAATTCAAGAAGCGGCTGGAGGGGCGCCTCAACCAGGCACTGATGAAGATCCGGCCGTAGTACCAGATCAATTTGATCAAGCACACGGTGAATGCGCTGTCGCTCATTCACCCTACAAAACTGCGGCCCGTTGGATGCGGTGAGTAAAACGAACCGCATCGCTCCAGCGGTCAACCCATAATGATGCGGTTCGCAAGCTCACCGGCATCCTACCCCGAAAACCACTCATAGGGCGCCCCCTGGGCGCCGTCGGCGGGCACGGCCCGGGAATCCGGTTGGGTTTGAATGCCGCCAGGGTTACAATGCGCTGCATTGGAAATTTTCGGAGCAACACGCCATGTTCTGCTGGTCCCGCTATCTTCTCTGGCTCGTCATCCTGGTCCTGGGCACGGGCAGCCTGCTCACCGCCTGCGGTCAGAAGGGGCCGCTCTATCTGCCCGACCCGGCCAGCCAGCAGCAGGAAGAGGCCAAGGATAAATAACCCCGCCATGAAATATGCATTCACCAAGATGCACGGGCTGGGCAACGATTTTGTCGTTTTTGACGCCGTCACCCAGCCGCTTCGGCTGACCCGGGAACAGTTCCGCCAGATCGGCGACCGCCACTTCGGCATCGGCTGCGACCAGATCCTGCTGGTGGAACCGCCCACCCTCCCCGGTACCGACTTCAACTACCGCATCTTCAATGCCGATGGCGACGAGGTGGAGCAGTGCGGCAACGGCGCCCGCTGTTTCGCCCGTTATGTGCTTGACCAGGGGCTGACCGACCAGCGGGAGATCAGCGTCGGCACCCAGGCCGGGGTGATCCGGCTGACGGTCGAGCCGGACGGCCTGGTGCGGGTCGACATGGGGGTCCCGACCCTGGAGCCCGAACGAATTCCCTTCGTGGCCGAGCGCCGGGCCGCCGAGTATACGGTCGAGGTGCTGGGCGAGCCGCTTACCCTGGGCGCGGTCTCGATGGGCAATCCCCATGCGGTGATGGTGGTGGCAGACCTGGAGCAGGCCCCGGTGGAGCGCATCGGCGCCGCCCTGCAGCAGCATCCACGCTTTCCCCAGCGGGTCAACGTGGGGTTCATGCAAATCCTGTCGGCGGACACCATTGCCCTGCGCGTCTACGAGCGCGGCGTGGGCGAGACCCTGGCCTGCGGTACCGGCGCCTGCGCGGCGGTGGTGTCGGGCCGGTTGCGCGGGCTGCTTAATAAAAGTGTCAAGGTCAGCTTGCCCGGTGGTGCGCTTGTGATAGAGTGGCTGGACGAGCAGGCGCCTGTCCTGATGTACGGTCCGGCGGCGTCGGTGTTTGAAGGAACCATCGAATTATGAGCCCACAAGTAGAACCGACACCCGACCTTCCGCAGATGGAACAGACCCTGATTGCCTTTCTGTCCGACAATCCCGACTTTTTTGAACGTAATCCCGAACTGCTGAGCCGGCTGGAGCTGTCGCACAGCAACGGCAGCGCCGTCTCCCTGATCGAACGTCAGGTCGCCGTGCTGCGCGAGCAGGCCGAACAGAACCGGCGCAAGCTGGAGGAGTTCGTCGCCATCGCCCGGGAGAACGAGCTGCTCAACGAGCGGCTGCACCATCTCACGGTCAAGCTGATCGAGTGCTGCGACTTTGACGAAGTGATCAATACCCTGCAGGACCTGCTGCACGACGACTTTCGTGCCGAGGCGGTGGAGCTGCATCTCTACTCGGCCATCGAGGCCGAGCATCTGACCAACCCCGACCTGGACGGCTTCCGGGAATTCCTCGACGCCAACCGGCCACGCTGCGGCCGGCTGGCCAACGGCCAGCTGAAATACCTGTTCGGCCCCCAGGCCGAGGATATCGCCTCCACCGCCCTGATACCCGTCAGGGGTGAGGGGTTGCTGGGGGTGCTGGCCATCGGCAGCCACAGTGAACACCGCTTCCACCCCGGCATGGGCACCGACTACCTGATCCGCCTCGGGGAGATCGTCAGCAAGACCCTGGAGGTGGTGTCGGAACCGGGCAGCTGATGCAGGCCCCGGACCGGCTGCAACCGCGACTGCAGGCGTTCCTGTCCCATCTGCGTTTCGAACGACGCCTCTCCCCCCACACCCTGAGCAACTACCAGCGGGATCTGCTGCGGCTCTGTGACTGGTGCCGGGAACAGGCGCTGGAGGGCTGGGAGAAACTGACTCCCGGGCAGGTGCGCGCCTTCGTGGCGCAACGCCACCGCGGCGGCATCTCCGGCAAGAGCCTGCAGCGGGAACTCTCCGCCCTGCGCAGCCTGTTTCGTTACCTGCTGCGCGAAGGGGTGGTGGAGAACGATCCCGCCAGCGGTATCCGTGCCCCCAAATCCGAACGCCACCTGCCCGACACCCTGGATGCCGACCAGCTGGGCCGGCTGCTGGATGTGGCCAGTGAGGAGCCGCTGGAGCGGCGCGACCTGGCGATCATGGAGCTGCTCTACTCCTGCGGGCTGCGGCTGGCCGAACTGGTCTCGCTCAACCTGCACGATATCGACCGCGACGACGCCACCCTGGAGGTGACCGGCAAGGGGGCGAAAAGCCGCCGGCTACCGGTCGGGCGCAAGGCGCTGGCGGCCATTGCCGCCTGGGAGCAGGTGCGCGGCCAACTCGCCCGCCCGGACGAGCAGGCCCTGTTCGTCAGCCAACGCGGCACCCGCCTGCGGCCGCGCTCCATCCAGCAGCGGTTACATCAGTGGGCACTGCAGCAGGGCTGCCGGCAGAACCTGCACCCGCACCTGCTGCGTCACTCCTTCGCCAGCCACCTGCTGGAGTCCTCCGGCGACCTGCGGGCGGTGCAGGAGCTGCTGGGGCATGCCGACATCAGCACCACTCAGATCTACACCCATCTCGATTTCCAGCACCTGGCCCAGGTGTACGACAGCGCCCATCCGCGGGCGCGCCGCAAGAAGCGCGAGCCGTAGGAGGCTGTCGGATTTAACGCTGTTCGGCTGCAAATCCCTGGATGGCGATCAACTCAGCTTATCGAACTCGTTAAATAGGTCCACTATTCGCCTCGTTCGATAAACTGATTTGATTCGCCCCCAGTGATTTTCGCTTCAAACGGATAAACCCGACAGCCTCCTAGTCCTGCACTTTACCCATCAATAGCCGTAGGTTGGGTTAGCGGCGCACGGGTACTGCGCGTCCATACCCCGACAATGTCCGGGCGCCGCGTAACCCAACGCATCCGCGGCCGTCAAATGGTGGGCTACGGGCACGCACGTGGGGTAAGGAGTAGTACAGAAGGAGTGGTACAGGGATGTACCGTTTACGGAGCCGAGGCTGGAATAAGCTGGCAGGCGCATCCACCATTGCCGCTGGGTATGCATTCCCACGCGGAGAGACTGTGAAAGTATTCAGGCTGATCAACGCGGCAAAAAAATTGACCGCCTGAGAAGCCCGTAGAGAGGCGATCGCCATCTCGGGAAGGGTTTGGGTACCCCCCTTTTCGCGTCATTTGGCAATTCTTTCACAGTCTCGGAGCGTGGGAACGAGGAACCTGCTCACTCGAAGTCGATCAGGTTCTCCAGCCCCAGCCGGTAGAGGTCCAGGCGGCGATCCTTGAGATTGGTGACCGACCCCTCGGTGCTCAACAGCTTCAGCTTCTCCAGATCCACGTCGGCGAACAGGATCATCTCGGCATTGGGCGTCGCCTCGGCGATGGTGGCGTCGTGGGGAAAATAGACGTCGGAGGGCGAAAACACCGCCGACTGGGCGTACTGGATGGCCACGTTGTCCACCCGGGGCAGATTGCCGACGCTGCCGCCGATGGCCACATAGCACTCGTTCTCGATGGCCCGCGCCTGGGAGCAGATGCGCACCCGCAGGTAGCCGTTCTTGGTGTCGGTCCAGAACGGCACGAACATAATCTGCACCCCCTGATCGGCCAGCAGACGGGCCATCTCCGGGAACTCCACGTCGTAGCAGGTGAGGATGCCGACCCGGCCGGCGTCGGTCTCGAACACCGACACCCCGGTGCCGCCGTCGATCACCCAGTCGCGCTTCTCGTGGGGGGTGATGTGGATCTTGTACTGGGCGTCGATGCGGCCATCGCGATGCAGCAGGTAGGCGACGTTGTAGAGCCGATCCCCCTGCAGCAGCGGCATGCTGCCGGCGATGATGTTGATGTTGTAGCTGACCGCCAGCTGGGAGAAGCGGCGCTGGATCTGTTCGGTGAAGCCGGCCAGGAAACGGATCGCCTCCACCGAGTTCTTGTCCCGCGCCAGACCCATCAGCGGGGCACTGAAAAACTCCGGAAACAGGGCAAAGTCGGACTGGTAGTCGGAGAGCGAGTCGACAAAGAACTCGACCTGACTCAACAGATCTTCCAGAGAGATCACCGCGCGCATCTGCCACTGCACGATACCGATACGCACAATCGGTTTCTCCACCCCATGCACCGAGTCTCCGTCCTCATCGAACAGGATGTTGTTCCACTCCAGCAGGGTGGCGAAGCCCTTCGATTGGGTGTCCTCGGGCAGATAGCCGCGCATCAACCGCTTGACGTCGAAATCATTGGCCAGCTGGAAGGAGAGGATCGGATCGTGCAGCTCGCGCCGTTTCACCTTGTCGATGTACTCCGCCACCGTCAGCTCCCCGACATGCTTCATGTAGCCGGGGATGCGGCCGCCGGCCAGGATTGCCTTCAGGTTCAGCGCCCGGCACAACTCCTTGCGCGCCTCGTACAGGCGCCGGCCCAGGCGGAAGCCGCGGTAGTCGGGATGCACGAACACGTCCAGACCGTACAGCGCATCGCCCTTTTCGTTATGCCGGGCAATCTGCTGGTCACTGACGATGTCCCGGTAATTGTGCACGAAGGAGTAGCGGTTGTAGTCAACCTTGATGGTGAGGGCCACCGCCACGATCCGGCCCTTGTCCTCGATGCAGATCTGGCCGTCCTGAAAGGCCTTGACCAGCGCCTGGATGGTCGCCTTGGGCCAGGCGCCGCCGATATCGGCATAGACCAGCTCCATCAATTCGGCGAGTTGGGGATAGTCGGCCAGGGTGATGACGCGCAGGCTCAGGTGGGTTTGGTTGTTATCGCTCATGGTCTGTCCGTTACGCTGCCGGGGATTGAAGCAGACGCCTTCAAGTATATGCCAGTTCCCCGGCGCGGGAGCGGCCTCCGGCCCGACACGCGCCCGGATACCGATTCGGCCATGGGCTAGACTTCCTCTGTCGGCTTGTCAGGGCTCGCGCAAGAATAATTCCGTAGTACCGAGGGCGTCACTGGGCCACGCCGGCAAGGCACGCTTTGCAGGCAATGGCTGTTCCCTTGGCAAAAAGCGTAACGCCGCAGGCGGGGTCCAGGGGCGACCGAATACCGGAACTTATTCTTGCGCGAGCCCTTAATCGCTGCGAATTGGCCAAACACCTGACCCCCGAGGAGCCCGCCGTGGGAACCGGAAAGCGCATCACCGCCCTGTTCGCCCTGATCCTGTGCAGCCTCTCCCTGGCCGTCGCCGACGATCCGCGAGCGCTCTATCAGGCCACCAGCATCGTCACCGGCCGGGACAATGTGGCTGAGCGGGCCCGCGGCACCCGGGAGGCGTTCGAGACGGTCGTCGCCCGGCTCTGCGGCGACCGGGGGGTGGTGCAACAACTCGGTCCCCTCACCCCGACCACCCTGGAGACCCTGGTGGCCAGTCGCCGCTACACCGACCGCAAGGCGGGCATCCAGATTGCCGATGAGCAGGGCACCCGGGATCGCAGCTTTCTCCTCGAGGTAGGCTTCCGTGCGCAAGCCCTGCAGCGCCTGTTGATGGCGGCCGGCCAGACCCCCTGGCTGGGTCCGCGCCCGACCATTGGGGTGCAGCTGGAGATCACCGACAGCCAAGGCAGCTATCACCTGACCGAGACCTCCCGGCGCGGATGGGGACAGCGCGAGGTGTTGCGGACGCTGACCCGGCGCACCGCGATTCCGCTGGCCCTGCCGCGGGACCCGGCCGACCGGCCGGCGGCCGATGGCACCCTTTCCGGCGTCATGACGGTCACCCCCGACGGCCTCTGGGCCAGCCGCTGGAGCCTGACGCTGGAATCGACAAACCAGGGCTGGGTCCAGCCACCCGCCACCTTTGACCGGGCCATTGGCGAAGCCGTCTGGCGCATGGCCGGCCTGCTGGCGAAGCAGGCGACCGGGACCGAATAGGCCTGTTTAGGAGCCTGTCGGATTTAACGCTGACCTACTGCGGAAAAGCCGAATTTGGCCATATTTTCCGATCTTTCTCGTTAAATAGGTCCACTATTCGCCTCGAAAGATCGAAAAATCTGGCTCAAATCGGCTTTCCCTCGCTACGGTCGGTCAAACCCGACAGGCCCCTGGACGGACGCCCTGCGGTACAATGAGCCGGCGGTTCGGCCCTGCACCGAACCCCGTCCGCCAGCCACTACCCGGGAGTCCGGTTTGAACAATCTCTTCACCGCCGCCAAACGCTGTTTTCTGATCGCCGATCCAGACGAGAAGCTGGACGCCTCCCTGGCCCTGGTGTCCGACTGGCGCGCCGGCAGGCTGTGCTGGGATGCGGATGACGAACCGGAACAGCTGCTGGTGCCGGGCCGGCTGGAACGGCCGCTGCTGGTGCCACCGCAGCAGGTGAGCAAGCGCGGTTTCGGCTCGCTCATCCGACGCGCCGCCCTGATCCACGCCCTGGCCCATATCGAGCTGACCGCGGTCAACCTGGCCTGGGACACCATCTACCGCTTCCGTGGCCTGCCCCGGGCCTACTACGAGGACTGGCTGCAGTGCGCCGGCGAGGAGAGTGAGCACTTCCTCGCCCTGCGCGGCCGGCTGCGCGCCATGGGCTTCGACTATGGCGATTTCAGCGCCCATGACGAGCTCTGGGGCAGCGCCGTGGAGACCGGCCATGAACTGATGGACCGCATGGGTATCGTGCACCGGGTGTTCGAGGCGCGCGCGCTGGATGTGGTACCGAAGACCCTGGAAAAATTCCAGGAGCTGGGTGACTCCGGGACCGCCGCCATCCTCACCCGCATCGCCAATGATGAGATCGGCCACGTTAGCGCCGCCACCCGCTGGTTCCGCTACCGCTGCGAACAACAGGGACTGGACCCGGATGCCACCTTCTTCATCCTCCTGCAACGCTATCTGGGCCACATCCCGCGCGGCCCCTTCAATCACGAAGCGCGCCGCCAGTGTGGCTTCAGCGAAAACGAGCTGGCGCGGCTGGAGGCAGGCGACTAATCGAAGGGGTCGGAGTCAAGCCGCTCGGTCCTGGCAGAATTTCCCACCACCGGTGCGCGGCTTGACTCCGACCCCTGTGGGCATTCGACCCCTGCGGGCATTTCACCAAGCCCTAATCGCTGAATTCCCAGGGTGATGCGTAGCAATAAGGATGTAACCGCGAAGGACGCAAAGCACGTGAAGAAACGCCCAGCTTCGTATCAGCCCGGTAGGTTGGGGTGAGCTTGCGAACCCCAACAAAACGCCGTTCACATCATGATGCTGGGGCGCGACTCTCCCGGCATCGTAGGGGCAACCCCCCGTGGTTACCCGGAAGCGCGTGCGAGGGTCAAGCCGGGGCAGGAACAGGACCCGTTATCCGCGGCGAAGCGGGTTCACTCCGGATAGTAGATCCGCTCGAAGAAGGCACGATACTCCTGCGGCACCGGCTGACTCTTCAATTTATCGGCATCGATGCAGGTGGTGGTGGTACGGGCATCCACACAGAGCCGCTCGTCCACGTAGATCCGGTAATGCAGTCCCAGCGAGCTGCGGCCCAGTTTGAAGCAGGAGACGCGGATCTCCGGGCGCTCGCCGAAGCGCAGCGGCTGCCGGAAATCCACCTCTGTGTGGACCATGGGAAAGGCGATGCGCAGATCCTGGATCAGGTAGAAATAGCGCACCCCGATATACTCCTCCCAGAGATCCTCGAACGCCTCGTGGATGAAATTGTGGATACGCGGGAAATAGGCGATCCCGGCCGGATCCACATGGCTGAAACGGACCAGCCGCTGGGTCACGAACACCGGTCCCTCGCCGTCGCCCACCGGGCGTATCTGCAGGGCGTCATCTCTTTTCGTCATGGTTCGCTCGCTGATTTCACAATAATGCCCGGTGTTTGTGCGGGGTCGGAGTCAAGCCGCTCGAACCTGGAAGCAAATCCCCCCACCGGTGCACGGCTTGACTCCGACCCCTGTGGGTTCTTCAGGGTGCTTTTCCAGCCTGCGGCTTGTCACCTGGATTCACCCCGGTGCCGGGACAGGCAAGGGGATAACCCTCGTTCATTACAGAGTCCAGAGAATACAGGGATCAACCCGGTTTTTCTATAAAACCGCTCCCGGCCCTGTCTGCTCAATCGTTGTACGGAAGAAGGTACCGCCCTGGCCGTCCGGCGTGAACGTGACCAGTACGGGCACTTTGCGTCCGCAAATGGCAACCGTCCAGCGCTCATCGACACTGCCGGGCTGACTGGATGCCGGCAACGGCTTCGGCCCCGCCGGGTTGATTCGGAGGATTTCCGTCTGGATGGACTCGACACGGTCACAGCGGGTATAGGCCTTTGCCAGCGTAACCACGGTTTTCGTCGTATCGGATTTCAGCGCACTCCCGGCAGCCGACTTGCCATTCACCGGTACCGAAGCGACGCACCCTGAGAGGGTTGAGATGAGAAAAAGAGCCGACATGCCGGCGTTAATTTTCAATTCCATTTGTTTATCCTTTTGTCACTTGCTTGTCATTCGTTGCCGTCGACTGGATCCCCGTCCAGCCCCAGCTGCAGCAGGGCCAGATCAAAACAGTGCTCGACAATCTCGTGGGCAGCCGAATCGACTTCCCGGTAATTCTCCGCCTGCCACTGTTCCAATGGCATCTGGTGCGCGGACGAACCCGCGCAGGTAATGGTCTTGAGGGTCTGTAGACTCTCCTCACCTTTCGCCTGGACGCGAAGCGTCAAGCGATAGTTCAGCTGGTAGTCATTGTTGGCCAAAAATGATTCATAACCCAGCTCCCACAGACTTGCGCCGACCCGAAAAACGACCGCTCCACTCGCCCCGGCCTCACCGCTCTCCCGGTTTGCAAAATATTCCGCAAGCTTCCCTGCAAAGGCCCGATCGGGTCCACGCCCGGCGCGGACCCGATCTCCATCAGGCAATACCCCGTGCAATTGCTGACCAAACTCTCTGCTAATCTCCATATTGCTCTGCAACTGTTGCGGGCTGCTGGTGTGCGCCATATTTCCCGCCGCACTCGCCGCCAGGCTCGCGATCACGGAATTTGCGATGGCCCGAGTCTTGGTTCTCTCAAACAGCATGACCGGCTCATGGACCGGCAGCACGGACACAGGGCTGGACATCAGCCGCTCCTTCATCTCCTCGGCGGTCAACTCCGGTTTGCCCAGCAAGGTGGAGCATGCCGTTAAAATAAACAGCGCCAAGGCGTTAATACTAGCGATCTTTATTGTCATGGTTTTCCTGGTTTTGATTTAGGGTTAACAAGTCGAATCTCTGTAAGGCAGTGGGCATACTGATGCGATGGGCCACAATCAGTTTCGACATTGGACCACCGTTTGTGAAAGTCGAGGGAATGGATGCACGGCACCGCGCAATTCGTTGAACTTATCCTTCCACGTCGTGCCACTGCAATTTTCTGAACAGCCCTT
>NZ_JANIOA010000066.1 GCF_025175675.1 Sedimenticola hydrogenitrophicus
CGTTACTTCAACTATTCCTACAGACGCAGTGGGACTCTGTGGGAGGGGCGCTTCAAATCTTGTGTGGTCAATGCTGAGGACTATTTGCTTCTCTGTCAGCGCTATATTGAGTTGAACCCTGTGAGGGCGGGTATGGTGATGTCTCCGGGTGATTATCACTGGTCAAGCTATCAAGCAAATGGCCTTGGTCGTTCGGTGGCCTGCTGGACTCCACATCCGGTCTACCTATCGCTGGGTCACACGCATGCCGAGAGATCAGAGGCATATCGGGCACTCTTTCGTTATGAACTAGATTGGGGGGTTGTGAAGGATATTCGGAGGAGCGCCGATCAGGGGATGGCTCTGGGAAACGAGCGTTTTCAAGAAGAGATCGAGAGGTTGTCTGGTCGGCGCGTCATACATTTGAAGCGTGGCCCGAAAGGTAAGGCTGATACAAGATAATTTTTCATCTGACCCCAAACTCGCTCTGTAGCAGGTCATCGGTGCCTCGCCTCTTGATCCGGAAAAAGTGATTGTTAACAACCAGAAATGCGATCGGAATGGGCCGGGATATGCCTGCCGCGCGAATAGCCTACAATCTGGGTATAGCAAGCGTTGGCGTCGACCATGGAGGTTAACGATGAAGTTCTGTTCTCTGCTTAAAATAGCGACCACCGGGCTGGCAGTGTCAGCCTTACTGCTGACTCCAGTTGTCTATGATCCCGTTAGCGGCCATCTTGAGTTCGTCGATGCTGCTGCCCGAGGCGGTGGCGGTGGAGGCGGTGCCGGTGGGGGAAATGGTGGCGGTAATGGCGGTGGAAATGGCGTTGGAAATGGCGTTGGTCATGGTGCCGAAGCGGCCAATGGACCCGGCAATGGAAATGCCTTTGGCCAGGCGAATACCGCCAATCATGCGCCTGGTCATCCCAGCACGCTGGGTTCACTGAATGCCGCGCATGCCTCGCCTAGCGCCTTGGCCAATGCCTCTCCCAACTCCGTGGTTGGTCATATTGCCGCCTATCAAGCCGCGACCCTTGCTGCCCAAGAGGCTGAAACAACCGAAGAGATGGAGGCCTTGGAGGCCGAAGCCGCAGAGGCGTTGGCGGCCGCATCGAACAAGGGCAACTCGACCGATCCTGACGTGGTGGCCGCGGTCAACGCTTTACTGGGAATCGAAACCGAGGCTGCCGATGTGGAGGCTGACAGCGAGGGCAGTGGTGATGCGCTGTAAGGTGTAAGGCATATCGTAAGCGACCGATCAACCGGACAATGCCTCCAGGTGTGATTTGCCTGGGGGCATTTTTTACCCGACCGGTTGTCCGGACCGTCAGTTGATTCCGGGTTATGGATTGAGATCGGGCGATCGGTCCCGTAACAGATCGACACTCCGTTGGAGGGACGGGTTCGGCCCCAGGCCCTGGTCGGTCTGGAATCTCATGATCGTCCGTTCGGTCTCCGGACCCCGGATACCATCCACCGCACCGACGGCATAGCCGAGCTGATTGAGTACGTGTTGTATATAGGAAATCGTGGGTGGATTATTAAGTCCGCGCACCCGCTGCGCCGGTTGCCATTGTTCCGCTTTGGCGCTCGCTAGCCGATACTGGGCGGTGGATACCTTCTGCCGCATCCGGGTAAGCGCCTTACCGGCCTGTGGATGTCCACCGCGCGATGCCAGCTGCAACCAAAAGATTGCCCGGGTATAGTCCTTGGGCAGACCCAGCCCGGCGGAATAGAGAGCCGCCAGCATGAATTGTGCCTCACTGTGCCCCTGGCTGGCCGCCATGCCATACCAGCGTGCCCCCCAAGCGAGGTCTTTTCTCACGCCCTGGCCATTGCTGTAGGCATCACCCAACTGATATTGGGCGCGCATGTGGCCGGCATCCGCCGCTTTGCCAAACCAGCGTAAGGCCTGTTCTCTATCCAGCTCAGTGCCGCGACCCGAGGCGAAGGCGGCCCCGAGCATGAATTGTGCGTCGGCATGTCCTTGCCCGGCGGCCTGGCTGAACCAGGTGACCGCCTCGGTATGGTTTTGCAAAACGCCGCGGCCGTTGGTGTACCGCATGCCCAGCCGGTACTGGCTATCAGCGTCACCCGCGCGGGCGGTAGTCTTTAGATCGCGACCCGCTTGCCAATCCTGGATCAAAGTGGGTGGGCGGCAGCCCGCTATCGTCAGCGGGATAGCAAGGCACATAAGCAGTCGTGGTAACCATTCCTGAGCCATACGGACTCCCTAAGGCTGTTCTGCTTGATAACTTGTAGTGGTCAACGGTCGGTCTTGAGATGGGAGCGTGATAATGACCTCGTTACGCCTGACCCCATCGAAGTGCGTTCAGCGCGTCCTGCCCCTCGCCCGTCATCCGGATCGGGGACAGTAGTCACTTTTTATTCGTCTGATTGCCTGCTGCCAGCCCTGCAACAGGGCATCCCGATCAGCGGCCGGCAGGTTGGGGCTGAATTCGGCCTCCTGTTGCCAGTTCCGCTGCAGATCATCGAACGAGTCATAGATGCCGCTGTGCAGGCCGGCCAGATAGGCGGCGCCCAGGGCGGTGGTCTCGGTCTGCTGCGGGCGCTGCACCGAAATATCCAGCACGTCCGCCAGAAACTGGCACAGCCAGTTGTTCTTCACCATGCCGCCATCGATCCGAAGTTGGGTCGGCTGGACGCCATCCTCCGCCATGGCCTGAAACAGATCGTAGGTCTGGTAGCAGACCGACTCAAGCGTTGCCCGGACTATCTCCTGAATCCCGGTCCCCCTGCTGAGGCCAAACAGACCACCGCGGGCCTCGGCGTCCCAGTGCGGGGCGCCGAGCCCGGTAAAGGCGGGGACCAGGTAGACCCCCTTGTTGTGTCCGGCCGCCTGTGCCAGGGACTCTGTCTCTTCTGCCGAGCCGATCAACCCCAGTCCATCTCGCAACCACTGGACGGCGGCACCGGCCACGAATATCGAGCCCTCCAGGGCGTAGGTTGTCTCTCCGCCAAGGCGATAACCGATGGTGGTGAGCAATCGATTTTTCGACTGCGCGGCCCGGTCGCCGGTGTTCATCACGACAAAACAGCCGGTACCATAGGTGCTCTTGATCATCCCCGGTTGAAAACAGGCCTGGCCAAACGCCGCGGCCTGCTGGTCACCGGCGATGCCGCCAATGGTCAACGCCTCTCCCAGCAGGTCGGGGTCGGTCTGGCCGAAGTCACAGGCGCTGTCTCTCACCTCGGGCAGCAACGCCGCCGGGATATTCAACAGGGCCAACATCCACTCGTCCCAACGGTTTTGATGGATATTGAAAAGCAGGGTGCGAGACGCATTGGTGGCATCGGTGGCGTGAACCCGTCCACCCGTCAGTCGCCAAAGCAGAAAACTGTCGATAGTGCCGAAGGCCAGATCCCCCCGCTCCGCCCGGTCGCGGGCCTCGGGTACATGGTCCAGGATCCAGGCCAGCTTGCTGCCGGAAAAATAGGGGTCCAAAAGCAATCCGGTCTTCTCCGTGACCGTTGGCTCATGGCCCTGCTGTCTGAGTGCCTGGCACTGCTCAGAGGTTCTTCTGTCTTGCCAGACAATGGCGTTATAGATCGCCGCGCCGCTCCGACGATCCCAGACCACGGTGGTCTCCCGCTGATTGGTGATACCGAGCGAGGCAATCGTTCTGCCCATCCTCCGGCTGGCCGCGACCGCGTCCCGGGCCACCGACAGGGTGGTCGACCAGATCTCTTCCGGATCATGTTCAACCCAGCCGGACTGGGGATAGTGCTGTGCGAACTCCTGCTGGGTGGTGAAGCATGACTGACCATCCCGCTCAAACAGCATGGCGCGTGAACTGGTGGTTCCCTGGTCAATGCTGAGAATCAGTGGATTGTCTGACATTTCACGCTCCGTGGTTCAATTTATCTTTAGATTGTGGCTCAGTTGTGCCGGCAACCCAACCGGCTGATGTTCGTTAATCTGAAAAAACGAACAAATAATCGCCTCAATCGGTTCGTTTTTGGCCCAATCGATACCCGAGAGTGAATATTCGTAGCGAATACGCCCCTCCGCTAACCCGACGGTTGTATGACTTTAAGCCATCAAAATCGGTTAAATATCGATAATATCGGCTTGCAGCCAATAAAACTACCCGGATATTTGGCTATTTCCTGCTCTTGGATGGGGATAAAAAGTGATTTTTTTGTGGTTGCAATGTTCGAAATAAGTCATATTATTGCTCATACGAACACATATTATAGTGTAAACGAAATTTATATGTGCGAGTGTCAACCGTTCAATGCGACATAATAATCAACCGGAGGAGAGTTAGATGAGAACTAACATTGCTGTCGTGCTCGCGACAACTGCACTCTGTTTCTCACCGGGGGTATTTGCCGACAAGGCAGATGCTGAGAAATGGATCAATAGCGAGTTCCAGCCATCAACGCTGAACAAGGATAAACAGCTCGAGGAGATGGAGTGGTTCATCAAGGCCGCCGAACCGTTCAAGGGAATGGAGATCAACGTCCTCTCCGAGACCATCCCCACCCATGAATACGAGTCCAAGGTGTTGACCAAGGCCTTTGAGGAGATCACCGGCATCAAGGTCAATCATCAGCTGCTGGGGGAGGGTGAGGTCGTTCAGGCAGTGCAGACCCAGATGCAGACCAAACGGAATCTGTACGACGCCTATATCAACGATTCGGACCTGATCGGTACCCACTCCCGGCTGCAACTGGCCATCAACCTGACCGACTGGATGGCCGGTGAGGGCAAGGCCGTCACCAACCCGATGCTGGACCTGGATGACTTCATGGGGATCTCCTTCACCACCGGCCCGGATGGCAAACTCTACCAGCTCCCGGATCAGCAGTTCGCCAACCTGTACTGGTTCCGCTACGACTGGTTCCAGCGTCCGGAGCTGAAAGAGCAGTTCAAGGAGCGCTACGGCTACGAGCTGGGCGTGCCCGTCAACTGGTCGGCCTATGAGGATATCGCCGAGTTCTTCTCCGTGCATGTGAAGGAGATCGACGGCCAGCGAATCTATGGCCACATGGATTACGGAAAACGGGCTCCCGACCTGGGCTGGCGCATGACCGATGCCTGGTTGTCGATGGCCGGGGCCGGCAGCCAGGGGTTGCCGAACGGTCGTCCGGTCGATGAGTGGGGCATCCGGATGGAAGAGAACTCCTGCAACCCGGTCGGCGCATCGGTCGCCCGCGGCGGGGCCACCAACGGTCCGGCAGCGGTCTACGCGATCCGCAAATGGGATGAGTGGTTGCGCAAATATGCACCGCCTGGCGCTGCCAACTATGACTTCTACCAGTCACTGCCGGCGCTCTCCCAGGGCAATGTCGCACAGCAGATCTTCTGGTATACCGCCTTCACCTCATCCATGGTCGCGGCCAAGAGCGAGGGCAACAATACCGTGGACGACGCAGGCATGCCGCTGTGGCGCATGGCGCCATCGCCCCACGGACCTTACTGGGAAGAGGGACAGAAACTCGGTTATCAGGATGCCGGCTCCTGGACCCTGTTCAAGTCCACACCGGTTGATCGGCGCAAGGCGGCCTGGCTGTATGCCCAGTTCGTGGTCTCCAAGACGGTTTCCCTGAAGAAGACCCATGTCGGCCTGACCCCGATCCGCGACAGTGATATCCGCCACGCCTCCTTCACCGAACGGGCGCCCAAGCTGGGTGGTCTGGTCGAGTTCTATCGCTCGCCGGACCGGGTCCGCTGGACCCCCACGGGTGTCAACGTGCCGGACTATCCGAAACTGGCCCAGATTTGGTGGCAGCAGATTGGTGATGTCAACTCGGGCGCCTTCACGCCGCAAGAGGCCATGGATCGTCTGGCGCAGGAGATGGATACCACCATGGGCAGGATGCAGCGTGCCGATGAGCAGGCCAATATCTACGGCGGCTGCGGTCCCCGCTTGAACGAAATGCAGGACCCTGCGGTCTGGCTCAACAAACCGGGATCCCCGAAAGCCAAGCTCGATAACGAGAAACCGAAAGGCGAAACCATCGATTACGATGAGCTGGTGAAGCGCTGGCAGTCAGCAAGCTGACGGCTGCCTAACCAAGAGGTGCCGCGGGTCTGCTCATGGACCGGTCGACCCGCGGCGGCCTTCGCCTGTCCCGTTACGATTAAAACAGAATAAGTAAATACCGTGATCACGATTTCCAAAGATTCCAATCTGAATGCGCGTCAACGAAATATCCTCGACCATGCAAGAAGCGACGGTGAAGTTGAAGTGGATTCACTGGCGCTACGCTATAACGTCACGCCCCAGACGATCAGGCGGGACCTCAATCTGCTTTGCGGCTTGCGGCTGCTGCAGCGTGTGCATGGCGGCGCCATCGCCCACGATGGTGTCTCCAACCTCGGTTACGAGGCACGCAGCCGGCTGGCCAGTGAAGAGAAAAGGGCGATCGGCGAACACGCCGCCCGGTTGATACCGGATGACTGTTCGCTGTTCGTCAATATCGGGACCACCACCGAGCAGGTTGCCCGCCATCTGGTCAACCATATCGGCATGCTGGTGATCACCAACAACATCAATGTCGTCAATACCCTGCGTCACTGCGAGTCGATTCAGGTGATGACCGCAGGCGGGGTGGTTCGACGCGAGGATGGTGGCATTGTCGGTGATGCAACGGTGGATTTCATCCGCCAGTTCAAGGTCGATTACGCCGTGATCGGTGCCTCGGCGCTGGAGGAGGACGGCACCATACTCGATTACGATCCACGTGAAGTCAAAGTGGCGCAGGAGATCATCGCCAATGCACGTTCGGTGATCCTGGTGGCCGATGCCATGAAGTTCGAACGCAACGCACCGGTGCGTATCGGGAACATTTCGCAGATCGACTATCTGGTCACCGATTCACGCCCACCACACGGCTTTCACGAACTCTGCAAGGCGCACGATGTGGCCCTTGTCATCACCTCCGAGGCTTGACCATATGAAGCACCAGTCAGTGCCGGCACAGTGGGTCAGTGATCAGACAGGAAACCCCGATGTCTATTGAATTGAAGCGGGTGATCAAGCAGTCGGGGGCCGATACCCATATCTATGAAACCGACCTGAAGTTCGAGGCGGGCGGATTCAACATGCTGCTGGGGACCACCCTCTCCGGCAAGACCACGCTGCTTCGGCTGATGGCGGGACTGGAGCGGCCAACCCGGGGCGAGGTCTGGTTCAATGGCCAGGATGTCACCGGCATACCGGTTCAGAAACGCAATGTGTCGATGGTCTATCAGCAGTTCATCAATTATCCCAACATGACCGTCTATGAGAATATCGCCTCGCCGCTACGGGTGGTGCGGGCCTCGGCAAGCCAGATAAAGGAGAAGGTGGGCCAGGTGGCCGAGTTGATGCGGCTGACCCCGATGCTGGGTCGCATGCCCAACGAGTTGTCCGGTGGACAGCAACAGCGCACGGCACTGGCCAGGGCACTGGTGAAAAGCGCCGACCTGGTACTGCTTGACGAGCCACTGGCCAACCTGGATTACAAGTTGCGCGAAGAGCTGCGCGAGGAGTTGCCCAAGCTGTTCCAGGGCACCGATGCGACAGTGGTCTACGCCACCACAGAACCGATGGAGGCGCTGCTGTTAGGTGGCCACACCGCCACCCTGAGCGAGGGGCGGGTGACCCAGTACGGGCCCACGGCGGACCTCTATCACGCCCCGCGGGAGCTGATCACCGCCCAGGTCTTCTCCGATCCACCGATCAATACCAGCCGCATCAGTAAACGCGGTGGTCGATTTTATCTCTCCGAATCGGTCAGCTGGCCGGTTCCCGAGCGGATTGCCGGACTGGCCGATGGCGACTATACCCTCGGCTTCCGGCCGCACCATATCAATCTCCATCCGGTCGGCGAACAGGCTATCGAGGTTGAGGGACGGGTGATGATTACCGAGATCAGCGGTTCGGAGAGCGTGGTCCACGTGCAGGTGGCGGAGTCGACCTGGGTGTCGCTGTCGCACGGTATCCATCTCTACCAGGTGGGCGATATGGCCCGGCTCTATCTGCAGACCAATCGCTGTTTTTACTTTGATTCGGATTTGCGGCGGATCGAAACATGACAAACCGCAGCCACCTTCCATTCACCACGAGACCCCTCGGGGTCTCATCGCAGACGGGCGGCGCTTAAATGGCAAAAATCACCCTCGACAAGATCCGTCACAGCTATAGCGCGGAGTTGATGCGCAAGGGCGACTGGGCACTCAAGGAGATGGATGTCACCTGGTCGGATGGCGGCGCCTATGCCCTGCTCGGACCCTCCGGCTGTGGCAAGACCACGCTGTTGAACATCATCTCCGGGTTGCTGATACCCACCGAGGGTCGGGTACTGTTTGATGATGTGGATGTGACGGACCTGCCTTCGGACCAGCGCCATATTGCGCAGGTTTTCCAGTTTCCGGTGGTCTACGACACGATGACGGTCTACGACAATCTGGCCTTTCCATTGCGCAATCGCGGCATGCCGACGGACAAGATTCGGGAGCGGGTGCATGAGATTGCACAGATGCTGGATCTGCAGGGGTCGCTCAAACGGCGGGCCTCGGGCCTGACTGCCGATGGCAAGCAGAAGATTTCACTGGGCAGGGGACTGGTCCGCCCCGATGTCAATGTGATCATGTTTGATGAGCCGCTGACGGTGATCGATCCCCATCTGAAGTGGCTGCTGCGTTCGAAGCTCAAGGAGCTCCATCAACAGGTCGGGGCCACCATGATCTATGTCACCCATGACCAGACCGAAGCGCTGACCTTCGCCGACAAGGTGGTGGTCATGCATGAAGGGGTGGTGGTTCAGATAGGCACCCCGGTGGAACTGTTCGAGCGACCCAACCACACCTTTGTGGGCCATTTTATCGGCTCCCCCGGCATGAATCTGCTGGCATGCGATCTTCGCGAGGGCACACCGACGATCGACGGCCACCCGCTGGAGGTATCCGCTCCGTTTACCCCGCCCGACACGGGGGTCCAACTGCAGATCGGAATCCGGCCGGAGTTCGTCAAATTGTCTCGCGAAGGGCTGGCCGTGGATATCGTCAAGGTCAACGACGTCGGGCGCTACCGGATTGTGGAGGCCCGTTGCCAGCAGCAGTCGATCAAGCTCGTGGTCCCGGAGGATGAGGCGATCCCCGCGGACCGTGCCCACATCCTGTTTGATCCGGCACATACCCATCTCTATGCGGATCACTGGATACTGACCTGAGGGTATCGCGATGAGTAATAAGACAACCAACAACAGGGCCTGGTGGCTGGTCGCCCCGGTGGTGATGCTGGTGGCTTTCAACGCCCTGATACCGCTGATGACCGTGGTCAACTACTCGGTCCAGGAGACCTTCGGCGACAATGTCTTCTTCTGGGAGGGGGTCCGGTGGTTTGAAGAGGTGCTGCATTCCGGGCGCTTCCATGCCTCGCTGCTGAGGCAGCTGTCGTTTACCGGCATCATCCTGCTCATTGAGATTCCGCTGGGTGTCGCCATCGCCCTGACCATGCCCAAGAAGGGGGTATGGGTCTCGGTCTGTCTGGTGCTGATGGCCCTGCCGCTGTTGATTCCCTGGAATGTGGTCGGCGCCATGTGGAATATCTTCGCACTGCCGGAGATCGGCTTGCTGGGCAAGATGATCAACGGTCTCGGCATCGATTACAACTTTACGCGACAACCCCTGGCGGCCTGGTTTACCACTATTTTGATGGATGTCTGGCACTGGACCTCCCTGGTAACGCTGCTCGCCTATGCCGGACTCTGCTCGATTCCCGAGGCCTACTACCAGGCGGCCAGGATTGACGGCGCCAGCCGTTGGGCGGTGTTCCGTTTCATTCAGCTGCCGAAGATGAAGCGGGTGCTGACCATCGCCATTCTGTTGCGTTTCATGGACAGCTTCATGATCTACACCGAGCCCTTTGTGCTGACCGGTGGCGGTCCGGGAAACAGCACCACCTTCCTCTCCATCGACCTGGTCAAGATAGCCCTTGGACAGTTCGACCTGGGTCCGGCGGCCGCAATGTCGTTGATCTACTTCCTGATCATTCTGGTGCTCAGCTGGATCTTTTATACCCTGATGATGCGCAACGAGGAGCAGTGATGAAACACGTAAAATGGCTCCCCCCGACACTCTATATTCTCTTTCTGCTGCTGCCGATCTACTGGCTGGTGACCATGTCGTTCAAGACCACCAATGAAATTCTGGGGGGTTTTTCATTGTGGCCCCAGGAGTTTACGCTGCGGAATTACGTGACGATCTTCACCGACCGGAGCTGGTATGTCGGCTATCTGAATTCGATCACCTACGTCACGATCAATACCCTGATCTCGGTCACGGTGGCACTGCCTGCCGCCTACGCCTTTTCACGCTACCGGTTTCTCGGCGACAAGCATCTCTTCTTCTGGCTGCTGACCAATCGCATGGCGCCGCCCGCGGTTTTTGCACTGCCCTTTTTCCAACTCTACTCGGCGGTCGGGCTGTTCGATACGCCGATTGCGGTGGCCCTGGCCCACGCACTGTTCAATGTCCCGCTGGCGGTGTGGATCCTGGAGGGCTTCATGTCCGGGGTCCCGAAAGAGCTGGATGAGACCGCCTTTGTCGATGGTTACTCCTTCTGGCGATTTTTTATCAAGATCTTCCTGCCGACCATTGCCGCCGGTATCGGTGTCGCCATGTTCTTCTGTTTCATGTTTTCGTGGGTCGAGCTCCTGCTGGCAAAGACGCTGACCTCGGTCGACGCCAAACCGATCGCCGCGATCATGACCAAAACCGCCAGCACCTCCGGTTATGAGCTCGGGCTGCTGGCCGCGGCCGGCACCCTGACCATCATCCCTGGAGCATTTGTGATCTGGTTTGTACGTAATAACATCGCCAAGGGTTTTGCCCTTGGTCGGGTTTGATCCGGGAGGATCGATTATGGGCTTATCCTGGATGGCTTGGACCTGGCCGACCGTCGCCTTTTTCATCTTCATTGCCCTGGCCATCACCACCATGGGCATATGGGAAAAGTTCAGCCCCGGGGGGAACCCCCGGCGGGGCGTACTGGGCCTGGATACCACGCGCGGTGACCGGCTGTTTATCTCAATACTGGGTAGCGCCTTCATTCATCTGGCCTGGTTGGGGGTGATGGGGACGCCGCTGTGGGGTGCGCTGATTATCTCCATTGTCTACTTCATTGCGGTGTTCAAGTGGGTATGACCCGCCCGCCCGTATCGGAAACGGAATAGCTGACCATGTCGCTTGATGAGACTCAACAGCCCCTGTTTGACCTGCTGGTTATCGGCGGCGGTATCAATGGTGTGGGTGTGGCCCGGGATGCGGCGGGCCGTGGGATGCAGGTTTATCTGTGTGAAAAGGATGATTTGGCGCAGCACACCTCGTCCGCCAGCACCAAGCTGATCCACGGCGGTTTGCGCTATCTGGAGTATTATGATTTCAAGCTGGTGCGTCACGCCCTGCAGGAGCGTGAGGTGTTGCTGCGCACAGCCCCCCACATCATCCACCCGATGCGTTTCATCCTGCCGCATCACCAGGCGTTGCGTCCCAAATGGATGATCCGGATCGGCCTGTTCCTGTACGATCATCTGGGTGGCAGAAAACTCCTGCCGTCCTCCAATGGGGTGGATCTCCGCCGCCATCCGGCCGGCGCCGCGCTGAAGTCGAGCTATCGCGCCGGTTTCGAATATTCCGACTGCTGGGTACATGATGCCCGACTGGTGGTGCTCAGCGCCCGGGATGCCCAGTTGCGTGGCGCCACGGTCAAAACCCACACCCGCTGCATCTCCCTGGCCCGCCATCCGTCCCATTGGGAGGCAACGCTGCGGGACGAACGCAATGGAGTGGTCACCCGGGTACAGGCCAGGGCCGTGGTCAACGCCGCCGGTCCCTGGGTCGAGCAGGTACTGGCCAGCGGCGTTGCGGTCGGGCGGACGAAGGGGGTGCGCTTCGTCAAGGGCAGCCATATCGTCGTGCCCAAACTGTTTGATCACGAGTATGCCTATATCTTTCAGCATGCCGATGGCCGGGTACTGTTCGCCATCCCGTTTGAACAGGACTACACCCTGCTGGGCACCACCGATATCGAATTGGCGTCACTGCCGGACAAATCCGAAATCACCCCCGACGAGGTGGAGTACATCTGTCAGGCGGTGAGCGAGTATTTCAGCAAGCCTGTGCGGTCAGCGGATGTGGTGTGGAGTTTCAGCGGCGTTCGCCCGCTCTATGACGATGCGGCCAGCAACGCCTCGAAGGTGACCCGGGATTACAACCTGCATTTGGACCGGGGGCATCTGGACCGGGAGCAGGCGCCGATATTGTCGATCTTCGGCGGCAAGATCACCACCTACCGCAAGTTGGCCGAAGAGGTGCTGGATCTGCTCTCCGGCTGTCTGCCGATAGAGGGAGGCGCCTGGACCGCGGAGAGTAATCTGCCGGGTGGGGACATGGCCGATGCCGACTTCCGACACTTCCTGGCGATGGCCCAAAAACGCTATCCGGAACTGCCCGAGGCGTTGATCGCTCATTATGTCGGCCACTATGGCACCGATCTCCATCTATTGCTGGCCGGTTGCCGCCAACTGATCGATCTGGGATTGCATTTCGGTAATCAATTGTATGAACAGGAAGTTCGTTACCTGATGCGCTATGAATTTGCCGAATCGGCCGAAGATGTCGTCTGGCGCCGGACCAAGCAGGGCATGGGCATGACCCCGGAACAAATCGCGGCGCTGGATGAATGGATGCAGACAGATCATTCGCCTCAATCGGAGACCGGGCCGGATGTACATCATGGTTAATCGGGCGTGCGCAATTTATAGCGATGGACTGGTCGTGTGACAGGGGCCGGAGTGACCACTCCGACCCCTAACTGCGTTAACGTGGGTGCAGCCATCCTGGCAGCAAGCTGTAAGGGTCGACCTTCTCCGCTTTGTTGTACGGTATCTCGTACCGGTCCATGATTTCAGCGAACTTGCCATCGTTGATACCATCAAACAGATCGGTGCAGCCACCAATGAATTCTCCACCGAGGTAAATCTGCGGTAGTGTCTTCCATTGGTTTTGCTGGTTTAATACGGCACGCATTTTTTTGCCGCGATCACCTTCCATGTATTCAACCGAGTCGATATCTACCGATCGATAGTTGACGCCATAGCGATCGAATATCTTTCTTACCGACCAGCAGAATTCGCACCATTCGAGCGCGAACATGACTACCGGTTCTGACCGATCCTCGACAATTTTCCTGATCTCGGCTACCGCCACTTCATCCAGTTCCACTGCGGCTGCAGGTTCTTCCTCGTCGGGTGCTTCTTCGACGTCTAAACGGAAGCGCGGAGTTGATACCGATATGGCGATCTCTTCTTCATTCATGTCGTTGGAAATGCCATCGAACAACGGGGTAGACAGGTAGCGTTCACCTGTATCCGGCAGCATGCACAGGATGTTGGTGCCCTCGGGGGCCTTCTCCGCCAGTTGTAATGCACCGGCAAAAGTTGCGCCGGCAGAGATGCCGACGAAGATGCCTTCCTTGTGCGCCAGCTCTCTGGCGCATTGCATGGCGATTTTTCCATTCACCGGGATATAGCCATCGATGTTATGGGCTGCAAATGCATCTTCAGCCAGCTTGGGGATAAAGTCCGGCGTCCAGCCCTGCATCAGGTGGGGTTGGAAACCTGGATGACTTGCACTGTGAGAACCGTCGGCATTACGTTGCTGTGGAATGCCAGTGGCCAACATCTGTGAATTGTCGGGTTCGCAGACCATGATCCGGGTATTGGGCATCTCCTGTTTCAATACCCGGGACACGCCACTCAGGGTGCCGCCGGTGCCAAATCCACTGACCCAATAGTCGAGTGTCATACCGCTGAAGTCGTCGACGATTTCACGTGCCGTGGTTCTGGCGTGAATCTCCGCATTGGCCGGGTTCTGGAATTGCAATGATTGCCACCAGCCGTGTTTTTCTGCCAGTTCCTTAGCCTTGGCGACCATGCCCGATCCCATTTCCGATGCCGGGGTCAGAATCACCTTTGCACCAAGAAAGCGCATCAAGCGTCGACGTTCGATGCTGAAGTTTTCCGCCATGGTGATGACGAGAGGGTAGCCTTTTTGAGCGCAGACCATCGCCAGCCCAATGCCGGTGTTGCCACTGGTGGCTTCAACGATGGTTTGCCCCGGCTTAAGTTCACCTCTACGTTCAGCATCTTCAATGACACCCAGTGCAAGACGGTCTTTCACTGATCCCATCGGGTTGAATGATTCCAGCTTGGCGTACAGATTAACGTGCTTGGGCCCAAGGTTGTTGATTCTGACAACCGGCGTATGGCCAATCGTATGCAAAATGCTGTCGTAGATTTTACCCATCTTAATGCCCTCTCTTTATTCCGTTAAAAACTGGAAATCTGTGCAGTGGAAGTGAGATCGTTACCGATGTTGATCACTTCATCTACCAGGTCGGTTACCTGTTGATGATGTGCTCTTGCACCAACAAAACAGGGCCGGATGGCCAGTTTGCCGTGGATCATGACCGTACTCGGCATATTCCGAGTATTATGAACCAGCCTGCGATGAATACGCGTATTCAAGTCGTTCAGGTCTTGTGTTGTTTGGCTGATATAACGAAAACAGCAGATAGAAAGCGTCGGTGCCTGCACCACTTCCAGCTGTGGTGACTCGGATGCCAGTCTAGCCAACTCACGTGCCATGTCATTGTGTCGGCAGATTCGTTCTGCCAAACCCTGTTTGCCGATTTCCCGGATCAGTGCCCAGACGACGACACCGCGCGAAGGAGCCGATAACTCCAGGCCAAAATCGTGGTATGGAATGCCAAGCTGATCCATCGAATGTTCAGCCTCATCCAGCGAACAGGATCCTTCCAGGTAATCCGATGCGCCTTGGGTGAATGCGCGATGCAACAGTGCCCGGTCGCGCACAAAGGCCGCGCCGATGCCAATCGGAGCGCCTAACCATTTGTGTGGATCAACGATAACGGAGTCGATGAGTTCAATTCCCTGGTAAAGATGTCTAACCCGTTCAACGAGAATTCCCGGTAGACCGTATGCTCCGTCAACATGAAACCAGATGTTGTACTCTTTGCCAAGATGCCAATTTCCTGCAAAGGGTCAATCGCGCCGGTGCTGGTTGTGCCTGCGTTGGCGACAATGGCAACGCCCAAGTGTTGGTTACGTGCATCTTCTTCGAGTTGGTGCCGCAGGCTTTCCGGTTTCATCCGTCCCTGTTCGTCAGATTCAATCGTTATAACGGCATCACGCCCAAAGCCGAGCATGGCTGCTGCACGTTGAATGGTATGGTGGCTGGCAGCCGTCGCATAAATTCTGCCTGGTTGATTAATTCCGTCTTTCGCCGGGTCAATGCCGATTTGTTCGTAGGCCCACTGGCGCGCAGCGCCCAGGGCGATGATATTGGCGGTTGAACCGCCACTACTGTAAACCGCTTTCACGTGAGCAGGCAGTTCAAATAAGTCCGCCAGCCATTGCAGGGATTTTTCTTCAAGATAA
>NZ_JANIOA010000067.1 GCF_025175675.1 Sedimenticola hydrogenitrophicus
GCCCCGAAACTAATGGACACGTCGCTGCACTCAATTACCCATTCGACGTAACCATGTTACGCCCGCACGGCATCAGACCAACCCAATGCCCGCCCCCGGGACAGCCTAAATGAATTGAACTTTTATTGATCCACATCAACTACAGCGCATCTCATAAAACCGGCATCCGTAACCAGAATAAAAAAACAGGTAAATATTCCCATCAGGGACAAACACTCATACCATTGTTTTTACTTATTAAATTTCTCTTGTCCACTGTGGGTACAGACAAATGTCAGACAATCTGGCAGTACCTGGCGGCCTCATCCGAGGGGCTCCACTGTCAATTGTGCCCTGGCCATTTACACGCTTTGACCAAGGTCAAAGAAGTTTGGGTCGCTATATATGATCGTAGCGCCTCGGGAATATACCGCTGCGGATATCGCGTCCGCGTTCACTCATATCAATAGCTATTGATGGGGATTTACTAGATGAAAAAAACCAACTTCAGCCTCTCTGCTCTCGGTATGGCCGTCGGTCTGGCTGTGTCAGGCGTTGCCGTAAACGTCTCCGCAGCAGAGCCCACTCTCTCCGAGGCGGACTTCGAGCAAGCCAAGACCATCTACTTCCAGCGCTGCGCCGGCTGTCACGGTACCCTGCGCAAGGGCGCCACCGGCAAGAACCTGGAACCGAAAAACACCCAGAAGCTGGGGCAGGAGCGTTTGGAAAAGATCATCACCTTCGGTACAGAAGGTGGCATGAACAACTTTGACGACATCCTCTCCAAGGATGAGATCAAACTGATGGCCTCCTACATTCAGCTGGAGCCACCGGTTCCGCCCGAGATGTCTCTGGCATTGATGAAGGAGCGCCACAAGGTATTTGTGGAACCCAAGGACTACCCCAGCAAGCCAATGCATGACCGTAACTGGGAGAACTTCTTCCTGGTCATCGAGCGTGATGTCGGCAAGATCGCGGTTATCGATGGCGACAAGAAAGAGGTGGTGGCCCATATCCCAACCGGTTATGCGGTCCACGTACTTAAGGCGGTAGAACACCACGATACCCTGAAGACCGAGAACCCCGGTCGCTTCTGGTACGTCATGGGTCGTGACGGCATGATGACTAAAGTTGACCTCTGGCAGACTCCGGAGAAGATGAAAGTCGCTCAGACCCAGGTCGCCTATGATGCACGCGATGTCGCCGTATCCGGCGATGGAAAGTATGTGATCGGTGGCGGTTACTGGCCACCCCACTTCGTTATTCTTGACGCCATGACCATGGAACCGCTGAAGGTTGTCTCCGCCCGTGGCGTGAACATTGATGGCGAATATGTCAACGAATCCCGTGTTGCCGCCGTGTACGACACCCCGATGGCACCGAGCTGGCTGGTCTCCATGAAGGAACTGGGTCAGATGTGGCAGGTTGATTACAGCGACATCGACAATCTTAAGATCACCAAGATGGACACGGCCAAATATCTGCATGACGGCTTCTATGATCCCACCGGACGTTATTTCCAGATTGCGGCCAACGCCTCCAACAAGATGGTGGTGGTTGACACCAAGACCCAGAAGCTGGAAGCGATGATCGACGTGGACAAGAAACCGCATCCGGGCCCCGGTGCCAACTGGGTTGACCCGAAGTGTGGTCCGGTCGGCGGCACCACCCACCTGGGTGTAGGCAAGGTCACCGTGTGGGGCAATGACCCGGTCGGACACAAGGACCAGGCCTGGAAGATCTGCTATGAAGTCGAGACCGACGGCGCCGGCGTGTTCATCCGCACGCATCCGAAGAGCGATTATGTATGGGCTGACCAGACAAAACATCCCGAGCCTGAGATCCAACAGTCTATCCAGGTCATCTCCAAGAAGACCCGTGAGATTGTCAAGACCATTCGTCTGACCGAGACAAAAGGCTACGCAGCCGTTCACATCGAGTTCAACAATGACGGCTCCGAGGTCTGGACTTCTGTATGGAACCGCGCAGACAGCAAGGAGCCCAACGGTGAGATCATCATCTTCGATGCCAAGACCCTTGAAGAGAAAGCACGCATCAAAGGTCTGTACGCACCGACCGGCAAGTTCAATGTCCACAATCGCGTGAATCACGTCACCTGATTGCGGATGTAGTATGAGCTAATCCAAAAGCGGGTATGGAGACGCTCCATGCCCGCTTTATTTTTACCAAACACTTCACGCTTCTCTTCTGTACCTGGAGAAATTAAAAGATGGCGGTTCAGGAATCAAAAAAACCGGGCTTGATGTCTCGCCGGATCATCCTTGGCACCACAATAGCGGGTGCCTTACTCTTCTTCATAGTCGGCATCATATTCTGGGGCGGCTTCAATACCGCCATGGAAGCCACCAACAATCTCGATTTCTGTATCAGCTGTCATGAAATGGAGGAGAACGTCTACGAGGAGTACAAGCCGACCATCCACTACTCCAACCGCACCGGCGTCCGGGCCACCTGCCCCGACTGCCACGTTCCCGACCCCTGGGTGCACAAGATGGTGCGCAAGATCCAGGCGAGTAACGAAATCTTCCACAAGCTCATGGGGACGGTGGATACCCCGGAGAAGTTTGACCAGCATCGTCTGACCATGGCCAAGCGGGTCTGGAACACGATGAAGAGTACGGACTCGCGCGAGTGCCGTAACTGTCACAACTTTGAATCCATGAATCCCGAATTCCAGCGTCCACGTGCCCGCAAGCAGCACATGAACGCCTTCGAGACCGGCCAGACCTGTATCGATTGTCACAAGGGCATCGCCCACAAACCGGTACGCGATCTGCTGACCGATGAGGAACTGGAGAAACTTGAAGCACCCAATCCGGCCTTCATACGCCCGATTCCGGAGATGTTCACCGAAGGGCTGAAGCGGGTTGAGGAAAAGGAAACAGCCGTCGCGGAAGCGGAGAAGGCAGAAAAAGAGCGTGAGCGCGAGGCCAGACTGGCGGCCAAGGAGGCCGAGAAGGCACGCATCGAGGCTGCGGTTGCCGCGGCGCTGGCCAACCAGGCCGCGGGCGGGACCGCCGCAGCCGCACCAGTGACCGGCGCCGGTATGGGTATCGACTGGAGTGACGTGCCGGCACGCATGATCACCCTGTTCTATCCCGGCGAGACCTCAATGGAGTGGGTCATGACCGGTAAGGATCACGGCGGCGCACGGCCGTTCCTGAAAGGGGGCGACCGCTGCACCACCTGCCACGACAAGGAGACCGCCGACATGGGCCGAAAGATGGTCTCCGGTGACAAGGCCGAGTCCACCCCGATCCCGGGCAAGCGCGGCAGCATCCCGGTCAACGTCCAGGCGGCACACGACGGCGCGAACCTGTTCCTGCGATTCGAGTGGGAGGATACCGGACACATCCCCGTCCCGTTTGTGGAGGGCGGCAAGATGGACCCGGCCAATCCAATGAAACTGGCGCTCATGCTGGGCACCGATGACGTCGAATTTGCCGATCGCGCCGGCTGCTGGCAGACCTGCCATCAGGATGCCCGCAGTATGCCGGACACGCCGGATGCGGGAGTCATCGCGGCCAGCGCCACGGCAAACGCCCTGGACCTGAAGGAAGGGGTGACCAAATACCTGAAAGAGAGCCGCACCGGCATCGAAGTCCAGGGCAAGCGCGGTAAAAAACGCGGCGGTTGGGACAAGCTGAAGAACGGCGATGCGGTGGCCACCGCACTGCAAGCCAACCAGTTCATGGACCTGCTGCGTTACCAATCGGGAACAGATAACACCGAGGACGGCTACATCCTGGATCAGCGTTACATGCAGGGCGGCCAGGGCTTCCAGGTGAATGCGCACAAGGAGGGCGCCAACTGGGTGGTGGAGTTGAAGCGCAAGCTGACCTCCGATCAGGCGGGCGATATCAGCCTTGAAGCCGGCAAGCTCTACAACTTCGGTTTTGCCATCCACGATGACTATAGCGATGCCCGCTTCCACCATGTCAGCCTGGGCTACAAGCTGGGCCTGGACAACGAGGCGGCCGAAGTGAATGCGGTAAAACGGGAGGCCACGGCCGTGGCGGCAGCACCGGCGAAGGCCGCCGCCCCCGCCCCCAAGCCATCCGCCGGTAGCGCGATCAATGTGGACTGGAGCAAGGCGGGCAGCCGCGACATCACCCTGTTCTATCCGGGCGAGACCTCGATGGAATGGGTCATGACCGGCAAGGATCACGGTGGGGCGCGCCCTTTCCTGAAAGGCGGCGACCGTTGCACCACCTGCCATGACAAGGAGACCGCCGACATGGGTGAGAAGATGGTCTCCGGCGCCAAGGCCGAGTCCACTCCAATCCCCGGCAAACGCGGCAGCATCCCGGTGACCGTGGAATCGACCCATGACGATGAGAACCTCTATCTGCGGTTTACCTGGCCGGAGGGCGGGCATGCACCGGTACCCTTCGTCGAGGGCGGCAAGATGGATCCGGAAAACCCGATCAAGCTGGCGCTGATGTTCTCCACCGACGACGTGGAGTTCGCGGACCGGGCGGGGTGCTGGCAGACCTGTCATCAGGACGCGAAAAGCATGCCGGACACGCCCGACGCCGCCACGGTGGCAGGCAGTGACGCGGCGAAGTTGCTTGATCTCAAAACCGGCGTTACCAAATACCTCAAGGAGAGCCGCACCGGTATCGAAATCCAGGGCAAACGGGGCAAGAAACGGGGTGGCTGGGACAAGCTGAAATCGGCCGACGAAGTCAAGGCCGCGATGGAAGCCCACCAGTTCATGGATATCCTGCGCTTCAAATCGGGCACCGGGGAGACCGAAGACGGTTATATCCTGGAGCAGCGTTTCATGTCCGGCGGCCAGGGGTTCCAGGCCAACGCCAGCCAGGAGGCGGGTAACTGGGTGGTCACCCTGAAACGGAAACTGACATCGAACCAGGCGGGCGACATCAGTCTGGATACCGGCAAGGTCTATAACTTCGGCTTTGCCATCCATGATGACTTCAGCAACGCCCGTTTCCACCATGTCAGCCTGGGCTACAAACTCGGCTTCGACAACGCGGCGGACGGCGTGGAGATCAATGCCATCAAGCAGTGATCAATCCTAGTTCATAACCGCAGTATCCCTGACGCGCCACTCCCCGGAGTGGCGCGTTTCACCGTCCAGGGATGGACTTATGCCGCGAAGGCAAACTAAACAGCGCCCCCCGAAATTCTCAGATCTGTTCTAGTATTGGCCTTATAGGGATAACAACACCACGCACCGGGAAAGAGCCATGGCTTACGCATACCTGAAAACGAATCGGATAACATCCGGCCTGATAGTCGCCTGGTTGCTGGCAACCAGCCTGTCCGCTCATGCCGGCGAAATGCCAACGGCGGAAGTCGAGATCCTCAAGTACCAGTTCATTCCGCAGGAGATCACCATCCCGGCCGGCACCACCTTGCGCTGGAGCAACAATGAGAAGCGGCAGTATCACAGCGTCTGGTTTGAACAGGCGGGGGACCCCGAACCCGGCTACTTCTTCCCGGGCGAGTCCTATGAGCGTACTTTTGACACACCAGGGGTCTATCCCTACCACTGTGGACCCCATCCGGAGATGACCGGCACGGTGCGGGTGGAGTAAGCCGCTCTCGTCACGTCTGCCAGCACGAAACGCGCAACGCTGCCCTGTGGCCGATGCCCGATCGCTGCCGGCAACAAGGCAAAAAACAGTCGAATCGTCTAAGTCATTGAATTAGCTACCGATGATATTTGACAGAGGTCAATGCCTGCCCCACTTCACTCCTGCTACATTGCCTATCCAGTGAGGTCGGGTGGCGCCTCATCTGCTTCGTCAACAAGACGATTCAGGCGCTGAAATCGCCATTGTCGCCGCTGCCAACAGACAGAGAGCCTGGATGCCAAAAATCATCGCTGTCATGACCGCCTTGCTGATTGCCGGAATTGGCTCCGCCATGTCTGCTGAAATCCCTTCCCAGCGCCAAAGCGAGTTGCTCTACCTGCTGAAACACGATTGCGGCTCCTGCCACGGCATGCGTCTGGAAGGTGGCCTGGGACCGGCCCTGACCGCGCGACGGCTGGCGCCCTACGGGGTTGAATTTCTCGCCCTGACGATTATTCAGGGCCGGCCGGGAACTCCCATGCCGCCCTGGCGCCCGTTTATTTCCGAACCCGAGGCCCAGTGGCTGGCCCAGCAACTCAAACAGGGAATCCGTCCATGAGGTTGATGCGTTATCTGCTCTCCGCCCTGCTGCTCTATTCGGGTCAGGCATCCGCCGAATGCCTGACCCGCGGCACCGGGGATATGGGGATCGTGATCGAGCGGGCCGCCGGCAGCGTGCAGGTGGTCGATCGCCGGGCACATAGGGCCCTGTTCCGCATCGAAGGACTCGGGGATCTCTCCCACGCCTCGGCCGTCTACTCGCCGGATGAGCGCTACGCCTACATCTTCGGCCGCGACGGCGGGCTCACCCGCATCGACATTCTGTGCGGTACCATCACCCATCGCGTCGTCCAGGGGGGCAACAGTATTGGCGGTGCCATCTCCCAGGATGGCAACCTGATTGCCGTCTCCAACTACGAACCGGGCGGGGTGAAGGTCTTCGCCGCCAGCGATCTGCGCCTGATCGCCGATATCCCGGCCACCCCGGTCAACAGCGAGAAGCGATCCAAGACGGTCGGTCTGGTCGACGCCGGGGAGCAGCGTTTCGTATACAGTCTCTACGACACCGGCGAGACCTGGATCCTGGACATGAGCGACCCGGCCAACCCGGTCATCCAGAAGCATGAGAAGATCGGACAACTCCCCTACGATGCCCTGATCACCCGGGACGGCCGTTATTACATCGCCGGCCTGTTCGGCCAGGACGGCCTTGCCCTGCTGGACCTGTGGCACCCGGAGCGGGGAACCCGGCTGATCCTTGAGGATTACGGCAAGGGCGAGCAGAAGCTGCCGGTCTACAAGATGCCGCACCTCGAGGGCTGGGCGATGGCCGGCAACCGCGCCTTCCTGCCCGGCGTCGGCCACCACCAGGTGCTGGTGGTGGAGCGCGGAGAGTGGAACACGCTGGCAAAAATCCCGGTCTACGGCCAGCCGGTATTCGTCATGGCGCGCCCGGACGGCCGGCAGATCTGGGTCAATTTCGCCTTCCCGGACAACGACACCATCCAGGTGATCGACACCGAGACACTCAAGGTGGTCAAGACCCTAAAACCCGGGAAGGGGGCCCTGCACATGGAGTTTGCACCGCGCGGCGAAGAGGTGTGGATCTCGATCCGGGACAAGGACGAGGTCCAGGTGTACGACACCCGGAAGCTGCAGCTGACCCACACCCTGCCGGTAGCCAAGCCCAGCGGTATCTTTTTCACGGCACGCGCCCACACCACAGGACTCTGACATGGCGACTCCGGCACCCCTCATCAAACAGGCCATCAAGCGGACCCGGCGGGCGAATTCCGACGGCCATCCGATCGCCTTGAACGACCTGGAAAAGCGTTTGCTGAACGAGTACCAGAAGGGTCTCCCCCTCTCGCCCACCCCGTTCGCGGACATCGCCCGGCGGCTGGGAACCAGCGAAGCCCTGGTACTGAAGATCCTCGATCGCCTGCAGCAGCTGGGCGTGATCAGCCGGGTCGGCCCGGTGTTCAAGCCGAAGCAGGTCGGCGCCAGCACCCTGGCGGCCATGGCGGTACCGGAGGCGCTGCTGGCGGCTGTGGCCGACCGGATCAGCGCCTATCCCGAGGTGAATCACAATTACGAGCGCGAGGACAGCTACAACCTCTGGTTCGTCGTCACCGCCCCCAGTCAGCAGCGCCTGGAGCAGGTGCTGGCGGAGATGGAGCGTCAGACCGGCTATCCGATCCTCTACCTGCCGCTGCAGAAACAGTTCCACATCGACCTGGGGTTCCCGCTATGGTGCTGAACGAACAGGACTACCGGCTGATCGCCGAGATCCAGGGCGGCCTGCCGCTCTCCAGCCACCCCTACGCCGAGATCGGCGAACGCATCGGGCTGGACGAGGAGACGGTGATCGGGCGTATCGAGGCGATGCTGGAGGGCGGCGTCATCAAGCGCCTCGGCATCGTGGTGCGACACCATGAGCTGGGCTACACCGCCAATGCCATGGTGGTGTGGGATGTACCGGACGAGCGGCTGGACGAGGTGGGCGAAAAGCTGGGGGCCCTGGACTGCATCACCCTCTGCTACCAGCGTCCGCGCCGCCTGCCCGACTGGCCCTACAACCTGTTCTGCATGATCCACGGCCGGGAACGCGACAAGGTACTCGGCTATATCGACCGGCTGACCGGCAGTGAAGGACTGGCGGGGATCCCGCATAAGGTGCTGTTCAGCGGCCGCCGCTTCAAACAGCGCGGGGCCCGCTATCAATGAGCCCGGAGCTGGACGCCATCGACCGCGCCATCCTAAATCGCTACCAGGGGGGCTTTCCCATCTGCGAACGCCCTTACCAGGTGGCCGCGCGGGAGCTTGGCATCTCCGAGGAGGAGCTGATCCGGCGCCTGCAGGGCATGTTGGAGCATAAGCAGCTGTCCCGCTTCGGTCCCATGTACCACGCCGAGCGCCTGGGAGGAGGACTGAGCCTGTGTGCCATGCGCATTCCCGCGGAGCAGTTCGAGCGGGTGGCCGAGCAGGTCAATGCCTTTCCGGAGGTGGCCCACAACTATGCCCGGGACCACGCCTTCAACATGTGGTTCGTATTGGCCACCGAGACCCCCGAACGCATTGGCGCGGTGCTGCAGGAGATCAAACAGCGTACCGGCTTCCGGGTCTACAACATGCCCAAGCAGCGGGAGTTCTTCATCGGGCTGAAGTTCGAGGTTTAACGCCCTTTAGCCCTCAACCTGCCACTGGCAACAGAGCATTTAATCTCCATGACTGAAGCACAAGCAACCACCCTGGACGAGCTGGACCGTCGCATCATCCTGGCCACCCAGTCCGGACTACCACTGGTGGCGGAGCCCTATGCCGCCATTGCCGCCCAGGTGGAGAGCAGCAGCGAAGAGGTGATGCGGCGCTTCCGGCGCATGCTGGAGAACGGTATCATCCGGCGTATCGGCGCCGTGCCCAACCACTACACCCTCGGCTTCCGGGGCAACGGCATGACCGTGTGGGACATACCGGACGACAAGATCGGCCACTACGGCGAGCTGATCGGCAATCTCGATTTCGTCAGCCACGCCTACCAGCGCCCGCGCCACCAGCCGGAGTGGAACTACAACCTGTTCGCCATGGTGCACGGCCGGGACCGGCAGGAGGTCGAGCAGAAAGTCGAGAAGATCGCCCAGCTGCTGGGTGAAGACAACCGCGGCCACGAGATCCTCTACAGCTCCCGCATACTCAAGAAGACCGGCTTGCGCCTGGTCTCCGACAAATAAGGGCCTGGAAAGAAATAACGGTTACAGATTGCGCAGGATTTTCGTTTGCCTTCAAGGCACGGCAAGGCGCGCATAATCGTTCTATGTAAGTCTTACCGTAACGCAGAAGGCGGACGATAAAGACCAGCAAGATGTGACCGTTATTTATTGACAGGCCCTAACATTCAGGTACGCCATGTTTCGCATCACACAGTTCATGCACGAGGTTCTCGACCCCAAGCCCCTGGGGCTGAAACGCAATCCGCCCGGCCCGGTGGTGATCTGGAACCTGATCCGGCGCTGTAATCTCACCTGCAAGCACTGCTACGCCATCTCGGCCGACAAGGATTTCCCCAACGAGCTGAGCACCGCCCAGGTATTCGAGGTGATGGACGACCTGAAACAGTTCCGCGTGCCGGTGCTGATTCTTTCCGGCGGCGAGCCGCTGATGCGCCCGGATATTTATGAAATCGCCCACCGCGCCAAGGCGATGGGCTTCTACACCGCCCTCTCCACCAACGGCACCCTGATCGACGAAGGCAATATCGACCGCATCGCCGAGGTAGGCTTCGATTATCTGGGCATCAGCATTGATGGCATCGAACAGACCCATGACAAGTTCCGTCGCAAGCAGGGTTCCTACCAGGCTTCCATGCACGGCCTGCGCCTGTGCCGCGACCGCGACATCAAGGTCGGGCTGCGCTTTACCATGACCCAGGACAACGCCGCCGAGTTGCCGCAACTGCTGGAGCTGATGGACGCGGAGCGTATCGACAAGTTCTATTTTTCCCATCTCAACTACGCCGGGCGCGGCAACAAGAACCGCGAGACCGATGTGTTTCTGCAGACCACCCGCTGGGCCATGGAGCTGCTGTTCGAGCGCGCCCTGGCCGATATCCAGGCGGGCAAGCGGACCGAGTTCGTCACCGGCAACAACGATGCCGACGGGGTGTTCCTGCTGCACTGGGTGGCGCGCCACTACCCGCAGCAGGCCGCCCATATCCGCGCCAAACTGCGCCAGTGGGGCGGCAACAGCTCCGGGGTCAACATCTCCAACATCGACAACCAGGGTAATGTGCATCCCGATACCATGTGGTGGCACTACAACCTGGGCAACGTCAAGGAACGGCCCTTCTCGGAGATCTGGCAGGACACCTCCGACCCGATCATGGCGGGACTCAAGGCCTCACCGCGCCGGGTAGGCGGACGCTGCGGGCAGTGTGCCTACTTCGACATCTGCGGCGGCAACACCCGGGTGCGCGCCCTGCAGCTCAGCAACGATCCCTGGGCCGAGGACCCCGCCTGTTACCTGAGCGATGAGGAGATCGGCCTCAACCGGCCGGCCGCTGCCGAACAATGAAGGTAACTACGCATAGGGTGATTGGCCCGCGTTGCCGGCCTCACACGATGGCTTGTATCCTCGAATCCGGCCCCATTTTCAGCGCCTGCCCAAACTCGCTTCGCTCAAACAAGGGCAGGCTTGAATCTGAAAAGGGGGCCGGATTCGAGGCGCCATCAAGATCGGCCAACAAGGCAGACCAATCACTTACAGATCGGTTGAGTAGTTACCAATGAAGCGTCTATTTTTCACTACGCTGGCATTAAGGGCTTGCGAAAGAATAAGATCCTGTATTCAGCCGCCCCTGGACCACGCCGACGGCGTTACGCTTTTTGGCAAGGGAACAGCCATTACCTGCAAAGTGTGCCTTGCCGGCATGGCCCAGGGACGCCCTCTGTACTACGGAATTATTCTTTCGCTAGCCCTAAGCCTGTTGACCACCCCCCTGATTGCCGCCCCGACACAAGCCGATACCGCGGCCCTGTACAAACAGCATTGTGTCGAGTGCCACGGCGAAGACCGGCTGGGTCTCATGGGACCGGCACTGCTGCCGCAGAACCTGAAACGGCTGCGCCAGAAAGACGCCTTCAAGGTGATACAGAACGGCCGGGTGGCCACCCAGATGCCGGCCTTCAGGGACAAGCTGCAGCCGGAGCAGATTCAATCCCTGGTGGAGCTGGTCTATACGCCGCTGGATCAGCTACCGGTCTGGGGCATGGCGCAGATCAAGGCGAGCCAGCAGGTCTATCATCCGCCCGGCACGCTGCCCGACCAGCCGCTGTTCGAGGCCGACATCGAAAACCTGTTCATGGTGGTGGAGCTGGGGGATCACCACGCCACGCTGCTCAATGGCGACACCTTCGAGCCGATCCACCGCCTGCCCACCCGCTTCGCCCTGCACGGCGGTCCCAAGTGGGCCGAGGGCGGGCGCTACATCTATTTCGCCTCGCGCGACGGCTGGATCAGCAAGTTCGACGTCTTCAACCTGACCTACGTGGCCGAGGTGCGCGCCGGCATCAACAGCCGCAACCTGGCGGTCTCCCATGACGGCCGCTACGTGATCGTCGCCAACTACCTGCCCCACTCCCTCACCGTGCTGGACGCCCGCGACCTGTCGCCGATCAAGGTGATCGAGGCGAAGGACGATAACGGCGTCAGCTCCCGGGTCAGCGCCGTCTACACCGCCGATCCACGCAACAGCTTCGTCGCCGCCCTCAAGGACATCCCCGAGGTGTGGGAGATCAGTTACCTGGACGAGCCGCCGGCCGGCTTCTCCGGCTGGGTGCACGACTACAACCAGGAGTCGGGCGATGCCCACAAGGAGCAACCTTTCGCCGTGCGCCGGATCCCGGTCAAGGATTACCTCGACGACTTCTTCATGACCCAGGCCTACGACCAGATCATCGGCACTACCCGCAACGGCTCCGGACAGGTGGTGGACCTGGACCTGAGACGGGCGGTGGCCAACGTCGCCCTGCCCGGCATGCCCCACCTCAGCTCGGGCATTACCTGGAACTACCAGGGGCGCACCGTGCTCGCTACGCCGAACATCAAGGAGGGCCAGGTGTCTATCATCGACACCAGGAACTGGGAGGTGATCAAGCAGATCAAGACCGACGGTCCCGGTTTCTTCATGCGCAGCCACGAGCAGAGCCCCTACGCCTGGGTGGATGTCTTTTTCGGCCCCAACAAGGACCGGATGCACGTGATCGACAAGCAGACCCTGGAGATCGTCAAGACCCTGATACCGGCGCCGGGAAAGACCTCGGCCCATGTCGAGTTCACCCGCGACGGCCGCTACGCCTTGGTCAGCATCTGGGATGACGACGGTGCGCTGGTGATCTACGATGCCCATACGCTGGAGGAGATCAAGCGGCTGCCGATGAAGAAACCCTCCGGCAAGTACAACGTGCACAACAAGCTGACCCGCTCGGCGGGCACCAGCCATTAGGAAAACAGACTCCGATGGTATCTACTCACTGGGTGATTGGCCTGCCTTGCCGGCCTCACACGATGGCTGGATCAAGCTCGGCCAACAAGGCAGACCTATCACTTACAGACCAGGTGAGTAGTTACCCCCGATGAGCGATACACAGGTCAACTGCCTCTACTGCGGCAAGAAAATCGCCAACGACGTGGCCGAATGCCCGCACTGCGGCGCCGTCTCGCACTTCCAGACCCGGGGCTACCGATCCGGGGCCCGCTTGCGGTTTATCCTGTTCTGGATCGGGGTGGCGGTGTTCACGCTGTTCTTCGCCTTCTGGTTACCGCGCTAGCCGGCCGGTGGTTTGCCCCTACAACCGTCAGGAAATGCATTTCATGAACAAGAACATACTGTTGTTGGCCGGACTGATCGCCTGCAGTCCCGCCGCCCTGGGTCAGGAAGGGACCCAAGAGGGCAACCGTTACCCACTGGTGGCGGTGGAGGATGGAGATACCGTCACCATCCGCGTCGCCGGGGAGGTCAAGCGGTTACAGCTCGCCGGTATCGACGCGCCGGAGGATCAGCCCAACCCGAAACTGACCAGGGACCTGGGGCGCACCGGACTCGACGCCGAGACCCTGCTGGCGCTGGGCCGCGCCGCCACGGCGCACCTGCGGCAACTGGCACGGCCGGGCGATAGCCTGACCGTGGTGGGCGATCTGGGCGCCAGCGACCGCTATGGCCGCACACCGGCGGTCATCTATACGGGCAAAGACTCCCTGAACGCGGCCATGGTGGCGGACGGCTATGCCGTGGTGCTGTCGCGCGCATCGCTTCCCGATGAGCTCAAAACCGAACTCACCTCACTTGAACAACGGGCGCGGGACGGCAAACAGGGTCTCTGGGGTGCACAGGGCGAGGTCACGCGGCTATGGAGCGGCCAGCCGGCAAAGAGTATTAGCCGCGAATGAACGCAAATAAACCCGAATAAGGGTAATTGCGCAATTAACTTTACGCACAATCCGTAGGATGCTGGTGAGCTTGCGAACCGCATCGACCGCGCCATGTCTAGGGGCCTGTCGGGTTTATCCGTTTGAAGCGAAAATCACTGGGGGCGAATCAAACCAGTTTATCGAACGAGGCGAATAGTGGACCTATTTAACGAGTTCGATAAGCTGAGTTGATCGCCATCCAGGGATTTGCAGCCAAACAGCGTTAAACCCGACAGGCTCCTAGGGCAACAATCTGTCCCGCATATCGTAGGGTGTGCGGTGCACCGCATGACAGCGGGCGCAGGCGTAGACCGCCGCGCTGCCCAGCGAGCGACCCGCCAGTTTTTTGTCCCCCTGTTTCAGACCCCGCTCCAGATCCTGCAACGCCTCGTTGGTGAGCTTGCCCAAATAACGTTCCCGGGAGGCCGGATCCTTATGGCAGTCCGCACAGCTGGTACCCAGATCATCCAGCCGGTGGCGCAGTTGCTGCAGTGAGGCAAGGGCAAGTTGCTCCCGGTTGTCATCGGTGGCGATCTTGATCCGGTTGACCAGGGTCGAGAGCTCCTCCATCGCTTCCGCATAAGGGACAGTCGGACCTCCCGGCGATTTTTTGATCTGGATTTTGCCGAAGTCCGGAGTCCGGTAGAGCAGCGCCGTCACCGCCCGATACTCCCGGTGGCAGGATTTGCAGCCCTGCCCGAGCTTGCGCAGGGCCAGCGCCACCGCCTCCCGGTCACCCGCCTGCGCCGCCGACCGCAGACGTTCGAGCCACTGATAATCCAGTTCGTCCCGCCACTCGGGGACCATCTCGGCGATCTTCAGATAGTGTTCGGAGAAGCGTTCGGTCCACTGGCGGGCGAGCGCCGGCTCGTCCGCCGCCGCATATTCGGCCACGGCCTGCATCTCACGCCGCAGACTGAACATGGTGTGCAGCCAGACCTGGCGCTCGTTGTGCGGTTTGTACCACTGGGCGATGCTGGCCGGCGGCAGCGGCAACCACTTCTCTGTCGCCCCCGCGCTGCCGGCGAGTAACGCGATAAACACTACGGCCAACCAGATACCACGCTTGCTCACCATCTGCTCACCATCTCAATATCCGTCGGAATAGCCCTTTACTATACCCCATCCCGTGCGCTTTCGAGCGTCCGCCAACCGGGCTCGCGGCGATCCGGCCAAGGGCGATTTCTCTGCGCTTAAAAGGGATTAGTCGACAAAAATAGTCGGATATTTTTCCTACTTGATTAAGGTCAATGCCCTACCATGCCGCTTTGTCTTTTAATCCGCCCTGCTTATTCGCACCGCATAGGAGTTACCCTAATGGCCCAGGCCTTCACAAAAACCATGGCGCGGAACATCTTTTATGGTGGAACCGCGTTTTTCTTCCTCCTTTTCCTGGCA
>NZ_JANIOA010000068.1 GCF_025175675.1 Sedimenticola hydrogenitrophicus
TGCATCCTTGCACCACTCCTCCGGCCTGCGCCGGGATGACGGTGGTTCTTGGCTTAAGTAAGTGCCATTCTGGTCTGTCCCTGATTACTCTTTACTGATTACTCACATATTGACCACTATTCGTTCCCAAACCGCCGAGTCTGTCGTTTGAAACCCGGATGTATCCCGTTAATCCAATTTGGCATCAACCGCCACCGGACCGCCTGGGCGGCAGTCCAGCCGCGATCCACAGTTGGCCGGCTCGGTTACGGGTGGCATGCACCCCTATAGATCTGTAGCGAGAGGGGTCAAACCAGCCCCATCGATGACGACTGAGGCGCAGCGCCAAGCGCAACCCGGGATTCCGGCCCGGGGATCCGTCCGGCGGATAGCGCCCGTGGAGCGGCCTACCGGTCAATATCCGACTGCTATACTCAGGTTTACGGAAATATCATTCCTGCATTGCTCAAACAGCGGAGGTGAACCATGAGCCACACCATTTTGAGTACTTATGCCGACCACCGGAAAATCGCTGAGGTAGAAGACATCTCCACCGATCAGCCGTGGAACTGGCTGGTGGCGGGTTGGCGGGATGTGCGGCGTACACCGGCAACCAGCATCGGCTATGGTGTACTGATCACCATCGCCAGCTACCTGCTCACGCTGGGCACTGTCGTATCGGGGCTGTATTACCTGATCCCGGTGCTGCTTGGGGGATTTTTTCTGGTGGCACCCGCCCTCGGGTTGGGACTGTACGAGGTGAGTCGTCGTATCGAACAGGACGAACCCGCCAATTTCATGCACGCGCTACGGGCCATCTGGCGACACAGCTTCGCGGTCAGCACCATGGGGGCGGCCATGGTGGTCTGTTTCATCGCCTGGTTTCTGGCGGCGAACCTGATCTTCATGGTGTTGAGCAGCGGCATCACGCCCACCATCGAAAACGCCATTCCCTACCTGTTCTCGTTGGAAAACCTGCCCATGCTGGCGGTGGGCACACTGGTCGGGGCGCTGTTCGCCCTGGGCGTATTCTCCCTCACCGTGGTATCGGTTCCCATGCTGCTGGACCGGAATGACGTGGATGTGATGAGTGCCATGCGGGTCAGTTTCGAGGCCTTCCGCTTCAATCTGGTGCCGATGCTGGTGTGGGCCGGCTTGATCGTACTGGTGATCATCGGCGGCTTCATGACGCTGTACGTGGGGCTCGCCATCGGCTTCCCGATGGTCGCCTATGCCTCCTGGCACGCCTATCGGGATGTAGTGAAGAAATAGCGTCCCAGCCCATCCCCCGGCCTGAAGGCCGGGGGATGTCCCCACTCAATTAACCCGATCGCTGCAAAAATCGACCTGTAGGAGGCCCGCCCCCGGGCCGAAATCACGGCGGGGCGCCGCTCCTACGGGTGCAATCCTGGACTTCACCAGCAGTGCATTCCAGAAAACCATGCAACAGGTCTATTTCATCTGGCATATAACCGGGTGAAACAAATCATGGGGCCATGAGTAATGCAACTATTGGGTTAAGGGTCCCCACCCGGTAGAACAATCGGTGGGGTCGGAATGTTGCCATCGGATCAGGCGGAGGAGACCTCAAGGACGATGTCCTTCTCGACCGTCCACTGCACACCCTCCGCTTGCGCCGGTCTGTAATCGGCGGTCACCAGCCGGCGCTGCTCCTCGGGAATCGCCCGGTAGAGGAAATCATCCGCATTGCGGGCTTCACCGGCGATATAGAGCTGGGTGACGAAGGGTTCACTACCCTCCGGGAACACCGCGACATGGATGTGCGGTGTGCGGCCGGGATAGGGTACGGGACGAATGGTGCGGAAGCGGTAGCGGCCCTGACTGTCGGTCAGGGTGTGGCCGAAGCCCTGGAATCCCGGGTCGAGCGGCCGCCCGCCCCGATCGCCCGGATGGTGATAACGGCCGTTGACATCGCACTGCCAGATCTCCACCCGCACGCCACTCAACGGACGCCCGTTGCGATCCAGCAACTGCCCGTGCAGGTCGGTGATCTCCCCCCCGGCGGGCGCTTGATGACCGGTCACCTGGACCAGGTTGTTGTCGTTATCCAGGGGCAACTCCCTGGGGTAAAATGGACCGGTGGTCTGGCGCGGCGTCAGTGGCCGCAGCGCGCCCAGGGTCGGTACCGTATAAACCGCCAACAGGCCTGCCGATGTCAAAACAAATCTCCTGCGCGTGATGCTCGCCATGATCCCTGCCCCTCCATGTTCGCCTATCCGATGAGACCGACGGGGATGCGGGTCGGTTCCCCGATCCCGACGGCGGGGTCCAGTGGCGACCGAATACCGGAACTTAATTTTGCGCGAGCCCTTAGCTTCCCCGTTGCACCGCGGAGGCATCGGGCAAAGAGAGACACACCCGGTTGCGGCCCGATGCTTTGGCCCGGTACATCGCACTGTCGGCGCGTTGCAGCAGCGCATCCAGCGATTCCTCGCGGCCGCAAAAGAGCGTGGCGCCGATACTGGGTGAACTGAGATGGAACACGTCCTTGATGATGTAGGGTTTGGCCAGCGATTCGCGGATCTTCTCGGCCACCAGGGATGTCCGCTGCAAGGCATCATCCTGATCGCTTCCCAACTCTTCGATCAGCACCACGAATTCATCACCGCCGAAGCGGAACGCCATATCCACATCGCGCAGGCAGACCCGCAGGCGAACCGCCACATCCATCAACATCCGATCACCGGCCTCGTGACCCATGCTGTCATTGAGCTGTTTGAAATTGTCCAGGTCGATAAACAGCAGGGCGCCGTGGTTGTGGTGACGCAGCGAAGCTGACAGGGCCACCGGGAGTTGTTCGAGAAAAAAGCGGCGATTGGGCAGCCCGGTCAACTGGTCGTGGAGCGCCAGGGCACGGATCTCCGCCTCGGCCTCCTTCCTCTCGGTGATATCCTGCACCATCCCCACCGAGCGTATCGGCCGGCCCGCACTGTCGAAGGTACTGGTACAGTGCTCGCGTACCCATTTGACACGCTTATCGGCGAACTGCAGTCGATGCTCCGCATTGTAGGGTTGCCGCTCACGCAGTGACTGTTGGTAAGCCTGCGCCACCCGCTCGCGATCATCCGGGTGAACCAGTTGCAGAAAGGTTTCATACGAGGGGGAGAAACTCTGCGGGTCCAGTTCGAAAATCCGGTAGACCTCGTCCGACCAGAGCAGCACCCCGGTGGCCGTCTCCAGTTCCCAGCTGCCGAGCTTTCCCAGTCGTTGCGCCTCATTGAGCAATTCCTGGTGGTGCTGCAGCTCCAGCTCGGCCTGTTTCCGCGCCGTGATGTCATGACAGAACACACACAGTCGCTGCGTTTCCGGCAGATGGGTGACGGATATCTCGATGTCGATCTCCCGTCCATCCTTGCGCCGGTGGCGGGTCTCGAAGCGGTCATACCCCTGCCGGATCAACTTCTTGATATGCGCCGCCACCACTCCCGGTCGCTCCCGCGCTTCCAGCTGGCTGACGTGCATGCCCACCAGCTCCTTCACCGGATAGCCGGAGATGCGGGCATAGGATTCATTGGCCTCCAGCAGCACACCGTTCATGTCGGTGAGCCAGAAACCGTCACGGGCGGTTTCTATAATCACCCGGTGCTGTTTCATGGCCGCTTCGGCCCGCTTGCGTTCGCTGATGTCACGGCTGGCGGCATAGACATACGGCTGGCCGTCGATCTCCACACCGGAACAGGCGATCTCCACCTCGAAGGTGGTGCCGTCCTTGCGCCGGTGTCGCGTCTCGATCAGGATGCTCTGGCCGGTCAACTCCGGCAACCGTGGGCGTAACGTCTCAGTCGTCCACAGGGCATCCCAGTCGCCCACGTTGAGACCGACCAGCTCGGCCTCCGGGTAACCCAGCATGCGGCAGAAGGACGGGCTGGCCTCCACCAGATTGCCCTCCATATCCAGCAGGTGGATGCCGTCCATGGCCGTTTTCATCAGGATCTGGTTGCGCTGCAGCAGGTTCTCGACCTTGCTCAGTACCTGCTCCCGGGCCTCGATTTCTTCATGCAGCCGCTCATTCGCCGTACTCAATGCGCGGGTGCGTTCGGCAACCTGCCGCTCCAGTCCCAGGTTGATGCGGATAATCTCCCGTTCCCGGCGCGACAACTCGGTCAGCATCATGCCAAACGCGTGGGTCAGACTGCCGATCTCCCCGCCACTGCCCCCGGGCAACACGATATCCCGGTTGCCCGAGGTGATGGCGGAGGCGGCGTCGGTGAGCTGCCCCAGCGGCGCAAAGGTCCGGCGCAGCAGCAGCAGCACCGCCGCGCAGACCAGCAGCAGCACCGAAAATCCGGCCACAATGTAATGTGTCGGTACCGCGGTAAATCGCTGGGACATCTCGTCAGAAACGGCATACGCCAGCAGTAGAAACCGGGAGGCATCGTCAGGATCGTAATGCACCCGCCCGGCGGAAAGATAACGGGCTTCGCCACTGGATCCGCTCCTCTGGAGCGGCAGGTATTGCGGGGAACTGATGTCGAACAAGGCGGCCAGCTCAGGGAAATCACTGCGTAGGCCACCCGGGCTGTCGCCACCAGACGGCACCGGGCGCGGTCCATCCGGGTCCAGCAGGTAGCGGTCGCTGCTGTCGGCGACATAGGCAGCAACCCCGGGTGGCAAACTGGAGGCCGTGGACTCCAGCAGGGATTGCAGATCCATGCCAAGCACCATCAGCCCGAATACCTGGTCAGTGGCATCGAATACCGGCACCGAGGCGTGGATGGCCGGAAAGTCCGGCAGGCCGGCCGGGTCGGAGTGCCGATGCAGCCCTATCCGGGACAGGTGCACCCGGCCGGGAGGCAGTCGTAGAGTGGCGGCATAGTCATCCTGCACCGCCATGGTCTGGTTGGGGACGGGCGCTGTGGTCGCCAGTTTGCCGGCATGGCTGGAAACACGCACGATCTCGCGGTAATCGTCGCCCCCGGCAATGTAAGCCACCTCATGATACTCGGGATGGGCTTGTAAAAATGGCGTGATGATTTGCTGCAGCCGATTCTGCCACTGCTGCAGGGTATTGCCGTCACGCCTATCATAGCCATTGTTTGTAGCGGCGCGGATGACACCGCTGATGGGCGGGGTATTGGCCAGGAACTGTACATCGCGGCGTAGCGTTGCAAGGGCCTGGGTCAAACGCAGTTCATTGGTTCGGAACGCCTCTTCCAGATGGGCAGTGCGCTGGCTGGAATAAACTTCGCGAAGATGCACCTCTTCCAGGAACAGCAATACCAGTGCCGCCAGCCCCACCAGAATCATGGCGCTACCGGCGATACGCGTGGAGAGTGGAAGGTTTTGCAGTTTCATCCGCAGCTCCGGCGACCGGCCATCTTCAACAGACAAGGATGCCGACCCGCATCCCGGTCTGCTAATCCTGACAGAAAACAGGTGATAAGAGCAACTCGGCCGATCCAGCCTGAAAACCGGGCGGAAAAACGGCCTGGCGCCTCCCCATCACCCCGGAACCATCCCGGGCGACCGGGTTACCACAGTAACCGGTGAACATTCGATGCCTCCAGCGGCATTTCTGGAACCTTTCCAAAGATGACCTAATTGTGAATTGTCAATGACACTCCCCCACTCCGCCGCTTACTAATTAGCCGTTCATCATCAAAAGACCCCAGGAAATACGGGGCGAGACGAACGCTTAGCCGTTGCAGTTACATCCGGCCAACTCCGTAATCGAAATATCCGCCCTTCACCGGACTGGAAGGCGAAGTATCGCTTACGCCCCGGTGTGCGCAACTGATAAACAACTAAGTTCCCGGGAGGATACTTCACTATGGCTTGGAAACTACCCAGCCTGAACCGGCGCGCCTTTCTCAAGACGGCGGGCTATGGCGGCGCCGGCCTCGGCCTGCTCACCCCCATCGGACAGCTCGCCGGCAAGAGCGGCCCCGAACAGACCACCGATGCCGACGACACCAGCTACAGCATCTGCAACTTCTGCTCCTCGCTGTGCAATCTGAAGGTCACCAGCCAGACCCGCAACGGCGTCAAGCGCATCACCAAGCTGGCCGGCAATCCCCACTCCACCCTGAATCGCGGCAAGATCTGCGCCCGCGGCCAGTCCGGCCTGCGCCAGACCTACGACACCGACCGGCTGAAGACGCCGCTGATCCGGGTCGAGGGCAGCAAGCGCGGCGAATGGGCGTTTCGCGCCGCCAGTTGGGAAGAGGCGTGGCAATACATCGACGCCAAGGCCAAAAAGGCCGAGATCCAGCCCTACGAGTGGACCATGGTCGGCGGCTGGACCTCCTGTGTCTTCTACATGAGCTGGGCGGTGCCGTTCGCCATGGCCAACGCCATCCCCAACATCATCGCCTCGCCCATGCAGCACTGCGTCACCACCGGCCACATCGGCACCGACATGGTGACCGGCAACTTCAACATCCACGACGAGGTGCTGCCGGATTACGACAACGCCAAGTACATCCTGTTCGTGGCCAACAACTCCTCCATCGGCGCCGTCTCCACCTGCCGCATGGTGCGTTTCGCCACCGGCCGCAAGCGCGGCGCCAAGGTGGTGGCGCTGGACCCGCGCCGCTCCGAGACCGCCGCCAAGGCCGACGAGTGGCTGGCGATCCGTCCCGGCACCGATCTCGACTTCATGCTGGCGATGCTCAAGGTGATGATGGACGAGGGCTATTACGACGCCCTGTTCCTCAAGCAGCACTCCAACATGCCGTTCCTGCTGTATCGCGACAGCGACGGCGAATGGCAGCCGCTGACCGACGCGGAAGGCCGCCCCCGGGTGCTCTCCGAGGGCTCCGAACGCCTCTACAGCCTGCCCGCTTACAGCAACCGCAACGGCAGCGACGTGGAAGGCAATCCGGTCGACCCGGCGCTGCGTGCCCCCGACGGCTTCGAGGTCGACGGCAAGCCGGTGGTCACCGTGTTCCAGGCCCAGCTCGCCGAGTTGGAGGGACGCACCCCGGAGTGGGCGGCCAAGAGCACCGGCATCGACGCGGAGACCATCCGTCGCATCGCCTTCGAGTTCGGCACCACGCGCCCGGCCATCGTCGATCCCGGCTGGCACGGCGCCCGCTACCAGAACATGATGATGCTGCGCCGGGTGCAGGCGATGATCCAGATGCTCACCGGCGGTATCGACAAGAAGGGCGGCTGGATCATGAGCGGCGAGTTCCACCACAAGGCCGCGCGGATGATCGAGGCGCGGGAGAAAGGCGAACCGGCCGGTCCACCGTTCGCCGCCCTGGCCGGCATGCCGTTCGCCAAGTTCGTGGTGGAGACCTTCTCCGACGGCAACAACTTCCCCCACGGACGCCCCGGCTGGGCCTGGGCCTACAGCGACCAGGAACGAGCCGCGGGGCGTGAGTACGTGGCCCTGCCGGTGATGGCCGATACCGGTCTCAAGGAGTCGGTGGAGGGCACGCTCCAGTGGAACGGCGAGCCCTACCGCACCCGCGCGGTGCTGATCAACGCCGCCAACCCGGTGCGCCACTACTACCCGGACTCGCGCTGGAAGGAGATCCTCGGCCACCCCGACATGGAACTGGTGGTCGCCATCGACGTGCTGCCGGCGGACACCACCCTGTGGGCCGACGTGATCCTGCCCAACTCCAGCTACCTGGAGCGCGACGAACCGGCCCTCTACGGCAACGGCGTCAACCACGACCTGGCGCTGACCACCCGCTATGCCGCCATCGATCCGCTCTACGACACCGAGGAGACGCCGGACATCCTGCTGCGCATGAGCAACATCATCAGCGGCAGCGAGTACGGCCTGCTGCAGTGGGTGGAAAAGCTCACCGGCCTGCCCGCCGAGGCGGTCAAGGAGCGCTACGCGCAGAAGCGCACCCAAATGGAACACGGCGCCTTCTCCGCCGCCTGCCGCGAGGTCTACTTCGAGCAGACCGCCAAGCGGTTGCACACCACACCGGAGGCGATCGACCAGACCCTGCGCGAGCGCGGCATCTACCAGGAGCAGGACCGGGAGGCGCTGCTGGAACACGCCGCCATGCCCCGCAAACTGCCGCTGCCATCGGAGTCGGGACGGGTGGAGTTCTTCGCCCCGCTGTTCCACGCCCTGCGCCAGGGCGGCAACCGGCTGCCCAACTTCAACGTGCTCGGCGGCCACATCGCCGCCGAGTGCCGGCCCGACACGCCGATGGACATGCCGCTGGCCGGGGACGAGTTCTACTTCACCTACGGCAAGACGCCCACCGTCTCCTACGCCTCCACCAACAGCAACAACCCGGTGCTGGCGGCCATCAACCAGTTCAAGCGGGAGATCTACGGTGGCGTCTGGATTCATCCGGACCGCGCCGAAGCGCTGGGTATCCGCACCGGCGATCGGCTGCAGTTACGCAACACCGCCACCGGTCAGCAGACCGAGGGCGACGCCTACGTCACCCGGCTGATCCGCCGCGACGCCCTGTTCATCCACTCCTCGTTCGGCTCGGAGAACCCCAAGCTGACCCGGGCCTACGGTTTCGGCACCGCCACCAGCAAGCTGATTCCCTACCGGGTGGAGCCGGTGGTGGCCGGCTTCCGCTCCCAGGAGTTCACCATCAAGGTAAGCAGGCTCGACCAGGTTGCTGCCACGGACCCAACCCGTTCCGCCAACGTCCTTACCCCTCACCCCAGCCCTCTCCCAGAGGGAGAGGGGGAGTCGGTGCGCTTCGCGAATGATTCGATCGGAGGTGTCGCATGACCCGCTATGCCATGGTCATTGACCTCAACACCTGCGTCGGCTGCAACGCCTGCATGGCCGCCTGCGCCATGGAGAACCAGACGCCGGTATGGAAAAACAAGTGGCGCACCTATGTGCACGACAAGGAGATCGGCAGCGGCGAGGATGTGCACCGGCGCTTCTTCCCGCGCCTCTGCAACCACTGCGACAACCCGCCCTGCCTGAGCGTCTGCCCCACCGGCGCCACCTACAAACTTGACAACGGCATCGTCAAGGTGGACGAGGCGCTGTGCATGGGCTGCCGCGCCTGCGCCATGGCCTGTCCCTATGATGCGCGCCTGGAGGTGACCCACGATGACGTGGAGACCGGCCGCGAGTTTTACGGCGAGGCCTACCGGCGCAGCCGTCCCAGCATGGACAAGTGCACCTTCTGTGACCACCGCCTGGAGCAGGGTCTGCAGCCGGCCTGTGTCGAGACCTGTGTCGGCTCGGCACGCCAGTTCGGCGATTTGGACGACCCCAACGATCCGGTGGCGCAGATGGTCGCCCGCGGCGTGGCGCGCCCGCTGATGCCGCATCTGGGCACCCGGCCCAACGTCTATTACATCGATGATCTGAAACGGAGGGGCTGAGCAATGGACGTCACCATGAGCTATACAACCCAAACGGTCTGGACTTGGTGGATCGCCGTCTACCTCTACCTCGGCGGTCTCGGCGCGGCCACCCTGGTGGTTACCTTTCTCACCGACATGTACCTGAAGAACCACCGCGCCCTGGTGCTGTGGGGTGCTTTCTCCGGCATCGCCATGCTCAGCATCGGCTCGCTGATGCTGTTTATCCACCTGCTCGATCCACTGGCGGTGCTGCACGTGATCAATCCGCTGGTACTGTTCCGCCAGCCCCACTCCTGGATCGCCTGGGGCACCCAGTTCATCATCTGGATGATGTGGTGGGGGCTGTTCTACGCCCTGCCCTACCTGGTGCAGTCGGAACGGGCACGCCGGGTGCCGCTGCTGGGCGCCGTGCTGAGGCTGAAGGTGATGACTCGGCTATCCAACCGATGCTGCCTGCGCTTCCACAAGACCATCGGCTGGCTGGCCACCATCAACGGCATCGGCGTGGCAGTCTACACCGGTCTGCTGCTGCAATCCTTCCCGGCGGTGGCCCTGTGGCACAACCCGGGCGTGCCGCTGCTGTTCACGGTATCGGCCTTCTCCACCGCCCTGGCCTACCTGCTGCTGCTGCTCAATCTGGTGATCAAGAACGAGGAGGACTACTACATCAAGGTCTTCTACGAGCGCACCGACACCATGCTGATCGCCGGCGAGCTGGTGATCCTGTTCTCCTTCTTCCACTACATGGCGGCGGGCAACGAGTCGGCGTTCCGCTCGGCACAGCTGCTGTGGCAGGACATGGGCTGGCTGATCGGTTTCATCGGACTGGGTCTTATCGTCCCCTTCCTGCTGGAGCTGAAAGGCGTGATCAAGGGCTGGGCCAGCCGGCTGCCTATCGTCACCGCCTCGGTACTCGTACTGGCGGGCGGCTACCTGCTGCGCCACTACTTCATGTATGCGGGGGTCTATGCCCATCCCTGGTAAACCAGCGGACCCGCGGCAGCTGCGGCTGCTGGCGGGGCTGCTCGCCACCCCGACCGGTGACAGCCTGCTGGTACTCAACGCCTTGAGCGAGGACCACCCCTGGCTTTGCCCGGGGGTAGAGGAACTCACCGCCCTGCCCCTGGACCAGTGGCAGGGCGAGCACACCCGGCTGTTCGTCAATGGCTATCCCAGGACCCCCTGCCCGCCCTTCGAGTCGGCCTACCGTCACGGTTGCATGCACGGCACCGCCACCGGCCAAATGGGTGACCTCTACCGGCGCCTGGGGCTAGCCGTCGGCGACATCCCGGCCGACTACCTGGGGGCCGAGCTGGAGGCTGCCGCCTGGCTATTGGAACAGCTGGACCCGGAACCCCACATCACCGGGCTATGGAATGAGCTGTGGCACAACCACCTGGCGATCTGGACCGGGCGTTTCGCCGCCGATCTGCAATCCGAAAGTGAATTGCGGCTCTATCGTGACCTGGGGGGAAAGATCGCGGCCCTGTTCGAGGCGCAACCATGAACGTCACTTGGCAACCATCCCATCCATTCATCGAGCGACCCGAGCAGTGGCCGGGGGCGGTGCTGGCCGTACACCAGACACTCTACCGGGAGGTGATGGCACAAGACCCGATGTGCAACGACAAACTGCGCTTCGAACTGCGCGCCTGTCGCACCCTGGAATATTGGCAGGTGATGCTGCTGGTCACCCCCTGGATGCTGTCGCGGCTGCTGATGCCAATACAACCGCCGGCACTGCGCATTCCCGACGGCTGGAGCGCGGAGGCGCGGGCCGAGGCCGACTACCTGGTGCTGGGCCCGCGGCTGGATTTCCAACTGCTGGATCAGCCCCAACAGGCCCACCTCAACTACCACCCGCGACTCGGCCACTACCTGCTGCAGCCGCTGATCCTGAACATGGCGGAATTCGACAGCGCCGAAGCCGTATTCGAAGCCTGGAACCGGGTCATCCGCACCCGCGATGAAAACATGGAGAAGATGCGCCGCGACTGTCCCTGGCAAAAAGAGGTGTCGCGAAGAGAATTGTTCCGGGGACTGCGCTGCAGCGCGTAAACGATCCGCCGATCTCCGTGGACCGTGCCTGCAAGACCGCGGATGATTGTTTATGCCGCGGATTCCTGATGTACATCCCAGCCTGGGAAGACAAGAACGTCGGGATGACACCTCAGCGCCCTGGCAAGAATCTTGGCTCGCTCCACTCCCAGATTAACCCGATCGTTTTCAATAGCAGAGATGGTAGATTGAGGAATTCCCGTCAGCTCAGAGAGCTCGTTTTTGCTCATCTCCTGCAACTCTCGGAGAATTCGTACCGACTCGCCGACCGAGACATCCACCAACTTCTTCGCTTTGCGGTAATCTTTCATCTTACTTTCTCCGATAATCGTGCGGAGTCACATTAACCACCTGAACCAAAACAAGTATTGTAGGGTGGATAAGCTTGCGCATCCACCACCATCCGATTCATGGTGGATGTGCTGATGCATATTCCATCCTCAGGTCCGTAAACGGTACATCCCTGTACCACTCCTCCATCCTCAGGTCCGTAATCGGTACGTCCTTGTGCCACTCCTCACGTTACGAATTCAGCGATTCTGGCTTTGTGAAATGAACTCCGGAACTTGAGTTATCTAGCGCGTAGAATCCGAATCAAAAATCACCGTCTCCTCCCCGACCTCCACCTCGCCGTACCGAAGGTCGCCGGCGCGCTCGTAGATGTGCAGAACCGCCCCCGTCGAGTTCATCTGTGTAACCACAAGCTGGAACCGGGACGGAATCGCACCTTCGCCAAACAACCGCTTGCCGGTGCCGAGGACCACGGGAAACTGCCAGATACGCAGCGTATCGATCAGATCGTGCCTGAGCAGAGTCTGCAGGAGATCGCTACTCCCGTGCACCTGAATCTCGCCGCCTTCCTGTGTTTTGAGCTTTGCGACCTCCTCGGCAACCTCGCCCTTGATCAGAAAGGAATTATTCCAGTCAAGCTTATCCAGCGTCCTGGAGGCGACAAATTTAGGCCGGGTGTTAAGCGCCGTGGCAATCTCGTCCGCCGGATCGGTGGAGTTTGGCCAGGAACCAGCAAAAATCTCATAGGTCTTACGGCCAAGAAGAAAGGCGCCGGCGCACTTCGTCCACTCGGTCATGATCTCAAGAAACTGCTCGTCGAAATAGGGGACCAGCCAGCCTCCGTGCTGAAAGTCGCCCTCCCGGTCCTCGTCCGGGCCACCGGGGGCCTGCATCACACCATCCAGGGTAACGAATGCACCTGCAACCAGCTTCCTCATGCCCTTATCTCCTTAAAGACAAGTAGTTTTCTTCCAGGAACTTTGAGCGAAAAGCCTGCGGAGGCGTGAGACGATCGGGCCTGCCTGTACTCTGCCGATTCGTTTGGATACCAGGTTTCGGTCATGACGATGCCCTCCGCAGTAGCATGAAACGAAGGGAGTATAGTAAACATCCTGACCCATGGTTCCCGGGGCCGCCCGGGATTGTCTCATCAACAACTTCTGCCCGCTTTGTAGCGGTCAAGGCGGGTCGTCTTGTTCCTCCAACAACACTATAGAGTGCCTCTCAAAGCTGTTGGGCGCAGTTACTCGCTCGCCAGTTCCCGGAGCTTGCATACAGTTCTCCAATTGCGATCCGTCATTGGTACGCCAAGTAGCTTTTCGGAACTTGCAGCCAGTTTAGACCTGCCTACTCCCTCCGGTGCATGCAAATAGAACACACAACCTATCAGGTGGAATCTTTCGCTTTCCTTCTTAAGCTCGTTGAGTTTCTCCATCTCGGGGCTCTTAGGCGGGGAAGCCAAAAAGCCCAGGTGCAAACTACTGGGATCAGTTTCTGCCTCAGGAAATGGATTTTTCGCAATTGCGCTTTCTATTGCGTCAAGTCCGAGAATGAGAACGTGAGGTTCAAAGCCGCGGCGTTTCTCTATTTCGGCAGTTAGCTTCTTAGAGAGTCGTGAGCAATCCTTTTCCGTGCTCTGAAACACTGCGTTACCACTTTGAACATAGGTCTTGACGCTCCGTGCTCCGATACTTTCCAGCATCGCAACGAGCTCCTTCATCGGCAGGGAATTCTTGCCGCCGACATTTATGCCTCTAAGAAGAGCAACCCAAGTACGCATTCAGCCTCCAATCGATGTCGCCCGCCGAGGGGCAATTTGCGTCTCTGATCGGCGACCGCCTCGACCCGCTCCACCAAGGCCTTTTCCTCGACCAACAGAACCTTCCTGGGCAATCGGCACTCTGCCGATTCGTTTGGATACCGGGCTTCGGTCATGACGATGCCCTCCGAAGTAGCATGAAACGAAGGGAGTATAGTAAACATCCTGCCCGCTGGTTACGGGGCCTGCCAGAGATTGTTTCTTCAACAACAACTGCCCGCTTTTGTTTACTGCCAGACAAAAGGCAACAACCTGTAGGAGGCCCGCCCCCGGGCCGATGAGTTACGAGAGATGCGCCACAATCGAATTACAGGGAACGACAAATCCTCTTCCACGGAGACAACTACATGGATGTAGTCAATTGGTCGAGACGAAAACAGGTAGCCCAGCGTTTGGATTGCGGAATCCATAGATGTCAAACAGGTGCAAACTGATTGGCTGAATAACAGAACTTGTCCCGTAAGCGTTTTACCTCAGTCTCATAGCCACTTGTGGAATTATCATACTTCTCTCGATAGAGATTACACTGTGCATTGAAGTATCTTTTTGCATCCACACGACATTGCCGATACTCCACACTGCCACGCCGGTGATTAAAGCAGACAGAGCTATGGATAATTTCGTTGTTTTTCTCTTTCCATTTAATCGGTTGCCTGTAGCTTTCTGAATGTGCAGGAAACAATAATAGTAACAAGACACAAACGGCAATAATTCTGACACAAATCATAGCAATCATCCTTCTTGAGCTACTACAAAAGCCGGAGCTCGGGGTGAGTTCGGGGTCAGAGTAACGTAAGCGCCCAAGAATCAGCCCCCTTGCC
>NZ_JANIOA010000069.1 GCF_025175675.1 Sedimenticola hydrogenitrophicus
TCCGCGTGGGAATGCATAGGGAGATTGCGAGGTATCTGAGTCAAGCCGCGTATTTCCGGGAACCGGGTAATCCACTTCATGCGGCCTGACTCCGACACCTTGCATTTCCCTCGCTTCCAGTGACGAATAGGGTCCCCTATCCCGCTGCCAGCATGGCCCGGATCTCCGGCACGCAGGAGCCACAGCCGCTGCCCGCCTTCAGCTCCTCAGCAATCGCCTTGACACTGTTCAGCCCCTGGACCCGAATGCCCTCCTGGATACGCTTCTCGCCGATGCTGTGACAGGCGCAGACGATCCGACCCACGTCCGCGCTCTTGTCCGGGGCACGCCCGGAGAGCAGACTGGCCCGCTCCGCCGCATCCAGGGAGGCCTTGGCGAACAGCGCCTCGATCCAGTCACGCGGCGGCAGCTGCAGGTCCGGGCCGATGAACAGGCAGCTCTCCAGGGTATTGTCGACAAAGCGGGCGGCGCGGTAGCGGTTGGCGGCGCGGTCGGAATACTCCATCCAGCCGACCTCACGGCCCTCGCTGCAGAGATAGGAGCGGGCCATCCCGGCCCAGTCCTCCGGGATCTGGTCGCCGGCCATCTCATAGCGCCAGAAGCCCGCCCCGCGGGAGCGCGCCCAGTAGTCGGCGCCGCCAGGCTGCAGCTGGCGGCGCGAGAACAGGAAACCGTACCAGGCAAACCAGCGTTCGGCGACGCGTGCCCGGCCCTGCTTGAACTCGGGCTGGCCGGAGAGCGGGTCGGTGACCCCCGGCAACAGCGCATTCACCCGCCCGGTGGCGGCAAACTGGCCGTTCCAGTGCATCGGCATGAACAGGCTGCCCGGTCGCTGCGCGGGCGTCACCCGGGCGCGCACCGTGGCGCTGCCGGTGGAGCTCTCGATGCACACCAGCGCCCCCTCGGTCACGGCGTAGCGCGCCGCGTCCTCGGGATGGAGCTCCACATAGGGTTCGATGGTGTGGCTGGCCAGCCGGGGCGAGAGGCCGGTGCGGGTCATGGTGTGCCAATGATCCCGCACCCGGCCGCTGTTGAGCGTCAGCGGGTAGTCCCGGTCCGGCAGATGACGCGGCGCGGCGGGGCTGACCGGCACGAAGCGCGCCCGGCCGTCCGCGGTGAAAAATTCCCCGTCGCCGAACAGGCGCGGGGTACCGGTCGGCGTGGCCGCGGTGAGGGGCCACTGACGCGGGGTCAGCGCCTCGTAGGCGGCGTCGCTCAGATCCGCGTAAAGACTGATATCGAAGGCGCGACGGCCGTCATTCTCCAGCCCCGAGAGGGCCGCGTGTTCACGGAAGATCTCGCCGGGATGCTGGTAGGGGAACTGCCTGGCGTGGCCCAGGCGGTGTGCCACCTGGCTGATGATCCACCAGTCCGGCCGCGCCTCCGCCGGCACTTCGAGAAAGGCGCGCTGGCGCGAGATACGCCGTTCGGAACTGGTGACGGTGCCGCTACGCTCGCCCCAGGTGGTGGCCGGCAGACGGATGTGCGCCAGCTCCAGGGTGTCGGTGGCGGCCATGCAGTCGGAGACGATGACCAGCTCACATTGTTTCAGGGCGCGGCGTATGCGATCGGAATCCGGCAGGCTCACCGCCGGATTGGTGGCCATCACCCAGAGCACCCGGATCCGGCCCGCCTCGATGGCATCAAACAGATCGACCGCCTTCAGCCCCTCCTGTCGGGGCATGGCCGGCGCCTCCCAGAAGCGCTTCACCCGCTCCCGGTCGGCCTCGGAGTCGAGCGTCATGTGGGCCGCCAACTGATTGGCCAGTCCGCCCACCTCGCGCCCGCCCATGGCGTTGGGCTGTCCGGTGAGGGAGAAGGGGCCCATGCCGGGACGGCCGATGCGCCCGGTCAGCAGGTGACAATTGATGATTGCATTGATCTTGTCCACGCCGCTGCTGGACTGGTTGATGCCCTGGGAGTAGACCGTGACCACCCGCTCGGTACGGGCAAACAGGCGATAGAAGCGCTCCACCGCCTCCGGCGCCAGCCCGCAGCCACTGGCGACGCGCTCGATATCCGGGGCATCCACCGCCGCCACCGCCAGGGCCGTCTCGCTCTCCCGGGTGGCCTGCTTGACGAACAGCTCGTTGCGCTCGCCCTGTCGCTCCAGGTAGACCAGCAGGCCATTGAACAGCAGGGCATCGCTGCCGGGACGGATCGCCAGGTGCAGGTCGGAGGTCTCGGCGGTGGGCGTGGCACGCGGATCAATGGTGACGATCTGCAGATCCGGGTTCTGCTGCTTGCTGGCCATGATGCGCTGGTAGAGCACCGGGTGGCACCAGGCAGCGTTGGAGCCGGCCAGCACGATCAGCTTGGCCCGTTCCAGATCCTCGTAGCCGCAGGGTACGGCATCCGCGCCAAAGGCGCGCTTGTGCGCCGCCACGGCGGAGGACATGCAGAGGCGCGAGTTGGTATCGATATTGGCCGAGCCGATGAATCCCTTCATCAGTTTGTTGGCCACGTAGTAATCCTCGGTCAGCAGCTGCCCGGAGACGTAGAAGGCGACCGAATCCGGCCCGTGCTCGCGGATCGCCCTCTGCAGGCCATCGGCCACCCGGTCCAGGGCCGCCTCCCAGCCGCACGCCCGGCCGTCGACCATCGGCTGCAGCAGCCGCCCCGCCGTGTCCAGCGTCTCGCCCAGGGCGCTCCCCTTGGAGCAGAGGCGGCCGAAATTGGAGGGGTGCTCCGGATCACCGGCGATCGTCACCCCGCCCGCCACGTCGCGACTGGCGATGACGCCGCAGCCGACACCGCAGTAGGGACAGGTGGTCTTCACTGCGCAGGACATCAGCGACGCTCCATTCGGACGATATGGATTCGGGCGATATAGACAGGAATTGAAATACTCGGCTTGCTCGGTGACATAACACAGACCTCTAGTGACAAATGTCTGTCAGCAAAGAGTATGCCAGATAGCGGGAGACGCACCGATCGCGCCCGCGGCGCCTGGGTCTTGAAGTTTCGCGCCTGGCCGACCCCTCCACCCTGGTGCAGAACTGCACCGTTACGGTGCTAATCAACGCAATCGGGAGGGTTATTGGCGGTGAGCGGGAGGTAGAGGAGGAGGAACACCGCCGCCGTCGCGGCGGCGGCCATAATGCTACCCCAGGATTTCAGTCAGGGCCGCGCACAGCTTGTCGGACTGCTCGTCCGTTCCCACCGTGATACGCAGGAACTGCTCGATCCGCGGCTGCCGGAAGTGGCGCACGATGATGGCACGCTCGCGCAGCCGGGACGCCAGTTCGCCGGCATCGTGGCCGGGATGGCGCACGAACACGAAATTGGCCGCCGAGGGCAGCACCTCGAAGCCCAGCTCCGCCAGGCGGACCGCCAAGTGCTCCCGGGTGGCGATCACCCACTGGCAGGTGGCGGCAAAATAGTCCCGGTCCTGCAGCGCAGCCACCGCTCCGCTGAGGGCGAAGCGGTCCAGCGGGTAGGAGTTGAAGCTGTTCTTGACCCGCTCCAGGGCCTCTATAAGACCGGCATCGCCGACAGCGAAACCGACCCGCAGACCGGCCAGGGAGCGCGACTTGGAGAGGGTCTGGATCACCAGCAGATTGGGATAGTGATTTACCAGGGGAATGGCGGACGCGCCGCCGAAGTCGATGTAGGCCTCATCCACCACCACCACCGAGTCGGGGTTGCCGTCGAGGATCTCGCGGATGGCCTCGATGGACAGCAGCCGGCCGGTGGGGGCGTTCGGATTGGGAAAGATGATGCCGCCGTTGGCGATCCGGTAATCCGCCGGGTCGATGGTGAAATCCTCGCGCAGCGGCACCGGGGTGAAGTCGATCCCGTAGAGGCCGCAGTAGACCGGATAGAAGCTGTAGGAGATGTCCGGAAACAGCAACGGCCGCTCATGCTTCAGCAGCGCCTGGAAGCCGTGCGCCAGCACCTCGTCGGAACCGTTGCCGACGAACACCTGGGACGCGGTAACGCCGTGAAAATCGGCAATCGCCTGTTTCAACCGCCCGGCATTGGGATCGGGATAGAGCCGCAGGCTCTCCGCCGCCTCCGCCGCCATCGCCTGCAGTGCCCGGGGCGAGGGCGGATAGGGGTTCTCGTTGGTGTTGAGCTTGATCAGGTCGGTCCGTTTGGGCTGCTCGCCCGGAACATAGGGGGTGAGGGTGTGAACGACCGAACTCCAGTAACGATTCATAACGGGACCTGATGCCATCGCGGGCTAGTTTGTAAAGCGCAGATCATACCGCTAACAGGACGGCGTTCCCATAGCCACAGCTGCCCGACTCCGGCGGCCGCCCCGCCACGCGGCAACCGGAACAACGGACCGCCCGCAATATAAACCACACTTAAAATAATTTTTACAAATATCTTGCAATCGTATGATATTGCGTTACTTTTATTCTATACCAACACGGAGGCCATGCAATGTTGACGAAACTGGATATAAATATCTGCCACCGCTGCCCGCATGAACTGGTTACCGGCGTGGCCTGTGACTGGCGGCCCATGGATGAATGCCCCTATATACAACCCGAAGAGGCGAAAAAGCCCCGTGTCGGCCTCTACCTGGTGCCCGTCCCGCTGCCGGGTGAGACCGACGCCATCCGCAGTATCGACTGACAACGGGCGCCCCGTTCCGCGATCCACCGCCTGCATTGCACGGGCAGGCGGTGGCTGCCGGATGCCCCGCGGTGATCAAACCCAACCGACCCCAGGACGGAACGCCCTGTACGAGTGTACCCTGGAGTGGGCAGTGATCTCGTTCAGTCACAGCACCAGTTGACTCACCCGGCCGGCATCGCCGCTCATCTCCCCCGAGCACGTCGATCTGCTCCACCACCACCTGGATGCCGAGAATATTCTGATTGATCCCGTCGGTCACCGCCGACTGTTCCCCGTAGCGTTCAGCAGGCCGACGGTTTACCGTTATACTGTTAGTTCTTGTGCCTGCACCAGCGGCGCGTACCCACGGACACAGTGATATTTTCTGCCCATGCTGCCACCGCTACCCGACCTGCACGCCATCGCCGTTCTGCTGTTGATTGTCATCGCCCTCTACCTGTTCACCCGGGACAACATCCCCCTGGAGACCTCGTCCCTGCTGATCCTGGTCACCCTGATCGTCGGCTTCGAGGCCTTTCCCTACACCCGCGACGGCATCACCCTGCAGCCGGGCGATTTTTTCAGCGGCTTCGGCAATCAGGCGCTGGTGGCCATCTGCGCCCTGATGATTGTCGGCAAGGGGTTGGAGACCACCGGGGCGCTGCGTCCGCTGGCCCTTCTGCTTTCCAAACTCTGGGCCACCCGGCCCCTGCTCTCGTTTCTGCTCACCCTGCTGTGCGCGGCCATCCTCAGCGCCTTCCTCAACAACACCCCGATCGTGGTGATGCTGCTGCCCATCCTGATCGGCGTCTCGATCCGCAACAAACGTTCCTCCTCGGGGATATTGCTGCCGATGGGCCTGGCCACCCTGGTGGGGGGCATGGCCACCACCATCGGCACCTCCACCAATCTGCTGGTGGTGGGGATTGCCGCGGATCTGGGCCTGCGCAAATTCGGCATGTTCGATTTTGCCCTGCCGGTGGTGGTGGCCGGCAGTTTTGGCCTGCTCTATCTCTGGCTGCTGGCGCCGCGCCTGCTGCCCCCGCGTCAGGCGCTGCTCTCCGATACCTCGCCCCGGGTGTTCGACGCCCTGCTCTATATCAACCAGGAGAGTTTCGCCAACGGCAAGACCCTGGCCGAAATACTGGAGAAGACCGACCGCCGCATGAAGGTGGACAAGATTCATCGCGGCATAGGGCTCAACGTCACCCGCCTGCCGACCGCGGAGCTGCGCGAGGGGGATCGGCTGCTGGTGAGCGACACACCGGAAGCGTTGAAGGAGTACGAGCAGCTGCTGGGGGCCACCCTGTACAACACCACCGATATCGAGAACCCGATCGATGAGGCGCATCCGCTCTCTTCCGAAGGCCAGCTGCTGGCGGAGGTGGTGGTCACGGAGGGCTCACCGCTGTATCACCGCACGCTCAAGGATCTGCGCTTCGCCGAGCACAATAACGTGGTGATCCTGGCGATTCACCGGTCCCAGGCCCAGGGCCGGCAGGTCATCAAGAGCGAGATGCGGGATGTCCGGCTGGAGAGCGGTGACGTGCTGCTGATGCAGGGCGCGGCGGAACATATCAACGCGCTGAAAAGCAGCGGCAAGCTGCTGGTGCTGGACGCCACGGTCTACCTGCCCGAGACCCGTCGCGCACCGCTGGCGCTGCTGATCATGGCGGCGGTGGTGGCGCTGGCCGCCACCGGCGTGCTGCCGATCGCCACCAGTGCCCTGTGTGGTGTCGGGGTGATGCTGCTGACCCGCTGCCTGGACTGGGAGGATGCCGCCAACGCCCTGAGCACCCGGGTGATCCTGATCGTGGTGGTGAGCCTGGCGCTGGGCCTGGCGCTGATGCGCACCGGCGGCGCCGAGTACCTGGCGGGCCTCTACGTGACGCTCGCCGCCGGACTGCCGGTCAGCGCGGTACTGGGCGGCCTGATGTTGATGATCGCGGTACTCACCAACATAGTATCCAACAACGCGGCGGCGGTGATCGGCACCCCCATCGCCATCAGCATCGCCACCCAGTTGGGGCTGCCGCCGGAACCCGTCGTGCTGGCGGTTCTGTTCGGCGCCAACATGAGCTATGCCACCCCCATAGGTTACAAGACCAACCTGCTGATCTTCAGCGCCGGCGGCTACAAGTTCAGCGACTTTCTCCGCGCCGGCATCCCCCTCACCCTGATCATGTGGGCGGGACTGCTGGGCATGCTGATGATGCTGTATGACCTTTAAAAACCGCCCGCCGCCCCCACATAGGGGCGAGCCGAGTGACTACAAAAATTTTCATCTGAATCCGCGACTTCGGGGCATGTCCCGGTGGTCTTGGGTGAGTGTATGCCGCAGGGATGCGGCATCCAAGCCTACAGGGATGTATTCACGGCGTCTCACCCAAGGCTTCCGGGATATGCCCACAACACATACGGTCAGGCAGCCAAGTCACGGATTCAGGTTACAAATAACCTTTAAATTCCAAATTCATTCAAACTGAAGGATGATCCATGATTGAAAAGAGCCTCGAACGGTCGATGTACGCGATGCGCTGGGTACTGGCCCCGATCTACCTGGGCCTGAGCCTGGCGCTGGTGGCCCTCGGCGTGAAATTTTTCCAGGAGGTGCTGCACCTGGTGCCGATTATCTTCTCGGTGACCGAGACTGACCTGGTGCTGGTGGTGCTCTCCCTGATCGACATGGCGCTGGTGGGTGGCCTGATCGTGATGGTGATGTTCTCCGGTTACGAGAATTTCGTCTCGCAGCTGGATGTTTCGGAAAATACCGAAAAACTCTCCTGGCTGGGCAAGCTCGATACCAGCAGCCTGAAGAACAAGGTGGCCGCCTCAATCGTGGCGATCTCCTCCATCCACCTGCTGAAGATCTTCATGAACGCGGTCAATATCGCGGACAACAAGCTGCTCTGGTACGTAGTCATCCATCTCACCTTCGTCGCCTCGGCCGTGGCCATGGGCCTGCTGGACACCAAGACCCGGCACCACTGAACCCGGTGGCCGGGCCGGCGTGCCTGGCCGCCGTCATGATCTTGATTTGTTCAGGGGCAGCAGTTACCTTGACCTTCCGGACAAGCGACACTTCGCTGACGGAAGCACGGTTTTCGGAAACGAAGAGATTAAATGGAGAAAAAATGACCCAGCCGGAAACGCCAACGAATGCGCTATCGCCCCCCGTCATCAAGGTGACCCGACGCGATCTGCCCGTCAGCTGTCCGCCCCGGGGCCAGCAGACCGCCGGTCTGCATCCACGGGTCTACATCCCGTTGGAACAGATCGGTGACGAAATCAACTGCCCTTACTGCGGCACCCGCTATCGGCTGGTGGAGTAGGCCGGGCCGGCGGGACCGACCGCGATAACCGTCTCCGCCACCTAAGGGCCCGCGCAAGAATAAGTTCCGGTATTCGGTCGCCCCTGGACCCCGCTGGCGGCGTTACGCTTTTTACCAAGGGAACAGCCATTGCCTGCAAAGCGTGCCTTGCCAGCGGGGCCCCGGGACGCCCTCGGTGCTGCGGAATTATTCTTGCGCGGACCCTAGTGGCGGCAATAGCCCTACCATTCATCACCAATTTTAATGTAAAGACTGACATCCATAAATTTTATTTTATGGCGCCAATCAGCAAAAACTATTTTTCCTGCGCCCGAATACCTACTACCCTGCCAGGTAGTATTGGAAGCCTGACGGGACCCGCATGACAACGCACAGTGAACAGTACCGGATAGAACAGGAGCCGTTTTACCAGCCGCAGGGCGATGAGGTCGCCCTCTATCAGGCCGCCTACCAGGCACGCCTGCCGGTGATGATCAAGGGACCGACCGGCTGCGGCAAGTCGCGCTTCGTCGAGCACATGGCGTGGCGGTTGCAGCGGCCGCTGATCACCGTGGCCTGCAACGAGGACATGACCGCCTCCGACCTGGTGGGTCGCTATCTGCTGGACGCCGACGGCACCCGCTGGCTGGACGGCCCGCTCACCGTGGCGGCGCGCATCGGCGCCATCTGCTACCTGGACGAGGTAGTGGAGGCGCGCCAGGACACCACCGTGGTGATCCACCCGCTGACCGACCATCGCCGCACCCTGCCGCTGGACAAGAAGGGCGAGGTGGTCGCCGCCCACCCGGATTTTCAACTGGTAATCTCCTACAACCCCGGCTACCAGAGCCTGATGAAGGACCTGAAACAGTCCACCAAGCAGCGCTTTGCCGCGCTCGACTTCGACTACGCGCCGGAAACCCTGGAGGTTGAAATCATCTGCCAGGAGACCGGCATCGACAGCGACACCGCTGCCAAGCTGGTGAAGATCGGCCACACCGCACGCCATCTCAAGGGCCACGGCCTGGACGAGGGCATCTCCACCCGCCTGCTGGTGTACGGGGCCGAGCTGATCAAGCAGGGGATCGAGCCCGCAGCCGCCTGCCGCATGGCGCTGGTACGCCCGATCACCGATGATGCCGATATCCGGGCCACCCTGGATCACGCCATCGACGCCCTGTTTGCCTGACGGCCGGCCGGGCATGTGCACCATCCAGCGGGAGGCACGCCGTGAGCATTGAGGCATCCGCCCTGCAGGGCTATCGCGAACAGCTGACCTGCAACTTCCAGCAGTTGGAACAGGTGTTCCCCGACTGCATGGAGGAGGCCGCGGCCAGCCTGAGCGAGGCCGGCATCAAGAGCTACCTGGAGGGGGCCTCCCTGGTGTGCATGATCGGCCGTGGCTTCGAGCCGGTGCTGGTCTACCTGGAGGAGATGCCGCAGGTGGCGGCGCGGCTGGGCGAGCCGGTGCTGGAGCTGGTATCCCAGAGCGTCTGGAAGCTCTCCCGCACCCCCAACGGCGCCAGCATCCTGCCGTTCCTGCAGAGCCTGCCCGAGGCGGCACGACGGCTCGGTAGCGAGGCACAACTGGTACGCTATATCGATCTGCTGCTGGATATGCTGGAGCGTACCAGCGGCTCCATTCACGGTCGTCAGGCCACCATCCCCAGCCCCGCCGCCAAGGAGTACCTGGAGCGGATGCCCTACCTGCTGAGCCAGCTGTCGCTGGAGGGGATTCGCAGCTGGACCGAGTACGGCATCCGCAACTATTCGAACCACCCCGAGCGGCAGAAGGACTTCTTCAGCCTGCAGTCGGCCGACAGCCGCGCCATGCTGCAGCGCGAGCGCCACGGCACCCTGTTCGCCGACCACGAGCGCCAGCTCGATCTCTACCTGCGCGCCTTGTGGCAGGACCAGGACCACCTGGTCCCCTACTCCACCGCCTTCGACGAGCTGCGCAAGCCGATCCCCTATTACGACTCCCTCGGCATCCGCCTGCCGGACGTATTCGACGACACGGCGGGTGGCGTCCGCGGCATCGACCGCTACCGCGCGGTGCTGGCCCACATCGCCGCCCACCGACGCTGGAGTCACTTCATCTTCGCCGACAACTTCAGCCCGTTTCAGCGCATCGCCATCGAACTGCTGGAGGATTCGCGGGTGGAGTACCTGGCGATGCAGCAGTACCCCGGCCTGCGCCGCCTGTGGCTGGCGCTGCACCCGGTCCCGGTCGAGGGCGAGTGCGACTCCGGGAAGGAGTCCTGTATCCGCCACCGCCTGGCCATGCTCTCCCACGCCATCCTCAATCCACGGCACGGCTATCGCAATCCGGACATCCTGCAGGCGGTCGACCAGTTCCATGAACTGATGCGGGCGGGCGACACCACGACCCAGGCCATCGTGCCGCTGGCGATCGCGTTCATCGCCCGCACCCGGATCCAGAACGACCAGGCGCCCAACGTCTACTTCAAGAACACCGTGGTGGATTACCGCGATGATAACCGCCACCTGTGGAAGTTCATCGAGGAGGGGGACGAGGAGGAGCAGTTCGAGGTGGAGCGCAAGAAGATCGAGCAGGAGCCGCTGAACGCCCTGCCGCCGCGCCACTATCCCGAGTGGGACTATCAGACCCAGACCTACCGGCCCGACTGGGTCAGCCTGTATGAGTCGCTGCACCCGCCGGGTGATCCCAAGTTGATCGATGCGCTGCTGACCAAACACAGCGCCCTGGCCAAACAGCTGGAGCGGATGCTCGATCTGCTGAAACCGCAACAGTACGTGCGCGTGCGCTACCAGGAGGAGGGCAGCGAACTGGACCTGGACGTGGCGATCCGCGCCCTGGTCGAGTTCAAGGGGGGGACTACCCCGGACACCCGCATCAACATGAGCCACCGCCACGACGGTCGCGACATCGCGGTAATGCTGCTGCTGGATCTCTCCCAGTCGCTGCACCAGGTGCCGGCCGGGTGCGAACAGAGCATCCTGGAACTGAGCCGCGAGGCGGTGGCGCTGCTGGCCTGGGCCATCGACCGGCTGGGCGACAGCTTCGCCATCGCCGGGTTCTCCTCCAACACCCGGCACGAGGTGCGCTACCAGCACATCAAGGGCTACAGCGAGGACTGGAACGACGAGGTGAAGTCACGGCTCGCGGCCATGGAGGCCGGCTACTCGACCCGTATGGGGGCGGCCATGCGCCATGCCGGCCACTACCTGGGGAAGCGCACCGCGGAGAAGAAACTGCTGCTGGTCCTCACCGACGGGGAACCGTCCGATATCGACGTGGCGGATGAGCGATTGCTGATCGAGGATGCCCGCAAGGCGGTACAGGAGCTGGACCGGGAGAACATCTACACCTACTGCATCAATCTCGATCCCCGGGCCGACGACTATGTCAGCGACATCTTCGGCAAGCAGTACAGCGTCATCGACCGGGTGGAAAAGCTGCCGGCCAAACTGCCGGAGCTGTTCCTCTCCCTGACCCGCTGAACCACCGTACCGGGATGTGTTGCGTAGGTGTCGGAGTCAAGCCACGCGCGGTCGGGGGCTTGTCGCACGCTTGCTTCCTACCGGCTTGACTCCGACACCTGAGGTTACCCGCTGAGCCACCGTGAGCGGACGTTCGAGAGGGGTCGGTAAAAAATAACCACCGCGACCACATCAATTAGGTGTCGGCGTTCCAGAGGTGTCGGAGTCAAGCCGAGAACTGTCGAGAGCCTATCGCACTATTCCTCCCGGCTTGACTCCGACACCTGGGGTTACCACTATTGCCCTACCCTGGCAACGTGAAACCTGAACGTGAAACTCAGCCCCCTTTCAGGGGATCGTCCAGCACTTCAACGGCACTGACCTCCAACGCGGATGGGGGCATCCTGGGCAAACCGATCAGCATCTCACTCGTATTCCAGGTCCGACTCATTGTCCAGGTCGTCCATATAGAGGCCCTGATCATCGTGCAGGACAATATGGACCAGCTCGTGCATCAGCATGAACCAGAAATTGTCGATACGATTGCAACGTACGTCATGCCCACCACCGTGCCGACCGCCACTCAGCAGGAGCCCCCTATCCAGATGGGTTCTTGGGCGATGACCACTTGCCGTGGTCATTATTTTTGCTACAATGGTGACTATCGTAATATGACTATAGGCAGCAATATGCAAGAACAGGTTTCAAAGTCCCAGTTCAAGGCCAAGGCGCTGGAGCTGTTTCGACAGGTCGAATCAAGCGGTGATGCTGTGATTGTTACCGACCACGGCAAGCCAACCATTGAGGTACGCCGTTATCGCAAAACAGAGCGCAGCCCCCTGGAGGTCCTCAAGGGCAGCGTAACAGAATACAAGGAACCCACTGAGGCTGTAGGTGAAGGTGATTGGGAGGCGCTGGCGTGATCGTGCTGGATACTCACACCCTCATTTGGTGGGTAAATGGCGATGATCAACTAACCCAGAAAGCCCGAAAGGCTATTGAGAACGAACTGGCCGGTGATGGCCAGGTAATGGTGTCGGTCATTAGTGCTTGGGAGATCGCTATGCTGGCGTCTAAAGGCCGACTGGCGCTGACGATGGATATTGATGATTGGCTGGAAACGGTTGCATCCATCGAGGGCGTCTCCTTTGCGTCCATCGATACCCAGGTTGCGGTTCAGTCTGTACGCCTTCCTGGGGAATTCCATCCCGATCCGGCAGACAGGCTGATCGTGGCGCTGGCGCGGCATCATTCCGTGCCGCTAGTAACCGCTGATACCAAAATTCGTGAGTATCGGCACGTCAAAACGATTTGGTAGGAAAATATCGAGCTGGGAGGTGTCGGAGTCAAACCAGGCTCGGTTGAGTAACTTGATCGCATGGCGGATGGCTGGTTTGACTCCGACACCATTAGGAAACCGTTCAGGCGGTATACACCTCATCGAGAAAATCCCTGACCGGCTGAATAATCGGTGCATCATCATTCAACAACATCGTGAAGTGATTGACCCCGGCAACATCCAATCGACGCCCTTTGGGTATCCATTTGACGATGGCATCTGTTTCATCTTCGGTGAAGATGTGCCCGTGGCCGGCATCGATCAACCCCTCATCCGCCCGGACAAAGACTCCGACACCTGGGGTTAGTAACTCCGCGCTACAACACGCCAACTCAGCCACCACCCGCCAATCTGGCCACCTTCAGCAGAAACTCCGCACGCCCGATGCCGATACCCGTCTCCGTGCCACGACGGATCTCGGTCAACTCTTTTCGCGACAGTACCTGATCGAACAAGCGGAGATAGGCTTCACGAGGGGTCGGAGTCGACAGCGCCCCCTGCGCACCGACCAGGGACAGATAGATCGCATGCGGCGTTACCAGCCCGTCCGGCTTACCTAGGGCATTGGCATGGAAGCTGGAGTACGAATAATCCGCCGGCTGGCGGGCGATACCGGCACGCACCGGGTTCAGTTCGATATAGCGGTAACAGGCCAACAGATACCGCTCGGTGTCCACCAGGGCCACTTTATAGCGACCCTCCCAGAGCGAGCCCGTGCGGTGGTAACGGCGATTGAAGTACTGCGCGTAGCGCCGCCCCAACGACTGCATGGTGCGCGGCAAGGACGACTCATCCTCCGGCGTCGCCAGCAGATGTGTATGATTGTGCATGAACACCCAGGCATGGACGGCCAGTGCGTGACGCTGTGCCGCCTCCCGCAGGCAGCGATAGAGAAAGCGGAAATCCTCGTGGTGGGCCAGGATGGGATCACGATTGTGCCCTCGCACCACCACATGCTGTGGCTGGCCGGGCAGATAAAGCCGGGGCCTTCTCGGCATGGCAACCTCCTTGTTGCGATACGGAAGCGTTGGACCTGAGGTGCAGGTGTCGCGGACCTGAGGTGTCGGAGTCAAACCAGCCACCTGCCGTGCCAACCACAGGTGTCGTGCCAACCACA
>NZ_JANIOA010000007.1 GCF_025175675.1 Sedimenticola hydrogenitrophicus
AGGAGTGGTACAGGGATGTACCGGTTACGGAGCCGAGGATGCCATGCACCGGTTACGGAGCCGAGGATGCCATACACCGGTTACGGACCTAAGGATGGAATGACGAAAATCCTGAGATTCGCCTTAAGTAAGTGCCATTCTACTCAGGCATAGTCGTCGACCAGTCCACTGGAGCTGAGGGTGCCGACAGGGTCGATTTCCGCCTGCGTGTTGTCGTCTTCGCCCCCGCGTTGCCCGGGAGCCGACAAGTTGTTCCCGTCGCCTGAAGCCGCCTGCTGGAACAGATCCGCACCGCTCGCCCGGTCTCCGCTATCCCGCTGCCCCACATCCACATTGACCAGTTGCAGATTACTGTCGGCAAACATTTCACGCAGACGGGGAATCGCCGCTTCAAGCGCCTCTTTGACGGCCGCGTTCTGTGCCAGGAAGCTGACACTGGTCTGGTCATTCTGGATCGAGACCTGGATATCGATGGGACCGAGATGGCGCGGCGTGATATGCACCGATGCCTGCTGCATCTGGTTTCCCACCATCCACATGACCCGGTTGCTGAGCAGGTTATCCCACCCCTTCGTGCCGGTGGGGAGCGGAATGGCCGGGGGAGTGAATACCTCCGGTCGCCGGGCCGACAACTGCTCGAGCCCGGATACCACTGCCGACAGCGGGGTCGCTGTCGCCTGGCCATCGCCCTTCAACAGGCCCGCCGGCAGTTCACCGGCGATAAACGCCGGTTTAAATCCCGCACCCTCGACGGGCAGCTCGCCCTTTACCAGCAATTGTGCCGCCGGGTTATCCGGGGTCGGACTGAACGACCGTCCACCCGGCTCCGATGCACCATACGCAGACAGACCGCCGCCCCCTTGTCGCAACAGCATGGCTCTCAGGTCCGCCACCGTTAAGGCAGCACCGGACCCGGCCTGCCCACCCAGCGTGGCGGCAATCTCCTCACCCACGCCGTCGGTGCCGGCCAGTTGAAGCATCCACTGCAACAACGAAAGGTTGCCCGGTGCGTTGGCGGGATCGGCAATTTCTGCCGACAACGGCAAACCGTTGCCACCCTCAAGCAAGGCCTCGAGCTGGCTGAACTGCTCGGGCGGCAACAGCTCCTGAAGCTTGGCCATACCCTCGGGCGTCAATCGCTGTGCGGAAATAATCGCTTTGAAATCCGCCAGACCGCCCGGTCCCGAGGCGCTAGCCGAACCGCCCGACCGACTGCTGCCCGCCGAAGCAGGCTGTAGAGAGGCAACCATATTTGAACCCGATACCGCACTATTCACAAATCACTCCCGGCCTGTGCTGAATGAACTGAAATGTCAAAGGCAGTAACCGTGCCAACGGAGTTGGATCGTGGGGTGGGGGTCAGGACGACGTCATCTAACACTGAGCGGCGAGGATCTGCCTGCTTGCTTGCCGGACGCCGTAAACCCATCCTTGGGGGCTTGCCGCGGCCGTTCCGGCCTCGCAGCACAGCTGCTTCAGCGTTCGGCTGCGAGCGAAGCTGCGCTTGCCTCACCCATGGCCGCGGACACCCGTCAAGCAAGCAGGCAGATCCACTTTCACAAGCAGTGCGTGTTTAGATGATATGACCCTGGGGGTTATTCGAGAAAGTCGCGCTTTTCCGCCCTTCGCCAATCAGCCGAGACCACACGCCACGCATCCTGTTCCAGGACCAGTGTCAGCTCCAGCCGGATCAGGTCGGCCCGGATGGAGAGCAGCTGCGAAGCGGTGGTGAGGGGTTGCCCGGCGACCGCTACGAACAACGTGACCTCAGCCTGAGGCTGTTCGTCACCAGGGCCGGTCAGCTCCAGGCGACTCACCTGAGTCAGCAGATGGATCGATTGATGAGTGACAAAATAGCCGGCCAACAGACGCATGACCGCCTGTTTGTCCGGGGCGGCAGTGCCGCTGAAGGACTCCGACAGGAGCGGGGCGACCGCCGACAGGGAACGGGACTCCACGGCCTGCTCCCCGCTATCGAGCAGCTGTCGGACCTGCTCCTCCGGGGTCGTCCGCCCCCCGCCGCACGCATACAGCAGGGGGAGCACCAGCAGCAGTGGAGCGAGCAGGCGCAAAGCGCGCATCACCCCTTGCGCGCCGGATGTCGGGCCCTTAGGGCTCGCGCAAGAATAATTCCGTAGTACCGAGGGCGTTCCTGGGCCACGCTGGCAAGGCACGCTTTGCAGGCAATGGCCGTTCCCTTGCCAAAAAGCGTAACGCCGCCAGCGGGGTCCAGGGGCGACCGAATACCGGAACTTATTCTTGCGCGAGCCCTTCGCGTCAGCGCAGACCCAGGACATCCTGCATATCGAACAGTCCGCTGTCGCGCTGCATCAGCCAGCCGGCTCCGCGCACCGCCCCGTTGGCGAAGGTCATGCGGCTGGAGGCCTTGTGGGTGATCTCCACCCGCTCACCCATGGCGGCGAACAGCACGGTATGGTCACCCACCACGTCACCGGCACGGATGGTTTCAAAGCCGATGGTCTTGCGATCCCGCTCTCCGGTGATGCCTTCCCGTCCATAAACCGCACACGTCTTCAGATCACGCCCCAGCGCGTCGGCCACCACCTCGCCCATGCGCAGGGCGGTACCGGAGGGGGCATCCACCTTGTGGCGGTGGTGGGCCTCGATCACCTCGATATCCACATCATCGCCCATCACCCGGGCGGCGATATCGAGCAGCTTGAAACAGAGGTTGACCCCGACGCTCATGTTGGGGGCCAGGATGATGGGAATGTCCGCGGAGGCCGCCTGCAGCTCCAGCTTCTGCTCCTCGGAAAAGCCGGTGGTCCCGATCACCATCCGTTTGGCGTGGGCACGGCAGACCGCCAGATGCTGCAGGGTGACCGCAGGCGCGGTAAAGTCGATGACCACGTCGAAGTCGCCGACCACCGCCTCCAGCGAATCCCGCACGACCACGCCGAGTCGGCCGATGCCGGCCAGTTCGCCGGCATCGGTGCCGACCAGAGAGCTGCCCGGCCTTTCGGTTGCCGCCCCCAGGGTAAAGCCCTCGGCAGCGGACACCGCCTGTATCAGCGACTTGCCCATCCGCCCGGCGGCCCCCACCACTGCTACTCTGATCATCGTTGTTGTTCCTGTATGCGGATTTCAGTCGGTTGTTTGGATTGCCGTGTTGGCGCGCTTAAAACCCCATGCCCTCGAAAAACTTCTTCACACCGTCCATCCAGCCGGTGGAGTGCGGGCTGTGCTTGCCGCCGGCGCCCTGCATGGTCTCGTCCAGCTGTCGCAGCAGCTCCTTCTGATGCTCGGTGAGATTGACCGGTGTCTCGACCATCACCTTACACAGCAGATCACCGACCGGTCCGCCGCGCACCGGTTTGACCCCCTTGCCACGCATGCGGAACATCTTACCCGACTGGGTGCCGGCGGGGATCTTCAACACCACCTTGCCATTCAGGGTCGGTACTTCCAGCTCGCCGCCCAGCGCGGCGCTGGCGAAGCTGATGGGCACTTCACAGAACAGGTGATTCTCTTCCCGACTGAAGATCTCATGCGGCTTGACCGCGATCTGTACATAGAGATCACCGGGCGGCCCGCCGCTCTCGCCCGCCTCGCCTTCACCGGCAAGACGGATGCGATCGCCGGTATCCACCCCTGGCGGCACCTTGACCGAAAGCGTCTTGTGCTCCTGGATACGGCCGGCACCGTGACAGGCCGGACAGGGGGATTCGATCACCGAACCCTTGCCGCGACAGGTCGGGCAGGTCTGCTGCACCGAGAAGAAGCCCTGCTGCATGCGCACCTGGCCATGGCCGGCGCAAGTGGTACAGACCTTGGGCTTGGTGCCCTTCTTGGCGCCCGTGCCGTTACAGGGATTACACTTGACCAGGGTGGGAACACGGATCTTGACCGTGGTTCCAGCCACCGCGTCTTCCAGCGACAACGCCAGGTTGTACCGCAGATCGGCCCCCCGATGGACGCGTGAGCCGCCGCCTCCCCGGGCACCGAATATATCCCCGAACACATCACCGAAGATGTCACTGAAGTTTCCTCCGGCACCATGCCCGTATCCGCCGCCCACGGAGTTATCCACCCCGGCATGCCCAAACTGGTCATAGGCCGCCCGCTTCTGGGCATCCGACAGCACTTCGTAGGCCTCTTTGGCCTCCTTGAACCGCTTCTCCGAATCCGTTGTCTGGTCTCCCGCATTGCGATCCGGGTGGTGTTTCATGGCGAGCCGCCGATAGGCCTTTTTGATCTCGGCTTCACTGGCGTTCTTACTGACACCTAAAACTTCGTAAAAGTCACGCTTCGACATATTCGATCTACTTTGTAAACCGCCAAAGCGCGAGGGTATGCAGGGACCTTCCAGCCCCTCCATACCAACGCGCCTCGGCTATCAATTATCAGACGGTCAGGCCGTCCACAGGTTATCGTTACTTGTCCTCTTTGACCTCTTCGAACTCCGCATCGACGACGTCGTCGTCCTTGCCTGCCGACTTGGACTTGGACTTGGCACCGCTGTCGGCGGACCCGGCCGCCGCCGCGGCTTCGTCACTGCCCTTCTGGGCATAGAGCCGCTCCGCCATCTTCGCCGAGGCATCGGTCAGGGTCTTGGTCTTGGCCTCGATCGCCTCCTTGTCGTCGCCCTTGACCGCCTCTTCCAGCTCCTTGATCGCGGCGTCGATGGAATCCTTTTCCCCCGCTTCCAGTTTCTCCTCACCCAGTTCGTCCATCGACTTGCGGATGGCGTGGATCATGTTGTCCGCCTGGTTGCGCGCCTGGACCAGTTCGTTGAACTTGCGGTCCTCCTCGGCGTGCGCCTCGGCGTCCTTGATCATCCGGTCCACCTCATCATCGCTCAGGCCGGAGGAGGCCTTGATGATGATCGACTGCTCCTTGTTGGTGGCCTTGTCCTTGGCGGAGACATTGAGGATACCGTTGGCATCGATATCGAAGCTCACCGCGATCTGCGGCATGCCCCGTGGCGCCGGCGGGATATCGGTCAGGTCGAAACGGCCCAGCGACTTGTTGGCACTAGCCTGTTCGCGTTCACCCTGCAACACGTGCACGGTCACCGCGGTCTGGTTGTCATCGGCCGTCGAGAATACCTGACTGGCGTTGGTCGGGATAGTGGTGTTCTTCTCGATCAGCTTGGTCATCACGCCACCCATGGTCTCGATACCGAGGGACAGGGGCGTCACATCCAGCAGCAGCACATCCTTCACCTCGCCACCCAGCACACCGCCCTGGATGGCCGCGCCGATGGCCACCGCCTCGTCCGGGTTGACATCGCGCCGGGGGGTCTTGCCAAAGAACTCTTCGACCGTGGCCTGGACTTTGGGCATACGGGTCTGTCCACCGACCAGGATCACCTCATCGATCTCGGAGGCGCTCAGTCCCGCATCGTTCAGAGCCGTGCGGCAGGGGGCGATGGTGCGGTTCACCAGATCATCCACCAGCGCCTCCAGTTTGGCGCGGGTCAGCTTGATGTTCAGGTGTTTCGGACCACTGGCATCGGCCGTGATGTAGGGCAGATTGATATCGGTCTGCTGGCCACTGGAGAGTTCGATCTTGGCCTTTTCAGCACCCTCTTTCAGGCGCTGCAGGGCCAGCGGGTCATTGCGCAAGTCGAAGCCCTGATCCTTCTTAAAGGTCTCCACCAGGAAGTCGATGATGCGCAGGTCGAAATCCTCGCCACCGAGGAAGGTGTCACCGTTGGTGGAGAGCACCTCGAACTGGTGTTCGCCATCGATCTCGGCGATCTCGATAATGGAGATATCGAAGGTACCGCCACCCAGATCGAATACCGCCAGCTTCTGGTCGCCGCGCTTCTTGTCCATGCCGTAGGCCAGTGCGGCGGCGGTCGGCTCATTGATGATGCGCTTGACATCCAGTCCGGCGATACGACCGGCATCCTTGGTGGCCTGACGCTGCGAGTCGTTGAAGTAGGCCGGTACGGTCACCACCGCCTCGGTCACCTCTTCACCCAGGTAATCCTCGGCGGTTTTCTTCATCTTCTGCAGGATCTTTGCCGAGACTTCCGGGGCGGCCATCTTCTTGCCGTTCGCCTCGACCCAGGCATCACCGTTGTCCGCCTTCACAATCTTGTATGGCACCATCTCGATGTCGCGCTGCACCACGTCATCGGTAAAACGGCGGCCGATCAGACGCTTGATCGCAAACAAGGTGTTCTGGGGATTGGTCACCGCCTGCCGCTTTGCGGACTGGCCGACCAGAACCTCACCCTCACGGGTGTAGGCCACGATGGAGGGGGTTGTGCGATCGCCTTCACTGTTCTCGATAACACGGGCGCCGTCGCCATCCATCACTGCCACGCAGGAGTTGGTTGTGCCCAGATCGATTCCGATGATCTTTCCCATTGTTTGATCTCTCCGGTTAACTGTCTGTTAGGTTTAAAAATACTTGTTTACGGATGTTATCCCAGATGGGGATAACCCCTCGATTTTCAAGGTCAGCCCTGTTCATCCACCTGATCGGGTGCGGCCTGGGAGACCATCACCATGGCCGGCCGTATCAGGCGGCCATTCAGGGTATATCCCTTCTGCACCACGACCACCACGGTGTTCGGGGGCACATCGCTGCGCGGTTGCATGCCCATGGCCTGATGCAGTTCCGGATCAAAGGGCTGACCCTCGGGGTCGATCCGCACCACGTTGAACTTCTCCATCACATCGGCTAACAGCTTCAGGGTCAGTGCCGTCCCTTCGCGCAGGTGGTCAATGGTAGCGTTCTCGTCGTTGGCGGCCGCCAGCCCCATTTCCATGCTGTCGCGCACCGGCAGCAGCTCGTTGACAAAGCGTTCCAGGGCGTATTTGTGCGCGTTTTCCAGCTCCCGCTCCTGCCGTTTCCGCAGATTGTCCATTTGCGCCTGGGTACGTACCAGCTGATCCCAGTGCTCGTCCGCCTTGGACCGGGCATCTTCCAGCAGCAGGGTCAACTCTTCAGGGGTCTGCGTTTCGGCTGGGGACTGCGCATGGTTTGACTCAACCTCGGCACCGCTCTCGGCGGTCTCATCAATCACCACCTGATCGCCGACCTGTTCCTGATCTTTGCTCATCCTGTTTCCTCTAAGCTGTTGAAGTCTGAAAATAAAACAAACAGTCGCCAAGATTGGCGATCTGATTGAAAGGGTATTCCGATAATCCCCACAAGCTGGGGATGGTTGAGGCCGTTTCAAGACAAAATGGCCAATTATTTCGCTTTTCGCGTCTGCATGGCGGTACTCAACAGCCTGGCGGTGATGTCGACTATCGGGATCACCCGGTCATAGGCCATGCGGGTCGGCCCCACCACCCCCAGAACCCCGGCCACCTTGCTGTCCACCTGATACGGGGCGGTGACCAGACTGCACTGATCCAGTGCCTTGTAGCCCGACTCCTCGCCTATGAACAGCTGTACACCTTCGGCCAGCATCGAGCCGTCGAGCAGATGTAGAATTTCGTTCTTTTCCGTAAAGGAATCGAACAGCTCACGAAGCTTGTTCATCTGCGAGAAATCATTGAAGTCCATCAGGTTGGTCTGGCCGGCCATGACATAGTCATCGCCACGGATCTCCGGATCGATCACCTGCTCCGCCATCTCCAGGGCCTGGGCCATGATCTGGTTCATGTCCTTGCGCGCCTGCTCCATCTCCCGCACCAGCCGCTTGTGCATCGCCTCCATGGATAGCCCTGAGTAGTGCTGATTCAGCATATTGGCGAACTGTACCAGTTGGGATGCGGTGTACGCCTTCCGCACATCGATCACCCGGTTATGCACCTCTCCCTCGGTGGTCACCAGGATGGTCAGCAACCGCTTGCTGGAGAGGGGAAGAAATTCAATCTGCCTGAACGTCAGCTGTTTGCGACGCGGGATCATCACCAATCCGGCCATGTGAGTCAGGCTCGATAGCAGTTTCGAGGCGGACTCGACCAGTATTTTGGGATCCGCCGAGGAGTACAACCCCGTCTCCAGCTGCTTTATCTTGCCCGCCTCCAGCGGTTTCAGGGTGACCAGGGTATCGACAAACATGCGGTACCCGGAGACGGTCGGAATCCGGCCCGCCGAGGTATGGGGGGAGGAGACCAGACCCAGGTCTTCCAGATCCGCCATGACGTTGCGTATGGTGGCGGGACTCAGATCAAGCCCGGAGTCACGGGACAGGGTGCGGGAGCCCACCGGCTCACCGTCCTGGATATAGCGTTCAATGAGGACTTTCAGCAATTGCTGGGCACGTTCGTTTACCGATAATTCACTCGACACCTTTTTAACTGTCACATCCAACCTCTGTAGTACCCGTGCACCCACCGCGAGGATGCGGCAGAAAACCGCCTATTAGCACTCTTGACCGCCGAGTGCTAACCCCTGGATTATCATTTTCGCATCCGGGAGTGTCAAGAAACGATCCCTAAAGCGTATGCTACAGGACCACGTTATCTAAACGCGCAAATACTTGTGAGAGAGGATCTGGCTGCTTGATTGACGGGTGTCCGCGGCCATGGATGGCCGCGGCAAGCCCCCAGGGATGGGTTTACGGCGTCCCGGCAAGCAAGCAGGCAGATCCTCGACCTGCTCAGCGTTAGATGACGTCGTCTTGGCGTATGCTATCGGCTGGCTGGCCACGGTCACGGAGGCCGTGCTAAGTTTCATCTCTGAATCCGCCGCTTGAATAGAAGACCAAAAAGCCCATGCCTGAGAAATTTCATACGATCGGCCTGATCGGCAAACACGGGGATGTCGCCCCGCGCGAGACGATCCTCGAACTGGGGCAGTTTCTGCTGGAGCGCGGCCACCGGGTGCTACTCGAGGAGAGCACCGCCGCCCGGGTACCAAATCATAAAATGATTGCCGCCTCGCTGGATGATCTGGGGGTCGAGTCGGACCTGGCCATTGTGGTCGGCGGCGACGGCACCCTGCTGCACACCGCGCGCAGCCTGGCCGACTATGAGGTACCGCTGCTGGGGATCAATCTCGGCCGGCTGGGTTTTCTGGCGGACATCTCCCCCGGGGAGATGCTCTCGACGCTGGAGCGGATCTTCGCCGGCGAGTACCGGGAAGAGTCCCGGTTCCTGCTCAGCGCGGAAATCGACGGTGCCCATCACACCGCCTTCAACGACGTGGTGGTGCACAAGTGGAACATCGCCCGCATGATCGAATTCGAGACCTATATCGATGGCAGCTTCGTCAATGTGCAGCGCTCCGACGGCATCATCATCGCCACCCCGACCGGCTCCACCGCCTACGCCCTCTCGGGTGGCGGCCCGCTGCTGCACACCGACCTGAATGCCGTCCTGCTGGTGCCGATCTGCCCCCATACCCTGAGCAACCGGCCGATCGTGGTGGATGGCGACAGCGAGATCGAAATTGTCGTATGCGACCCGGCGGAGAACGTGCACCTGCGGGTCACCTGCGACGGCCAGACCAGCCTGCCGCTAAAGGGTGACCGGGTCAGGATCCGCAAACACACCCATCCGGTGCGGCTAATTCACCCGGTCGACCACGATCACTTTTATATCCTGAGAACCAAACTCGGCTGGAGTGAACACAACACCAAACCCAAGGATAAGTAGTCCCAGATGCTGCAACAGATAAACATCAAAGACCTGGCCATCGTCAGCACCCTGGAAGTCGAGCTACAGCCCGGCATGACGGTGCTGACCGGCGAGACCGGTGCCGGCAAATCGATCCTGGTGGATGCACTGGGACTGGTGCTGGGGGACCGTGCCGACACCGGCATGATCCGCACCGACTGCGACCGGGCGGAGATCACCGCCCTGTTCGACACCCGGGCACTGCCCGCCGTCAACCAATGGCTGGAGCAGCACACCCTGGATGACGACGGTCAGTGCATCATCCGCCGGGTAGTGCTGCGAAACGGTAGCTCCCGCGCCTTCATCAACGGCTCCCCCGCCCCACTCAAGGCGCTGCAGGAGCTGGGAGATCAGCTGGTGGACATCCACGGCCAGCATGCCCACCAGTCGCTGTTGCGGCGCCCGCATCAGCGCCAGCTGCTGGACGAATACGCCGGGCATACCGCGCTGTGCCGGCAGACCGACGAGGGTTACAACGCCTGGCGCGAGGCGGAACAGCGGCTCGCCACGCTGCGCACCAGCGCCGAGGAACGGGGCGCCAGAATCGACCTGTTGCGCTACCAGATCAATGAGCTGACCACCCTCAACCTGGGGGAAAACGAGCTGGACGGGCTGCTGCAGGAACATGGGCTGCTCAGTAATGCCGGAAATATTATCGAGCGCTGCAATTTTGCCCTCGTCTGCCTGGACGACGAGGACGACGCGGCCCTCTCCCGGATCAACCGCGCCCATGGTCAACTGCTGGAGTTGGCCAGGTTGGACCCGGGCCTGCAGAGTGCCTGCGAGCTGCTGGACAGTGCGGGGATCCAGGTCAGCGAAGCGCTCTCTTCGCTGCGGCATTACACCGACAACCTGGAACTCGACCCCGCGCGCCTGGAGCATCTGGACCGACGTCTGGGTGAGATCCATGATCTGGCGAGAAAATATCGCTGCAAAGCGGAGGAGATCCCGCCGCTGCTGGAACGGCTGCAGCAGGAGCTGGATCAGCTGGACCATGCCGACACCCACCTGGCCGCGCTACAGCAGCAGGTGGAGATGTTGTGGAATACCTACCTCGGCCAGGCAAACCAACTGAGCGAGTCACGCCGGAGTGCCGCCCGACGCCTGGCTGAACAGGTCTCACAGGGCATGCACACCCTCGGCATGCCGAACGGCCTGCTGGTGGTGGAAGTGACCGCGCTGGATATGGAACGGGCCTCGGCCAACGGCCTGGACCAGATCGAGTTCCTGGTCAGCGCCAACCCCGGGCAACCGCCCAAGCCGCTGGCCAAGGTGGCATCGGGGGGCGAGCTCTCCCGCATCAGTCTGGCGATTCAGGTCGCCACGGCCAGTTGCACCCAGGTACCCACCCTGATCTTTGACGAGGTGGATGTGGGTATCGGTGGCGGCACCGCGGAGATTGTCGGACGGCTGTTGCGGCAGATCGGCAACAGCCAGCAGGTGCTTTGCGTCACCCACCTGCCCCAGGTGGCGTCCCAGGGACATCACCACCTGCGGGTCGAGAAGGGGAGCAATGGGCAGGAGACCCACACCAGCCTCGGCAGACTGGAAGGGGATTCCCGGATAGACGAGATTGCGCGCATGCTGGGCGGGGTGGAGATCACCCCGCACACCCTGAATCACGCCCGGGAGATGGTCGAACGGATCAACGGCTAGCGGGGGTCGGCGACCCTACCCGCAACGCGGGTCAATCGCCCTTTTTTTTGCAATCGCAGTTCTTGTCCAGGCACTTGCCGTAGATCACCAGTTCATGCTCACTGATCTGAAAACCCAGTTCCTCGGCAATAATCCGCTGGCGCTTCTCGATGGTCTCATCGACAAACTCCTCCACCCGGCCGCAGGTGACACAGATGATGTGATCATGGTGCTTGCCCGTGTTGAGTTCAAAAACCGAATAGCCGTCCTCGAAGTGGTGTTTCTCCACCAGCCCGGCCGCCTCGAACTGGGTGAGCACCCGGTAAACCGTCGCCAGACCAATATCCTCACCGGCCGCCAGCAGCATCTTGTAGACATCTTCGGCGCTGACATGCCGTTCGGGGCTCTTCTCCAGCAGCTCCAGTATCTTCACCCGGGGCACCGTGACCTTCAGGCCCGCTTTTCTAATTTCCTGATCTTCCAAAACAAGTCACCTCGGGTGTTTTCATACCGTGAATCAGGTATCATTCCGGTCGTCTTATTAAATATAGTTAATTCCCTTACAAAGCGGAAAAAGTGAATGCAAAAGCTTCTCATCTATTGGGTATGTGGCGCAAGTCTGCTGGTCACCGGCTGTGCCACCGTCAAGGACGTGAGCGATGCCATTCCCGAGGCACTGAACCGCCTGCCGCTGATCCATCGGCCGGATATCCAGCAAGGCAACGTGGTCAGCCAGGAGACGATCAACAAACTCAAACCGGGCATGTCGAAGAGCCAGGTCAACTACCTGCTGGGGACCCCGATGCTGGTGGACGTATTCCACCAGGACCGCTGGGATTACCTCTACAGCATGAAGGTGGGGAATAAGGAAGTGACCCAGGAACGGGTCGCACTCTTCTTCGAGGACGATCGCCTGATCAGGATCGAAGGCGACTATCGACCCCAGCCAACCCCGGCAATCGCCGAAACCATGGCGGCGGAGGAGAGCATTATCTCGGTACCCGATTACACCGGCGACCGCAAAGGCCTGTTCTCCCGGGCATTGGAAAGCGTCGGTATCCGTTCGGAGTAATTTATTCCAGAGGGCCGCGGGGATCGGCCGGTCCCTGCGACCGAAATCAACCCTCGCCCCCCCCTTTCTTGAGCTGCTTGCCCTCGGCCGCGCGCTTTTTACGGGCCTCCTTGGGGTCGGCGATCAGCGGGCGGTAAATTTCCACCCGATCCCCCGGCTGTAACGGGGCATCCCCCTTGGCCGCCTTGCCGAAGACGCCGAACTTTGCGCTGGCGAGGTCGATTTCCGGAAAACGCTCGGTAATGCGCGAGCGTTCAACCGCCTGCTGCACGGTAATCCCCGGTTCACCGGTCACCGTCAATATCACCTGCTCCTCGGGTTTCGCATAGGCGACTTCAATCTCAAATTGTTCACTTGCCACGGGCTACCTCGTCTGCGCGCTTACAGAATGCATCGACTAATGTGCCGGCGATCTGGCTGAATACCGCGCCAAACGCCGAATTGATCAGCTTTCCGGAAAACTCGAAATCGAGTTCCAGTTCCACCTTGCAGGCATCCTCACGCAAGGCGGTAAAACGCCACTCACCCTGGAGCCGCTTGAACGGACCCTCGTGCAGAGTAATCAGGATCCGCTCATAGGGGAAAAGCCGGTTACAGGTGGAAAAGGTCTGGCTTATACCGATACGCGACACCTCCAGCCGGCCGCACAACTCCTCCTCGTTACGGGACAGCAGTTGGGTGGATTTACACCAGGGCAGAAACTGGGGATAAGACTCGACATCATTGATCAGTTCAAACATCTCGGCCGCTGAATGGGGTACCAGGGCACTCTTGTGGACGACTGGCAACTATAAGACTCCTATCGCCCGCAAGAATATCAGCAGCATGGCCGCGGGCGTAATAAAACGAATAATAAAATACCATAGCTTGAAACCGACACCGGCAAGGCCACCCAGTTCATCCACCACGGAATCACGGGCCATCACCCAGCCGGCGAACAGTGCCATGCACAACCCCCCCAGGGGCAGTATGATACTCGAAGTCACGATATCCAGCACATCAAACAGACCATGCCGCTTCAGGACCCCGCCGAAATGGAAGCTGAATGACCAGTGGCTGAACGAGAGGATAGTCACTATACCCAGCAGCCAGGCGACCATCCCGGTCCAGATGGCGGCCCGAATGCGCTCCATCTCGCGATTCTCGATCAGCCAGGCCACCAGCGGTTCAATCAGCACGATGGCCGAGGTCCAGGCCGCAAACACCAGCAGCAGGAAGAACAGGGCCCCGAAGAACATGCCCCCGGGCATCTGCCCGAAAGCGATGGGCAGGGTCTGGAATATCAACCCGGGCCCCTCGCCCGCCGCCAGGCCATTGGCGAAGACGATGGAGAAGGTGGCCAGTCCGCCCAACAGGGCCACCAGCGTATCCAGCAAGCCCACCAGTATCGATGTCTGGGCAATGGAGACACCACTGGGTAGATAGGAGCCATACACCAGCATCGCCCCCATCCCCAGACTGAGGGTAAAGAAGGCATGTCCCATCGCGGTCAATACCCCCGTGGGGGTCAGTTTGCTGAAATCGGTATAAAACAGATAGTTGAAGGCCTGGGCAAAGTCACCGTTGCGGGTGGCATAGGCCACCAGCACCAGGACCAGGAAAAACAGCATGGGCATCAGGATCTTTGCCGCCTTCTCCAGACCGTTGGTCACCCCGCGCGACACCACCTTGATGGTCATCACCATAAAAATGGTATGCCACGCCAGCAGTCGTTCCGGATCGGTCACCAGTTGGGCGAAGATACTGCCCGATCCTTCGGCGGTCACCCGCACAAAGGTCCCGCTCAGCATGCGCATCAGATAGGCCAGGGTCCAGCCGGCAATCACGCTGTAGTAGGAGAGAATCACCAGACCGGCCAGCATGCCGGCCCAACCCACCAGTCGCCAACTGCCGCTTGCCCCCGCCTCGACCGACAGGCTATGCAGCGTGTTGACCGGGCTTTGACGGCCACGTCGCCCGATCAACACCTCCGCCATCATGATCGGGATACCGATCAGCGCCAGGCAGAGCAGATAGACCAGGACAAAGGCCCCGCCGCCATTTTCGCCGGCCAGGTAGGGGAATTTCCAGATATTGCCCAAACCAATGGCAGCGCCGGTCGCCGCCAGAATAAACATCAGGCGGGATGACCACTGACCATGAATGGAGATACGCTTGGACAAGGAGTGAATCCTCCGCAAGTTCGTTGACTGACCGACTGCCTGCTCACCACCCTGCCCTGGGACAAGGAGCCGGCATTTTCCGGGAAAACCCCGGGCAGCACAAGTTAACCCCGACAAAGCGCCACATCCCACTAGCCTCCGCCCCGCCCCGTCACATACAATCCGCCCATGGCAAAGAAATCCAAAAAACAGTCCGGGCAAGGCGGCTCCACCATCGCCCTGAACAAGAAAGCGCGACACGATTATTTCATTGAAGAGCGTTACGAGGCGGGCCTCTCGTTGCAGGGTTGGGAGATCAAAAGCCTGCGCGATGGCCGGGTGCAGATCACCGACAGCTATGTGTTCATAAGGGATGGCGAGGCGTTCCTGATCGCCACCAACATCACCCCGCTGCTCAGCGCCTCCACCCACATCAACCCGGAGCCGATGCGCGCCCGCAAGCTGCTGCTGCACCGGCAGGAGCTGGACAAGCTGATCGGCATGGTCGAGCGCAAGGGCTACACCCTGGTGCCGATCGCCCTGTACTGGAAGAAGGGCAAGGTCAAGCTGGAGATCGGCCTGGCCAAGGGCAAGCAGCTGCACGACAAGCGGGAGACGGAAAAGAACCGGGACTGGGACCGCGACAAACAGCGTATCCTCAAGGCCCACTAGGAGTCTGTCCGACAGCAACCCTTGAAAAAACGGCCCGGGCACCCAATATCACGGGACACGGAACCAACAGAGCCTGTATACTGTCTGTTGGGTTTACCCAGGGGGCGACATGGCTTCGACGTGGGTGATGAAACCTGAGGTGCATGCCGAGGATACAGATACCCTCGTTAATAATTCTGTAACACTATAGTTGCCAACGACGACAACTACGCTCTCGCCGCTTAATAACCGGTAGAAGCCGTCTGACTGGAGCCGTGCTTGTGCGTCCAGAGTCCCTCGGGACATTTCAGGCGTCATATCTCACAAGATCGCGATGAAGTACGTCCGGGACGGAATCGCTAAAACTTAACCGGGACCGCCGTCTACACGCCCTGTTTGCCGGGCAGTAGCCGGTTAAAAATAATCGGCAGAACTAAGCATGTAGAGCCAAAGGCGGAGTGCTTGCGGACGCGGGTTCGATTCCCGCCGCCTCCACCAATAACAAAACCCCAACCGAGAACGGTTGGGGTTTTTTATTTGGGCCGTCGCTGCGCGACGTTCGGCGGCGCTCATCTAAACCGTTCCGGGCCACATTCCACTCTCTCCTCGCCATTCCTCGCTCCGCCCCCGCTCGCCTAAATAGGTCAGCCGTCCGCAAAGGCTACGAGTCATCCACATATAGATCAGTGACTTACGCGCAGAATAATCAAGTGATTGGATTGCAACATTGGCTGACGGAGGGGCCACAAGCCTCTTCTTGCGAGCTATCGCACTTGCAGCTTGTCAGAAACTCACATATATTTTCGTACATGAACACGACGACCAAGACTGCCGAACTGATTCGCCAGCGCATTGAGGCGATACCGATCGGGGAGCCCTTCACCCCAACAGCATTCCTGGAGTGCGGTACGCGTGCGTCCGTCGACCAGACCCTCTCCCGCCTCGTCAAGGCAGGGGCTATCGAGCGTGTGACGCGTGGCGTCTTTGTGCGTCCCGAGGTCAGCCGTTTCGTCGGCAAGGTTAGCCCCTCGCCGCTGAAAGTGGCCGAGACGGTCGCCAAGACCACAGGTGCCGTCATCCAGGTTCACGGTGCCGAAGCGGCGCGGCGGCTTGAGCTGACCGCGCAAGTTCCGACCCAGTCGGTATTCGTAACATCCGGCCCGTCGAAGCGCATCCGCGTGGGGAATATGGAGATTCGGCTGCAGCACGTCTGCCAGCGCAAGTTGGCCCTGGCAGGTCGACCCGCCGGGCTCGCGATTGCTGCAATGTGGTATCTCGGCAAGAAGGAAGTAACGCCGGCTCTCGTCGAGAAGATTCGGCGCAAGCTGGGATCGAGAGAATTCGAGGTTCTGAAGTCAGCGACCTCCTCAATGCCCGCGTGGATGAGCGACGCCATCTTCCAGAACGAGCGGAAAGCCGTTCATGCCTGAGTCCTTCCTCCACCTGAAGCCTCAAGAGCAGTCCCAAATCTATCGGGCGCTGGCTCCGCAGCTTGCCCGCTCACCCGTCGTACTGGAAAAGGATGTCTGGGTCTGCTGGGTGCTACAGACCCTGTTCACCATGCCCAACCGACTGCCGATGGCCTTCAAGGGCGGCACCTCACTCTCCAAGGTGTTCGGAGCCATAGCGCGCTTCTCCGAGGACGTGGACATCACACTCGACTACCGTGGCTTGGATGGCTCCTTCGATCCGTTCGCCGAAAGTGTCTTGAGGTCGTCTAATAGATTTGTACAACCCAGTTAAGCATAATCCACTTAACTGAGGTAACGGCAATGACAACACGAAAGAAGTACTCGAAAGAATTCAAGCTGGACGCGGTCAGCCTGGTGCTTGATCAGAACTACAGCAGGGCCGAGGATGAGGAAGAACGCCAGGGCGAGGCCGCGTGACCTTCGATTACTCCACACTCGATTCCCTGCGCTCCCATCACCCGGCGTGGCGGCTGCTGCGTTCGGACCATGCAGCGCTGGTGGCGAGCTTTCTGCACCGGGTGTTCGTCGAGCCCAACGTGCGGGTGATGGCGGCGGCCGATCTGGCCGAGGCGCTGGAAGATGAACTCTACGCCTTGCGCCAGCAGTTGGGTGAGGATAGCTTCCCGAAGCCCGCGCTCGACTATTTGAACGACTGGGCCGCGCCTGACAAGGGCTGGCTGCGCAAGTTCTACGCCCAAGGCTCGGACGAGCCGCAGTTTGATCTGACCCCGGCAACGGAGAAGGCCATCGCGTGGCTCGGCTCGCTCTCCGAGCGCAGCTTCGTCGGTACCGAATCGCGGCTGCTGACCTTGTTCGAGCTGCTGCGCCAGATGAGCGAGGGCAGCGAGTCCGACCCGGCCCGGCGCATCACCGAGTTGCAAAAGCGGCGCGATGAGATCGACGCCGGGATCGCGCGGGTGCTCGCGGGTGACGTGCCGCTGCTAGACGACACCGCGCTCAAGGACCGCTTCCAGCAGTTCATGCAGTTGGCACGGGAGCTGCTCACCGACTTTCGAGAAGTGGAGCACAACTTCCGTAGCCTCGACCGGCGGGTACGCGAGCGCATCGCCCTGTGGGAAGGCGCCAAGGGCGAGCTGCTGGAAGAGATCATGGGCGAGCGCGACACCATCGCCGATTCCGACCAGGGCAAGAGCTTTCGTGCCTTCTGGGACTTCCTCATGTCCAGCCGCCGGCAGGAGGAGTTGACCGAACTGCTCGACCGCGTCCTGACCCTCGCGCCCGTGGCCGAACTCAAACCGGATGCCCGCACACGGCGCGTGCACTACGACTGGCTGGAGGCCGGCGAGCACGCCCAACGCACGGTGGCTCAACTCTCCCAGCAGCTGCGCCGCTTCCTCGACGACCAGGCGTGGCTGGAGAACCGCCGCATCATGGAGATCCTGCACGGCATCGAGTCCAAGGCCCTTACCCTGCGCGACACCCCGCCCGAGGGCGCGGTGATGACCATCGCCGAGACATCGGCCGATTTCAATCTGCCGCTGGAGCGGCCGCTCCACACGCCTTCGACACGACCGCTGATAGAGGATATCGTGATCGAAGGGGGTGATATTGAGCTGGACGCCGCAGCGCTGTATGGGCAAGTGGTGGTCGATTCGGCACAGCTGGCGCGTCAGATCCGTCAGACCCTGCAGGCACGCTCCCAGGTCACCTTGCGGGAACTGACGGAAGCCTACCCTCTGCAACACGGTCTGGCTGAGCTGGTGGCCTATCTGCAACTGGGCAGTGAGACGTTCAAGACGGTGGTAGACGAGGAGATGCCTGAGGCCATCGAATGGGAAGTGATGACCGATGACGTGGCACGGCGCCGGCGCGCCCGACTGCCGCGGGTGATATTCGTGAGGTGAACATGGACAAACAAGAATCCACGGCGACCGACCCCGACCTGTCCCTGTTGTCGATCACCCTGCTCAGGGGGGTGATCTACCGGGAGGGCAACGAACAGTTGTGGGGTGCGCTGCTGACGCTTCAGGCGCGGCTGCGGGACTACATGGCGGTGCTGAACCTGGATCTGGTGCTGGACGAGGCGGAGGGTTACGCCTTTCTCAAAAGCCGGCCGGACCCGGCGGAGGGGGATGACGCCCCCAGATTGCCGCGACTGGTGGCGCGCCGCCCTCTCTCCTTTCCGGTTAGCCTGCTGCTGGCGCTGCTGCGCAAGAAACTGGCCGAGTTCGATGCGGGCGGCGGTGACACGCGACTGGTGCTGACACGCGACGAAATCGTCGAACTGATCCGGCTCTTTTTGCCGGAGACAAGCAACGAGGCGCGACTGATCGACCGGATCGAGAGCGACATCAACAAGGTGGTCGATCTCGGCTTCCTGCGGCGTTTAAAGGTCACCGGCGGACCGGCGAGCTACGAAGTGCGGCGCATCCTCAAGGCCTTTGTCGACGCCCAGTGGCTGGCGGAGTTCGATGCGCGCCTGGCGGCGTATCGCAGGCAACTTACGGGAACCTCTGTGGAGGAAATGGAGAAAGCACCACAGGGAGATACTCCATGAACGATCCGCAGACGCTGGGCCTGGACTTCATTGCGGATGACACCCTGTCAGGCTTCCGGCTCCGGCGACTGGAGGTATTCAACTGGGGCACCTTCGACGGCCGGGTGTGGACGCTGCAACCGGATGGCCGCAACGGCCTGCTGACCGGAGACATTGGCTCCGGCAAGTCGACCCTGGTGGACGCGGTCACTACCCTGCTGGTGCCGGCCCAACGCGTCGCCTACAACAAAGCAGCCGGTGCCGATGCGAAGGAACGGACGTTGCGCTCCTACGTCCTGGGCTTCTACAAGTCCGAGCGCAATGAGGCGACAGCTTCCGCGCGGCCCGTCGCCCTGCGTGACCACAACAGCTACTCGGTCATCCTCGGCGTCTTCCACAATGCGGGCTACGACCAGACGGTGACCCTGGCGCAGGTATTCTACTGGAAAGAGCCGCAGGGGCAACCGGCGCGCTTTTTCGTCGGCAGCGAGCGGGAGCTGTCCATCACGAAGGACTTTTCCCGCTTCGGTTCCGACATCGCGCAACTGCGCAAACGGCTGCGCGGACAGGGTGCGGAAATTGAGGACAGTTTCCCAAAATACGGAGCCTGGTTCCGGCGCCGGCTCGGGATCGACAATGAACAGGCGCTGGAGCTGTTCCACCAGACGGTGTCGATGAAGTCGGTGGGCAACCTGACCGACTTCGTGCGCAGTCACATGCTTGAGCCCTTCGACGTGGCACCACGTGTCCAGGCGCTGATCGGCCATTTCGACGACCTCAACCGCGCCCACGAGGCGGTGCTCAAGGCCAAGCGGCAGGTGGAGCTGCTCACACCGCTGGTGGCTGACTGCGCGCGCCACGACGAACAGACAGCGGGGCTAGAAGGGCTGCGCCAGTGCCGCGAAACACTGCGCCCCTATTTCGCAGGGTTGAAGCTCGGCCTCCTCGATCGCCGCCTGCAATTGCTGGCCGAAGAGGCGACCCGCCTAGCGGCGCGAACGCGCGACCGCGAGGAGCAGCGCGACCGAGAGCGCGGCGAGGTGGAGCGCTTGAGGCAGGCCGTCAGCGCGCACGGCGGTGACCGCCTCGCTCAGCTGGCCGGCGAGATCCGCGACCAGGAACGCGAACGGGATCGCCGCAAGCAGAAGGCTGACCGTCACGCAGATCTCCTGGCCACCGTGGATGAGCTACCTGTGGCAGATGAGGAATCTTTCCTGTCAGCGCGGCGGCGCACCGGCGAGCGGCGCGAAGCCGCGGGTCAGCAGGAGGCCGACCTGCAGAACCAAATTACCGAATGGGGTGTCACCCTGCGTGAAGGCCGGCGCGAGCACGAGCTGCTCACAACAGAGATCACCAGCCTCAAGGGACGACGTAGCAACATCCCTTCGGCTCAGGTAGCGATGCGCGAGACCCTCTGTGCCGCCCTCGGGTTACCCGAGGAGGCGATGCCCTTCGCTGGCGAACTGATCCAGGTGCGCGAGGATGAGCACAACTGGGAGGGGGCCATCGAGCGGGTGGTACGCAACTTCGGCCTGTCGCTGCTGGTGCCCGATGCCCATTATAGTGCGGTGGTCGCCTGGGTGGATCGCACACATCTGGCCGGAAGACTGGTGTATTTTCGAGTTCGCCCGCCACGGCTGGGCGAGCTACCCGACCTGCATCGCGACTCGTTGGCGAGAAAGCTCGCCATCCAGCCCCAGTCTCCCTTCTACGACTGGCTGGACCGTGAGCTCGCTCATCGCTTCGACCACGCCTGTTGCGCGACCCAGGAGCAGTTCCGCCGCGAGACCCGCGCGCTCACCCACGCCGGCCAGCTCAAGGCCCCCGGCGAACGGCACGAGAAGGACGACCGCCACGCCATTTCAGACCGCAGCCGCTACGTGTTGGGCTGGCGCAACGAGGCCAAGATTGCCGCGCTGGAGGCGCAGACGCGGACGTTGGAGACGCGACTGGGTGAAATCGGCAGTCGGGTCGGGCGGGCGCAACAAGAACAGACGACATTGCGCCGGCAGATCGAGGCCCTAGCCAAGCTGGAGGAATTCGCCGAGTTCCGAGAGCTCGACTGGCAGGGTTGCGCCGCCGTCGCCGCCCGCCTGCACGACGAACTGGCGCGACTGGAGGCCGCCAGCGACCGGTTGCGCGAGCTGAACGAACAGCTGCATCTGGCACAGGCAGCCCTGCAGGCCAGTGAGACGGCGTTGTCGGAACTCAATCGCGAGCAAGGCGGCGTTCAAGCCAAACGCGACGCGGGCGAGAGCTTGCGAGCGGAGACCGAGGCGCTGGTCGTCGAGTTGCCGATGGAGATCCGCTCCACGCTGGAGGCGCTGCGCACGGAACTCTTGGGTGAACATCAGCTTTCAGTCGAGTCCTGTGACAACCGCGAACGGGATATGCGTGAGGCACTGCAGGGACGCATGGACGCCGGGGCCAAGATGTTGGCGCGTCTGACCGAAAAGATCATCAAGGCAATGTCCGCCTTCAAGGAGGAATTCAAACTGGAGACCGCCGACTTCGATGCCAGCCCGGCGGCCACCTATGAATACCGCAACCTGCTCGACCAGCTGAACCGCGACGACCTGCCCCGCTTCGAGACGCGCTTCAAGGAGCTGTTGAACGTCAACACCATCAACGAGATCGCCAACTTCAATGCCCAGCTCGCCCGCGAGCGCGAGACCATCCGGGAACGCATCGACCAGATCAACAATTCGCTGACCCAGATCGACTACAACCCCGGGCGCTACATCCTGCTGGAGTCCCAGGCCAGTCCGGACGCCGAGATCCGCGACTTCCAAGGCGATCTGCGCGCATGCACCGAGGGCACGCTGACCGGTTCCGAGGATGCGCAGTATTCGGAGATCAAGTTCCTCCAGGTCAAGGCCATCATCGACCGCTTCCGCGGCCGCGAAGGGCTCTCCGAGCAGGACCGGCGCTGGACCGCCAAGGTGACCGACGTGCGCAACTGGTTCCTGTTCGCCGCCAGCGAGCGCTGGCGCGAGGACGACAGCGAGTACGACCACTACTCGGACTCCGGCGGTAAGTCCGGCGGCCAGAAGGAGAAGCTCGCCTACACCATCCTCGCCGCGAGCCTGGCCTACCAGTTCGGCCTGGAGTGGAGCGCGGTGCGCTCGCGCTCCTTCCGCTTCGTGGTGATCGACGAGGCCTTCGGCCGTGGCTCGGATGAATCTGCCCAGTACGGCCTGCGTCTTTTCCAACAGCTCAACCTGCAACTGCTGATCGTCACTCCGCTGCAGAAGATCCACATCATTGAGCCCTTCGTCTCCAATGTCGGCTTCGTCCACAACGAGGACGGCCGCGCATCCAAGCTGCGCAATCTCGCCATCGAGGAATACCGGGAAGAGAAGGCGAGGTTCAGCGGATGATCGCCAAGTGGACCCACCCGGCCGATGTGCGCGAGCAGCTGCGCAAGCTGTGGGATCGTGGCGACCTGCTGCGCCATCTGATTACCGGTGAGCCCGCCTTCCCCCTGAAGCTAAGGTTCAAGGGGCCAACCTCCGCGGAGATCGCCGAGCGCTTCGATGCCGTGCGCGACTGGATCACCTGCTTGCGCGAGCTGAGGGCGGTACGCATCCAATGGCGCGAGTTCGCGCACCGGGTGCACGGGAGCAACGCCCTGCCTAAATACCTGTGGCTTGACAATCTGGATGATGTCCTGAACCTGATCGGCAAGGCCCGTGAGGCGGCCCGTTTCCAGGTGTTGCTGGAGACGCTGCGCACAAGGCGGCCGGAGCTCGAGCCTTGGCTAATCCGCCGCCCGCTGCGGGCGCTGGAACTGGCGGACGAGGTCGATCGCCTGCTCGATATCGTCGCCTGGCTCAGGACACACCCCCGGCCCGATGTCTACCTGCGGCAAGTGGATCTGCCCGGGGTGCACACCAAGTTTATCGAGGCCCATCGCGGTCTGCTCGCCGAGTGGCTGGACCTCGTGCTGCCGCCCGAGGCGATCGATAAGGCCAGTACCGGCGTCGCCCAATTCGCCCGACGCTACGGTTTCCGCGACAAGCCGACCCGCATCCGTTTCCGCCCCCTCGATGAGCGAATCACGCTGCTACCCGTTCCGACACGACCGGACCTGACCTTGGACGCCGACAGCTTCGCCTCCCTCGACCTCCCCGTGCGACGGGTCTTCATCACCGAAAACGAGACCAACTTCCTCGCCTTCCCCTCGGTGACCGGCAGCATCGTCATCTTCGGCTCGGGATACGGCTGGGAAGCATTGGCCCGGGCGCAATGGCTGCTGCGCTGCCCGATTCACTATTGGGGTGATATCGACACCCACGGCTTCGCCATCCTCGACCAACTGCGCGCACACCTGCCACACGTCGAATCGCTGCTCATGGACCGGGAAACCCTGACCGCACATGAGGCGCTCTGGGGCCGGGAAGAGACCCAGCACACCCATGACCTTCCCCGGCTAACCGAACAGGAGCGCGACCTCTTTGATGACCTGCGCGACAATCGCATACGCCCCGGCCTGCGCCTCGAGCAGGAACGAATAGGCTTCGCCTTTGTCGAGGCGGCATTGCGAGGGATTGGTAGTTAGGACTCGCACAGCCCCCTGCGGCGCGCAGCAGCACCTATCGTCCGACCCAGCCCACCCCTTCTCCGTCAACCATCCCGCGTGCCGGGTTCGAGCCGATCCGTCCTGATACTCCGGGATTATCTCGACCTGACTCCACGTAATGGCAAATACACAGAAAACCAGCTACAGGAACGCCAACGGCTTGAGAACACTGTATTGAGTATCAAGCCCGGCGAATCCTAGTCAAAATACATCCTGATTATCAATGAACGTCAGCTACGCGTGTCGGAGCGGACCATCAGCACCCGTCATTCCCGCTGCCTCCGTCATTACCGCGAAGGCGGAAATCCAGGGTTTGCGCGCACCTCGGGTTGCGGCTGGATTCCTGCTTCCGCGGGAATGACGGAACTTGGCTTACCTTTCTTTCTAATCAGGAAATACATTACAGAAGTCATAACAGATGTTATATTTTGGCCCGAATATACATGAACAGTTGCGCTCAAGTGCCGGTAGCAGACGGAAACCACCATGATCACACACCCCGAAAACTTTCCGATGCGGGTCAAGGACGTGCGGCGGCAGCTGGCGCTCTCCCAGGAGGAGCTGGCCCACGCCCTCGGCGTGAGCTTCGCCACGGTCAACCGCTGGGAGAACGGCAAGACGGTGCCGTCGAAGCTGGCGCAGCGGCAATTCGAGCAGTTTTGCGCGCAGAAAAGGAAACAGGGGGAGTTGGATTGATGGTTTTCAGCGAAGACTCAAGGGTCAAAATTCCCTGCATTCTGCATCTGGTCCGCCTTGGCTACCGCTACCTCTCCCTCAAGAATGCCGTATGGGATAAAGAGACCAACATCTTCCCGGTTCTGTTCCATACAGCCATTGCCCGGATCAATCCCGACATAGTAGCAGACGACATCGAGCGACTGCTGACTGACGTCAAGCTCTCGCTGGAAAACGAGGATCTCGGCAAGGCCTTCTACGATAAACTCACGGAACGCTCGGGCACCCGGCTGATCGATTTTACCGATTTCTCGAACAACAGCTTCCATGTGGTCACTGAGCTGACCAGCAAGAATGGCGACGATGAGTTCCGGCCCGACATCACCCTGCTCATCAACGGCATGCCGCTGGTGTTCATCGAGGTCAAGAAACCCAATAATCGTGAAGGTGTCCTGGCCGAGCGCAACCGCATCATTACGCGCTGCCGCAATCCCCGCTTCCGCCGCTTTCTCAATATCACCCAGCTGATGGTCTTCTCCAACAACATGGAGTACGACGATGGCTCGCCGCAGCCCATTGAGGGGGTGTTCTACGCCAGCCCGTCGTATGATGCGCCTATCTTCAACTACTTCCGGGAAGAGGAAACACTGAACCTCACCGACCTGCTGGCCGACGAGGACGATGCGCTCGAAAACGAGGTGCTCCGGGACAACAACCTCAACGTCATCAAGCACAGTCCTGAATTCATCAGCAACAAGTCGCCGGACACGCCGACCAACCGCATCTGCACCTCTCTGTTCAGCCGCGACCGCCTGGCGTTCCTGCTGCAATACGCCCTGGTCTATGTGAACGAGACCGACGGCCTGCACAAGCACGTCATGCGCTACCCTCAACTCTTCGCCACCAAGGCGATTGAACGCAAGCTCGATGCAGGTGTGCGCAAGGGGATCATCTGGCATACTCAGGGCAGCGGCAAGACCGCGTTAGCCTACTACAACACGCGCTTTCTGACCGATTACTTCCAGCGCCGGAGCATCATCCCCAAGTTCTATTTCATCGTCGATCGGATCGACCTGCTCATCCAGGCGCAGCGGGAATTCTCCAGCCGTGGGCTGACGGTCCACACCATCGATACCCGTGAGGCCTTCACCCGCGACATCAAGGCGACAAAGGCGATCCACAACGACTCCGGCCGGTCGGAGATCACGGTGGTCAACATCCAGAAGTTCCAGGATGACCCGGACGTGGTCCGTACCGAGGACTACGACGTCAGCATCCAGCGCGTCTACTTCCTCGACGAGGTGCACCGCAGCTACAACCCCAAAGGCAGCTTCCTCGCCAACCTGAGCCAGTCCGACCAGAACGCCATCAAGATCGGCCTCACCGGCACGCCGCTGCTGGGCGATGACTACAACTCCCGCGACCTGTTCGGCGACTACATCCACAAGTACTACTACAACGCCTCCATCGCCGACGGCTACACCCTGCGCCTGATCCGCGAGGAGATCGCCACCAACTACAAGCTCTCCCTGCAAGAGACGCTGGCGGCAGTGGAACTCCAGCAGGGCGACATCGACCGCAAGCAGATCTACGCCCATCCGCGCTTTGTCGAGCCGATGCTCGACTACATCATCGATGATTTCGAAAAGAGCCGGGGCGTGCAGAACGACGCCACCATCGGCGGCATGGTGATCTGCGACAGCGCCGAGCAGGCCAGGCAAATGTTCGACATATTCCAGGGCCACCTTGCCGCCAAGATTGTCGAACTCAGCCCCCACAGTGCCAGCGAATCATTGGATGAGCTACGAATGGTCGCGGACTCCGCCGCTTCTTATATTGCCAAGCAAAAGCAGGCAAACAAGATTAAAAGCGGCGCCCTGATCCTGCACGATGTCGGCAGCAAGCAGGAACGGAAAGAGTGGGTGGAAGACTTCAAGGCGGGCAATATCGATCTGCTGTTCGTCTTCAACATGCTGCTTACCGGCTTTGATGCCCACCGGCTGAAAAAGCTTTACCTGGGCCGGGTGATCCGCAAACACAACCTGCTCCAGGCCCTGACCCGGGTCAACCGCCCCTACAAGGATTTCCGCTACGGCTATGTGGTCGATTTCGCCGACATCAGCAAGGAATTTGAGGAAACGAACCAGCGTTACCTGAAAGAGTTAAATGATGAGCTGGGCGACGAACTGGAACACTACTCCCACCTGTTCAAGTCCGCCGAGGAGATCGCCCAGGAGATCGAGGCGATCAAGGACATTCTGTTCAGCTTCGATATCGCAAACGCGGAGGAATTCTCCCGCCAGATCAGCCAGATCCAGGACCGCGCCACGGTGCTGGCCCTCAAAAAGGCGCTGGCCGATGCCCGCAGCCTCTACAACCTGATCCGCCTGCAAGGGGAATACACCTTCCTCGACCAGCTCGATTTCCAGAAACTCAACCAGCTCTACCGCGAGACCTGCAACCACCTCGACCTGCTCAACCTCAAGGAGAGCATCGAATCGAGCGCCGACACCACGGGCCTGCTCAACGTCGCCCTGGAAGAGGTGCTGTTCCTCTTCACCAAGATCGGGGAAGAGGAGCTGGTGCTGGCCGACAAGCTGAAAAACACCCTGCGCCAAGCCCGCGAGGCTTTGGCCGACAACTTCGACCAGCAGGACCCCAGGTTCATCACCCTCAAGGAGGAGCTGGAGCGGCTGTTCAAGAAAAAGAAGCTGAACGAAGTCACCCAGGAGGAGATGACCGCCAACATCGGCGCGCTCAACGCCATCCACGACAAGGTCAAGGAGCTGAACCGGCAGAACAACCGCCTCCGCGCCAAGTACCACGGCGACGCCAAATACACCCGCATCCACAAGCGGCTGTTGGAGCGCGGCACGCTCACAGAGACCGAGCGCCGCATCTTCGACGCCCTCTCCGGCGTCAAGCAACAGGCCGACGACCAGGTCTTGCAAAACACCCAGTTGCTGGCCAACGAAAGCTATTTCGAGCGGATGATGATGCCGCTGGTCATTGAACAGTTTCAGAACCAGCAGAAGATCAAACTCAACCCGGACGCCTCCCGCACCATCAACCGGCTGGTGGTAGCCGAATACACCAATGAATTTGCCTCAGGCAAAAGAACAGGAGCACCCACTTGGTAACGCAGGATTTCGAGAAACGCACCCGGCAACTAATCGACAGCCTCAAGGGGATCTGCGCCGCCTATGGCCTCGGCAACGACGGCAACGAGTTCAAGATCATCACCCAGGTCTTTCTCTACAAGTTTTTGAACGACAAGTTCGCTTATCAAGCCAAGAAGATAAGCCCGGAACTGGCCAAGGCCGAGAGCTGGGAGCAGGCGATCAGCGCCATGAGCGCCGACGATCTGGAGATGCTGCAAAACCAGATGGGGCCGGACACCGCCCGCCTGAAGCCAGAGCACTTCATCGCCCACCTGTTCGGCCGCCAGAACGCGCCTGAGTTCGCCAAGCTGTTTGACGACACCCTGCGCGACATCGCCATCAGCAACAACGACATCTTCGCGGTCAAGACCGACGGCGGCGCCAAGGTCACCCTGTTCGACCGGGTGAGCGAATACATCAGCGACCCCTCCAGGCGCGACGCCTTCTGCCGCGCCATCATCAATAAGCTGGTGGAGTTCAGCTTCGAGCGCATCTTCACCCAGAAGTACGACTTCTACGCCGCCCTGTTCGAATACCTGATCAAGGACTACAACAAGGACAGCGGCGGCAAATACGCCGAATACTACACCCCGCACGCCGTGGCCAAGATCATGGCCGCCATCCTGGTGCCTGAAGCCAAGCGCGGTAAGGTCAGCAACGTGAGTTGCTACGACCCCTCGGCCGGCTCCGGCACCCTGCTGATGAACATCGCTCACGCCATCGGCGAGCAACGCTGCGCCATCTACTCGCAGGACATCTCGCAGAAGTCATCCAGCCTGCTGCGTCTGAACCTGATCCTCAACAACCTGGTCCACTCCATCCCCAACATCATCCAGGGCAACACCCTGCTCCATCCCTACCACCGGGAGGGCAAGGCGCTAAAGCGGTTCGACTACATCGTCTCCAATCCGCCCTTCAAGATGGATTTCAGCGATTTTCGCAACGAGCTGGACACCAAGGAGCACCAGGCCCGTTTCTTCGCCGGGGTGCCCAACATCCCCAAGCAGGCCAAAGACAAAATGGCCATCTACCAGCTCTTCCTCCAGCACATTGTCCATTCGCTCAAACCCGGCGGCAAGGCAGCCGTGGTGGTGCCCACCGGCTTCATCACCGCGCAAAGCGGCATCGACAAGAAGATCCGCCAGCACCTGGTGGACCAAAAGATGCTGGCCGGGGTGGTCTCCATGCCGAGCAACATCTTCGCCACCACCGGTACCAACGTCTCCATCCTCTTCATAGACGACGCCAACAAGGAGGACGTCGTGCTGATCGACGCCTCCGGCCTCGGCACCAAGGTCAAGGATGGCAAGAACCAGAAGACCCTGCTCTCCGATGCGGAGGAGGACCGTATCATCGCCACCTTCAACGCCAAGCAGGCGGTGGAGGACTTCTCGGTGGTGGTGAGTTACGACGACATTGCCGTCAAGAACTATTCCTTGAGTGCCGGGCAGTACTTCGAGGTAAAGATCGAGTACGTGGACCTGACGCCGGTGCAGTTCGCGGTGAAGATGCGGGGTTTCACCGACAACCTTGACGAGCTGTTCAAGGAATCGACGGGACTGGAGCTGGAGATCAAGCAACAGTTGGCTAGGTTGCGGTATGAGTAACTCTCACTGGCCGAAATCCAGTTTGAAATCGCTTACGACAAGAATTGGCGATGGCATTCATGGGACTCCCAAATACGTTGAAATCTCTGAGTACCCATTTATAAATGGGAATAATTTGAGGCGGGGTTTCATTGAGATACTGCCAGAGACGAAAAGGGTGTCTCGCTCTGAATATGAAAAGTATTTCATTGGATTTGATAAGAATACCTTATTTTTGTCAATAAATGGCACCCTTGGCAGTTTGGCTAAATATAGAGGTGAAACTGTAATCCTTGGCAAGAGCGCCGCGTACATCAAATGCTCCAGAATTAATATTGGTTTTTTATATTATTACTTGCAGCTGGGCAGTGTGCAGCAACATATGTGGAATGTTGCGACTGGCTCTACAATCAAGAACCTCTCGCTTGATTCAATTAGAAACCTTCAGATTCCGACGCCCAGTGACAATGAACAGCGAAACATCGCCGCCGTCCTCTCCACCCTCGACGCCAAGATTGACTGCAACAACCGAATCAATGGCGAGCTTGAGGCGATGGCCAAGTCCCTGTACGACTACTGGTTCGTGCAGTTTGACTTCCCCGACGCCAACGGCAAACCCTACAGATCCTCCGGCGGCAAGATGGCCTACAACCCTGCCCTGAAGCGAGAGATTCCGGCGGGATGGGGTAGTGATAGGCTTGTCAACTTGACCTCATTGATCCGACGCGGCTTGTCACCTGCCTATGTGGAAGAGGGCGGGATACTTGTACTCAATCAAAAATGTATCCGGGATCAGCGAATAGCATTCGCGGATGCACGTCGTCATGCAACTATTCTCGAATCCGAAGATAAACGTCTACTGCGCTGTTTCGATGTGTTGGTCAACTCAACAGGGGTCGGCACGCTTGGCAGAGTTGCTTTTGTCAAACGACTGGACGAAGAAAAAACGACAGTCGATTCTCATGTAACCATCGTCAGAGCTAAACCTGAACGTGTGAGTCGCGAATACCTGTGTTGGTCATTGTTGCGCTTTCAGCCAATTATCGAAGCTGCGGCCAACGGCTCGACAGGCCAAGTTGAACTCAACAAGGGATTCCTTGAAGACCTATATATCGTCGTTCCTGTGCCGACGCTTCAGAAACAGTTTTCTGAATTCGTCGATCCGCTCATAAAGATAATGGCTACGAAGGAGAAGGAAACGGAGTACCTAATCCAACTCCGCGACTGGCTCCTGCCCATGCTGATGAACGGCCAAGTCACGGTAGGACCACGAATGAACGTCGATATGCACGAAAGATCAGTGGGCATGGCGATATGAATTTAACAACTGCACGGAGGCATTCAATATGAGTCTATTATTGACCCAGCAAGAGGCGGACGCACTGCTTGCCCTGGAGAAACATTATCTGGAAAGCGATCGCTTTTCGTTTCCCAGTCTTGGAGGAAACTTGAGAATCCCGCTGCACTCGGCAGACCATCGAGAGGAGTTCAGTCTGGATATCACGCGCGGAAAGATCGAATTGCGCAAAAACACTTTCCAGGCACGGGGGCGCAAGGCGGTGATTCTGGCTCGGATTGACATTGGTGGACCACCTCATCGCAATCCTGACGGCGAGGAGATCGGCTGTCCACACCTGCACGTTTACCGGGAGGGTTATGGCGACAAGTGGGCGACGCCCTTACCCGAAACCTTTGCAAACCACGAGGATGCTTGGACGACGCTATTAGAGTTTATGGATTTCTGTAACGTTTCTACCAAGCCGACGATTATGCAGGAGTTGTTCACATGATCATTGATGAGATCGACAAACTGCTACAGGACTACACCCGTTGGCTGAAGGACAAAACCGTTCTCAAGCAGATCGGTACCGATTGGGTGGAAATCACCACGCCATACTTGGACCGCCATAACGACTGCCTGCAAATCTATGCCCGCAAGGATGGCAATGGGTTCGTGCTCACCGACGATAGCTATATCATCAATGATCTGGTCAATTCCGGCTGCCCGCTCGATACCCCCAAGCGCCAGGAGCTATTAAAAACCACCCTCGCCGGGTTCGGGGTGCAGATGGATCACGATCAATTGCTGGTCCACGCGACACCGGAAAACTTTTCATTGAAAAAGCACAATATCATTCAGGCCATGTTGTCGGTCAACGACCTGTTTTATTTGTCCTCGCCTTATGTCGCCAGCCTGTTTGTCGAGGATGTCACAAGTTGGATGGACCTGTCGGATATCCGCTACACGCCCAATGTGAAATTCACCGGGAAAAGCGGCTATGACCACATGTTCGATTTCGTGATCCCCAAATCACGCCAGCAACCCGAACGCATCGTCCAGGCCGTCTCCAATCCAAAGAAGGATTCCGCCGAGGCACTTGTCTTCAAATGGCTCGACACCAGAGAAACCAGAGCATCGAATTCCAGGCTGTTTGCCTTTCTGAATGACAGTAATGCAACCGTATCCCAGTCTGTTATTGATGCGCTCAAGAACTACGACCTTCAGCCTATCCTGTGGTCAGAACGTGAAGAAGCAAAGGAAGGGTTGGCGGCATGACCGTTGCTATTCGTACCGACTGTTCGCGAGGAAACTTAGCCTCTTCGCGCCTTCGCGTGAAAAACCAGCCGAGGGTGTCATGACCATCGACCGACCACGGAACATCTGCTCAGCCTGCTCAACGCGCTGTGCAAGCTCCCACAGGAAACCAAATGGGTGGAGTTCAAGCACAACAATGATGAACCGGAGCAGATCGGGGATTACCTCGCCACGGCTGGCTTTCCGCCCATGCTGGTGAACGGCCACGTCTCGGTGATGTAAGGGGGTTACGATGAAATTCGAGGAATTTGTCTCCGGCAGTTATAAGCAACAGTACCAGTACCAGAGCTTTCTGCCCGCTTCCATCAACCAGGTCTGGTCATGGGACGATCCGCGCATCAATGTGCTGCTGGAGCAGGCGACGAAATCGCTGGGTGAACTCAACGCTTTCACGTTGATCGTGCCGGATGTCGATCTCTTCATCCGTATGCACATCATCAAGGAGGCGAACACCTCCAGCCGGATCGAGGGAACCCGCACGGAGATGGACGAGGCGGTGCTGGAAGAGGAGGCGATCCTGCCGGAGCGTCGCGACGACTGGCGTGAAGTACAGAATTACGTCCGCGCCATGAACACGGCGATCGGCGCGTTGAAAACCCTGCCGCTCTCCCTGCGCCTGTTGCGCCACACCCATGAAATCCTGATGGGCGGTGTGCGGGGTGAGCGTAAGACCCCTGGGGAATTCCGCCGCAGCCAGAACTGGATCGGTGGCGCGAGCCTTGCCGATGCCGCATTCATCCCCCCGCACCATACGGACATGGCCGAGCTGCTGACCGACCTTGAGGCCTTCTGGCATAATGACAATGTTGCCGTCCCGCACCTGGTCCGCTGCGCCCTGAGCCACTATCAGTTTGAGACCATCCACCCGTTTCTGGATGGCAACGGCCGTATCGGCCGCCTGCTGATCACGCTGTATCTGGTCAGCCACGGCCTGCTCAACAAGCCGTCCCTCTATCTTTCCGCCCATCTGGAAAAACATCGCGGTGCCTACTACGACGCCCTGACCCGCGTGCGCGAATCCAGCGACATCGGCCACTGGGTGCGTTTCTTCCTGCAGGCGGTGGTTGAGACCGCCGAGAGCGGCAAGACAACCTTTCAGCGTATCCTGGCGCTCCGGCAGGAACTCGACGCCGAAGTCGTCAAGCTGGGCCGCCGGGCGGTAAATGCCCAGCAGCTCATTCTCCATCTCTACGGGACCCCGACCATCACCGTCAACAAGGCCATGGAACTGTTGGGAATCAAATATGTGCCGGCCAACAGCCTGATCGCGACCCTGGTGGATATGGGTGTGTTGCAGGAGGTGACCGGGTTCCAACGGAATCGGATTTTTATCCTTCGGCGCTATATAGATATCTTCAGGGACTGAAACTGAAATATGTCGATTTGTATTATATTTTTTATGCGTATAAGTATAATATGGATCGTCGTATGTACACTTTTCAGGTCGAGCACGATATCGCGGAGCAAGATTTCTTTATTCGAGGGCTGCCAGGCTCCCATGTGGAAATGGTTTGGAATTGACGAAAAGAATGGCTCTATGGCCTCACGAATAATAAGGGATACCATTGAGGCCAGCCTGATCCGCTGCCATGACGAAACCGTTGGCAGCAAGGCCAGAAAATATCTGCCATGGTGGGCATGATGGCGACTGTGAATTTGCTTGACTGTTGCTTGACTGAACGGGGTCAATATTACCACAAGCACAGAAAACAATATAATAATCAAATGATTGTAGAATTCCGGTTGTTTGACGGGTGTTTGATGGGGTGCGCCATCCTGCCTCACGGAGCCGCGCCATGACCTTTACCCCCAAATTCACCATCACCAACTGCACGACCCAGACGATCACCTTTATCGAGCGGGAGCGAGCTGTGACACCGATTTCCAGCTTCGCGCCCAGCCACCTTCGTGTGCAAAATCACCGGGAGGTGGAATGACCTACCAGCCGCCCTACACCATTACCCCTGAGATCCTGAACCGAGTCGCCACGATCAGCGAGACTATCGGGCGTCTAACCGTGCTCACCGACCAGGCCAAGGCGCTGCGGCTGCGGCGCATAAATCGTATTCGCACCATCCACGGCTCGCTGGCCATTGAGGGTAATACCCTGAGTGAGGTACAAATCACTGCTATTCTCGACGGCAAGCAGGTGATCGCCCCGCCCCGCGAGGTGCAGGAGGTGATAAACGCTCTGGCCGCCTACGACCGGTTCGACAGCTGGAAGCCCGAGGCGGAAAACGACCTGCTGGAGGCGCACCGAATATTGATGTCCGGCCTGATCGATGAGGCGGGACTGTATCGGCACGGTGGCGTGGGGGTGATGGCGGGCCAACAGGTGATTCACATGGCTCCGCCCGCCGACCGGGTGCCGCAGCTGATGGCCGACCTGTCCGGCTGGCTGGCCGTCACCGATGTGCATCCGCTCATCGCCAGCTCGGTCTTTCACTACGAGTTCGAATTGATCCACCCCTTTGCCGATGGCAACGGCCGCATGGGGCGGCTGTGGCAGAGCCTAATTCTGGCCCGATGGAACCCCCTGTTCGCCGACATCCCGGTGGAAAGCCTGATCTTTGAGCACCAGGCCGAGTACTACCAGGCCCTGCAGGAAAGCACCCGCCAGACCGACTCCGCGCCCTTCATCGCCTTCATGCTGCGGATGATCCTGGATACGGTGACCACCACCGCCCCCCAAGTCAGCCCTCAAGTCGCCCCCCAAGTCGTCGAGCTGCTGGCAGCAATACAGGGCGAGATGGGCCGCGAGGCACTGCAAGCCGTCCTGGGCCTTTCGGACCGCAAATCCTTCCGCGAGCGCTACCTAAAACCGGCACTGGCCGACGGCCTGATCGAGATGACCATCCCCGACAAGCCCAAAAGCCGCCTGCAGAAATACTGCCTGACCGACAAGGGGCGCCAGTTGCTGGCCCATCGCGGCAATGGATAACTTGCGACAAATCATGACACGGATCGTGCCATGCGGCCTTCACGTGGACAGAACAGGGGGAAAAGGATGAACAAGAGCAAGATTCCGAATGGTCACGGGAAAAAGGAGTTATCCCTCATCCGTTCCTCGGCGGCAGAATATTTGACCTTTGTCGCGGCCAGTGGCAAGGGCGGTGTGGAGGCGGTTTACGCCGATGAAAACATCTGGCTGACCCAGAAAATGATGGCCACGCTCTATGATGTGGATGTGAGAACCATCAACTATCACCTAAAAAAGATCTTCAGCGACAGTGAGTTGCAGGAAGATTCAGTTATCCGAAATTTTCGGATAACTGCCGCCGATGACAAAAGCTACAACACCAAACACTACAACCTCGCCGCCATCATCGCCGTCGGCTACAAGGTCAACTCAGAACGCGCCGTTCAGTTCCGCAAGTGGGCGACCACGATTATTCAGGAGTTCACCATTAAGGGCTACACGATGGATGACGAGCGCCTGAAAAGTGGCGGCTCCATCCTCACCGATCAGTATTTTGAAGAGCAAGTGCAGCGCATTCGGGAGATCCGCCTCTCCGAGCGCAAGTTCTACCAGAAAATCACCGACATCTACGCGACCTCTGTTGACTATGATGTGACCGCCCAGGCCACTAAACGATTTTTCTCCACCGTACAGAACAAACTGCACTGGGCCATCCACGGCCAGACGGCGGCGGAAGTCATCTACAACCGTGCCAATGCCGAAAAAGAGAACATGGGCTTGACCACCTGGAAGGATGCACCGAGAGGGAAAATACAGAAATTCGATGTCAGCGTTGCCAAGAACTACCTGACCGAACATGAAATGGCGCAACTGGAACGGCTGGTTGCGGCCTACCTGGATGTCGCGGAGGATATGGCACTCCGTAAGATCCCTATGACCATGCAAGACTGGGAAACCCGCCTGAACCGCTTCATCGAGGCGACCGATCGTGAGATTTTGCAGGACGCGGGAAAAGTGACGACGGAGATTGCCAAGGCCCATGCCGAAAGCGAGTTCGAGAAATACCGCATTGTGCAGGACCGACTGTTTGAGAGCGACTTCGACCGAATGGTGAAGCAGATCGAATCGGCTGGAGACGATAAGCTGGATGAAGAGTAACGCAGCCGAGGTTAGGGGGTGACTTGGGGGTGAACTCTCGACAAACTCACGACACAGCTTGCGACACGAGCTGTGACAGAGCATTGTCAAAAGCTGTGGCAGCTTTGAACTGAGTTTAGGGGCGAAACAAAGGAGGTTTTTGAAAAACATTATATGAAGCAGATGGAAGCGTTTACCGGAAAGTGGCAAATCGTCGAGATGGAGGTGTGGGACCAGGATTATGTGGACATGGAGGTGCCGGGATACATCCGCATCGGCTCGGATGGAACCGGACAGTTTCAGTTCGGCCTGGTATCCGGGGATATCGATGGGAGGGCGGAACCATGCGGCGATACACCACGTTTTGAATTCTCCTGGTCCGGGCAGGATGAGAACGATCCGACCTGCGGCCGGGGTTGGGCCGTGATCGAAAATAGCGAGCTGAAAGGCCGCATCTACCTGCATCTGGCTGACGACTCGGACTTTCGGGCCATTAAGAGCATATAGCGGGTTACATGAAAAAAACGAACAAGAAGAAACCGACCTGGGGCGACCTCAAACGCCAGCTTGGCGATCTCGACCATCCGGCGCTGCTTGGCCTGATTCAGGATCTCTACGCCGCTAGCAAGAATAATCAGGCATTCCTCCATGCCCGCTTCGCACTGGGCGAGGACGTGCTCGAACCGTACAAGGCGACCATCGACCGCTGGGTTTGCCCGGATCTGATGCGCAATCAGGATATCTCAATCGCCAAGGCCAAGAAGGCGATTTCCGATTACAAAAAGGCCATCGGGCGTCCGGAGGGACTGGCGGAGCTGACGGTGTTCTATTGCGAATCCTGCATGAATCTGCTTAGTTACTGCGGCATGGATGACGAGGGCTATTTCAACGCCCTGGTTCGCATGTTCGAGCAGGCGTTGAAGGCGATTGTGGCGCTTGAGCCAGGCCAGCACGACGCCTTTATTGGAAGGCTTGAGCGGGTCCAAAGCGAAGGGCACAACTGGGGCTGGGGTGTTGGCGAAGATATGGACGATCTGATGGCGGAGTATGGATTTGCCGACGATTGACAAAGGGCTGAATGCACAAGATGAATTGCGGCGGCTACGCGAGGAGAACGCCCGCCTCAAGGCGCTGCTGATCCGGCACGGCATCCCTTGGGAAGAACCAATCACCCCTGAACCCGTTCCCGCGCCACTGGAACCCGCTTCAGTCCCAACCCACTTCACTACAGACGACAAGATTGCCCTGTTCCGCCGTCTGTTTCGGGGGCGCGAGGATGTCTACCCCCAGCGCTGGGAATCGGCCAAGGGGACCTCGGGCTATTCACCGGCCTGCGGCAACGAGTGGAAGCCCGGCGTCTGCCACAAGCCGACGATCAAATGCGGCGACTGCAACCAGCGCCTGCTGCTGCCGGTGACCGATCAGGTGATCTACGGCCATCTGGCCGGCAAACAGACCATCGGCGTCTATCCGCTGCTGACCGATGACAGCTGCTATTTCCTGGCGGCGGATTTCGATAAAGCCGACTGGCGCGAGGATGCCAAGGCCTTCATGGAGTCCTGCCAGGAACTGGCGATACCGGCGGCGCTGGAAATCTCCCGTTCCGGCAATGGCGCGCACATCTGGATCTTCTTTGCCGATCCGGTTCCCGCCCGTGAGGCCAGGCAGCTCGGGGCCGCGCTGATCAGCCACACCTGCGACCGCACCCGGCAATTGTCCCTGGGCAGCTATGACCGTCTGTTCCCCAACCAGGACACCCTGCCCAAGGGAGGGTTCGGCAACCTGATCGCGCTGCCCTTGCAGAAGCAGCCCCGTGACCTGGGGCGCAGCGTGTTCGTCGATGAACACCTGGATCCTTATCCCGATCAATGGGCTTTTCTCGCGTCGATCCAGCCGTTCTCAAAAAGAGAGCTGGAAGACGCCATCCTGCGGGCCAGCGGCGGTCGACATCCCCTGGATGTGGTCTTCATTGTGGAAGAAGAGGACAACAAGCCTTGGCAGCGCCCGACGCCTGCTCCTACCCGGATAGCCGGCCCCTTGCCAGAATCCCTGACTCTGGTGCTGGCCAATCAGATTTTCATCGCCAAAGCTGACCTACCCCAGTCTTTGGCCAATCGCCTGATCCGGCTGGCGGCCTTCCAGAACCCGGAATTCTACAAGGCCCAGGCCATGCGTCTGCCGGTGTGGAACAAGCCGCGCATCATCGGCTGTGCCGAGAACTTCCCCCAGCATATCGGCGTTCCCCGAGGCTGTCTTGATGCCGTGCTGGACCTGTTGCAGGGCAATGGCATCCGCCCAGAACTACTGGATGAGCGCCTGCCGGGACGGAAAGTGACTGCCAAGTTCACCGGTACCCTGCGCAAGGACCAGAAGGCAGCGGTACGGGAGATGTTCAAGCATGAAGTCGGCGTTCTTTGCGCTCCAACCGCTTTCGGCAAAACCGTCACCGCCGCCGCCCTGATCGCCCGGCGCAAGGTGAGCACGCTGGTGCTGGTGCACCGCACCGAGCTGCAGCGCCAGTGGCAGGAGCGGTTAACCAGTTTCCTGGAGATGCCGAAGGGTGGGCTGGGTATCATCGGCGGCGGCAGGAAGAAACCGTCCGGCAAGATCGATATCGCCGTGATGCAGTCGCTGTCACGCCAGGAGGATCTGGGCGAGCTGCTCGACGGATACGGGCAGATCATCGTCGATGAGTGCCATCATCTCTCGGCCTTTTCCTTCGAGGCGATCCTCAAGCAGGCAAAGGCCAGATATGTGGTCGGTCTGACGGCTACGCCGGTACGCCGCGACGGCCACCAGCCGATCATTTTCATGCAGTGCGGGCCGATCCGCCACAGCGCCGCCAGACCCGAGACATCTCCATCTCAACTGGAGGTGTGGCCAAAATATCTGCCTGCTCCGGCAATTCCGCCGGATTCACCGATTCAGGACGTCTTCCGTATTCTCGCCAACGATGCCACACGCAACCGGCGCATTGCCGGGGATGTGCTGGCCGCCTATCAGGAGGGCCGCAAGGTGCTGGTACTCACTGAACGGACGGATCATCTGCCGTTGCTGCAGCGGGCGCTGGGCGATGAGGTCGAGCACTGCTTTGTCCTGCATGGCCGCTTGGCGAAGACGCAACGGACGGCGGTGCTCGCCGAACTGGATGCGCTGGATGAATCCGCCCCGCGAGTTCTCCTAGCCACCGGCCGCCTGATTGGCGAGGGCTTCGACCACCCGCCGCTCGATACGCTGGTTTTGGCCATGCCTATTTCGTGGAAAGGGACGTTGCAGCAATATGCCGGTCGTCTGCACCGGGAACATGCCGACAAGCAGGATGTGCGCATCTACAATTATGCCGAGACGGATCAACCCCAACTCGCCCGCATGTGGGACAAACGGCAACGCGGTTACCGGGCCATGGGTTACCAGATCCAGCCATTGGAGCCGCTGATCTTAGGGAACTAATGGAATAGTATGTAGATGGCGGTCAAAACCCGACATAATTGGCGAACAGTGGTAACAGGACGAAATAGCCAGATGGGGTACGAGTAGCACCAAGCGGTCGGATGGTGGCGCAGTTTCACCCAACAACAGCCAAACTGCGCCAGTCTTTGGCGCAGTTCTGAAAACTGCGCCACAATGGCGCCGCAGTCAACGGCGCGCCGTTTACCTGGCCGACATTTCGCTCCCCTGCATGCTTCCCATCGCACGCTTCTCATCTATAATCCGCCAACCGCGTGGCGCGTCCGGTGTTCGCCGCGATAGGCCAAAGGCTGCCGGACAACCCAATAACACGCCGTGGAAGCACAGACCGGTTCGGCACCGTTACACCATCGATTGTTCACAGGAGTTTTATGATTACCGCATTTCTCGCCGTCGCCTTCGGACTGGCACTGCTGGTCTGGAGCGCCGACCGGTTTGTCGACGGCTCGGCCGCCGCCGCGCGCCATTTCGGCATGCCGCCGCTGCTGATCGGCATGGTGATTGTCGGCTTCGGCACCTCGGCACCGGAGATGGTGGTCTCCGCCATCTCCGCCTCCCAGGGCAATCCGGGCATCGCCCTCGGCAACGCCTACGGCTCCAACATCACCAATATTGCCCTGATCCTCGGGCTGACGGCATTGCTCAGCCCCATCGCCGTGCACTCGCGGATTCTGCGCCAGGAGCTGCCGATCCTCACCGCGGTCACGGCCCTGGCGGCCTGGCAGATCCGCGACGGGGCGATCAGCTATCTCGATGCCGTGATGTTGCTGCTGGTGTTTGGCGTACTGATGAGCTGGAGCATCTGGCAAGGCATGCGGAAAAAGGGCGACACCCTGGGCAGCGAGATGGAGCAGGAACTGGTGATCCACGCCATGCCGCTACGCCGGGCGATCTTCTGGCTTGCCGTCGGCCTGGTATTACTGATCATCAGCTCGCGCATCCTGGTCTGGGGGGCGGTGGAGATTGCCCAGGGCTTCGGCGTCAGCGATCTGATCATCGGCCTGACCGTCGTTGCCGTCGGCACCTCGCTGCCGGAGCTGGCCTCGTCGATCATCGCCATACGCAAGGGCGAGCACGACATCGCCTTCGGCAACGTGCTCGGCTCCAACCTGTTCAACACCCTGGCGGTGGTGGGTATCGCCGGGACCATCCATCCGATGGCGGTGGGACCCGAGGTATTCTCCCGTGACATGCTGGTCATGGCCGCACTGACCCTCTCCCTGTTCGTCGTCGGCTATGGTTTCCGCGGCCCCGGCCGCATCAACCGGTTCGAGGGGGCGGCCCTGCTGGCCTGCTATGTCGCCTACACCGGCTATCTGGTGGGCAGCGTGTTCGGTCAATGAAGCCTGCCAGTGGAGACTGAAATCCGCGCCGATCTGTGGTAGGATCGCGCCCCTTCAGTTACCCAGAGCAGTCTGCAGGATCGAAAATCAGTTCGCGAACACGGGATCACGTCGCCGACACCAGCCATTGTTGCATGGTTCGTTGCCCAACCCCCTACCCGCCGATTTAACACCAGCCGATACGCCAGTCCCCTTTGACGACCTCGGGTCGTTGCAACCGTCGCCTGCGCCCTACCGCGTGGCCTGAGCGACGATGCCCACAGCATGGACAGGGCGCTGCTCGGGATTCCGTCATTCGTTGTAATGGAAGTGTTTTATGGTGGTATCGTTCAAAAACAGCTGGCTCGGCAATATCCGTGGTGATCTGTTGGCCGGTACCGTGGTGGCCCTGGCGCTGATCCCGGAGGCGATCGCCTTCTCCATCATCGCCGGGGTCGATCCCAAGGTGGGGCTGTACGCCTCCTTCTGCATCGCCGTGGTAATCGCCTTTGTCGGCGGACGGCCCGGCATGATCTCCGCCGCCACCGGCGCCATGGCGCTGCTCATGGTGACCCTGGTCAGGGAGCACGGGCTGGAGTACCTGCTGGCGGCCACCCTGCTGACCGGCCTGCTGCAGATCGTTGCCGGCTATCTGCGGCTGGGTTCGTTGATGCGCTTTGTCTCGCGCTCGGTGGTGACCGGTTTCGTCAACGCCCTGGCGATCTTGATCTTCATGGCCCAGCTGCCGGAGCTGACCGGTGTCTCCTGGCATGTCTATGCCATGACCGCGGGCGTGGTGCTGCTGTAGCTGGTGGTGTTTCTGGGCGACTGGGTAGCGCGCATTCCGATGGCCGCCCTGGTGGCGGTGATGATCATGGTCGCGTTCGGCACCTTCAGCTGGGAATCGCTGCGCATCCTGAAAAAACACCCCCCGAGCACCAATATCGTCATGACCAGCACCGTGGTGGTGGTGACCACCCACAATCTGGCCTATGGCGTGTTCGTCGGCGTCCTGCCGGCGGCGCTGTTCTTCGCCAACAAGGTGGCCCGGTTCAAACACGTGCATTCAGAGATCAACGAAGATGGTACGCTACGCACCTACCGGGTGGTGGGCTAGGTGTTCTTCGCCACCGCCGAGAAGTTTGTCGAGTTCTTCGACTTCAAGGAAGTGGTGGACAAGGTGGTGATCGACCTGTATCAGGCGCACTTCTGGGACATCACGGCGGTGGCGGCGCTGGACAAGGTGGTTATCAAGTTCCGCCGCGAGGGCACACAAGTCGAACTGGTTGGACTCAACGAGGCCAGTGCCACGATTGTCGATCGTTTTGCCGTGCATGACGATCCGGATGCCGTGGCAAAACTGATGGGCCACTGATGGAGGAGAATAAAAAATGACCCAAGTGATCGCCTGTATCGACGGTACCGAGGTATCCCCCGCTGTCTGTGACTACGCCGTCTGGGCCAGCCTGCGGCTGGGCGCCCCGCTGGAATTTTTACACGTGCTGGATAAGTCCGAGTACCCGACCGAGAGCAATCTCAGCGGCAACATCGGACTGGGCAGCCGCGAGGCCCTGCTGGATGAGCTGGCCACCCTGGACGAGCGGCGCGGCAAGCTGGCCCTGGAGCAGGGAAAACTGATGCTGGAGGCGGCCAGGCAGCGCGCCATGGACCAGGGCATCGACAACCCCACCCGATGGCAGCGCCACGGCGACCTGGTGGAGACCCTCACCGAGCTGGAAGCGAACATCCGCCTGCTGGTGCTGGGAAAGCATGAGGATCACCTGGGCCGGCACATCGGCAGCCGCCTGGAGAATGTGGTGCGCACCCTGCACCGCCCGATCCTCATCACCAGCGCCGCCTTCAAGGCACCGCGACGGGTGATGCTCGCCTTCGACGGCAGCGCCACCACGCGCAAAGGGGTGGAGATGATCGCCACCAGCCCGCTGCTGCGGAACCTCCCCTGTCACCTGGTGATGGTCGGCGCGGCCAGTGATGAACACCGCACGCAACTCGATTGGGCGCAAGCGACCCTGGAGCGTGCCGGGTTCGAGACCACCGCCAGCCTGGTTGATGGCGAGGTGGAACGGGTGCTGTGCGGCTACCGGGCGGATCACGAGATCGACCTGCTGATCATGGGAGCCTACGGCCACTCGGTGATCCGCCGCTTCCTGGTAGGCAGCACCACCACCAGCGTGATCCGCAACGCCTCCGTGCCGGTGCTACTGCTGCGCTAGCACGCTCACCCGTTAAAGGATGTTGACGGATAACTACTCACGTGGTGATTGGCCTGCCTTGTTGGCCGATCTTGGTGGCGCCTCTAATCCGGCCCCTTTTTCAGATTCAAGCCTGCCCTTGTTTGAGCGAAGCGAGTTTGGGCAGGCGCTGAAAAAGGGGCCGGATTCGAGGAAACAAGCCATCGTGTGAGGCCGGCAAGGCAGGCCAATCACTTACAAACCGGGTGAGTAGTTACGTTACGGTTATATTCGCATTCATTTGCGTTTATTAGCGGCCAAGATGTTTCCTGATGATGGTTGGGTTTTCCAGGTTGAAGCCGGGCCAGGCTTACCGTTTCTCGGTCCGGGCCAGCAGTTCGGCGAACTGCGCCGCGGCACAGTAGGGGCTCTGTGCCAGCGCACCCTGAAAAGTACGCCGTGGCAGCTTGGCACCATCCGCTCCGTCGGGCACCGGCATCGCGGCCACCGGACTGGGCGCGGCCAGCGGCCATTCGGCTGGTTCGGTATCGGCAAACAGCTCCGCCTCGCCGGCATGGTGGCTGACCGCCCACTCGCTGGCCGCGCGCCGAATGAATGCACCGGCCGCCCCCTTCTCCAGGGTCTGCAGCCGGGCCAGCGTCTGCTGTTGCCAATCGGCATCCTGCGCCGCCGTGTCGGCATCTCCGGCGCCCTGAGCGGTCTGCCCTAGTTCGATACCGAACGGCTGATTCATCTCCCGCAGATAGTCGCTGAACGACTCCGAACCCCGCCGCTGATTCTCCAGCAACCGGAGCAGGCGCTCCGCAATCACCCGGATACAGCGGCTGGCCAGACACTCCGGTTTGCCGAGCATGACCGGCTGCTGCTTTGTTACCGACGCCGGCACCTGTCGATCCTGCAGCACGTAGCCCAGGTAGCCCACCGGCAGTTGCAGATACTTCTCGGCGGCCTGCTTGAAACGCTTGAAGGCGCTCCTGGCCACGTGCAGATCGGAGGCCATATTGACCACGACATAGACGATCCCGCCGAAGCCAATCCGCTTGGCCATCTTCAGGAACGAAAAGGCATCCGTCAGCGAGGTGGGTTCCGGGGTGATGACCAGTACCGGACAGGCGGCCGCCAGGAAGAAACCGAGCTGACTGCTGCCGACACCGGCCGCCGAATCCACCAGCAGGAGATCATTATGCCGTTCGATATCCCGCAGGCCACTCAGCAGGCGCTCCTGTTGTTGCGTATCCAGCTCCAGAAATTCAGCGATGCCACTGGCCGCGGGGACGATCTGCAGATACTCGGAAACCGGCAGCAGGATTTCATCGAGGCGTCTTTGCCCACTGATATATTCACGCAGTGTCTGTAGTGGATTGATTCCAAAGAGAATATTGATATTGGCCAGATTGGTGTCCGCATCGAACAGACAGACCCGCCGTTTCATCTGTCCCAGCGCAATGCCGAGATTGGCGGAGAGGGTGCTTTTGCCGACGCCGCCTTTTCCGCTGGCGATCACAACCATTCTGTTAACTGGTTCACAGTTTTGACTTTTCACCCCTGCCGAATCGCCAAAGGTGTTGTGAATGGTTGCGTTGGGCGTTTCCATTTGTCCAAATATTGTACAGAATTCCTTTTTATCTCATTGACTTATAGTTGATATTTGGTGCAGGATGTTACGTCATGAAGGACGCCTCACCGGTCATTATCGAAAATCTAAGTCTGGGCAGACTCCCCTCTGTCCCGCAGGTGTTGCTCAGATTAATCGAAGCCTGCCATCAAGTCGACGTCAGTTTTCATGATCTGGCGGAGATAATCCAACAGGATATCGGGCTGACCGCCAAGATCACCGCCGTCTGCAACTCCCCCGCCTATGCCCAGTGGAATGAAGACAGGGACTTCAACCATCTGTTGGTGGTGCTGGGGCTGAACAACATCAAAACCATCGCCATCAATGCCGCAGTACATCAGTTCTTCTCGCAGTTCAACGTCCAGACCGGACAAGGGCTCGGCATCATCTGGTACAAGTCGCTCTGGTGCGCCCATGCGGCCAGGGCCCTGGCCACGCTGACCAGCTACGAGTTTCCGGACGAGGCCTACCTGGCCGGCCTGCTGCACAAACTCGGCCAGCTGGTATTCCTCAACAACCAGCCAGACCGTTATGGCGATCTGCTGCTCAAGACCCCGGACGACCTTGCCCTGATCGAGCTTGAACGTGAGCTGTTCGGCACCGCCTACCACGAGGTGAGTGCGCTGGTAGTGGGTGAATGGGAGCTGGAGTCATTCCTCAGTGACGCCCTGCTCTATCAGAATGAACCGGCCGAGCGGCTGCTAGAGGCGCCACGACTGGTGCGCCTGACCAACTTCATTCACAAACTGAGTGATCCGGGCATTGATCTCAATAGCCTCTATTCGGAGGCCGATTTGCTGTTTGGCCTGACCCCCTCGGTTGTCGCCAATCTGAAAAAGGATATCGAACAGCAGGTGCAGAAGGCGGCCGATGGCCTCGGCATCCGGCTTGAAAAGGATGCCGCCGGCGCTATTGCCGTCCAGGTGGAGACCGAGGAGGTCCGCCTTGAGCTGGCACGCCGGGTACGCGAGTTTGCCCTGCTGGGCGGCGTCAATCTCGACCCGGGCAGTGAAACGGAGCTGCGGGAGTTCCTGGACTCGGTACTCGCGGAACTGGATATCCTGTTCGGCATGGATCGCAGCATCCTGTTTCTTGCCGATGCCGATAACGGCCACCTGCGGGGAATCGTTGGCCGTGCCGTGAGTAATACTCGGCTAGCCGAATTCAATATACCGATCGTGGCGGGCCGCAGTCGTGTCGCCCAGGCACTGATCGAGGGGACGGTCCAGGGGCCGATCCTGCCGCTGGAGTCGGCCCCGGCTTCCCTGGTCGACCAGCAACTCGCCCGGACACTGGAAAGCGACTGCCTGCTCTGCGTTCCGCTGATCAGCGGAACCAGCCGCATCGGGGTAATCGCAGTCGGTCTGCGCGCCGCGGAACAGGAGCGTCAGGCACAAAACCTGAACTTCCTGCCGATGTTCGCGGCCACCGCCGCCCAGGGTATCCACACACACCGCGGCCTGGCGAGAAGAACCGAGGAGTTGCTTGAGAATACCCGCCAGTGGCATCAGCGTGAGGCAAGAAGCATTGTCCACGAAATCAACAATCCGCTAGGCATCATCAACAACTATCTGCACGTGCTCTCGGCCAAGTTCAGTGAAGATGCATCGATTTCCGACCACCTGAAGATCATCAAAGAGGAGATCCAACGGGTCGGCGACATCACCTTGCGTCTGCGCGACATCGGCGATCCACAGCACATCGCCTCGTTCTCGGTGGATATCAACGAGATAATCCGTGACCTGATGGAGATCTTCCAGGCCTCCTATCTCAAGTCAATCGGCATCACCGAGCATCTGGACCTGGAGAAAAAGCTACCGGCCATCCAGATCAGCCGGGCAAGTCTCAAGCAGGTGATCACCAACCTGGTCAAGAATGCCGTCGAGGCGATGCCCGATGGCGGGGATCTGTGGATCCAGACACGCGATCGTATCAACATCGGGGGGCGTGAATACGTCGAATTGAGCATCGCCGACAACGGTCCCGGGATTCCCCCGGAGATCATGGGAAGGCTGTTCACCCCGGTCGACAGCACGAAAGGCAACAACCACTCAGGTTTAGGATTAACCATTGTAAACAACCTCATTAATGAGCTGAAAGGGAGTATTAGCTGTAGGGGTCGCTCGGGAGGTGGAACAGAAATGCTCATCCACCTGCCTCGTCGCTTAGGGGACGAATAATAAGGGGAAGGCACAATGATGAAGTCCACGGAGTCCTGGCTGGGAAGCGAGTTGTTACCCGAGCTTCCCGGCAACAAGGACAAGGCCGCCAGCACCGCCAAAACGGTGCCGGCCAAAATCCTGGTGGTGGATGATGAAGTACGCATGCGTGAGAGCGTGCGCGATCTCCTTAAGGCATACGGACATGCGAGTATTATCGCGGCAAACGGACAGGTCGCGCTGGAGATCCTGCATGGCAATCCGATTGAGCTGATTCTTCTCGACCTGAACATGCCGGAGATCTCCGGACTGGAGTTTCTCGAGCTGCTGAAAACGGACTTCCCCGAGATCGATGTGGTCATCGTCAGTGGCGAAGCCACCTTTGCCAACGCCACCGAGGCACTGAGAAACGGCGTCAGCGATTTTTTGCGCAAACCCTACAACCCGGTGGAACTCCTCGGCATAATTGAGAACGTACTAAAAAAACGCAGCCTGGAACGGGAGTTCAAACAGGTACACCAGAAGCTCGAAGCCTCCGAATACCGTTATCGTTTCATCGTCGACAACTCCCCGGACATCATCTACATGCTCGACGAGGCGGGTTACTTCTGCTTCGTCAATGATCGCATCAGCCAACTGCTCGATTACAAACAGGATGATCTGATTGGGCACCACTACTCCGAGGTGGTGCATGAGGAGGACGTGGAGAAGGCGAGATACGCCTTTGCCGAACGCCGCACCGGGGATCGCGCCAGTCGTAACGTGGAGTTCAGGCTGCGCTGCAAGGACAACAGCCAGCCCAGCCGCTACTTCGAGAGCCGCTCCGTCTCGGTCGAGCTGAACTCGATGGGCATCTACCGCGACACCGGCGGCGTCGATGAGAGATGTTATGTCGGCACCTATGGCGTGGCGCGGGATATCAGCGAGCGCAAGCGGGCCGAAGAGATCATCAACTTCCAGCTCTACCACGACCTGCTGACCCAACTGCCCAACCGCGCCCTGTTGCGTGACCGTCTCGGTCTGGCCATCTCCCAGGCCAAGCGAAACGGCAATCAACTGGCGCTGATGTACCTGGACATGGACCGGTTCAAGGTGATCAACGACTCCCTGGGCCATGTCGCCGGGGATCAACTGCTGCAGACGGTGGCCAACCGGTTACGCAACTGCCTGCGCGACAGCGACACCCTGGCCCGGGTGGGCGGCGACGAGTTCAATCTGCTGGTTCCGGAAGTCACCGGCAGGGTCGACGCCATTCGCCTGGTAGAGAAGATGCTGGCCAACCTGAAGGCGCCAATCTTTATCGATGGGGTCGAGGTCTTCGTCAGTTTCAGTATCGGCATTGCACTGTTCCCGGATAACGGGGAGACCATGGATGCGCTGATCAAGCATGCCGATATCGCCATGTACCATGTCAAACGGCACGGCAAGGATGGTTACGAGTTCTTCTCCAACGAGATGAAAGGTTCGGCCGACCAGCACCTTTCGCTGGACACGGGTCTCCGGCGCGCCATTGATGAAGAGCAGCTGCAGGTCTATTTTCAGCCACAGATCAATCTGCCGTCCGGCAAGGTCTCCGGAATGGAGGCACTGCTGCGCTGGAAGCACCCGGAAGTGGGCAACATCAGCCCCACCGAGTTTATCCCCGTGGCCGAAGAGAGCGGCCTGATCAATGAGATCGGATTGTGGGTGCTGGATGCCGGCTGCGCGGAATTGAGCAAGTGGCGCAAGGCTGGTCACGACCAGGTCAAACTGGCGGTCAATGTCTCTTCGAAACAGCTGGCGCAAGCCGATTTCGAACAGCAGGTATTCAAGGTACTGACCAGGCATGGGGTCCCCGGCTCCGCGCTGGAGCTGGAGATCACCGAGAACGTACTGATCCAGGATATGGATCAGGTGGTCCACAAACTTCGCCAACTGCATGCCGCGGGTATCTGTATCGCGGTCGATGACTTCGGCATCGGCTACTCCTCCCTTGGCTACCTGCAGTCATTGCCCCTGAGCACGCTCAAGATCGATCGCTCGTTTGTCAGCGGCATACGCGCCACCAGCAGCCGCAACTCCATCGTCACCGCGATTGTCGCCATGGCCAAGGAACTGGGACTCGATATCATTGCGGAAGGAGTCGAGACGGAGGTCCAGCATCAACAACTGAAGCGGCTCGGCTGCCCCAATGCCCAGGGCTTCCTGTTTAGCCGGCCAATGCCCAAGGAACAGGTCGGGCTGTTCCTGAAAAAGGGTGCGTTGTAACGACAGAAGCCATTGCGCTTTGCAATGGTTATTTTCAATTCCGCATTGACCATGATCACCACAACCCGCTTAACGTCGCGGCGCAGCTGGGGTACCATTCTCTCAACTAATAACCGGGGGAGAACAGGCAGGTGATCGATATAGATGCATCCGTTGCAGAAGTGATGACCCAGGGATTTCATATCCCACCAAGACCGGAGACGCTGATGCGGCTGCAGGAGATCAGCAGCAGTGATGATCCCTCGCTGGCGGACATCGCCCAGGTGGTCGCCGCGGATGTCGGGCTCTCATCGGCTATTCTCAAGACCGTCAACTCGCCCTTCTACGGGCTGACCCGAAGCATCACCAATATCCATCAGGCAGTCTCCCTGCTCGGCATGGAGAGCGTCAACAGTCTGGCTGCCTCGGTGGAGCTGAAGCGCGCCCTGACCGGCAATGCCTGCATCTCGCTGGAACGATTCTGGGACAACGCCACCGACGTGGCCAATTCCATGGTCTATATCGGCAGTCGGCTGAAGGAGAACTTCTCCCTGGAAACCCTCTACACCGTCGGACTCTTCCATGATTGCGGTATCCCGGCCATGGCAATCCGCTACCCCGATTACCGGCTGACCCTGATCGATGCCAATGACAGTACCGAGCAGACCCTCTCGCAAATCGAAGAGGCAAAGCATGGCACCAACCACTCGATCATCGGTTATTACATCGCCGCCTCGTGGCATCTCCCCGAATGCCTCTGCGAGCTGATCCTGCAGCATCATGAGGCGGACTACCTGGAACACATTACCGGCAAGGAAGACCAACTGGTCTATGCCATTCTCAAGATGGCGGAGAATATTGTCGACCGTACCCGGCGCTTTCGGGATGCCCAGGACTGGCAACAGTTACAGCACCGGGTGCTGGATACCATGGGTCTGAACGTCCTGGAGTACAGCGATATTGAAGAGGACCTGAGCGAACTGCTGAGCTAAGGGCTCGCGCAAAAATAAGTTCCGGTATTCGGTCGCCACTGGACCCCGCCACCGGTGTTACGCTTTTTGGCAAGGGAACAGCCATTGCCTGCAAAGCGTGCCTTGCCGGTATGGTCCAGTGACGCCCTCGGTACTACGAAATTATTCTTGCGCGAGCCCTAATCACCGTTAACCAGAAGTCGCTCGAATTGATCCGCAGGCAACGGCTGGCTGAACAGATAACCCTGCGCCTTCTGACACTTCAACTCCTTCAAAAATGCCAGCTGGTCAGTATTTTCCACCCCTTCGGCAATCACATCCAGCTCCATCGCCCGGGCCATGGAGATGATCGCCCTGACGATGGCGCGGCTGTTGCGATCGGTCAGTATGTCGCGAATAAAGCTTCGATCGATCTTCAGGGTGTTGACCGGAAAGCGCTGCAGGTAGCTCAGCGAGGAGTAGCCGGTGCCGAAATCGTCAATCGCCAGATTCAGACCGGCAGCGCGCAGTTGGATCAGCTGATTCAGGGTCCTCTCGATCTGTCCCATCATCATGCTCTCGGTGATCTCCAGGGTGAGGCAGCCCGGCGGAAACCTGCTTTCGTTGAGGATCCGCCGCACCTGCTCGATCAGGTCGCTGGAGTGAAACTGCCTGGCCGACAGGTTGACCGCCAGACACAGCTCCCGGGAGTACTCATCCACCCACTGTTTCACCTGCCGACAGGCCTGCCGCAATACGCCGTGTCCCAGGCGGATGATTAAGCCGGTCTCCTCGGCCAGCGGAATGAACTCGTCGGGCATGATCAGGCCCCGCTCCGGGTGTTGCCAGCGCACCAGCGCCTCCATACCCACCAGCAGGCCGGAATCGAGCTCATAAACCGGTTGGAAATAGGGGACGAACTGACCGCTGTTCAGGCCGACGCTCATTTCATTTTCCAGCGCCAGGCGGCGCCCACTCTCCCGGTTCATCTCCTCCTGGAAGAAGTGAAATCGATCACCGCCCTCGCTCTTTGCATGATACATGGCCATATCGGCATGCCGGGTCAGGTCATCCACGCTCTCCCCATCGCGTGGATAGAGACTGATGCCGATGCTCAGATGGGGAATGATCTCATGCCGGTCAATCCACACCGGACGGATCACCTTGGCCAGAATTTTGGTCGCCACATCGGTAACCGTATACTCGTCGATCAGATCCAGCAGGATGACGGTGAACTCGTCCCCGCCCATACGGGCGACGGTATCCACCGACCTGACCGCCTGCCGGACGCGATCGCCCACCTCAATCAGCAAGGCATCGCCATGGGTGTGGCCGAGGGAGTCGTTGATATTCTTGAACCGGTCCAGGTCGATGAACAGCAGTGCCAGCTTGCTTTCATGCCGCTGGCAGCGCTTCAGTTCCTGCTTCAGACGCTGATGGAACAGTGCCCGGTTGGGAAGCCCGGTGAGGGCGTCGTTGAAGGCCAGCTCCTCCAGCTGCTCTTCGGTTCTTTTCTGATGGGTGATATCGGAAAACAGCCCGGTGTAGTAACAGGGTTTGCCAGTGGCGTCAAAGATGGTATTGAGACGGAGATAGATGGGAAACACCTCGCCAGTCTTCTTGCGATCCCAGATCTCACCCTGCCACTTGCCGGCCTGGTTGAGCGACTCCCAAATCCGCTGATAGAACACCTCGTCATGCCTGCCGGACTTGGCAAATCCGGCATTTCTCCCCAGCACCTCGTCGCGGTCGTATCCGAGCAGGTCACAATAGGCGGGATTCACCTCGATAATCCGCAGATCCATATCCGTGACGATGATCCCCTCGCTGGTCGAGTCGGTCACGTACTTGGCCAGCCGGAGCTGCTCCTCCGACTGCTTCCGCTGAGTGATGTCGCGCCACACCACGTGCAGCAGCAACCGCCCGCCGGCGGGAATCGGGGTGAGCAGCACCTCGACCGGAAAATCGGTCCCGTCGCGCTTGCGGTGGATCCACTCGAACCGATGCGACCCACGCTCCATGGCGATGGCGATCATCTCATTCGCCTTGTCGTAGGACGAGGCGCCATCCAGCTGGAAGGGCGGTGACAACTGTGAGGGATGGGTGGCGAACAAGTCAGCGCGAACCGCATAACCCAGCATCCGCAATGCAGCCTCATTGCAATCGATGAAGCGGCCACCATCAATGATGAGCATCGCATCGGCCGAATGCTCGAACAGCACCCGATATTGATCCTGTACTGGTTCCGTCATGTCTGTTTGCGTCAGCCTGTTCGTCCTGAATGCTGGATTGCCCCCGGCGCGAAGCCTCCCGGTGCCGGTCGCGCCGGCGGCCGGCGGGAAGGGGCCGTGGAATGGAGAACAACCCCCGCCAAGGTCGCCCCGATGTGGGAACGTTTCTGAAATCTATCGGCAACCCCGGCGGGTACTTTATCGCCCGGCCCCACCCGGTACACGTTCATAAATTGTGCAATCATTACCATCACTATATCTTATTACTGGCGTTTCTCAGTTATATGGTAGGTTATTGCCCAGAACAGTGTACCCGCAGCACCGATCAATCATAGGAAGTAGCATGCGACCAGCCGCAATATCGGCCATTCTGGACCGTGAATATCTGAGTACCGAACAGGGTCATCACACACCGGTCATGCTCTGGGGACCCCCCGGGGTAGGCAAGTCGCAGCTGGTCAGCCAGGTGGGCCGGCGCCACCGGGTACCGGTGATCGATATCCGCCTCTCGCAAATGGAGCCGAGCGACCTGCGCGGCATCCCGTTCCGCAGCGGCGATCGCGTGGAGTGGGCCGAGCCCGCGCTGCTGCCCCATGTGGACGCCCACGGTGAACGGGGCATCCTGTTTCTTGACGAGATCACCTCCGCCCCACCCAGTGTATCCGCCGCCGCCTATCAACTGATCCTCGACCGGCGCCTGGGGGAGTACCGGGTCCCGGACGGCTGGGCCATCTTTGCCGCCGGCAACCGCCAGGGCGACCGCGGCGTCACCTACACCATGCCCTCCCCGCTGGCCAACCGGTTCACCCATTTCGAGGTGGAGACCCAACTCGACGACTGGGTCGCCTGGGCCTATGACAACGGCATCGACGAACGGGTGATCTCCTTCCTGCGCTTCCGCCCGGAACGGCTGTTCGATTTCGATCCCGCCCACAATCCGGTGGCCTTCCCCTCGCCCCGCTCCTGGGAGTTCGCCCATCGCGGGCTGCAGAAGTTCGGCACCCTGCCCGAGCTGCTCTGCGACGCCCTGCAGGCCTGCGTCGGCCCGGCCGCCGGGATCGAACTGGCGGCGTTCGTCAACAACCTGGACAAATTGCCCGATATCGACGCCATCCTGCAAGGCGAAACTGTGCTGGTGCCGACTGAAATCGACCTGCAGTACGCCGTCGCTTCCGCCCTCGTTGGCCGTGCGCTGAAGGCCAGGGGCGCCGCCGGCGAGCGCGGGGTGTATGGCCGTATCCTCGACTATGCCGGCCGCTTTCCGCAGCGGGAGATGGGCATCATGCTGGTCTCGGACATGCACCGCGCCATCGGCCAGGAGCTGTTCAACCTGCCGGAATTCGCCCCCTGGGCCGAGGCGGTGGCCGATGTGATGCTGTACGATCTCTGAACACGGGATGGAGCCGGCAGACGATGAGCGAGATCGAGACCAAACTCAGCGCCGCCCGCACCCGCCTGATCCTGGACAAACCATTCCTCGGCGCCCTGGTGTTGCGTCTGCCGATGCTGCGAGCCGACCCCGGCTGGTGCCGGACCACCGCGACCGATGCCCGCGCCTTCTACTACAATGCCGATTTCATTGACGCCCTGAGCCTGGAACAGACCCAGTTCGTGCTGGCGCACGAGGCGCTGCACTGCGCCCTCTCCCACTTCGCCAGACGCCTGCACCGGGACAAGTATCGCTGGGATATCGCCTGTGATCTGGCGATCAACCCGTTGCTGATCGCCGAGCAGCTGGAGCCCTGCCCGGGGGCACTGCACCTGGTCGAATTCGAGGGCATGACCGCCGAGGAGATCTATCCCTGCATCGCCGAGAGCGAGCAGATGGAGACCCACGACCAGCATCTCTACGATCGGACCGAGACCAACCCCGGAGGCAGTCCGGGGGGTGGCGGTGACCGACCGAATGATGTACCGGCCGCCGAAAGAGCGGACCCGCAGCCCCAGGCGCCGCGCAGCGAGTCCGATTCGGGGAAATCACCATCCGCCGCCACCCAACCGGCACCGCTGTCACCGACCGAGCAGGAACGGCTGGCCGTGCAGTGGACTCAACGCCTGGCCGGCGCCCATCAGCAGGCGCTGCAGGCTGGCAGGATGGGCGGTGAGCTGGGGCGCATGATCGGCCATCTGCTGCAGCCGCGCATCCCCTGGCGCATGCTGCTGGCCAAGTACATGACCGCCACCGCCCGGGAGGACTACAACTGGGCCAGACCCTCGCGACGCGAGGGTGACGCCATCCTCCCCAGCCTGCGCAGCAGCGAACTCAGGGTGGTGGTCGGGCTGGATACCAGCGGCTCCATCAGCGACGAGGAGATGCGCCAGTTCATCTCCGAAATCGACGCCATCAAGGGGCAGGCCCATGCCCACATCACCCTCCTCGCCTGCGATGCCGTGCTGGCCGCCGACGGCCCCTGGATTGTCGAGCCCTGGGAACAGCTGCGCCTGCCCCGGGCATTCACGGGCGGCGGCGACACCGACTTCAGACCGGTATTCGAGTGGGTAGAGCAACACGATGCCCGGTGCGATCTGCTGATCTATTTTACCGACGCCCAGGGGGCGTTTCCGAACCACGAACCGGCGATGCCGGTGATCTGGCTGGTCAAGGGCAAGGCGGAGATCCCCTGGGGTCAGCGCATCCAGCTCAATTGAGACCTGCGGGGGATTTCGGGCAATGGAACTGAGCAACGAGGACCTGCTGCGCCTGAACGTGCTGGTCGTCAATACCGAGGCGATTCGCATCGACGAGAACCGCATGGAGGTGCACGGCATCAAGGGTGATCAGGAGATGAAGGTGGCCCTGCACCCCGACGGCAACCCGGAACGCTATCTCAGGCAGGTACGCGAGCTGTTGGCCGGCATCGTGCTCAACTCTCCCGGTGGCTATCCCGTCTATATACAGCGCTGGACCCGCATGGGCCAGGTCGAAAGTGTCCGTCTGTCGAGCCTGCTGAAACTGGCTGAGCCGGAGGCGGTCATGGCGGTGGTCTGTTCGCCGGACCTGACCGACCAACTGGCACGCCTCGCCTGGTGGTGCGAACCGCGGGCCGAGTACGCCAGGCGACTGCTGGAACAGCCGGCGGTGGCAGCCGGTCCGCTGGGTGCAGCACTGGCCGCCTTTCTGGTGGAGCACCTGCCCTTCGAGACCGAACCGCGGCAGATTCTGGAGAGCGTGCGTCTGGTGCTGCAGCCGGGGCTGATCGACGCACCGATCAAACAACGGCTCTGGAACCGCGGTCGCTCGTCAAAGAGCTACCGTGTGGGCTTCCTGGAAACTGTACCGGATGAACTGCCGGAGCCGTTGCAATCGCGCAGTGACCTGTCAGCGTATCAGCCCCTGTTAAGGCGCATGGCGGACCGGGGGAATCGTTACGCCGCACTCCTGGAGAAGCTGCTGGAGAGCCGCGGTCAGACCTTCGCCCATACGGCTATCGACGTGATGACACGCCCGGCCGACCAGGATGTGGTCAGCGCCCTGTTCAAGGCGGTCGGCGACTATTTCTCCACTATTCGGGCGGGCCGGGAAGAGCTGCGGGAGATTGCCGAGATCGATGCTGTGGTCGAATCACTGCTGGCTGCCGACCACGGCCCCCTGCATGAGCTGTGGGACACCCTGCCGCAACTGCGGAGGGAGATACGCGCCATGCTGTTCCTGGCCCAACTGGATGACGCCGTGCTTACCCCGATTCTCAGCCTGACAGACGCCGTGGGTTCGGTGATGCGTAACAAGCTCCAGCCTGTCTCGGAACCCATGGTGCGGAATCTCGGGTACCTGTTGGGTGTTGGAACTGAAGTGGATAATCCCACTGACCCCACCCCACACAGGAAAAATATGCGCCGCAAATGAACGTAAATAAACGCGAATAAGCCCGAAGGTGCGTCTGCCCAGAGGGCGGGCCGTGCCCGCCGCCACATCGGTACGAACACCCACGGCGCCCACAGGGCGCTCTATACTGGTCGGGTTACGCCTGCGCTAAACGTGACCTGCAACTACCAGATATTCCACCCGGATTGCTCGCCAACACATCAAAATTAGAAACTCAAGTTTCGGAGTTCAAAAAGCGTTGCTCAGGGCGGGCCACCCCCCTTTCCGAGACTTGGGTTAAAAAATATTCATATTCCTGTTAAATTGTTGTTTACTATTTTAGTATTTTCTTATATTCTTACTCTCAGTTAAGGCGAGCTGTAGCGCTTTACAGAGGAAGACACAATCTTAATAAAGGTTTTTCAGGAGAGATATCCATGAACAAATTCGCAAAAATCGCTGCCGTTGTCGCCATGTTGTCCGCATCCGCCACCGCATCTGCCTGGTGGGGCGGCGGTCCCTGGAATGGAATGGGTGACGGTATGGGTGACGGTACCGGTGATTTCAACATGAACTTCAGTGGTCGCAGCAATGCCTACACCCGTGGTAACGGCTATGGCTACGGCAACCCCTACTATGGTGGTTATGGTGCACCTTACGGTTACGGCGCTCCTTACGGCTATGGCCAGGCACCTTACGGTTACGGCGCACCCCAGGGTTACGGCGCACCCTATGGCGCACCCTACGGTTACCCGGCGCCTGTTGCTCCGGTAGCGCCGCAGGCTCCTGCTGCCCAGTAAACGGCTGGCGGATCACCCGTTGATCCAAAACCCGAGGACGTTTTACCGCACAGGATGTGCCCGGCCTGAAAGTGAAGTTTAAGGCTGTGCAAAGATTCGGTTTTCCGGAGTCCCGACAAGGGGCTCCGGGAAATTGAATCACCCGTTATCCCGATCCTCATCGTTCCACTGCCGGCGCAGGCTCTGCAGTCGCAGTTTATAGGCCTCGGCATCGCCATAGTCGAAAAACCGTTCAACCCTATAACGCAGACACTGCCTCTACAGGTTCACACATGCCCGCTGATCTTGGCATGCAGCGGTTTGGTCTGATTGAAGCGCTCCATCTGCTCCTCGGTCACCTCCCGCTGGTACCTCTCCTTCCACTCATCGTAGGACATACCGTAGATCGCCTGCAGCGACTCCTCCTTGGTCAGCGGGATACCCTGGGCATCCGCCGCCGCCTTGTACCACTTGGAGAGACAGTTCCGGCAGAAGCCGGCCAGGTTCATGATGTCGATGTTCTGCACGTCGCTGCGTTCGCGAAGATGCCCCACCAGGCCGCGAAATGCGGCCGCCTCCAACTTGATCCGGTCCTGTTCGTTCATAATCGCCTCCGATCACCTTAGGGCTCGCAAAAAAATAGTTGCGTAGCACTGAATACAGGAACTTATTCTTTCACCAGCTCTTAGCCCATAAAAAAACCCAATCTAACCCGTCGACCGATGCCTGACAAAAGCGAAAAAACAGGGTTTTTGCTTATTTGAGTATATCCCTTACTCCATTCAGGCGGCATTCAGCCAGCGGGCGCTAGGCTTTAAGCGTACCGGAGAACCAACCTGGAGGAAGTTCACCATGAAACTGTTAACCAAGGCATTGATTATCACCTCCCTGTCGCTGGCCGCCCTGACCCAGGTCCAGGCCGGAGAGCGTCACGAGGGAAATCACTTCAAAACACTGGCGGAGCCGTCGTATTTGCACCAACCGGCGGCCTTGAAAGTCCACGGGAAGGGCTACTATTCGCGCGGCAATTGGAATAGCCGCCGGGACTCCCGCAAGCACTTCGACAAGCGCTACTGGGGCCACCGGTCATATGACCGTTATGGTTACAACAGGCACTACGCGAGGCCCCATTACCAGCCTGACTACCGCTACAGGCGTGATTACGGCCGCTCTTCCGGCGCCATCATTTTTCGCTGGTAGCCACGCTCGCCGATGATTCGGTGCTCGCGCATTCCGGGTCATTGGCGACACCCCGCGACGCCGGTGCAAGCCGCGGTTTTCTGCCAAAGGCGAACCAGTACCAGCCGAGGCTGTTGAACCAGCAGATCGCCGCGGTCCACAGGTCGTGGGAAAGAAAGTGGGCACCGCGCAGTTGCTGGGTTAAGCCGAAGACCAGGCCCAGGACGAGGCCGGACAGCAGGCCATAACCCCGCCACTCAGGACGCGCGACGGCGAGAAAGAAATAGAGCGCCAGGAAGGTATAGCCGGCTCCGGCATGGGCGGCCGGAAAGCACTTGCCGTAACGGAAACCACCCGCATCCGGTTCGAACAGCCGGATGTAGGGATGCTCGCCGCCATAGCGCAGCAGGTCCCAGGGACAGTCGACGTGAGTGACCTCCTTGCCGATGCCGACCAGCAGGCCGGACAGGGGCATCACCAGGGCCAGATACCAGATCGCCCGGCGGTAGGGCCGCATCCGCCCGATGAACTGACTGAGTATCGCCAGCACAAACAGCAGGCCCGCGAGCAGCTTCACCAGCATCTTGGCCTGATCATGCAGTATGGTCGAAAACAAGGTGCTGTTCTGCAATGTCCAGCCGCCCCCTCCCGCCTGATAGATAAGATCAGCCAGCTGAATATCGAGTGTGCCGCTCTCCAGCAGGCCCGCCAACAGGATGAACAGCAGCAAAGGCAGCAGCAGGTGGTTACGCCAGAATCGGCCGTCGTGTCGTATCATCGTGCAAGCGCCGGCGGCTCCCAGGCATTCAGGTGCTGGGAGTAGATGTAGCTGGCGCCCTGGTAGTAGGCGATGTCCCGTTCAATTGCGGTATCCGGCTCGGTTACGCTGATCTCAAGTGGATCCGCTGCGGTGGGGTTGAGCTGTTGAGTCATGCGCTGTTTCGGACTGAGGATCGACAACCGGTTCCCGGTATAGAGGCCCAGCTTCTGGTAGTTGCCGATCAGGGCACGCTCATCGGCAGGCCGCATGGTGAGAATGTTTTTGCCGAAGAAGGCCGACTCATAATCCATGTTCAGCAGTGCCAGCAGGGTCGGCGCCACATCGATCTGGCTCGCCAGCGCGGTCACTCTCTGCGCCGGGATATGCTGCGGACTGTAGATCAGCATGGGTATGTGGTACTGGCTGACCGGCAGGGCGACCTTGCCGGCGCTGCCGGAGGTGTGGTCCGCGACGATGACAAACAGGGTATCACCGAACCAGGGCTTGTTCCGCGCCTTCTCCAGCAACTCGCCGATCGCCCAGTCGGTATATTTCACCGCACCAGCGCGGCCACTGCCGGAAGGCATGTCGATACGACCTTCCGGATAGGTGTAAGGGCGGTGGTTTGTCGTGGTCATGAGATGGAAAAAGAACGGCTGGTCCGCCTGATGGGCGGCATCCGCCGCCTTCAGGGCCTGGGTATAGAGATCGTCATCCGCCATCCCCCAGGCGTTGGTAAAGCCCATCTCGCTGTCCGGGGTACTTGACTGATCGATAATGCCGTATCCGTTGCCCGCAAAAAAGGCGTTCATGTTCTCGAAATAGCCGCGCCCGCCGTAGATGAACCGGACATCGTAGCCCTTCGATTTCAGCACATTGCCGATCGACCAGAGATTGGTCTCGTGCCCGACGCGCTTGACAATGGAACGCCCCGGGGTGGGTGGGATGGACAGGGTCACCGCTTCCAATCCGCGGGTGGTCCGGGTACCGGTGGCATACAGGTTGGTGAACAACATGGAGTCCGCGGCCAATCGGTCCAGATTGGGCGTCAGGCGCTCGCTATTGCCGAATACCTGCAGGTAATCGGCACTCAGACTCTCGACCATCACCAGAAAGATGTTCAGACGACGCTCTCGTCCCGGATTGTCAATCGACCGGCGGATATCAAAACCGGATGTGGTCACCTCCCCGGCGGAAATCTCTTTCTGCAGGAGTGCAGCGGCCGTGGCGTCGGGCAGGGTCTGGTAGAACTTGTAATAATCCAGCTCATTGTTCTTGAACGCCGCGATGAACTGATAGGGGCCGTTGCTGGCCAATTCATTCTGATAACTGTTATTGGACAGCTCGCGCAGATCCTGGTTAACCAGCAGAAAACTCACCACCGGCAGCAGCATCAGTCCGCCGGCATGGGTCAGCCGCTGCCGGAATGGCTCCCGTACATCCAGGGCGACCTTGATCTTGTCGACCACCAGCCAGTAGACAAACAGGGTCACAAGCAGGATGGCACTGAGGTAGAGCGGCAACGGATAGGATTCGCGGATGTTATCCGTGACTTCGCGCCGATATACCAGGTAATCCACGGAGATGAAATTGAAACGGACACTGAACTCATCCCAGAACAGCAACTCCGCCGCCAGGATAAAGCCGAGGCCGTAGATGGTCGCGAAGATCGCCAATCGCACAAAACCGCGGTTCAGACCTGTTTTCCAGAGCCTCTCCGGCACCAGCAGCAGATACAGGGTGACCGGTATCAGCGCATAGCCGTAGAATGCCAGATCGTATATCACACCCAGCAGGTAGACCTTCAGAAATGCTATGATCGACAAGTCGGCTTCGGGGAACGCCGCCACCAGCAACAGGGTGCGGGTGAGAAAAAAATAGATCAGTGCGATTGATAGCACATAGCCGATCAACGCATAACGGCTGTTGGAGAGTCGTAGCTGCATCAGAACTTATCCCAGTGTAAAAATCATGGATCCGGTGCGGCGAGACTACTTGCAAAAGATTAAGGAAAACTTAAGCCGACTGTCGCTTAATGGCACCTCACCGGGTCACAGCAAGAGCAGAGTGGAAGCATGCGGGTATTATTGGTAGAGGACGATCAACTACTGGGCGACGGACTAAACGTCGCCCTGGAGCAGATGGGCTACACCGTCGACTGGATAACCGACGGCAACCAGGCGGAAATCGCCCTGCGGGACCCCTCTCTGGATCTGGTGATCCTGGATATCTCGCTCCCGGGCCAGGACGGCCTGACCCTGCTGCGCAAGATCCGCCAGCAGAACAATCCGATTCCGGTCCTGCTGCTGACGGCGCGGGACAGCCTGAACGACCGTGTCCTGGGGCTGGATTCCGGTGCCGACGACTATCTGCCCAAGCCCTTCGACCTGGAGGAACTGGCGGCACGCCTGCGCGCCATCGCGCGCCGCCGCGCCGGGCGCTCCACCCCCCTGCTCAGGCATGGCGCTGTCACCCTGGATCCGGCCGGCCGCGCCGTACTGCTCGATGACCAGCCGGTGAGCTGTACCGCGCGGGAATATGCCATCCTGGAAGCGCTGTTGATGAACAGCGGCCAGGTGCTGTCCCGGCAGCGTCTGGAAGAGGCGTTGTACGGCTGGGACGACGGGGTGGAGAGCAATGCCATCGAGGTCTATATACACCACCTGCGCAAGAAGCTGGGCAAGTCCACCATCCAGACCGTCCGCGGGGTGGGCTACATGATACCGAAATCCAGTGATTGCGATGGCTAGGCAGGTTTCCATCCGCAAACGCCTGCTGCTCAGCCTGATCGGGCTGATCGGCATCACCTGGCTCGGTATTTTTATCCTGGTCAACGAGGACACGACCCATGAGCTGGAGGAGATCTACGACGCCAGTCTCGCGCAGAACGCCCGCATCCTGTTCGGGCTCCTGCAACAGGAGATCAAGGAGGGCGAGGTCGAGTTGGTTCGCAACATTGAACTGAGCGACAGTTTTCCACACACCTATGAACTGAATATCGCCTTCGTGGCAAAACTGGGTGGCCTCATTATCCAGTCGAAGGATGCCCCTGATTTCCTCACCGTGCTGCCCGAGGGTTTCAGCGATTACACCTCCGACGGAAAGAAATGGCGGGTATTCACCCTCAGCGACGGGGAGACCGGGCTGGTGGTCCATACCGCGCAGAAGTTGCAGGCCCGCGAGGAGCTGGTCGCCTATCTGGTCAAGGACACACTTTCGGTCATTATGCTGATTCTGCCGTTACTGGGCCTGTTTATCTGGCTGGGCATCAGTCGCAGTCTCAGGCCGTTGAATCAACTGGTGAGCGAGGCTGGGGCGATGAATCCACGCTCGCTCCGCCCCTTCAATATCGATGACGCACCGGCCGAGGTCGCACCGCTGATCATCGCACTCAACCGGCTGCTGGAACGACTCGACCGGGCGATTGAAAATGAGCGACGCTTTACCGCGGATGCGGCCCATGAGCTGCGGACCCCGCTGGCCGGTCTCAAGGTACAGTTGCAGGTTGCGTTGCGCGCCACGGATGAGCGGCAAAAGACCAAGGCGATGAACAAGGCGCTGGAGGGGGTCGACCGAACCACCCACCTGGTCAATCAGTTGCTGACCCTGGCGCGGGCCGACCGGGAGAGCGCCACCACGCTGACGTTTCGGCCGGTCGACCTGGTCAGGCTTGCCGGGGAGGTGATCGCCGGCCTGCGGGAACCGGCCGAACAACAGCGGATCGACTTGACCCTGGATACCGACCAGCCCGGGCACCGGATTAACGGCGAGCCGACCATGCTGCAGATCATGCTGCGAAACCTGTTGGAAAACGCCATCAAATACACCCCCGCCCCGGGTAGGGCCGGTATCCGCGTCACCGAGCATGACGACCGGGTGCGGTTGGAGGTGTGGGATTCGGGCGCGGGCATCTCCCGGCAGGCGCTGGATCTGATGTTCCAACGTTTCCGCCGCGGGGATCATGGCAGCGCCAGCGGCAGTGGATTGGGGCTTTCCATTGTCAAGCGCATCGCGGAGATACACGATGCCGAGATCGAGGTGGATTACAGCGTGCCTGGCGGGGGCTTCCGCATCGGGGTTGTGTTTAAACCCGCCACCGCCTGAGCCACATGCCCAGAGTTTTGACCGATACTTGTGGTATCAACGACCATTGATCTCCTGTTCGAGCCGGTCAATCAGGCCGACGATCTGTTGGGACAGCGGCTCAACCCGGGTAAACAGCATCTGGGCATCCCCCTCCCGTCCCGCCTCTTTGGCCGCGACGATGTTTCTGATCGTCTGGTGCAGTTCGGCATGCGGGGCCTCGATCTGCTTCAACACCGGCAACTGGCCATAGTTCTTCAGGCCGTCGCTGTAATACCACTTGCCGAAAACACAGTCATGATGTGAGACCGCCTCCTTTTCGGTCAGCATACCCTCGCCGTCCAGATAGGCGCGCAGACGTCCCTTCCAGGCCAGGTGTGCCGCCTTGGCAACCGATAGATCCACCCCGGCCCGGGTATTGAACTGGGACATGACGTGGTTCAACTGTTGTATCTCTTCACTGATACGCGAGTTGGAGTTGACGGTCTGGCGCGCCGCCAGGCGGGTATTCTCGGCAACCTCGGCAATACTGACAATAGAGCGGTCCACCTCGGCGGTCACCTGGCTCTGTTGTTCAATAGCCGTGGCGATCTGGGTACTCATGTCGCGGATCGTGGTCACCATGCCGACGATCTTCTCCAGGGCATCCCCGGCCTTTTCGGTCTGTTCGACGCTCTGATGGGCAATTTCGCTACTCTTGCCAATCGCCTTGACCGACACCGCGGCCTGATTCTGCAGCCGTTCAATGATACCGCGTATCTTGCCGGTAGACTCCTGGGTGCGCTGCGCCAGGGTACGGACCTCATCCGCCACCACGGCAAAGCCCCGCCCCTGATCACCGGCCCGGGCCGCCTCGATGGCGGCATTCAAGGCCAGCAGGTTGGTCTGTTCGGCTATGCTGGTAATCACCTCGAGTACCTGCCCTACCTGCTGGGTATCGCTCTCCAGCACATTGATTGTAGAAGCGGCTTCCTCCACCTGTTTGGCCATGTTCTGGATGCCATCACGGGTATGATTGACAATGGTCTGTCCGGTCCTTGCCTCCCGGTCCGCCTGTGCGGCCGCCTCGGCCGCCTGGCCGGTATTGCGCGCTACCTCCTGCACAGTCATGCTGATTTCATTGATCGCGGTGGCAATCTGGGTAATCTCCTGCTGCTGTTGGGTAACCCCCTGGTCGGTTTGGTCCAGTGTCTCGGTCGCCGTGACAGTCGCATGGCCTATCTGGTCGGCAACCTGGCACACCCCCTTGATCATCTGCCCCACCTGCTGCAGCATGTTGTTGTAGGCAGCGTAGGCCTGGCCGATCTCATTTTTATCATCCAGACAGGCGAGCGGTTTCGAGAAATCGCCCTTGCTCACTTCGCCCAGATGGCTGCGCAGGTGATCAATCTCATTCATCAGTACCGTCATACCGAACACCCGGCCCAGTACCACCAGCAGCAGAATGACTGACGTCATGATAAAGGCGATGGTCTGTTGCAGGGCGACCGCGTCATTGGCCTCTGTCGCCATCATCCCAACCGCCTTGTTCATCTCCTTCAACACCTGCACGGACTGTTTCTGGATCGCCTCCAGGCCGGCCTGGTCGGGGCTGGCGGCGTAGCTGGTGATCACCTGTTTGTAGCCTGACCAGAGCTGCTCCACCAGCTGGAGTTGCTGGAGAATTCCGGCATCCTTGACCGGTAGAATATTTAGCGCGCCATCGCCGTCAAGCAGCGCCCGGTGAGAGGACTCGAACAGCGTGATGGTCTTCTCCATCACCTCACGACTCTCGACCTGCTGCGCTACCAGGATCGCCTCTTTGGCCAGCCGCTGACTCAGCATCCGCTGCCTTCCCGCCACATCAATGGAGCTGGAGTTGACCCCCAGGCTCAGATAGATAGTGACCACCGAGATGAGTGCGCAGAGGAAGATCAGGATATAAGAGAACAGAAATTGGCTGTTGATGGAGCGGATACCGATAGCGGATAACAGCCAGCGGATGAGGTAGGTTATGGACTCACGCATGAGAAAATTCCAGACAATTGAATATTTCCATTGATGCCAACCGGGTGGCGATGTCGGTTCCCGAACTGGCGGTGTGGGGGAATCCCGAACAACCACCCCACGCTCACCCGGAGGACAAATTAGCACTCCCTGATGTATCGACCCGGAGGCTTGATCCTTTAGTAACAAAGGTAAAATCACACCGGGGTCGGAGTCAGCCGTCCACCCCGGCGAACTTCTCCCCGGTGACAGGGCGGCTTGACTCCGACCCCGCCGTTGTGACCCGTTCCACGAAAGGGTATCCGCCGCGAATGATCCACCGGCACTATCCGGGGATTAGCCGCACTGATTGTTCATCGGTTTCGGATCGGGTTAAGCTCAGCCGGTCGAGCGGAACTGGCGGTCAACTTATGGATTTCCCAAGAACCCACGGCACCGACCCGGAAAGCTCGGTGGTAGAAAAACACTATGCGGTGATCTATGTGCCGGGGAAAAAGCGCGCCCGCTTCCCGGAGAACTGTGTCGAGATCATGGATTCCCACGCCAGTGCCATCACCCGAGCGGATGTGGCGCAACAGCGCTATCCGGCGCTAGTCTACGGTCCCTCCCGGTCATCCGAGGGTTTCCGTCTCTACTACCTGATCGAGTGGCTGTAGCCGTTTAGTTATCCCAGTCCGGTTAGTAAGGAACCACGGATGGACACAGATTCACACAGATAGGAGATCAGAATTCTGAATCCGTGATTATCTGTGTGAATCCGTGGTTCTCCAGGGTCCGACCCAGCCAATATGCCCGGTGTCAATTAATTGGTCCGTAATGCCCCACCCCTCTAGCACCACCAAACCGCCGGAGAGGGTTGCGGTAAATTAATTCCCGTTCATATGCGGCTAAAAATAAATCCTTGCCGAGAGATGCTGAGGTTAAGCCTCGTCAAATTTAGAATTACTGAAACGGAGTGATGGCTAGGAATCAAATCCGAGCCGAACACCGAAGAAGACCATGACCGTTCCGGTCAGGCTGTCGAAGGTGCGCCCGACCCGCGGACGCGAGAGCCAGTTGAAGGCCCGCCGCACCATCAGCACCAGGATCAGCTGCCAGATATTGGCAATGACAAAATGCAGCCCGGCCAGGAACAGGGATTTGACCAGGGCCGGATCGGTCGGCTGGATGAACTGGGGCAGGAACGCCATGTAGAAGACGACTGTCTTGGGGTTCAGTACATTGGAGAGAAATCCCTCGCGCAGCGAGGTCCAGGCGGACACCCGGCGGTGCCGGATCCGCCCCTCCTCCAGCTTCAGACCGCTCACCCCGCGATAAGCGGCGTAGAGGCTCCTGCCGCCGAGCCAGACCAGATAGCAGGCGCCGGCCAGCTTGAGCAGCGAAAACGCCCAGGCCGACTGCATGAGGATGAGCGAGATCCCCCCGGCGGAGACCGCCGCATGCACGAACAGGCCGAGACAGATGGCGAAACTGGTCAAAACCCCGTCCCGGAAGCCGCCACGTACGGTATTTCTGATCACCAGCAGGGTATCCACGCCGGGCGATACCGTAAGCAGGGTGATGGCCAGCAGGTAGGCCCAGAGATAGCTGTCGAAAAACATACAATATATTATTAATTCAAACAGTTATGTGAAATAAAACCGACTGATATTCTAGCATGAACAGTTGCATCTGATACAAACCTATTCCTGATTAGCAATGAACGTCAGCTACGCGAATCGGAGCGGAGCATCCGCGCCCGCCATTCCCGCGAAGACGGGAAGTGGGCTCGATCCACTGCCCCGGATTCCGCCCATTCGGGGCCGTGCCTCTGTCCGGTTCCATGGTATGGGCTCCATCCAGGCTACAAACTATCCATAGGGCGGGCCGTCGGCGTCCACTGGGCGCCCTATGACCAAGTGCCGTAGCCCGGATGGAGCCGTGGCCACCCAAACAGCAAGGGTGGTATGCGCCTGCGACGGCGGAATCCGGGAAGCGGGCACCTCGGGTTGCGGTTCCCGCTTCTGCGGGAATGACGGAACTTGGCCGACCTTTCTTTCTAATTAGGAACCTATTTCGATCAGAATCACCGGAACAGGCGCCCCACCAGCAGCGGCAGCACCGTCTCCACCCGATAGATCCGCTCGCCCAGGTCCAGCGGCAGGCAGCCGGCCGCAAGCAGCTTCTCCACCTCGTAGGGGATGAACCCCCCTTCGGGTCCGATGCAGATCACCAGCGGCTGCGGCGGCGGTAGCAGCAGCTCGCCGGCGGTGGCGGTATAGGGATGGGCCACCAGGCCCTGGTGGCCTAGCAGCAGTGCGGGCAGTTCATCCTCGACGAAAGGCTTGAAGCGTCGCCTGATAACGATCCGTGGCAGGCGGGTATCCTTCGCCTGCTCCAGCCCCTCCAGCAGGCTCTGGTGTATCTCCCCGTCCCTCAGCAGGGGGCTCTGCCAGTAGCTCTTCTCCACCCGGAAGCTGTGGATCAGGTAAAGCCGTTTGATGCCGAGTTCCGCCACCATGCGCAGGCAGCGGCGCAGCATCTTGGGTCGCGGCAGGGCCAGGACCAGGGTCAGCGGCAGCGCCTCGGGAGGCGGTTCGGTCAGCGTCAGCCGCAGGGTCGCCTGCTGTCGATCCAGGACCAGGATCTCGGCCTGCCCCATGTTGCCGTCGAGCAGCCCCACCTTGAGGGTGTCGCCCGGGTGGGCACGGTGCACCTCGATGACATGCCGCAGCCGGTGATCGCGGATCACCGCGATGTCGGTCTCCGTCAGGTCCTCCGGTTTGAGCAGCAGCAGGTTCATCGGGGGACATCGGGGTCGGAGTCAGGCCGTTCACCGGCTTAACTCCCAGGGCAGCTTCAGGGTGTCGGCGATCGAGGTGGCCTGAGGGTTGAGACGCACCCCGAAGGCGCGCGCCATGTTCTCCCCGGTCAGCACCGACCCGGGACTCCCCTCGGCCAGGGTTTCGCCCCCCACCAGCAACATCAGGCGGTCGCAATAGTGGGCCGCCAGGCGCAGGTCATGCAATACCACCACCACCGCCCCGCCCTTGCGGCAATAACATTGCAACAGCGACATCACCTCGATCTGGTGGGCCAGGTCCAGGGCGGCGACCGGCTCGTCCGCCAGCAGCACTTGGGGCTCTGCCACCAGGGCGCGGGCCAGCAGTACCCGGGAACGCTCGCCCCCGGAGAGGGTGTTGAACTGACGTTCCCGGAAGTGGCTCAGGTCGGTCTCGACCATCACCTGGTCGATCAGGGTCGCGTCCCCCGCTCCGGGCCGCTGCCAGTCGGAGAGATGGGGCAGGCGTCCCAGGGCGACCAGCCGCTCCACGCTCATGGGCCAGTGGGCGGTGCCGTTCTGGGCCAGGTAGGAGAGCCGCTTGGCGCGCTCCCGGGGCGGCAGCTGCAGATAGTCCGACTCCTCCCAGCGCAAGCTTCCCGAGCGGGGTTCCAGCAGGCCGGCCAAGACCCGCAGCAGCGTGGTCTTGCCGGCGCCGTTGGGACCGATCAGTCCCAGCATCTCCCCCGCCTGCAGATTGAAGTCGACCCCCTTGAGGATAGAGGCCCCGCCCAGGGCAACGGTCAGATGGGTACCGTGCAGCCTGTTCATAGCTGGTAGCGCCGGCTCTTGAGGATAAGATAGAGGAAGAACGGCGCCCCCACCAGGGACGTCAGCACGCCCACCTTGATGTCGGTACCGGCCGGAAACAGCCGGGTGGCGATATCCGCTGCCAGCAGCAGCGCGGCACCGCCCAGGGCGCTGCCGAGCAGCAGTCGCGAGGGCTGGTAACCGACCAGCGGCCGCAGCAGATGGGGCACCACCAGGCCGACAAAACCGATGGAACCGGTAATCGAGACCGCCGAGCCCACCGACAGCGCCACCGCCAGAAAGATGCGCCAGCGCAGCCCGATCAGCGAGATGCCCATGGTGCTCGCCGTCTCCTCCCCCAGGGTCAGCGCATCCAGGGCGCGCCCGGTACCCAGCAGCATCAGCCAGCCCAGCAGGACCCCGGGCAGCAGGACCCAGAAATCGTGCATGCTGTGATTGGCGATGGAACCCATCATCCAGAGCACGATCTCGCGCACCGCATAAGGACTGGGCGCCAGATTCAACAGCAGCGAGATCATCGCCAGGGCCAGGGCATTGATGGCCACGCCCGCCAGGATCAGGGTTAGGGAACCGGCCTCGCGACCGGCCATCAGGTAGACCAGGAAGGTGGCCAGCAGCGCACCGGCCATGCCACCCATCGGCACCGCCAGCGGCAACAGGGTACCGAAACCGAAATAGAGCATCCCCACCGCCCCCAGCGCGGCGCCGCTGGCACTGCCGATCAGCCCCGGACTGGCCAGCGGATTGCGCAACAACCCCTGCATGGCGGCACCGGCCAGCCCCAGGGTGGCCCCGGTAAACAGCGCGATCAATGCCCGCGGCAGGCGGATCTCGCTGAAGATCAGACCGATCACGGTGGGCGTATCCAGCAGGCTCTCGCGCGCCGCCTGCCACACCGGCAAGGGATTGGAACCGATAAACAGGGAGACGACAAACAGCAGACAGACCAGACTCCCCAGGATCGCCGCCAGGGTCCCCTGATGCAGTTTCAGCAGAGGGGTCATCGAGGCAGGCTCCGGTGCAGTATCTCCACGGCGTCGGCAATCATCGGTCCACCGCAGATCCAGTACTTGTACCCCACCTCGACCGGCGCCCGGCCCCGGGTCAGCCGCCGCAGCACGGGATGTTCCAGCTGGTCTTGTCCCCGGGAACGGGTGCCGGGGGCATAGGAGGAGGTGAACAGCTGTTCCGGCCGCGCCAGTACCAGCCGCTCCAGATCGATCGTGCCATAACCGACCACCCCCTCCGAGGCGGCGATATTCTCCCAGCCGGCCAGCTCCAGAGCGCTGTGCTGCAGGGTGTCGATGCCCCCGGTATAGCCGTTGGGCTGATAGAACGCCGCCCTGGGAGGTACGGCAGGTCGATGCTGCCTGACCCGTTCCAGTCGCCGGTCCATGCCAGTGACCAGCGCCTCCCCCTCTGTTTCCCTGCCGATCAGTCGGGCCATCAGTCGGATGTTGTCACGTATATCGCCAATATTGGATGAGAGCGGAAACTGCTCCACCCGGTAACCGAGTTTCTTCAACAGCGCGATCAGCGACCGGTCGGTATAGGCCCCGGCAACGATCAGGTCCGGCTTCAGGGCCAGGATCTCCTCCGCCTTGCCGTGGTTGATCGGGTAGCTCCCGGCCTGCCGCGCCATGTAAGAGCTGTTGGGTTCCAGCGCCAGGTGGCTGACCGAGGCGATCTGCTCGGGTTCGCCCAGCATCAACAGCAACTGGTCGGTGCAGAGATTGACGGAGACGACGCGGCGGGGATGTTCGCTGCCGCCGACCGTCGAGATCATACCGATCAATAACAGACAAGTGAGTAATCCCCGGTGCAATATTGTTTCCTGACTACCCATCCAAATTTGCCGAATTCGTTAAAAGAATACTCTCGCAAAGACGCCAAGATCGCAAAGAAAATGCGCAATAAATCTTGGCGTTCTTGGCATCGTTGCAAGATATATCAACGGGCAGAACCGTAGGGTGGGTTAGCGGCGCACAGGCACGACACTTCCACACCATGACGACGCCCAGGCGCCGCGTAACCCACCGACTCCCCGACCGCCAAACGGTGGATTACGGCGCGCACACGGTGCCATGCAAACGGCCACCTCCTGTGCGGGGCGCGTCCAACCCACCCTACAAAACTGTCCATGGGGACCGAAGAATACCCGGGCTACTTCGGTTGATAGTGAACCGAGACGAACAGTTCACGACCGCCGGTGTTATAGGTACGAACGGTCTCGTAGTCACGATCAAACAGGTTGCGGATCTGGCCGCGCAGGGTCCACTCCGGGCTCAGGTGGCGTGCCACCCGCAAATCCAGGGTGGCAAAACCGGCCGTCCCGAGGGTGTTGGTGGCATTGCTGAAGTTGTGACTGCGGGCCTGCAGCGTGGCACCCACCTCGGTGTTGCCCAATGCCCGGTCGATGTCGAACCGCAACGTGCGTTCGCTGCGGTCGGTCAACAGCTTGCCGGTGGTACGATTGCGCGGATCGAGCAGGGTCAGGTTGGCGCCAAGATGCCAGCCGGCCAGCTCCGTACTCACACCCGCCTCCAGACCGTCGATCCGGGCCTGGTCAACGTTCTGCGGCTGATAGGTGAAGGGGGCGATCTCCACCCAGTCGATCAACCCCTCAATATCGGTGCGGAACAGGTTGACGTTCCATTCGCCCCAGGCCTGCCGGCCGCGCAACGAGAGCTCCAGGCTTTCCGATTCCTCCGGGGTCAAATTGGGATTGCCACTGGATCCCCAGGGATCCTGATAATAGAGATCGTTGAAGGTCGGGGCGCGGAATCCGGTGCCGTAGGAGGCGACTAGCCGGAGGTTTTCCGTCAGCGCCCGCCCCCAGGCGATATTGCCGGTATTGTGGTCACCGAACGACTCATTATCATCGTGGCGCAACCCGATGACAAAGTCGTTCAGGCCGAGCATCGTCTGGTACTGGGCGAACAACGCCCGGTTGTCCCGCTGATTCACGCTGTAACTGCTGGTACCTTCCACCTGGTCGCGCAGAAAATCGAAGCCGAGCGTCAGTATGCTCTCGTCACTCAGCGCAATATCGTTCTGCCAGGAGAGCTGCCGGCGCTTGGTATTGAAGGTCGAATCGAAGCTGCTGTTGGTGAAATTGGTCGTCTCATCCCGGCTCTCGCCCGCGGAGAGGGTGATATCCCAGATCTCGCCGGGCGCGTACTCCAGCCTGCCGCTCACCGCCTGCTGCAGAAAGTCGGTTTCGTATAGATCGGTCGGTCCCCAGGCGCTGTCGTACTCGTTCTCCCCAGCCGCCCGCAGGGCGGTGATGCTCAGTTTCATCTCGTCGGATAAGCGATAACCCAGATGTCCGGAGATGGAGCGATTGTTGTACCCATCCTCATCGGGATTATTGTTTTTCAGCGCGCTGAAACCGTCCGAGCGCAGATCGGCCACCCGCAGGCTGTAATCCACGCGCTCCCGGCCACCGGCGACCCCCAGCGCGAGCCGGCGGGTATTGTGCGAGCCATACTCCGCCTCGGCCGAAATGCCCTCCCCGGCCTTGGCTTTGCGGGTGAAGATCTGAATCACGCCGCCCACCGCATCGGCACCGTACAGCTGGGAGCGGGGTCCTCTGACGATTTCGATCCGCTCAATTTGGGCCAGGGGGATATCCTGAAACGCCGTGGTACCGAGAGTGGCGGAGCCAATGCGCACGCCATCGATCAACACCAGCACGTGTTTGGAGTCGGTGCCCCGCAGACGGATCCCCGTCGCCTTGCCCAATCCCCCGTTGCTGCTCATGGTCACCCCCTGGGTGCCATCCAGCAGTTGGGTGATGTCCTTGGCCTGGCTGTTCTGGATATCTTCCCGGGTAATGACGGTGACCGCCGCCAGGGTCTCATCGATGGTCCGGGCCATACGGTTGGCGGTCACATTGACCCTGTCCAGGGAGGTCGCGGCCTGGCTGGAGTCGACGGGCAGCACCAGGGTCAGGGCGGTGGATAGAACGGCTGTCGGGTAGAACTTGTGCCGAATCATTATCGGGTCTCTCCGTTACTCCGCGGTGGGAGTGCATAGATGACGAATGCGGGACGGAAAGAGATACTTGCGGATGCCGACTGCCCGAATCAGACCGGGCGGCGCGGCGCGACTGCATACAAGTACAGGTGTTTCCGACCTGCCTGAATGCGTCAGCTAACGGAAGACCGCTCTACTGAATACCCCGTTCGGTAGAAATGCGACGCATGAAAGGCAGGTTTCCTGACTTGCAGATCGACACCCGGTGTCGCCTTCCCAATCGTTGGATCAGTGGCTTCATGAGACCGGACTACTTGCTTACAGTTGCGAGGACAGTCAAGGAGTTGCCTGTATCAGGTTCACCTTGTTCCCTTTTAACCCGTGCTGGGCACCTTTCAGAGGCGGCTATTGTAAGCCAAGGGAGGAAATCCACAAGGGAATTTATCCCCTAACGTTGCGCGGGGCGAAAGAGGCTCAAGGTGGTGGACGGGACAGGATGGGCGCGGCGTGGTGGTCCATTCAATTCATGGCGAAGCGGATCGGCACCCGAAACTCCCAGCGATCGCGCCCCAGTTGGGGCGGGATGGGGGCAAAGCGACCGAGATCCCGCACCGCGCGCGAGGCCGCCTGATCGAGAATGGTTTGGAACGAGCTGCTGCCGATTTCGATGCGCGAGATAGTGCCGTCCCTGAGCACGGTAAAGCGTACCAGAACCTCACCCTCGTAGCCCCTCTTCCGTGCCCGCAACGGGTAACGCTTGTGGCGCTCGATCGCCGCGACCAGGGCATCCATGTAGGCGCGTTCGATTTCCCGCAACGCCTCCGCGGATGGCGATGGCGACTTCGAGGTCTCATGCGGTTCCCGCCCGTTAACCGGCGCGGTGCTGGCCAGGCGCGGCGCGGGGGGCTCCACGGCGGGAGGGGGCTGCGGCAGCACGGGCTCCGTGGCCGGCGGTTGGGTACGCGATACCGGGGGTTCCTTGCGCGCTTTCGATACGGGTTCGGGCGGCCTCGCGACAGGTCGCACGGCCCTGTCGGGCGACCGGCTGGCCAGCACCGCCTGGGGTATCTTCACCGGCTCGGGTTCGACCCGGGAGACGTCCGGTGGCGGCGTGGCTCGGGAGACCACTTCCTCGGGCTGCGGCTGCGGCAGGGGTTCAAATGCGGCCGGGGCCGGCCCCGCCGGGGCGGGTTCAGGCCCCGCCGGGGTGGGTTCAGGCGCCGCCGGCTCCCGGTTTTCCGCGCGCACAAGGGCGACCCGCAGACTCTCGCCCGCCGCCGCGTCCGCGCGGTCGTGCGGGGTGAAGCCGCCGAGATAGAAAAAAATTGTTCCGTGGGCCAGCAGTGACAGGAACACGCTAGCTATGCGTATCGACATCGGACTCTTCGATTCAACCGGTTTTCAGATCCGGAACAGCGCCGCCCGCATCAGACCCGGGAGGTAAGTATTCCGATTGTAAGGCGATTGCCGGACATGAACATCCTGGATTGCGTAGGATTTTCGTTTCCCTGCAAGGCGCCCCAGGCGAAGCATAGTCGGACTATGTGATGCCTGGAGCAACACCGCAGGGGGACGAAAAGACCAGCAAGTCGGGATGTTCATTGACAGAAATCGCCTAACAGCTGCAACATCGCCTTCGCCTTGTGGAAGGTCTCCTGGTATTCGGTGTCGAGCTCAGAATCCGCCACCAGGCCGCCACCCGCCCAGAAGCGCATCCTACCATCAATATGCACCAGGGTGCGTATGGCGATATTGCTGTCCATATTGCCGTCGAAACCGATATAGCCGATGGAACCGCAGTAGGCACCCCGGCGGTCCGGCTCCAGCTCCTCGATGATCTCCATCGCCCGTCGCTTCGGTGCACCGGTGATGGAGCCCCCCGGGAAGCAGCCCCGCAACAGATCCAGCGCATCCCGCCCCTCCGCCAGCCGGCTGTTGATGGTGGAGACCAGGTGGTGCACGGTGGCGTAACTCTCCAGGGCGAAGAGTTCGCTCACCTCGACACTCCCCAGGGCGCTGCTCTTGCTCAGGTCATTGCGCAGCAGATCCACGATCATCAGGTTTTCCGCCCGGTCCTTGTCGCTCTGCCGCAGACCTTGCCCCAGCTTCAGGTCCTCTGTCGGATTCACACCCCGCCCCACCGTGCCCTTGATTGGCCGGGTCTCCACGGCACCCGCCCTGAGCTGTAGAAAACGCTCCGGTGATGAACAGAGCAGTTGGGCCGCCGGGGTGTTGAGATAGGCGGAGAAGGGGGCCGGATTCAGCCGTCGCAACTGCCGGTAGGCCAGCCAGGGATCGCCCTGGGTGGTCACCGAGAAGCGCTGCGCCAGATTCACCTGATAGCAGTCCCCGGCCCGAATATAGCGCTGCACCCGGTGGAAGGCATCGGCATACTGCTGTCGGGTCATATTGGACTCGACTGCCCCGGTTACCCGGAAGGGGACCCGTGGCATGGCGGCCGGGAGGGTACTGAAACGCTCCGCCAGGTGTGACCAGCGGGCCGCCGTCCGCGGATCAAAGCCGCCGCCGACCAGGTGACTGCGCCGCGCCTGGTGGTCCACCACCAGGGCCCAGTCATAGAGCCCGATGGCCATCTCCGGCAGCCGATCCTCGTCCCCGGCGATCACCGGCAGCCGCTCCAGGGAGCGTCCCAGGTCATACGAGAAATAACCCAGCGCCCCGCCGGAAAAAGGCAGTGAATCCCGGCTGTCGATTCGGTATTGCCGCAGCAGCGACTGCAACAGACGCAGTGGATCTTCCCGGGAGATGGTCACGGCACCGTCCGCCGAGCTGATCCTCGTCTCTCCGTCCCGGGTAACCAGTGTCAGCATCGGGTCGCCGGCGATCAGGTCATACCGGCCATGGGGCAGGCGTTGACCGCCGCTGTCCAGGAACACCGCCCAGGGCTGCCCGGCAAGCGGCTCAAACAGCCGGCTGGTCTCCTTGATGTAGGGGAGTTCCCGCAACAGTGTTGGCGTCTGGCTCGTCATCGGGGTGGGATCGATATCTGAAAACGGTGTCGTGGATTCGGGCCGGGCAGTATAGCACTTGCCGCTACAGGCGCCGTCCGTGGATCAAACCTAAAAACCCCATTTGAACCGCTAAGTACGCAAAGAACACGAAGGAAAACACTGACTTGTATTCTCCCGTTCATTCACCTGCCGGGTTGGGCTGGAGGAGTGGTGCAGGAGGAGTGGTACAGGGATGTACCGCTTACGGAGCCGAGGATGCAATGCACTGTTTACGGACCTAAGGACGGAAATGAAGGTAACCCATTGCATCGCTTTGCGCACTTTGCGTTCTTCGTGGTTGAATCAAGAAATTCAGGATAAACGGCCGCCCACGGATTGTCCCCTCAGGCATCCAGAATAGAAAAAGGGGGTGTCCTCACGGACACCCCCTTTTTTCAATTGGTCGGGCGGACAGGATTTGAACCTGCGACCACTTGTCCCCCAGACAAGCACGCTACCAGACTGCGCCACCGCCCGAAAACTGAGCGCGCATACTAGGCGGTATGCACCCCATTGTCAATGCCACCCTTAGCCGCTGAGGCTCAGCGCTTGAGTATCTGCAACACCTCTTCCAGCTCGGTCCGCAGTTGCCGGGCGATCTGGTGGCTCTGATCCTGATCGTCCTTGGCGCCCTCGCCGGAGAGCTGCTGCCGCGCCCCGCCGATGGTGAAACCCTGATCATAGAGCAGGCTGCGTATCTGGCGGATCATCAGTACATCATGGCGCTGGTAATAACGGCGGTTGCCCCGTCGCTTGATCGGCTTCAGCTGGGTAAACTCCTGCTCCCAGTATCGGAGCACATGGGGTTTGACGCCGCACAGCTCGCTCACTTCACCAATGGTGAAATAACGCTTGCCCGGTATCGCCGGCAGATCCGCAGTGTTACTGCTTGCTTCCAGCATAAGCTTCAACCCTCGCCTTCAATTTTTGACCCGGGCGGAAAGTGACTACCCTACGTGCGGAGATGGGGATCTCTTCGCCGGTTTTCGGGTTTCTCCCCGGCCGCTCCTTCTTTTCCCGCAGATCAAAGTTTCCGAACCCGGATAACTTGACCTGTCCACCCTCCTCCAGTGAGATGCGCACCTTCTCAAAAAACATTTCAACCATCTCCTTGGCCTCACGTTTGTTCAGGCCAAGCTCATCGAAAAGTTTTTCGGCAATATCCGCCTTGGTCAAAGCCATATGTTCAGTCTCTCAATTGTGCGTTGTAGCGATCCGCCAGCGCAGCGATCACCCGCGCCATCACGCTTTCCACTTTTTCATCGGTAAGAGTGTGGGAACTTTCCTGTAAAATCAAGCCCAAAGCGAGACTTTTTCGTCCTGAGTCTACCTTCTCACCAGTATAGACATCAAAAAGCAGGATTTCTCTCAGAATTTCGGGCACTGTTTCGCGAATCGTCTCGCGGATCGCCTCGAATCCCACCTCACGGTCCACCACCACCGCGATGTCACGCCGGATGGAGGGGTACTTGGAGAGCGGGCTGAACGCAGGCAAGCGCCCCTCCAGGAGTCCGTTGACCCCGATCTCGAACAGATAGACCCCTGAGGTCAAATCCAGTTTCCGCTCCAGCTCCGGGTGCAGCTTGCCGATCCAGCCGACGGCGGCGCCGTCCCGGAAGATCTCCGCACTCTGCCCCGGATGCAGGGCACCGTGTGTGGCCGCCTGGAACCGGAACTCCCCGGGACAGCCGGTCAGCGCGAACAGCGCCTCCAGGTCCGCCTTGACGTCGAAGAAGTCGACCGCCCGCGCCGGGGCGCCCCACCCCTCGGGCTCCGCGTTGCCTGATAGCAGGCCTGCTATCATTAATTCCTGTTTAATTTCATAATCTTGCTTAATAAACCTAAGACCTGACTCGAATATTCTGACACGCGCCTGTTGACGCGACTGATTGTACATCGCCGTCTGCAGCAACCCCGCCCAGAGGGTGGTGCGCATGATCGACATATCCGATGAGATCGGGTTGGCCAGGACCACCGAGTCGTGGCCGAAGTCGATCAGATCGTGCATCTCCTGGCTGATGAAGCTGTAGGTGATCGCCTCCTGGTAATCCCGGTCCACCAGCAGCTGTTTGGCCCGTTGCAGATTGAAGGTCACCTCGGGTTCGGCCCGCATCACCGTGGCCGCGGCACTGCGGCGGGTAGGAATCCGGGTATAACCGTAGATCCGCCCCACCTCTTCGATCAGGTCCTCCTCGATACTGATATCGAAGCGACAGCTGGGCGCCACCACCTTCCAGCCCTGTGCGACCGGCTCGACGCGCATCTCCAGGCGAGTCAGGATGTCGGCAATGGTCTCGTCGCCGATCTCCAACCCCAGCACCCGGGTAACCCGATCGTGGCGCAGCAGGATCTCCGGGCGTGGCTCGATATGGGCCTCCGCGGCGGCCTCCACCACGGGTCCGGGTTCGCCGCCGGTGATGGCCAGCAGCAGCTGGGTGGCGCGCTCGATGGCGCGCCGTTGCAGCTGGGGATCGACCCCGCGCTCGAAGCGGTGCGACGAGTCGGTATGCAGGCCGTAGCTGCGCGCCTTGCCGGTAATGATGGTGGGGCTGAAGAAGGCGCTCTCCAGCAGGATATCCCGGCTCTCCTGCGTCACGCCCGAGTGCTCCCCGCCCATGATCCCGGCGATGGCCACCGGCTTGACCCGGTCGGCAATCACCAGGGTATCACTGCGCAGGGTGATCTCCTGGCCGTCCAGCAGCACCAGCGGCTCGCCCTCCTCCGCCATACGCACATGGATCCCGCCTTCAAGCTTGGCCAGATCGAAGCCGTGCATCGGCTGACCCAGCTCCAGCATTACGTAGTTGGTCACGTCGACCACCGGACTGATCGGGCGCAGGTCACTGCGGCGCAGTCGCTCCCGCAGCCACAGCGGGGTGTGTGCCGCCGGATCGATATTTCGGATCACACGGCACAGATAACGGGGACAGCCCTCGGGGGCTTCCAGGGAGACCGGGAAGCGCTCCTCATTGACCGTCGGCACCGGCTCCATGGCCGGCGGGGTAACCGGAGTGCGGTTGATCACCCCCACCTCCCGGGCGATACCGGCGAGCCCGAGACAGTCCCCCCGGTCCGGGGTCAGATCCACGTCGATCGCCTGGTCATCCAGGGCCAGGTAGGCCCGGAAATCCTCGCCGACCGGGGCGTCCACCGCCAGTGGCAGTATGCCGTCGGAAGCGGTGGCCAGACCCAGCTCCGCCGCGGAACAGATCATGCCCTGCGACTCCACCCCGCGCAGCTTGGCGCGTTTGATCTTGAAATCGCCCGGCAACACCGCACCGATCACCGCCACCGGGACCTTGAGGCCCGCCGCCACATTGGCGGCACCACAGACGATCTGCAACGGCTCGGCCGCCCCCACACTCACCGTACAGAGGCTAAGTTTGTCGGCGTTGGGATGCGGCTCGCGAGTCAGCACCTCTCCCACCAGAACCCCCGCAAACTCGCCGGCGACCGGCGTAACCGAATCCACCTCCAGACCCGCCATGCTGAGCTGATCCGCCAGTTCAGTGGTCGTCACCGCTGGGTTCACCCACTCACGCAACCAGGCTTCACTGAATTTCATAATCTCGTATCCAATCCTGTTAGGGTGCTGCCGATTGATAATCAGGGCGCACCGAAAATCGTGTTATACCTACCGGCCCTGAAACAGTCGGCGGATGATCAGGCAAACTGCCTGAGAAACCTCAAATCGTTCTCAAAAAAGAGCCGTAAGTCATTGACTCCATAGCGCAACATGGTAAGCCGCTCCACCCCCATACCGAAGGCGTAACCGGTATACTTCTCGCTGTCGATACCCACATGGCGGAACACCTCGGGATGCACCATGCCGCAACCCAACACCTCCAGCCAGCCGGTATGACTGCACACCCGGCACCCGGCACCGCCGCACATCACGCACTCGATATCCACCTCGGCCGAGGGCTCGGTAAAGGGGAAGTAGGAGGGGCGGAAGCGGATCTTCAGATCACGCTCGAAGAAGCTCTGCAGGAAGTCATAGAGCACACCCTTCAGATCGGCGAAGGAGACGTCCTCGTCCACCAGCAGACCTTCCACCTGATGGAACATCGGGGTGTGGGTCAGATCCGAGTCACAGCGGTAGACCCGGCCCGGGGCGATGATCTTCAGCGGTGGCCCGGCACTCTCCATGGTGCGGATCTGTACCGGCGAGGTATGGGTGCGCAACAACAGGTGGGCATCGAAATAGAAGGTGTCGTGCATGGCGCGTGCCGGGTGGTGAGCCGGAATATTCAGCGCCTCGAAGTTGTGGTAGTCGTCCTCGATCTCCGGGCCCTCTTCGATGGCGAAGCCGGCACGGGAGAACAGTTCATCGATGCGCTGCAGGGTCCGGGTCACCGGATGCAAGCCACCCTGCCCCTGACCACGGCCGGGCAGCGTCACATCGATCCGTTCCGAACCGAGCCGGGAAGCCAGCTCCTGCTGCTCAAGCGCGCTCTTGCGCTGCTCAATGAGCCCCTGCAGCCGCTGCTTGGCCTTGTTGATGGCCTGCCCGGCCAGCGGCCGCTCCGCGGCCGGGAGTTTCCCCAGCTGCTTGAGTTGCGCCGTCAACAGTCCCTGCTTGCCGAGAAAGCGCACCCGCACCTCATCCAGCACCGCCAGTTTCTCCGCCGCCGCGATCAGGCCGGTCGCCTCATCGACCAGCTTGGAGAGTTCAATATCGGATTCAGAATCCATTAAAAGGGTCCTCATCTGGGATCAGTGCCAGGACTTAACACTGCACACAAAACAAAAGGGGAAAGACCAAAAGGCCTTTCCCCTGTCGTTGTCACACGCATGCGCCGGAATTCCCGGCCGCAATGACAAGCTATCAGCTGGAGAGACTGGCCTTGGCCTGTTCTGCCAGGGCGCTAAACGCCGGCTTGTCAAAAATGGCCAGGTCGGCCAGCAGCTTGCGGTCGATCTCCACGCCCGCCTTCTTCAGCCCATTGATCATGCGGCTGTAGGAGAGCCCATTGGTGCGGGCTCCGGCGTTGATACGGGCAATCCAGAGCGCACGAAACACCCGTTTCTTCTGGCGGCGGTCACGGTAGGCATACTGGCCGGCCTTGATGACCGCCTGTTTGGCTACGCGGTAGACCTTTCTGCGGGCACCATAATAACCTTTGGCCGCTTTAAGCACTTTTTTGTGTCGGGCGTGTGCTTGTACACCACGTTTTACGCGAGGCATCTGTTCAGTCTCCTATCGGGATTAAGCGTACGGAATCATACGACGGGCTACGGCCACGTCGGCTTTGTGCAGCTGTGCGGGACAACGCAGCTGACGCTTACGCTTGGTGCTCTTTTTCGTCAGGATGTGACGACGGTGGGACTGACCACGCTTGATGGTGCCGGTACCGGTTACCTTGAACCGTTTGGCGGCGCCTCGATTTGTCTTGATCTTTGGCATTACCTGCAACTCCGCTATTTAATCCGCGAACCGGGGTCGACATTCCGGACCTTGCGGGCCCGCCATGACAACCAATCTCGCTCCTTGGATCTTGATTTTAAGATATCCAGGGCCAGTCAATAAATAACTACAACGTCTTGCTGGTCTTTTCGTCCGCCTTCGGCGTTACGGCAAGACTTACATAGAACGACTATGCGCGCCTTGCCGTGCCTTGAAGGCAAACGGCCACTTCAATAAAATCTGTGGCCGACGCAATACATAGCAGTTATTTCTTTCCGGGCCCTCACTTTTTGGGACGCAGAACCATCACCATCTGCCGGCCTTCCATCTGTGGCTGCTGCTCGACTTCACCGTACTCAGACAGATCCGCCTCAACACGTTGCAACAACCCCAGACCGAGTTCCCGATGGGCATGTTCACGACCGCGGAACCGCATGGTTACCTTGGTCTTGTCCCCGTCACTCAGGAAACGTATCAGGTTGCGTAGTTTGACCTGATAATCCCCCTCACCAGTCCCTGGCCTGAATTTGATCTCCTTTACCTGCGCCTGCTTCTGTTTCTTCTTCGCGGCGGACTTCTGCTTCTTCGCCTCGAAGACAAACTTGCCGTAATCCATTACACGGCATACCGGTGGCTCCGCATTGGGCTGAATCTCGACCAGATCCTGATTACTCTCGGCCGCGACAGACATCGCCTCCTCGATTGTGACAATGCCGATTTGTTCGCCATCGGCGCCGATCAGGCGGACTTCACGGACATCGATCTCATCGTTCATCCGGTTTCTTTTTGGTGCAGCGATAATTCAGTTCCTCCACAGAACCAAAGCTTAGGGCCTATCAATCAATAACTATCACATCTTGCTGGTCTTTTCGTCCGCCTTCGGCGTTACGGCAAGACTTACATAGAACAACTATGCGCGCCTTGCCGTGCCTTGAAGGCAAACGGCCGCTTCAATAAAATCTGTGGCCGGCGTAATCTGTGACAGTTATCTCTTTCCAGGCCCTTACCAATACAAAAAGCACCGATAACCGGTGCTTTCAACTGGTAAGCCTTTAATTTGAACGGCGGTTGATTTCATCCCGCATGCGCTGTGAGAAATCCTCGATGCTCATGCTACCGAGGTCTTCACCTGTGCGCGTGCGGACGGCCACCGTCCCCTCTTCCATCTCGCGGTCGCCCACCACCAACAGGTAGGGAACTTTTGCCAGAGTATGTTCGCGAATTTTAAAGCCGATCTTCTCGTTTCTCAAGTCTATTTGCACCCTGAACCCCTGATTATCCAGGTTTTCCGCCACTTTTTTCACATATTCGGCCTGGCGGTCGGTGATATCCATGATCACGGCCTGTTTCGGGGCCAGCCAGAGCGGCAACGCCCCCGCCGATTCCTCGATCAGGATGCCGATGAAACGCTCCAGCGAGCCGAGGATCGCGCGGTGCAGCATCACCGGCACCTGACGGCTGTTGTCATCGGCGATATAGCTGGCATCCAGCCGGCCCGGCATGGAGAAATCGACCTGCATGGTGCCGCACTGCCAGACCCGGCCCAGACAGTCGCGTAGCGAGAAATCGATCTTCGGCCCGTAGAAGGCGCCCTCGCCCGGCTGCAACCGCCAATCCAGTTCCTTGGCGTTCAGCGCCTGTTCAAGGGCTTTTTCCGCCTTGTCCCACACCTCATCACTGCCGACCCGCTTCTCCGGTCGGGTGGAGAGGGCGATCTGGATATCGCTGAAGCCGAAATCGGCATACACCTCGAACAGCAGGTCGACGAAGGCCGAGACCTCTCCCTGGATCTGGTCCTCGGTACAGAAGATATGGGCGTCATCCTGGACGAAGTTGCGCACCCGCATCAGGCCGTGCAGCGTGCCGCTGGCCTCGTTGCGATGGCAGGAACCGAATTCGGCCAGTCGCAGCGGCAGGTCGCGATAGCTCTTCAACCCCTGGTTGAACACCTGCACATGGCAGGGGCAGTTCATCGGCTTGATGGCGAAATCACGCTCTTCCGAGTGAGTGGTGAACATGTCATCCCGGTACTTGTCCCAGTGGCCGGACTTCTCCCACAGGCTGCGATCGACAATCTGCGGGGTGCGGATCTCCCGGTAGCCGGCGCGCCGGATCTTCTCCCGGATGTACTGCTCCACTTCGCGGTAGATGGTCCAGCCATTGGGGTGCCAGAACACCATGCCCGGCGCCTCTTCCTGGATATGGAACAGGTCCTGGGCCTTGCCCAGCTTGCGGTGATCGCGCTTCTCCGCCTCTTCCAGCCGGCGCAGGTAGTCCTTCAGGTCCTTCTTGTCCCGCCAGGCGGTGCCGTAGACCCGTTGCAGCATCTCGTTGTCGGAGTTGCCGCGCCAGTAAGCGCCGGCCAGCTTCATCAGCTTGAACGCCTTCAGATGCCCGGTGCTCGGCACGTGGGGGCCGCGACAGAGGTCGGTAAACTCTCCCTGGGTATATAAGGAGAGATCTTCGTTCGCCGGGATCGACTCGATGATCTCCGCCTTGTACAGCTCGCCCAGGTCGCGGAAGAACTTGACCGCCGCGTCCCGCGACACCACGGAACGGGCCACCGGCAGGTCAGCCTTGGCCAGCTCCTTCATCTTCTCCTCGATCGCCTTGAGGTCCTCCGGGGTGAAGGGGCGCTCGTAGGAGAAGTCGTAATAGAAGCCGTCCTCGATGGTCGGCCCGATGGTAACCTGGGCCGTGGGAAACAGCTGCTTGACCGCCTGGGCCAGCAGGTGGGCGGTGGAGTGACGGATCACATCCAGCCCCTCGGCATCCCGATCGGTAATGATCGCCAGCCGGCTGTCCTGCTCGATCAGAAAGGCGGTGTCCACCAACCGGTCATCGACACGCCCGGCAAGGGCGGCCTTGGCCAGGCCGGGACCGATGGAGGCGGCAACGTCGTGTACAGAAACCGGATTATCGAAGCTCCGTTGGGAGCCGTCGGGGAGGGTAATGACAGGCATTCTTTCTCTCTCTCAGTGGTGACCCATACGAGAGGCCACATGAATTAAAACAGATCCTAGTTGATCCACCAAATCGACATGCGCAACATGTCGTTGTATAGGGCGTCAGTGGACGCGCTTTCGCTTACCCACCCTGATGCAGGCCGGCTAACTCCTCACCACATAGTGATGGGTTACGTCGTACCTCCTCCTCCACCCATCCTGCATGGGCGGGACAAATCCGCTCCCGCACCTCCCTGTGCTTCGCTGGATAAGTCTGTCCCTAGACAAAAAAGCCTCCGTTTCAGCGGAGGCTTTTTTGGGTGTTGGTAGGCGCGATCGGATTCGAACCAACGACCCCTACCATGTCAAGGTAGTGCTCTAACCAACTGAGCTACGCGCCTGTAAAGAGCGCGAATAATACACGCTGTGCGGCGTATAGTGCAAGTGCGAAAAACAGGTCCTATGACCTGAAAAGGGGAATATAAGGATTGATTTTGTACCGGTTGCAAGCCTATACAGTGTACGACAGACTCCTACACTCAACCGGACGGGCTGTAGCGGGATAAAAACAAGGATATCGATGTGACCTTCAAATCCAAACCCCTCATTGCACTGCTGATTATAGCGGCCGTCGGCGCCACCCTCATCTGGTACTTCAGCCGCCCCGAAGCGCTTGCCGTCACCACGTCCGCGGCGCAGCTCGGCCTGGTTGAAAAAACCGTCGCCAACACCCGCGCCGGCACGGTCAAGGCCTGCCGGCGGGCCAAGCTGTCGCCCGGCACCGGCGGTCAGATCGCCCAACTGGATATTCGCGAAGGCGATCTGGTGCAGCAGGGTCACCTGCTGTTGCAGCTCTGGAACAAGGACCTAATGGCCCAGATCCGACTGAGTGAATCGGAAGCCCGGGCGGCGGCGGCCCGCGCCCGGGCGGCCTGTCTGCAGGCGCAGGTGTCGAAACGCGAAGCCGACCGCATGCAGCGCCTGCACCAGAAAGGGGTGGTCTCCGAGGAGGCGATCGACAAGTCCCAGACCGATGCCCAGGCACGGCTGGCGGATTGCGAGGCGGCCAACGCCTCCACCCGGGTGGCGTCCGACCGGGTGGAGGTCAACCGCAGCAACCTGGAGCGGACCCAACTGTTCGCCCCCTTCGACGGCATCGTGGCGGAGATCAACGGCGAGTTGAACGAATATGTCACCCCTTCGCCACCCGGCATCCCCACCCCGCCGGCTGTGGACCTGATTGATAACAGCTGTTTCTTCGTGGAGGCACCGATCGACGAGGTGGACGCGGCGCGGATAGCGGTCGGTCAGCCGGCGCGGATCACCCTGGACGCCTTCGACAAACGCGGCTTCCCGGGCCAGGTGCGGCGTATCGCACCCTATGTGCTGGATCAGGAGAAACAGGCGCGGACCGTCGATGTGGAGGTGGAATTCAGCAATCCCGAGGATATACGCCAACTGCTGGCCGGCTATTCGGCGGATGTGGAGATTATTCTCGAGACCAAACCGAACGCCCTGCGCATACCCACCGACGCGGTGATCGACGAAAACCGGATCTATCTGTTGCGCCCCGACAGCGGCTTGATCGAGCAGCGAGAAATCGAGACTGGCCTCTCCAACTGGGATCACACCGAGGTACTCTCCGGCCTGAGGGAGGGGGACCTGGTGATCACCTCGGTGGATATCGAGGGCCTTGAGGATGGCGCGCCGGCGATCCAGCAGAAGGACCCACAAAAGTGATTCGACTCGAGCGGATCAACCGCAGTTTCGTGGTGGGTGGCGAGACGGTCCACGCCCTGCGCGACATTGACCTGGAGATGGCGGCGGGCGATTACCTCTCCATCATGGGACCGTCCGGTTCGGGCAAATCCACCCTGCTGAATATCCTTGGGCTGCTGGATCAGCCAAACAGCGGCCGCTACTTTCTGCAAGGCACGGAGACCACCGCCCTGAACGAGACCGAACAGGCGGTTGCCCGCCGCGACCATATCGGCTTTGTGTTCCAGTCCTTCCACCTGATCCCGCGTCTCACCGCGGCGCAGAATATCGAACTGCCGCTGATGCTGGCCGGGGTCGAACCGACCGAGCGAACGGAGCGGGTCGCCGCGGTGCTGGAACAACTGGGACTCGGCGACCGTGCCCGACACCGGCCGGACCAGCTCTCCGGCGGCCAGCGCCAACGCGTCGCCATCGCCCGGGCCACCATCATGCAACCCGCCCTGCTGCTGGCGGACGAGCCCACCGGCAACCTGGACAAGCACTCCGGCGATGAGGTGGTGCAGACCCTGGAACAGCTGAACAGCCGCGGCATCACCCTGGTGGTGGTCACCCATGACCCCGAGATCGGTGGCCGGGCGTCACGCAGGATCCGCATGGTGGACGGCGCCATTGATCCTGGGCACCCGCTAACGGGGAGCGGCTGATGCGGCTGAATGACGCCTTCGGTTTCGGCCTGCGCGCCCTCACCGGAGCCCGCAGCCGTACCTGGCTGATGCTACTGGCGATGGCCATCGGCGTCGCCTCGGTGGTGGTGTTGACGGCCCTGGGCGAGGGCGCCCGGCGTTTCGTGGCCAACGAATTCTCCAGCCTCGGCTCCCATCTGGTGATCGTCATCCCCGGCAAGGTCGAGACCACCGGCGACACCCCGCCGCTGGTGGGCGGCACACCACGGGATGTGACGCTGGAAGATGCGCTGGCCCTGGAGCGCAGCAGCGCCATCCAGCGGATCGCCCCACTGGTGCTGGGCGCCGCCCCCGTCTCCTACCGACAGCTGGAGCGTGACATCACGGTGATGGGTTCCACGGCCGAACTGATGCCGATACGCAATCTGGAACTGGCCCGCGGCAAGTTCCTGCCCGAAACCGACCCGACCCGGGAGAGCGCGGTCACCGTGATAGGAGACAAGTTGAAAAAGGAGCTGTTCGGCAATCGTCGTGCCATTGGCGAGTGGGTGCGTATCCATGACCGCCGGTTTCGCGTGATCGGCATCCTGAAACCGCTGGGGGAGTCGCTCGGCATGGATATCGGTGACATTGCGGTGATTCCGGTGGCCTCGGCCCAGAGCCTGTTCAACACCGAGGGGCTGTTCCGCATCCTGGTGCAGGCGGAGGGCCGCGAGGCGGTTCCCCGCGCCCGGCAGGCGGTCATCGATATCATCAGGCAACGCCACGACGACGAAGAGGATATCACCGTCATCACCCAGGACGCCCTGCTCTCCACCTTCGACGACATCTTCCGCTCGCTCACCTACACCGTAGCCGGCATCGCCTCCATCAGCCTGGCGGTGGCCGGCATCCTGATCATGAACGTGATGTTGGTGGCAGTCTCCCAGCGTACCGCCGAGATCGGCCTGCTGAAGGCGCTGGGCGGACGTCGGGGAGAGATCCTGTCCCTGTTCCTGATCGAGGCCGGTCTGCTCTCGGTAGCCGGCTCGACGATCGGGCTGATGGTTGCCTATGGCGGGGTCTGGCTCATGGGGCGGATCTATCCCGATTTTCCGCTGCTCATCCCGCTCTGGTCCCTGGGGGCGGCGCTCGGCATCTCCCTGGCCACCGGCCTGCTGTTCGGCATCCTGCCCGCCCGGCATGCCGCCCGGCTCGATCCGGTCGTCGCCCTGGCGGGACGCTGAGATGCTGACCCGGGACTTCGTCCGCCTCTCCCTGAGCTCGGTACGTTTCCATCGCACCCGCAGCCTGCTGACCGCACTGGGTATCGCCGTGGGAATCGCCGCGGTGGTCCTGCTCACCTCGATCGGCGAAGGGATCAACAAGTACGTACTCTCCGAATTCACCCAGTTCGGTACCAATCTGATTGCCATCAATCCGGGCAAGTCGGCGACCTTCGGCATCTCCGGGGCGCTGATCAACAGCGTCCGCCCACTCAGCCTGGAGGATGCCGAGACCCTCGCCCGCCTGCCCCATATCCAGGCGGTGGTGCCGATGGTGCAGGGCAATGCCGCGGTGGAATTCGACCGGCGATCCCGCCGCACCTATGTCTATGGTGTGAGCGATGCCGTACCCGAAGTGTGGCGGATGAAGCCGGCCCTGGGCCGTTTCCTGCCGGCCGATGATCCACGTTTCGCCCGTGCCTTCGTGGTGCTCGGCAGCAAGATCCGTGACGAGCTGTTCAAGCAGGAGAATCCGCTGGGCAAGCGGGTGCGCATCGGCAGCGAGAGCTTCCGGGTGATCGGCGTGATGGAATCGAAGGGCCAGCTGCTCGGCTTCGACCTGGACGACGCGGTCTATATCCCCACCCACAAGGCGATGGCCCTGTTCGATCAGGAGGGACTGTTGGAGATCGACCTGCTCTATCGCAGCGGCGTCGACAGCGCGGTGGTCGCCGAACAGGTCAAGCAGCACCTGATCTCCCGCCACGGCAACGAGGATTTCACCATCACGACCCAGGACCAGATGCTGGAGACCCTGGGCTCGGTGCTCAACATCCTCACCCTGGCGGTTGGTGCCCTGGGCGGCATCTCGCTGCTGGTGGGCGGGGTCGGCATCCTCACCATCATGACCATTTCGGTCAACGAACGCACCGCCGAGGTGGGCCTGTTCCGGGCGCTGGGGGCACTCCGGCAACAGATTCTCTGGCTGTTTCTGGGCGAGGCGGTGGTGTTGGCCAGTCTGGGCGGCCTGGCCGGCCTGCTGATCGGCGCTGGCGGCGCCTGGCTGCTGCATGTGGCTGTACCGGCGCTGCCGACCCACACCTCCTGGGGCTACGTGCTGGCGGCCGAGGGGATCGCGGCGGTGATCGGCCTGGCGGCGGGGGTGATGCCGGCCTGGCGGGCCGCCCGTCTCGACCCCATCGAGGCATTGCGCACCGAATAGTCGGGTCCGGTTGACTTCCCGGGGGATAGGGGCTAAAAACCGTTTTCTTTCTTTCCCCGGAGTGTTTTCGTGCCGCAGAATCCGCGCATCTGGTACCCCCTGCCCTTCCTCCTTTGCCAGGTTGCCGGCCTGCTGATCTACACCAGTTGGCTGTTCGAACCGACCCGCGCGCTCTGGGATGCCCTGGACAGCCGCCTGTTCTTTCTGCTCAACGGCCTGCTGGCCGAGGGGGATTGGGGACGCCTGTTCTGGGCGGCCGCCAATACCAAGACCGCCGATATGCTCACCGGACTGGGGATGATCCTGTTCTTCTTCCTGTTCATTTTCAGCGGCCCCAAGGCGTCGCGTATCGAACGCCTGAGTATGTTCGGCGTGATGGCCGGGATGATCCTGCTGAGTCAGGATGGCGGCCTGGTGGATCTCTACAAACAGACCATCGCGGTGGAGCGGGCCAGCCCGTCCCTGGTGCTGGAGCCGGTCTACCGGCTGAGTGAACTGGTCCCCCAGATCAAGGCCAAGGACGCCTCCCACGGCAGCTTTCCGGGTGATCACGGCATCGTCACCCTGCTCTGGGTCGGCTCTATCTGGTTCTTCGCCGGCTGGCGCTGGGGCGTGGCGACGATCCTGATCGGCACGCTGATCCTGCTGCCGCGCATGGTGGCCGGCGCCCACTGGCTGTCGGACAACCTGGTCGGCTCCAGCCTGTTGGCGCTGTTGATGGTGGCGTGGATCCTCTGCACCCCGCTCGGTTACTACCTGCAGCGACTCGGGGAACGAATCCTCGGTTTCCTGTTGCCGGACAGTTGGGGTACCAACCGCTTAGGGCTCGCGCAAGAATAATTTCGTAGTACCGAGGGCGTCACTGGGCCACGCCGGCAAGGCGCGCTTCGCAGACAATGGCCGCTCCCGGCCATGGCATCCTCGGCTCCGTAAACGGTACATCCCTGTACCACTCCTCATGGCCTCCGCGGCATAAGTCCATCCATGGACAAAGCCGCTACCTTGGCAAAAAGCGGAACGCCGCAGGCGGGATCCAATGGCGACCGAATACCGGAACTTATTTTTGCGCGAACCCTTAGGCCAGCAGCCCCTTCCCCTGCAGTGACTTGATCTGGTCGCGCAGCCGGGCGGCCTCTTCGAACTCCAGGTCGCGGGCGTGCTGATACATCTCTTTTTCCAGCTCCTGGATACGCCTCGCCATCTGCTTCGGCGACAAGGCAGCGTACTCCACCGTCTCCTCGGCCACCTTGGCGAAACGTTTGGCGGACATGGGGCCGCCGACGCGCGCCCCCTCCATGATGTCGGCCACCGACTTGCGGATGCTCTGGGGGGTGATGCCGTGGGCGATATTGTGGGCGACCTGCCTCTCGCGTCGCCGGTTGGTCTCATCGATCGCCCGCTGCATTGAGCCGGTCATCCGGTCGGCATAGAGAATCGCCTTGCCGTTGATATTGCGCGCCGCCCGGCCGATGGTCTGGATCAACGCCCCCTCCGAACGCAGGAAGCCCTCCTTGTCCGCATCCAGGATCGCCACCAGCGAGACTTCCGGCATGTCCAGCCCCTCGCGCAGCAGGTTGATCCCCACCAGGACATCAAACTCGCCCAGGCGCAAATCACGAATGATCTCCACCCGCTCCACCGTCTCGATATCCGAGTGCAGATAGCGCACCCGGATGCCGTGGTCATTCAGGTAGTCGGTCAGATCCTCCGCCATGCGCTTGGTCAGGGTGGTGACCAGCACCCGCTCCTTCACCGCGATACGCAGATTGATCTCCGAGAGCAGATCATCCACCTGGGTGCCGGCGGGACGTACCTCCAGCTCCGGGTCCACCAGTCCGGTGGGGCGCACCACCTGCTCGATCACCGCGCCGGAGTGCTCCAGCTCGTAGGCGCGCGGGGTGGCGGAGACATAGATGGTCTGGGGCGAGCGCTGCTCGAACTCCTCGAAACGCAGCGGCCGGTTGTCCAGGGCCGAGGGCAGGCGGAAGCCGTACTCCACCAGGGTCTCCTTGCGTGAGCGGTCACCGCGGAACATGCCGCCCACCTGGGGGATGGAGACATGGCTCTCATCCACCACCAGCAGGGCGCTCTCCGGCAGGTAGTCGAACAGGGTCGGGGGCGCCTCGCCCGTCTGGCGTCCGGAGAGGTAGCGGGAGTAGTTCTCGATGCCGGAACAGTAGCCCAGTTCCAGGATCATCTCGATATCGAAGCGGGTGCGCTGCTCCAGGCGCTGCGCCTCCACCAGCTTGTTGGCCTCCCGCAGCTGCTCCAGGCGCTCCTTCAGCTCGACCTTGATCAGCTCCACCGCGGCCAGCAGGGTTTCGCGCGGGGTGACGTAGTGGGACTTGGGATAGATGGTGTAGCGCGGCACCTTGCGCAGGATCTCGCCGGTGAGCGGATCGAACAGGGCGATGGACTCCACCTCGCCGTCAAACAGCTCCAGCCGCACCGCCTCCCCGTCCGACTCCGCCGGATAGATATCGATCAGCTCGCCGCGAACCCGATAGGTGGCGCGATGCAGCTCCACATCATTGCGGGTGTACTGCAGTTCCGCCAGGCGGCGCAGAATGGCGCGCTGATCCAGCACATCGCCGCGCACCAGGTGCAGCACCATGCTGAGATAGGAGCGCGGATCCCCCAGTCCGTAGATACAGGAGACGGTGGTGACGATGATGGTGTCCGGCCGCTCCAGCAGCGCCTTGGTGGCGGAGAGCCGCATCTGCTCGATATGCTCATTGATCGAGGCGTCCTTCTCGATGAAGGTATCCGAGGAGGGAACGTAGGCCTCTGGCTGGTAATAGTCGTAATAGGAGACGAAGTACTCCACCGAATTGTTGGGGAAAAACTCCTTCATCTCGCCGTACAGCTGGGCCGCCAGGGTCTTGTTGTGCACCAGCACCAGGGTGGGCCGCTGCAGCTCCTGAATCACGTTGGCGATGGTGAAGGTCTTGCCCGAACCGGTCACCCCCAGCAGGGTCAGCCCCGCCTCGCCGTCCCGCAGCCCCTCAATCAGCCGACGGATCGCCTCCGGCTGATCACCGGCCGGCGCGAAATCGGATACAAGTTGGAAGCTCTTGGTCATATAAATCGGAAAATTCCTACGGGGAGTTCGCGATAATCCTATCCTGAACCGTTTCCGGTCACGCTAGATTTCACCCTTGGGGTACAAAGGAATTGTGCCACAACCAGACAAAGGAGTGTCATCGTGAAATCTCATGTTATTGGGAGCATAACCCATGGCAAGGGGGTAACCCTGCTGGAGCTGTTGACCACCCTGGCCATCGGCGGCATTACCCTCTCCCTGGCCGTACCCGCCATGGCCACTTTTACCGGCAACACCGCACGCAGCGGCTCAATCAACACCCTGGTCAGCCATATCCAGCTGGCCCGCAGCGAGGCGATAACCCGGGCCAGGCGCACCATACTCTGTCCCAGCCTGGACGGTCAGACCTGCTACGACAGCACCACCTGGGATCGGGGCTATATCCTGGTCGAGGACAGCAACAATAGCAAAATGGTTGACCCCGGTGACCAGTTGCTGCGGGTGTTTCAGAGTCTGGACCAGCGGATTACGATCCACTCCACGGTTAATCGCAAGCGCATCCTGTTCAACCCGCTGGGCATGTCACCCGGCTACAATCTGACCCTCAGTTTCTGCGATCAACAGCAAATAACCGAACCAAAGGCGGTGATCGTCTCCAACACCGGCCGTCCACGCCTGTCGAAGACCAAACCCGATGGCTCGCCGATCGACTGCCCGTGAGCTCGGAACCTTACGAGGCCAGAACAGGGGCAATTACGGCCCGCGCTGCGAACGAAAACTTTTTCCTCCGCACCCTTGACCACACAGGGATAGCTGATTAGTATACGCGCCTCGACACATTCCTCGGTAGCTCAGTTGGTAGAGCGGGTGACTGTTAATCACTAGGTCGGCGGTTCGAGCCCGTCCCGAGGAGCCATACAAAGAAGGGTTAGCAACCGGTGGTTGCTAACCCTTTTGCTTATCTCCCGTTTGCATATCCACCTTTTACTAATCTGGGTCGCCGGAAATCATAAACCCCACCAGAGCGAATCATGGTGGGGTGGAGTTGGGTTACTTCTGTTCTATTCGATCTTATTTTCGGGCTCCGCTTTAACTCTTCTACGCCGGTAGCCGATGCCGATACCGGCCAAGCCAAGACCCATCAGGGCAAGCGTGGCGGGCTCAGGTACCGTGGGGTTACACAGTGTGTCATCGGGCGGGCAGACACCGGTGATCGCCGTGCCGATAAACAGCTGCTCATAACCGTTGTTCAGGCCATTACCCCACTGGGCTACGCTGGTATCCAGGCAATCCATCCATCCGCCTCCGGCGTCACCCTCACAGCCGTAGCGGACATCCACGTGCAGGGTGTAATCGGACAGATCAGCGATACTGCCGTACAGGGAGGTCAGCAACGCATTGAGTTCCGGGAATATCACCGCGTAGGCGACGTGATCCGCACCCAGATTGTGGTTGATGGCCGCGGAGACATCCGCCAGCAGCAGGGTTCCGTCACCCAGCAAGCTCAAATCCCCCTGGCTGATGCCGCAGGAGACCGGGATAGGTATGGGATTGGAGCCATTGGATGCAACACACAACTGTCCACCCGAAACCACCCAGTCGGTATCGCCGGAGAGGGGGAAATCGTTAGTGGGATCCCCGGCCCCGCTTCCCGTGGCGGTATAAAGGGTCGGATCGCCAAAGAAGGTGCCGCCTCCGCCTTCGGTTACAATCGCATAGGGGCTGTCGTCGTTGGTGAACTCAAACGTGGAACCGGCCACCACCGTCGTGCCATCAGCAGCGGTTATCCACAGACGCGCCCAGGCAGCCAGGGTCTGGTCCGCTGCAGTACCGCTGTTGGTCTGGTTGTTGTTGAAGAAGAAGACCAGCTCTTCACCCGCCGTGAAGGTCTGCAGGGCACTGAGCGAGGTGTCCCAGGTGGTATCCAGGTTACCAGTGGGCTCGGGAGCTGAGAACCCCCTGTCGGTGGTAGTGGAACTGTAGAAAAAGGTCTCGCCGCCGGTGGAGCCCGTCGGGGTAGAGTAGGCGTCATCCATCCCGGCAAAATTGGTCGTCACCTGTTGACCTTCGGAGCCGGTGTTCAGCACCACCAGATCCTGAATCTGGCCGGGTGTTGAAGGGATGGCGTAGGGGCCGTTGTTGGTACTGAAGCCGTACTGGTAGTTAGCGATGGGCAGGGAGTAGGACTGGCCGTCGCCATAAGTCACAAACCCCAGTCCGGTCAGGTCGATGGTGGCGGCGTGGGCCGTGGAAAGCAACAACAGCCCGGCGACGGCGGCACAACTTTTTTTCAGGATACTCATCGCTTTTCTCCTATTTCCTTAAATACTTTACGTCCATGACTCGTGACTCTTGTTCTCTGCCTGGAACAACGCATAAATCGCGCCAGCAAAACTACTGTCTAAAAAATCAATGACATACGCGCCTCTCGATAGATTAAAAATCCCGCGTGTAAAATTTACTGACAGCCTCCAGGAAGGCAACGCGTAAAGGGAAACATTATCAGGGGAATGGGATGGCGCAAAAAAGCCCGGGGCAATCCGTGCCACCGCCTTTCACTGACACAAACCAACTTTCAAAATGCCAGTCCGACAAGTGGAGCCGGTCACGTCGTATGCGAAAACCTCTTGTTTTTTCGGACTGACGGCCAATAATTCAATTAGACGCATTGTTATCCCATGATCACCATTCAGAATGAACCGGGTGTTTAATTCGTGTTCAGCAATAACAGGGGTGGCGGAGTTCAATAACAGGAAAAAGCAGCGTTGGTCGTCCCTCGCCTCCCCAAGAACATCCACCTGTTTCCGCGGGACAGCACGCGTAGCGACAGGTTTAGGGAATCGAACAAGCCGTTGGCTGGATAAGCCCAAAGGGCGCATCCACCAAAAACCGTTATCCGGTGGACACGCTTCACCTCTCCAGGCCGCGGTAGTTTCAGATGCGGAATCCAACCCTGGCTGGGTCTGGTGGGTAAACGGATATAGAGAATGAATCGGAGTCCATCCATGTTCGTTAGGCTGCAGGTTGCACGAACAGAAAAACAACTCGATGATGTCTTCGCACTTCGATACATGGTCTATGTGGCCGAACGGGGAAAATTCTCCGGCGACACCTCCAACGAAAAAAAAATAGTCGACCGTTACGACGCCATGCCCAACGTGGCCAATATCGTGGCCTACTACGGCGACACGGCTATTGCCTCGATGCGCATCAACAAGGACTCGCCCATCGGCCTGCCGGCGGAAGAGTATTTCGATTTCTCCCCGATCCGCACGGAACTCGAACAACAGTCACTGGAACAGCACGTCCGCAGGCCGGTACTGGTCAGCGGCAGCATGCTCGCCATACACAAGGAGTGGCGAAACAAGCGCAATGTGATATTCGCCCTGTTCAAGACGGCGGCCGGAGTCATGCACGACTGGGAGGCTACCCATATCATCGGCTCGATCAGCGAGGAGACCCTTAGTCTGTACGGCCGCATCGGCTTCGATACCGTGGATGAACCAACCTGGAACGAGCACGTCAAGGATACCCTGGTGCCAATTCTCGCCCCGTTCGAACGGGTGTTCGATTGGGCCTACGGGGATATCAGCAGAAAAATGGCACCCTTCTGGCTGGACAATTTCTGCGGCAAGTTTGAACGCCTGTTGTTGCCCCCGGGCAGCGTCATCTTTTCGCAGAACGATATGGCGGAGAACGCCTATGCTATTGATGAGGGCTGGGTTTCCATATCGCGTACCGACCGGGAGGGCAATGAAATGGTACTCGCCAATCTCTCCCGGGGGGAGTTGTTCGGCGAACTGGCGTTGTTTGACAACGAGCCCCGATCCGCCACGTCAACAGCTATTTCCAATGTCGGATTGATTGTCCTGAACAAGCGCTACCTGCTGGACATGATCCGCGACCATCCCGAAAAGCTGATCCAGCTGCTGACCCACTTCTCGAAACGTGTTCGCGCCCTGGATGAACTGGCCATGGTGCAGGCCTTTGCACCGCAGACCAATCGAGTGATGTTCGCGTTGAATCAGTTGTGGCGATCGGCGGTGGTGGACAGGAAAAATCCGGGCCTGCGCGTAGCCAAGGTGGGCCCGGCACAGATTGCCAAGTCGGCCCAGATCCGCGAGCACGATGTTCTGGCGGTGCTGGAATCGGAGAAGGTCAAGGGAACGCTCGAATATGGAAAAAACAGTGTCCGATTCTTTTCCATGCCGTCCAAGATTCAGTGATCGTAACTACTCACCCTGTGAGTTGTCTTGGGACACCCAAATTGAGGCCATGTCTGGTATTGGATCCGGGCACGAAACAAAAATGCATTTTGTATTCGTAACTACTCACGGAGTGATTGGTCTACCTTGCCGGCCTCACACGATGGCTTATCTCCTCGAATCCGGCCAACAAGGCAGACCAATCATTTACCGACCGCGTAAGTAGTTACTTGTATTCTGCATATTCAAGGTTTGCCGCCGTCACCGATGACTGCACATTTCCGTACCGCCGGAACCCCTGATTAAGTCAGCGGTTCCTCAGGGGAGTGGTTAGTGGACAAAAAATTTGCCTACCATGAGGCCTTCTCGCGGAACCTCGGTTGGGTTACCGAGACCGAACAGGAAATCCTGAAAAACAAGCGCGTCGCCATTGCCGGATTGGGGGGGGTCGGCGGCAGCCATCTCCTGACCCATGTCCGGCTCGGCATCGGCAAATTCAGCATCGCCGATCCGGACATCTTCGAGCTGGCCAATTTCAACCGGCAGGCCGGTGCCAGCCTCAGTCATATCGATCAGCCCAAGGTGGATGTGCTGGCGGCGATGGCCCGCGATATCAATCCCGATCTCGAGCTGGCCAAATATCCCCAGGAGATCGACTCGACCAACCTCGATAGGTTTCTCGAGGCGGTGGATCTGTACATCGACGGCCTCGATTTCTTTGCCGTCGAGGCCAGGCGAGCGGTGTTTGCCGCCTGCGCAGACAAGGGTATTCCGGCGATCACCGCCGCCCCGCTGGGTATGGGGGTGGCCTTGCTCAATTTTATTCCCGGAAAAATGACCTTTGAGGAGTATTTCCGACTCGACGGGCAGACCACCGACGAGCAGTTGCTGCGCTTTCTGCTCGGCCTGTCACCGTCCATGCTGCAGATGCCCTACCTGGTCGACCGCACCCGGGTTGACCTGGAGGCCCAAAAGGGACCCTCCACGCCGATGGCCTGCGATCTGTGTGCGGGGATGGCGGCCACCCACAGTCTGAAGGTGCTGCTCGGGCGCGGGCCTGTGCCCGCCGCTCCCCGGGGGGTGCATTTCGACGCCTACCGGAACAGGCTGAACCACACCTGGCGCCCCTGGGGCAACGCCAATCCCATCCAGAGGTTGGGATTGAGCATCGCCCGCAAACGGTTATCGGGAAAACCGTCCCACCCGGTAGCGGACGGGACGGAGCCGACGCCAGGGAGCCCCTTGCAGCGCATTCTGGATCTCGCCCGTTGGTCACCGAGCGGTGACAACACCCAGCCCTGGCGCTTCGAAATCCACTCCGAGAGCCGGTTCATCATCCATGCCAGTGATACCCGTGACTGGTGCCTGTATGACCTGGACGGCCGGGCGAGCCAGATCGCTGTGGGAACGCTACTGGAGACGATCGGGATCGCGGCGACCGGCGAGGGTCTGCGAGCCCGCTTCACCCGGTTGCCCGATGTCCCGGAAACACAACCGCTGATCGAGGTTATGTTGGAGCCGGCACCTGGAGGAGAGCACGACCCGCTGCTCCCGTTCATACGGGCACGAGTGACCCAGCGAAGGCCCCTTTCCACCCGCCCCCTGTCACCAGCGCAGAAAGCAGCGCTGGAGCAATCCGTAGGTGAGCATTACCGGGTCCTGTGGCTGGAAGGCCGGGAGCAGCGATGGCGGATGGCGAAGTTGATGTTCAAGAATGCGCACATACGACTCACCATACCCGAGGCGTATGCAGTGCATAAACGCATCATCCAGTGGGATTCCCAGTTCAGCGCGGACCGGATACCGGACCAGGCAGTGGGGCTGGACCCGGTTGCCCTGAAATTGATGAAGTGGGCGATGAAAAGCTGGGAGCGGGTCGCGCTACTGAACAAGTACTTTGCCGGCACCCTGATGCCGCGAATTCAGCTGGACCTGATCCCTGCGCTGCGTTGTGCCGCGCATTTCATCCTCGTGTCCAGGCAGCCTGTGGAACATATCGATGATTACCTCGACGGCGGACGTGCCACCCAGCGCTTCTGGCTGACGGCCACCAAGCTGGGATTGCAGTTTCAGCCGGAACTGACGCCGCTTATTTTTTCCCGTTATGTCGCGGAGTCGAAAACATTCACCGGCGAGCAGGCGGCACAGCGGAATGCCGTCCACCTGAAGCACCAGTTCGAAAAACTGGCTGGCGCGGACACGCTTGGGGGCGCCGTGTTCATGGGACGGGTCGGCTTTGGCAATGCGCCCGCGGCGCGGTCGCTGCGGCACGAACTGAAGGAATTGATCCTGGAACCAGGTGACGAATCCCGACAGTGCTGAATTTTTCCAATCGCGGCGGGGCGCCGCTTCTACAATTGAGTCGCCAACCCGGAATTCCGCCCGGACCGGAGGAGGAGCGCTCCCGGGCCGATCAGCTGCATCATGGATGCGGTTCGTTTAACTCGCCACCGCCTGCGGTCCGATCGGAAACCGCGGGGGGGCAACGGCATCACCAGTGGTCCCCTACCCGCTGTGGACGATAGGGTTTGTCCAGGTCGTAGAAGCGGATACTCTCGTCATCGCTGCCGCTGGCCACGTAGCGCCCGTTCGGGCTGATGCGCACGGCAGCACCGCAGAGCCGGTGACCCTGCAGTCGGCGCAGCACGTCTCCCTCATCGACGCTGACCAAGCGCAGGTTGGCATCGGTATGACGACCGAGACTAATCAGGCGCCCGCCTGCCGGATGATAGTCGATCGAGGTGACCGCGCCCCAATGTTCGGTCTGCTGAATGCGCAGCCGGCCGCTGTTCAAGTCCCAGTAGAGAAGGTTGTACCAGGCGCCGGCCGCGAGTTCCGTGTCATCCGGCGAGAATCGCAGCTCCAGGGCTCGCCGCGGCGGTACCTCCAGCTGCCGGATCTCCGTGAGTGCCGGGTCCAACAACCGCATCCGGCGATCAGCGGTCGAGACCGCCAGCCGGCCACCGCGGTGATCGCTGGCCAGCGCCACTACTTCAGATCCGAGATTGAGTTGTTTCACCGGCCCCAGCTCCGGATAGCTGAAGGCCCTTATTCGCCCATCCTCGTAGCCGGCAAGAATCAGCCGGGATTGTTCAACATAGGCAATGGAAGTCAATCCCGCCACCGTCTCGCGTTGCGTGACGAGCCGACCGTCGGCCGGGGATGAAATGATCAGGGTACCGGCCTCCTCGGCGCTCAACAACCACTCATCACCGATCCACAACAGCCCCCGCACCGGTGTGCGATGCCACTTGAAGCGGCTGATTGCCGCGCCGCCTGGCACTCCCCAGACGGCCAGATCGCCCTTGAAGCCGGCGGACGCGATGCGCTCCCCTGACGGATCAAAGGCGAGTCGGGTGACACCAAACAGATGGCTGTCGGGGATAGTCAAATCTGGCGGCTGCGCCGGTTGGAGTCCGGCGCAACCGCCCAGCAGCAAACCCAGCAGCAGTATCAGACAAACATGATTACGCATTCGTCACCCGATAAAATTCCATACCATGCGCTGATCCGGGTCACAGGCGGCGCAGCTCGACCAGCTTGTTGTTGCCATCCAGGGTCAGTTCAAAACGACCAGCGATACCCTCGGCGGTGACAAAGGGCCTGAAACTATCGGCCGGAAGTTGGATGGTGCGTCCATCCTCGGCCTGGACAATCACCGCACGGGCGACGCCGCGGTAGTAGTGCAGGTAGGCTTCAGCGCTGATATTCAGTTGAAAACGGTGACGCGGCATCGCAGGGTCTTCATTTTTGTAGTTCGAGTCCGAGGAACATCCCGTCCAGCACCAGCAGATTGGGACTGATGGTGCCGAGGATTTTCTTCTCCTCCACCACCAGCGCACGCATCAGATCAAAGCGGGCGAACAGGCGGGAGCAGTAGCGGATGTCCATCTCCGGATCGACATAGACCGCCGGCTTGGCCATCACCTCGTAGACATTGACCCGTTTGGGCGAGCGATCCAGCGCCAGCACCTGACGCGCGATATCCGATACCAGCAACAGGCCATACTCGTCATCGTCATGACGTTTGTCCACCACCAGCAGCGAAGTGCGGAGCTTCTTCATCAGCAGCAACGCCTCATAAATCGTGGCACTGCCTTCGATCAGGCCGAACTCGGTTTTCATGACATCCCGCACACAGATACGGGGGGTTGTTTCACTCATGCCTCACTCCTCGGGTTAGCGCGATTTCGCGCCGGTGATGCGGTGCGATCAACCGCCATTATTATCCAACACCGATTTGAACTCTAGGTCATCTTGACTCACCCGGCGACTCATACCCGTTCGCCCACCGCTGTAATGGTGAGGAGTGGTACAGGGATGTACCGTTTACGGACCTGAGGATGGCATGCGCCTACCGGCTTATCCACCCTACGAACCTGGCGCCGAACCACGGATACACACAGATGGACACGGATCGGATAGGTCACGCAACGCGTGGCCATGCACATTCATGACCTCCATGGGTACAACAGTCCGCCTGTTGCGATGCGTCCTTAACCGGAAATCCGTGTTTATCCGTGTCCATCCGTGGTTCACTCCCAGGACGACAATTCAGACCCGCTGCGCCACCAGCATGGCCATGTTACGCCAACCGCGACGGGTATCGCCCAGCAGGCGCTCTTCCCGATAGACCCGGACCTTGAGGGTGGGAAACAGCGTCAGCAGTTCGTTGTCATCCAGCCGGAATTGTTCCGATGAAGGTCCCTCGTCACTGACCGCCACGCGGCTGTAGGTCTGGTAGAAAAGTAGCCCACCCGGCCTTAGTGCGGCGGCAATGACCGGGGCCAGTGACCGCTCAAGAAAGAAACTGACCAGGATCAGGTCAAAGCTTCGCGGCTCGGGCGGGATTGCAATCACGTCGCGCACGGCGGTGTTGATTACAAGCCCCTGTTCCCCGGCCGCCCGCTCCAGCCGGCCAATGGCGACCGGCGACAGGTCCCAGGCGGTTACTTCCAATCCGCTGGTGGCCATGAACAGGGCGTTGGCCCCACGCCCACAAGCCAGATCCAGCGCCCGGCACCCGGCGGTGGCCAGATGAATGTTCTGCTCCAGCACCGTGGCAACCCGGCCGAGACTCTCCGCCTCGGCGTGCCGGCTATCCCACTTGGCGAGCAGTTCGTTGTCCTTCATCGGTTCACCCGGCCAGTCCGCGCGCCAGATCGCCCTGGATATCCTCGATATCTTCCAGCCCGACGGCAACCCGGATCAGCCCCTCTTCGATACCGGAGAGCTGTTTCTCTTCGTCGGTCAGGCGGCCGTGGGTGGTCGAGGCCGGATGGGTGATGGTGCTCTTGGTGTCGCCCAGGTTGGCGGTGATGGAGAGCATCCGCGTGGCATCGATCAGCCGCCAGGCCGACTCCCGCCCCCCCTTGACCACGAAGGAGACGATGCCGCCCGCCGCCTTCTGCTGCCGTTGCGCCAGTGCATATTGTGGATGGCTCTGCAGGCCGGGGTAATGGACCCGCGCCACCCCCGGCTGATCTTCCAGCCAGCGCGCCAGGGTCAGGGCATTCTCGGAATGGGCCTTCATTCGCAGCTGCAGGGTCTCCAGTCCCTTCAGAAACACCCAGGCGTTGAACGGGCTCATGGTCGGCCCGGCGGTGCGCAAAAAGCCGAACACCTCCTCGCCCACCAACTTCGCATCCCCGACCACCGCCCCGCCGACACAACGCCCCTGCCCATCCAGGTACTTGGTGGCGGAGTGGATCACGATGTCCGCCCCCAGCGCCAGCGGCAACTGCAGCGCCGGCGTACAGAAACAGTTGTCCACCACCAGCAACAGCCCCCGGGAGTGGGCCAGATCGGCCAGGGCGGCGATGTCGCCCAGTTCGGTCAGCGGATTGGACGGGGTCTCCACATAGAGCATCCGGGTCTCGGGGCGGATAGCCGCCTCCCAGGCAGCCAGCTCGCTCAGGGCCACAAAACTGGTCTGAATGCCTACCTTGGCCAGGAACTTGTTGAACAGCACATTGGTGGTGCCGAAGATACTGCGCGAAGAGACGATGTGATCACCCGCCTGCAACAGCGCCATGCAGGTGGCCAGAATGGCCGACATACCGGATGCGGTGGCCACACAGGCCTCGCCCCCCTCCAAGGCCGCCAGCCGCTGCTCAAAACAGGCCACTGTCGGATTGGTGAAGCGGGAGTAGATATTGCCCGGTTCGTCCCCACTGAAGCGGGCGGCCGCCTCGGCGGCACTCTTGAAGACAAAACTGGAGGTGGTGAATATCGGCTCCGAGTGCTCCCCCTCCGCGGTACGGATGTGGCCCGCCCTGATCGCCCGGGTTGCCAGACCCCAGTCATCATACGCTTCTGTCATTGCTGAATACCTTTACCTGTATAAAAAACCACGGGCATGAAAAAACCCGCCTGGCCGCACAGCCAAAGCAGGTGTTCCTCGCTTTAGCCGCATTTCTATAGCGCCCGCAATCTGAGATAAATCGGCGCTTCGGCTAAGACTAGGTCGGCAGCGGTGGTATTGTCAAGCGATTGTGACGCGGACGAATTGACTCAAATTAATTGACACCGTGCATACTGGCTGGGCGGAACCCTGGAGAACCACTGATGCACACAGATAAACACGGATTCAGAATTCTGACCTCCTATCTGTGTGAATCTGTGTCCATCCGTGGTTCCTTACTAACCAGCCCGGGATAACTAAACCGCTGATAATTAAACGGCTATTGAAGGCCATATTCAGAATTGCTGAACCCGGACCAGCAATTGTGCAAATAATAACTGCGATTTAATAACCCGTAGACCCACCGCCATCCCATGCCCGCAATGTTCGAGAACCCTAGGGCGGGGCGGGCCCGCCCACGGGGCGCCCAATGACTGATTTTGCGGTATCAGGCCACAGGCCCCGATCACTCGAACAGCGCGAGATAGTCGCCGTAGCCTTCAGCCTCCAGCGACTCCTTCGGGATGAATCGCAGCGCGGCCGAGTTGATACAGTAACGCAGCCCGGTAGGTGCCGGTCCATCGGCAAACAGATGACCGAGATGGGAATCACCATCCCGGCTGCGCACCTCGGTGCGCTCCATGAACAGCTTGCGATCCTTGTGTTCGACAATATGCACCTGCTCCACCGGGCGGCTGAAGCTGGGCCAGCCGGTGCCGGAATCAAACTTGTCCCGGGAAGAGAACAGCGGCTCGCCGCTGACCACATCCACATACAGCCCCTCACGCTTCTCATCCCAGAACTCATTCTGGAACGGCCGTTCGGTTCCCTCCTGCTGGGTTACCTGATACTGCAGCTCGGTCAGTCTGTGGCGCAGTTCATCATCCGGGGGCCGCTGAAAGTCCGCAACGCTCTTGGACGGATTATCACTACTCATGGTCTTCTCCCGTTGCTACCGTGCTTGCCGACGCCGTAGGATGCCGGTGAGCTTGCGAACCGCATCATTCGCCCCAAGGCTTGATTCGGTTCGTGCCTCACCAGCATCCTATTCTGAGCATCGGGCTTATTCGCGTTCATTTGCGTTCATTCCATCCTTAGGTCCGTAAACGGTGCATTGCATCCTCGGCTCCGTAAACGGTACATCCCTGTACCACTCCTCTTGCACTACTCCTCGCGGCTAATATTTTTCCAGTGTACGGCCCACAGCACGGCCCAGGGTACGGATGGGCTAGATGGGTAATCAGGTAAATCTATAGCCTAAAAACAGGCCGATAAAAACCCGGGATTCCAAAGTTAATTCCCGTGCACAGCAACGGGAGCCAGGCGTTAAAATCGCCTATTTCCACTTATAAAACAATGAAATAGCATCGGACGACCGGGCTCCTCCGCCGACAAAATCGAAAAAATGTGATCAACGGTTGCCACCCAGACCCGACATCACATCCATTGGCAATTCAATCGGTTACATTTGTTACCATTGAATCGTCATATTTTTAACGCATTTTTCAAGCCACAACGCGTGTATTTTCGGTTGCTGCACCGCACTAATGACGCTACTGTACAGAACATCTGATCTAATCAGTCGAGTTATCGTTATGCTTTACAACCTCCATGCCATAGGCTCCTACTGGGCCCGCTCGGTCAATTTCTACGCCTTCCTCAACGCCTCCCTGAGCAAGGACATCCCCTGGCTCAAGCAGTGGCATGCCGCGAACCGGTTGCTGGAACGCTCTACCCGCCCCTACTCCAGGCCCTCCTTCGAACTTGAGATCGAAGAGAGCGTGGTGATCTGCAATCCGTTCGGCGACCTGCTGCGCTTCGGCACCCCCGACGCGAAAAAACCCAACCTGCTGATGGTGGCGCCTATGTCGGGACATTTCGCCACCCTGCTGCGGGGGACGGTGCGGGAGTTCATCCGGGATCACAACGTCTATATCACCGACTGGCATGATGCCGGCAGTGTGCCGCTCACCGATGGCCGCTTCACCCTCGACAGCTATGTCGATTACCTGCGCGAGTTCATTCGCTATTTCGACGGCGATGTGCACCTGATGGCGGTCTGCCAGCCCTCGGTTCCGGCACTAGCCGCGGTCGCCCTGATGTCGGAAGACAGGGAAGCGGTGCCACGCAGCATGGTCCTCATGGGCGGTCCGGTGGATACCCGCCACACCCCCACCGAGGTCAACGATTTCGCCGAGAAGCGCAACCTCGCCTGGTTCAAGCGCCACACCATCCATCGGGTGCCGCTCAACCGCCGGGGCGCGGGAAGACACGTCTATCCCGGTTTCCTGCAGCTGGCCGGTTTTCTCGCCATGAATATCGACCGCCACGTCTCCGCCCACCACGAGTACTTCGATCACCTGGTTTCGGGCGACGGTGACAACGCCGCCCAGCATGAGGCGTTTTATGATGAGTATCTCGCCGTCATGGACCTGGATGCCCCGTTCTACCTGGAGACCATCCAGAAGGTCTTCCTGGAGCACCACCTGCCCAAGGGGATCCTGGAGTGCGAGGGCCGGCGGGTGAAACCGGAACTGATCACGGACACCGCCCTGATGACCATTGAAGGGGAACTGGACGACATCACCGGCCAGGGCCAGACCCGGGCCGCCCACAAGCTCTGTCCCGGGGCGCCGCTGCACGAGCACCTGACCCAAACCAAGGTCGGCCATTACGGCATCTTCAACGGCCGCCGCTTCCGCGAGGAGATCGCCCCGCGTATCCGCGCCTTCATGAACCAGGCAAGCAACCGTTAGGATTCTGCTTGCGAACCGCATCGTGTAGGATCCCGAGGGGTCGGAGTCAAATCGATTCGACACCGGATGGTTAAACTTGGCTCAGGGGTTCGATTTGACTCCGACCCCCGCGTGCGAAGGGCAACCGCGGGGGGTTGCCCCTACGCCCATCCCTGGCCTGCAACCTGCACCGAAATCCATTCCCCATGGCCTATAATGGATAGCAATGGTGAACAAATCCGGGCCAGGCACAAACAAACTTGACGAAATTACTGAGTTATCCTATCGTCTGCGCCCAACGCGTCTCACAAAGATGCTGAAAAGTACCAGGAAAACGTTGATTTTGAGGCCCCAAAAGGGTTTTCGATCAGCCTGAACCGAGGGTTCAGGCACCAACCAGATGCGGCGACCCCGCATTGGAGGAAAGGAAAATGAACTATTCAATCTCCCGGTGGAGCAATCCGCCCGCGTACCGCCATACCACTCCCGAATCCGCGCAGGCCCTTGGCCGATCGGCGCCCATCAGCTAGCCGCCAAACACTGACCGATTTCACGCGTCGCGCGGACTGCTCCGCAGCGGTTGGCCCGTTGCATTGGCAGCGCGCCGGCGACTGACTCTATTCCGGGCCATGGGCCCGAATCAGGCCCTGGGAGATCCTCACATGGTGCTGGCTGATATCAAGCTCGATGACAAGTACACCCTAGACGCCGGTCGCGTCTATCTTACCGGCGTGCAGGCGCTGACCCGCCTGCCGATGCTGCAGCAGCAGCGCGACCAGTTGGCAGGTCTGCATACCGCCGGCTTCGTTTCAGGCTATCGCGGATCCCCGCTGGGCGGTCTCGACAAAGAGCTCTGGAAGGCAAAAAAGCACCTGGAGCGGCACCGCATCACCTTTCAGCCGGGACTCAATGAAGACCTGGCCGCCACCGCCGTATGGGGCACCCAGCAGGTCAACCTGTTCCAGGGTGCCCGCTATGACGGGGTGTTCAGCCTGTGGTACGGCAAGGGGCCGGGGATTGACCGATCGGGTGATGTGTTCAAGCACGCCAACGCCGCCGGTACCTCGCCCCACGGCGGTGTGCTGGTGATCGCCGGCGACGATCACAACAGCAAATCCTCCACCCTGCCGCACCAGACCGAGTACGCCTTCATGGACGCCATGATCCCGGTGCTCAATCCGGCCGGGGTGCAGGAGATCCTCGACTACGGGCAGATCGGCTGGGCACTGTCGCGCTACTCCGGCTGCTGGGTGGCGCTCAAGACCATCGCCGAGACCGTCGACACCTCCGCCTCGGTGTCGATCGACCCTGAGCGGGTACGCATCACCATCCCGGATGACTATGTGCTGCCGGAGGGAGGACTCAACATCCGCTGGCCCCACCGGCCGCTGGACCAGGAGGCGCTGCAGCACCACCATCGGCTCTACGCCGCCCTCGCCTTCGCCCGGGTCAACCAGCTGAACCGCGTCGTCATCGACACTCCGCAACCGCGCCTGGGCATCGCCACCACCGGTAAATCCTACCTGGACGTGATGCAGGCGCTGGAGGATCTCGGCATCAGCCGCGAGATGGCCTCGCGCATCGGTATCCGCCTCTACAAGATCGGCATGAGCTGGCCCCTGGAACGCGAGGGGGTGCGCCAGTTTGCCGAGGGGCTGGACGAGATCCTGGTGGTGGAAGAGAAGCGCGGCCTGATCGAGAACCAGCTCAAGGAGCAGCTTTACAACTGGAAGGAGGCGGTGCGCCCCCGGGTGCTGGGCAAGTTCGACGAGGCCAACCAGTGGCTGCTGCCCTCGGCGGGCGAACTGACCCCGGCACGCATCGCCCGGGTCATCGCCGCGCGCATCGAGCGCTTCCACCAGAGCGAAGTGATCGAGAAACGGCTGCGCTTCCTGCAGCAGAAGGAGACCGCGCTGGCGCTGCCCCGGGTGACCCTGGAGCGGGTGCCCCACTTCTGTTCCGGCTGTCCCCACAACAGCTCCACCCGGCTGCCCGAAGGGAGTCGCGCCACCGGCGGCATCGGCTGTCACTACATGGCCACCTGGATGGATCGCGGCACCGACACCTTCACCCAGATGGGCGGCGAAGGGGTCCCCTGGATCGGCCAGGCCCCCTTTACCGAGACCCCGCACATCTTCGCCAACCTGGGTGAAGGGACCTACTTCCACTCCGGTGTACTGGCGATCCGCGCCGCCTTGGCCGCCGGGGTCAACATCACCTACAAGATCCTCTACAACGACGCCGTGGCCATGACCGGCGGCCAGCCGGTGGACGGGCCCTTCAGCGTGCAGCAGCTGAGCGAACAGCTGGCGGCCGAGGGGGTCAAACGCATCGCCCTGGTGAGCGACGACCCGAACAAGTTCCAGGACCGCGCCGAATTCGCCCCACACACCAGCTTCGACCACCGGGACGACCTGGACCGGGTGCAGCGCGAGTTGCGCGAGGCCCCGGGGACGTCGGTGCTGATCTACGAGCAGACCTGCGCTGCCGAGAAACGGCGCCGGCGCAAGCGCGGCCTGATGGAGGATCCCAAGGTACGGCCTTTCATCAACCGTGCGGTGTGCGAAAACTGCGGCGACTGCAGCACCCAGTTCAACTGTCTCTCGATAATCCCGGTGGAGACCCCGTTCGGCCGCAAACGGGCCATCGACCAGTCCGCCTGCAACAAGGACATGCGCTGCGTGGAGGGCTACTGCCCCAGCTTCGTCACCGTGCACGGCGGCCGTCTGAAGCGCGCCGCCAGCCGTCCGGATGGACTGGAGTGGCCGGAGCTGCCCCTGCCCGTGCTGCCCGCGCTGGAACACCCTCGCAACATCCTGCTGACCGGTATCGGCGGCACCGGCGTGGTGACCATCGGCGCGCTGCTGGGCATGGCGGCGCATATCGACGGCCGCGGCGTGACCGTGCTGGACATGACCGGCCTGGCACAGAAGTACGGCGCGGTGGTCAGTCACATCCGTATCGCCCGGCAACCGGAGGATATCCACGCCATGCGCATCGCCGCCGGTCAGGCCGACACCCTGCTGGCCTGTGACCTGGCGGTGGCCACCGGTTTCGAGGCGCTGGCCAAGCTGAACCCGGAACGCACCGACGCGGTGGTCAACAGCCACCAGAGCATGACCTCGGGCTTCATCAAGCAAAAGGATCTCACCTTCCCGGCCCAGGCCCTGGAGTCGCAACTGCGGAACACCACTCGCACGGCACAGTTCCTCGACGCCAGCCGGCTGGCGGAATCCCTGCTGGGGGACGCCATCGGCGCCAACCTGTTCATGGTGGGCTTTGCCTGGCAGAAAGGCTATCTGCCGCTCTCTCTGGAGGCGCTGCAGAAGGCGATCGAACTGAACGATGTCTCCATCGAGAACAACCTGCGCGCCCTGCTCTGGGGACGCCGTGCCGCCGTGGATCTGGCGGCAGTCCAGCGACTGGCCGCGCCCGACCGGACCCCGGAGGCGACACCCAAGACACTGGACCAGCTGATCGCCCATCGTAGCGCTCACCTGCGTGCCTATCAGGATGACGCCTACGCCTCGCGCTATCTGCGGCTGGTGACGCTCACCCGGGAGCGCGAGCAGGCCCTGGGTCTGCGGGGACTGGGCGAAGCGGTGGCGGACCACTATGCACGCCTGCTGGCCTACAAGGATGAGTACGAGGTGGCCCGGCTCTACAGCGACCCGGCCTTCCGCGAGCAGATCGCCAGCCAGTTCGAGGGCGACTTCCACCTGGAGTTCCACTTCGATCCGCCGTTCCTGTCCAAGGCCGATGCCGAAACCGGCCGTCGCCGCAAGCGTCGCTTCGGCCCCTGGATGCTGCGCATGCTGGGGCTGCTCAGCCGCTGCAAGGGGCTGCGCGGCAGCCGCCTGGACCCGTTCAGAAACAACCCCGACCGTCGCCTGGAACGGACCCTGATCAGCGATTACGAAACGACCCTGGAGACCATCCTGGCCCACCTGAACAGCGACAACATCGAGACCGCCATCGCCCTGGCGCGGCTGCCCGGCGAGATCCGCGGCTTCGGCCAGATCAAGCAGGCGGCGGCCGAACAGGCGGCCCCCAGACAACGGGAACTGCTGGCGCAGCTCCTGCAACCGTCGGTCGACGAGACCCGCGCGGCATGACTTCAACCGTGACCAAAGCAGGATAAAAACCATGAAACTGTTTACCCATCATGAATTCGACCATCACGAACAGGTGGTCTTCTGCCATGACAAGGCGTCCGGGCTGAAGGCCATCATCGCCATTCACAACACCCACCGCGGACCGGCCCTGGGCGGCTGCCGCATGTATCCCTATGCCAGTGACGCGGAGGCACTGACCGATGTGCTGCGGCTCTCCCGGGGCATGACCTACAAATCCGCCATCGCCAACCTGCCCCTGGGCGGCGGCAAGTCGGTGATCATCGGCGACCCGCGCCATGACAAGACCCCGGCCCTGATCCGCGCCATGGGCCAGGCGGTGGAGCGCCTCGGCGGGCGCTATATCGTGGCAGAGGATTCCGGCACCGGCGTCGCCAACATGCAGCTGATCGGCGAGGTCACCCCGCACGTCTCGGGTATCGCGGAAAAATTCGATGCCGAGGGCAACCCGCGCAGCGGCGACCCCTCCCCGATGACCGCGCGCGGCACCTTCGTCGGGATTCGCGCGGCGGTGCGTCACCGCCTGGGCCGGGAGGGCCTGGAGGGCGTGCGGGTGGCCATCCAGGGCGTGGGCAATGTGGGGCACCACCTGGCCCAACAACTGCACGACGCCGGCGCCCGGCTCTGGGTCTGCGACATCAACCGCGCGGCGGTGCAACGCCTGGTCGACGAGTTGGGGGCCAGCGCCGTGGCCAACGAGGCGATCTACGATCAGGAGGTGGATGTGTTCGCGCCCTGCGCCCTGGGTGCCATTCTCAATGACCAGACCATTCCGCGCCTGCGGGCGTGCATCGTGGCCGGTTCCGCCAACAACCAACTGGCGGAAAAACAGCACGGCCTGGCGTTGATGAAACGGGGCATCCTCTACGCCCCTGACTATGTGATCAACGCCGGCGGTGTGATCGATGTCTGTTACGAGCGCAGCGCCGGGGATCAGGAACTGATCGTGCAGAAAGTGGATGCGATCGGCGACACCCTGGAGGAGATCTTCGACCGTGCCGAGCGCCAGCGCCAACCCACCGATGCGGTGGCGGACCGACTGGCCGAGGAGCGCTTTGCCTGAGTCGGTGTGACAGACGACGCCATCTGACTCCAAGTTGGCATACGCGGACCGTTCCGAACCCGCCCCCGCAGGAAGCGCCGTGCGCCGCCTTGATGCGGTTCGTTCCACTCACCGCATCCTACGCGTTCCGGCCCGGGATCTGACTCCGCGTATCATGATTTCCTCGGACGTAGGGTGCCGGTGAGCTTGCGAACCGCACCAGTCATAAGCGGGGGCGAAGCACCTGTCTACGAGTCCTGAATTCGGGCGGGCCCGATGGCCCGGGTATCCACCATCGGATATACTCCGGTTAATCGCCATCGCCTTGGGACAACCCTCTTGGATCGACCGTACACAGCACCCGACTCGATCGCCCGGAGCCTCTTTTCACCCGGAGAGCCGCCGGCCTGGGAGGAGCTGAACAGCGACAGCCCCTCGCCCCTGCTGCTGGTGTGTGACCATGCCAGCAACCGGGTGCCGCTCAAGCTGGGCCATCTCGGTCTCGACCTGAATGTGTTCGGCTTGCATGTGGCCTATGACATCGGCTGTGAAAAACTGACCCGCCTGCTCTCCCAGCAGTTCAACGCCACGGCGCTGCTGGCCCACTATTCCCGCCTGGTGATCGATCTCAACCGCCATCCGGGCGACGGCTCATCGATCCCGGAGGTGAGCGACTCCATCGAGATTCCGGGAAACCACGCCCTGACGCCCGAACAGATCCGACAGCGTGAAGCGGCCCTGTTCTGGCCCTACCATAACCGGATCGAGCAGATCCTGGGCAGAATCTGCAGCCGCGGTCAGACCCCGATACTCTGCTCCATTCACAGTTTCACCCCGGTATTCAGGGGCTTTCAGCGCCCCTGGCATATTGGCGTACTGTGGGACCGGGATCATCGGCTCTCCACCCCGCTACTGGAGAGCCTGAATACCACCCGGCAATATTGCGTCGGCGACAACGAGCCGTACCACGCGCGCAATCCGGTCGGCTACACCATGGATGTGCATGGTGAGAAAAACGGCTATCCCCACCTGCTGCTGGAGATCCGCCAGGATCTGATCGGCCACGACGACGGCGTGGCCGAGTGGGCCGGGATTATTCATACCCACCTGCGGCAGGTACTGGCCCGGGTGACGCTTCCCTGAACAGAATAGGCCTGAACAGGATAACCACAGACGGGTGACCCGAAACGATGATGAAGGAACCGACATTTACCATCGGTATCGAAGAGGAGTACATGCTGGTCGACAAGGATTCGCGGAATCTGATCAGCCATGCCCCCGAAACCATGCTGGCAGAGTGCGAGGCCCTGCTCCAGGGGCAGGTGTCACCGGAATTCCTGCAGTGCCAGATCGAGGTCGGTACGCGGATCTGCGACACCCTGGGCGAGGCGCGGGACGATCTCGCCTACCTGCGCCGCACTGTGGCCAGCGTAGCCGCGCGGCACAACCTGGCGGTGGTGGCGGTCTCCACCCACCCGTTCGGCAAGCCGAGCCAGCTGGAGCACACCCACAAGGCGCGCTATGACCAGTTGGCCGACGATCTGCAGGAGGTGGTGCGGCAGCTGGTGATCAGCGGCATGCACATCCATGTCGGCATCGAGGATGACGACCTGCGCACCGACCTGATGGCCCAGACCACCTACATCCTGCCGCATATCCTGGCGCTCACCACCTCTTCCCCGTTCTGGCGCGGCCGCAATACCGGGCTCAAGTCCTACCGCATCTCCCTGTGGGACGGCATGCCGCGTACCGGCCTGCCGGAGTACTTCGACAGCTACGGGGAGTATCAGCGCCATATCGACGTACTGGTCAAGGCGGGCGTGATCGAGGACGCCACCAAGATCTGGTGGGACATACGCCCCAGCACCCGCTACCCGACCCTGGAGATGCGTATCTCCGATGTCTGTACCCGGCTGGACGATGCCCTCTGCGTAGCCGCCTTCTACCGCTGCTGGCTGCGCATGCTCTACCGCTTGCGCCGCACCAACCAGCGCTGGCGCCGCTACACGCTGTTCCTGATCAACGAAAACCGCTGGCGCGCCCACCGTTACGGCATTGACGAGGGACTACTGGATTTCGGCCTGGGGGAGATCACCCGCTTTGAGGAGCTGGTCGAAGAGATCCTGGAACTGCTTCGGGAGGACGCCGAATTCTTCGGCTGTGAACAGGAGCTGGGGCACATGCGCACCATTATCCGGGAAGGCACCAGCGCGCACCGCCAGGTCAGGGTCTATGAACAGGCCCTGGCCGAGGGCATGGCCCACGAGGAGGCGCTGCGTGCCGTGGTGGATCTGCTGATCGAGGAGACGCTGATCGGCACCGAGCCGCGCAAGGTGCCGACCGGCCGCCGCCGCAAGGCTTAGGGCTCGCGCAAAAATAACTCCCCGTGTATCCGCGTGGGCACAAACAGCGTGCCCACCCTACGGAGCTACGGAGCTATAAAAACCGCTCCTGTAGGATGGGTGGAGGAGGAACGACGTAACCCATCAATTGGTCCAGCGGCACCCTCCGGCATGTCAGCCATCGCCCGCACTTATCCGAATATGGGTTACGGCGCGCCCAGGTTGCGGAGCATCTCCAACAACGGAAGTTATGCGCCTCCACCCATCCTACAGGTAGCCCATCTTAAACCGCCAGGTTTCGGATTCAAGCCACCTCAAACCGGTGACAGGCCACATTCTTGCGCGCATGTAGCGGGTCGAACACCTGGCCGTTCATCGCCACATAGATGCCGGGCGGCATCATCTGCGCCGTGGCGACGGCGTAGCCGATGTTGAACACGGCATCGCTGTAGCGCAGCCGCGCCGGCTGCATGGAGCCGACCAGGACGATGGTCTTGTCCTTGATACCCACCAGCGCCCGTGCCGTCTCCACCATGGTGTCGGTGCCGTGGGTCAACAGGATGCGCTCGTTGAGGTCGTTGCGGATACGTTCGGCGATCAACGCCCGGTCCGCATCCCCCATATCCAGGCTGTCCTTGCGCATCAGCGACTCGACCTCGAACTCGAAGGTGATATTGGCCTCGCGCAGCAGCTCCGAAATCTGTGGCTCCCCCACTTGAAACTCGCTCTTCTGATCGAAATAGATCTTGTCGATGGTGCCGCCGGTGGTATAAATCTTGAGTTTCATAAACAAGTACATCCTTTATGGGAGATAAAAATGAGCGAAGAATCGTTACCTGTGGCCAACCATGCCCGGTATTGAGCTGTCACCGGATATTCTAGCACTCCTGTTTTTTACCGGGCTGCTGGCCGGTATGGTGGACGCGATGGCCGGTGGTGGTGGACTGATCGCCCTGCCGGTACTGCTGTCGATCGGGCTACCGCCCACCCAGGCGCTGGCCACCAACAAACTGCAGGGCACCTTCGGCACCTTCTCTTCGAGCCTCTATTTCATCCATAACGACCTGATCCGGCTCGGTGAACTCAAGTTCATGATCGGCTGCACCTTCGTCGGAGCGGCCGCGGGCACCCTGATCGTACAGGGTGTGGACACCCAGTTGCTGGCCGGTATCATTCCATTGCTAATGATCGGCATCGCACTCTATTTCCTGCTCTCGCCCACCATCAGCGACGACCACCGCCGCCCCCGGATCTCCGCCCCGCTGTTCTCCCTGAGCATCGGTTTCGGCATCGGCTTTTATGACGGTTTCTTCGGGCCGGGGACCGGCTCGTTCTTCGCCATCGGTTTTGTCTGGCTGCTCGGTTTCGGCCTGACCAAGGCCACGGCGCACACCAAGGTGCTGAATCTGACCAGCAATATCGCCTCGCTCTGTTTTTTCGCTATCAGCGGCCAGGTGGTCTGGACCATCGGCCTGATCATGGGCGTGGGGCAGCTGCTCGGTGGCCGCGCAGGCGCCCACCTGGTGCATCGGCGCGGAGTGCGGCTGATCCGCCCCATGATCGTGCTGATCTGCGTGCTGATCAGCCTCAAGCTGCTAGTGGAGAGCCATCCCGCACTGCTTGACTGGCTGAAACCATTTAGCAATAGCCCGTAGGTTGGGGTGATCCTGCGAACCCCAACGGGGTTTCCTGGGTGTACGCGATGATGTTGGGGTTCGTTCCTCACCCCAACCTACGGATCAGTGCCAACAGGATAAACCACGTGCGTCCACGGCGGCGGAATCCGGGAGGCGGTTCGGCACAACCGACCCTGGTGCAGTTTTCGGGGTTTGATCCAATCGGGAGGAAACACTTGACATAACAGCCACAATCAATAGAATACCGGCCTTCGATCGATGCGGGAATAGCTCAGCTGGTAGAGCACAACCTTGCCAAGGTTGGGGTCGCGAGTTCGAATCTCGTTTCCCGCTCCAAACACGAAAAGGCCCGAAGCTGTTAAGCTTCGGGCTTTTTTTGCGTTATCGCCGAAAGGTGGGAAGAGGGGTCGGGGTCGGAGTCGGGCCGTCCATGTCTCCGGGGACAACCGGTAAAAATCCGCGGCTTGACTCCGACCTTTTTCAACTCCTAAAACACCTCCTGCCGGGGAGCCACCCACCCGACCTGTAGGAAGCCCGCCCCCGGGCCGATTGGCCGGGGCACCCGCGTTGGGTTGATTATCGCGGCGAGGCGCCGCTCCTGCGACGATAGGCGATTCGCATCGGGGGGAACGGCTCAGTTCAGCATGCTGCTCAGTTCGGACTCTGAATCATCTTCTTCGGTACGGTTCTCCAGGCGCGCGATCAGCTCCAGCCCCACCCGTTTGCAGATCAGATTTTCGCTAAGGTCCATATCCATCCAGCGACTCCGATTTGCCCTGTGGCTGAGGATATTGGCCACCTGGGTGATATCGACATAGTCAACCTTGTCACCCTTCGGCACTCGGTCCAGCTTGTCGTGACTGGCGGCGACATCCACCAGGCTGGGATCGAAGTTCCACTTGGAGAGCATGAATTTCCCTACCGGCATGTGCAGCTTGTCGATCACCTTGTCGAGATTCTCCTCCTTCTCCAGCAACACCGGATACTCGGCCGCCTTGATCAGCACCGGGATCGCCCCGACATCGTGGATCAGACCCGCCAGCATCGCCTCATCCCGGTTCAGGTGCGGAAAATGGGCCGCCAGCAGGGTCGCCTTGGCAGCCACATCCACGCTGTGTTTCCAGAGCTGTTCCATACGCGACTGGATCGGTTTGAAGGCGGTGGAGAAGACATCCCGCATGGCCAGACTGAGAATAGCGTTTTTGACCGCATCGAAACCGATCCGGGTGATGGCGGCCTTGACGGAGCTGACACTGTTTACGCCCCGGTAGAGGGGACTGTTGGCATAGCGGACCAGGCGCGCCGCCATCGAGGTGTCCTTGCCGATGATCCGGGCCACGTCGGCCATGGAACTGCAGGCGTCGTTCACCACCAGCAGGGCTTCCAGCGAGATCGCCGGCAGGGTCGGGAGGCGGATGCGGTTGCTTTCGATATCCCCCACCAGGGTATTGGCGAAGGCCTTCATATCGAACTTGGGACTGTCACTGGAACTCATGCGGCAACCAGAATGAGTGGAAATTGCAACCGGTGGATTATAACGGTAGATCGCGGCCAGATCGATGACACGGTTCCGCTTTCGGGAAAGTGCCCCGAATAAGGGTGCCGCGTATTTAGTTACTCGACCAGGATGGCGACACTGCGCGCGGTCCAGTTTTCGCCGCCGAAGGCGGGGCGGTCAAGATCGTTCCATAGGCTGGCGATCTGGGAAAACGAGATTGCGTTCTTCAGCAATTCAGCGGCATCCTTTCGCAAGGCGGCAATATAGGCGGTTCGGCCGATGGTCTGGGCCAGACCTTCGATGTTGATCTCGATATCGTGTTCGGTCACCAGAATATCGATCACGTCTTCCAGGCTGTGACCCTGTTGTTCCAGAAGCTCGATCGCAATCGCCTGGACATCCGGTCCACTGTCGTACACCTTCTTCTCATCGCCATAATCAAACTCGATGCGATCCTTGACCTTCTTCCAGGTCTCGACGCTTTCATGGGTCGATTCGGTCGCCAGATGGGCGAATCGAGTGTTCAGTTGTTCCAGTCTTTCGGCGCAGGCGTCAACGGATTCAAGCAGTTTACGGAGTTTTTCCACAAGCAATCTCCCCATGGTTCCCGGGTCTATCCTGGGGTAGCGGCCCCAAAACCGAAATCTTTAAGTCAGCCAACCACCCCCCCTTTGATTCTCGTGCCCTGCCGTCAGGAAAACCTACCGCCGGGCGACGGACAGGAGAAAATCCGTGCGGATACCCAACACCGGGGCTCAGTCCGTCCGTTCCCGTCAGCAGCATCCGGTGCCCTGCCCCGGCTCCGGGTTTGTCCCGGTGGCAAACGGCAGGCTGGCGCCGCAACCCTCGAAAATCCCGTAGTGGGTATCCCGGTTGCCGAAAAATTCGAAGTGGTCCGCGAAGCGGCTCTCCCGCAGCATGCGGTAGGTGTTGCCACAGACCGGAAACATCTTCCCTTTCTCCATCAGGTGATGCTTGTCCAGCTCGAAGCGGTTTTCATGGTTGGCGATACCGCCCTTATAGATCACCGCCTGACCATAATCCTCGCAATGACTCTCCAGTCCCGCCAGCTTGAACAGCCGGTAGGTAGCGGAGAAGAAGCGGATATGGCCGATCTTGCGGTGGATCTCGTCATTGCCGATGGCGATGGGGTGGTCCTCCACCAGGCGCGGATCGAGGAAGCCCGCCTTTTTCGCCAGGTTCAGGAAATCGTTCCAGTAGAGCGCGCCGCTGAGGCACTCGCCGTACAACACCGGATCCTGCAGCAGTGCCGCCGGTACCCGGCGATCCGCGTAGACGTCGGAGAAGTAGAGCTCGCCACCCGGTTTGAGCAGCCGCCAAGCCTCCCGCAACACCGCTTCCTTGTCGGGGGAGAGGTTGATCACGCAGTTGGAGACGATGATATCGAAACTCTCATCCTCCAGCCCCAGCGCATCCAGCTGTTCGATATAGCCCTTGCGGAACTCCACGTTCGAGCTGGCGTAACCGAAGCGCTGGCGGTGCCACTCGATATGCCGGTTGGCCACCGCCAACTGCTCATCGGTCATGTCCACCCCGAGCACATAGCCCTGCTTGCCCACCAGCTGCGCCAGCAGGTAGCAGTCGCGGCCCGAGCCACTGCCGAGGTCGAGAATGCGTGTTCCTTCCAGCAATTCCGGGCGCACCAGGCCGCAGCCGTAATAGCGCGATGCCACTTCGTCATGGATATTGGCCATGGCGGTTTTCATAAAATCCGGGGTGGCCGGTCCGCTGGTGCAGCAGGCGTTGGTCTGCAGGTCGTTGCTGTGCTGCAGGATCTTGCCGTAATACTCTTGAACCGATTCTTTCATGGTTTCCTCTTTACTATTCGCAAGGGGTCGGAGTCAGGCCATCCACTCCATCCGATTCGACCATCGGATGCTATCTGGCCTGACTCCGACCCCTTCGACATTGATCTCTAACTACTTCATCTTCTCCAGCCGATGCAGCAGGATATTGAGCATGCGCATAGTGGCGTTGATGGCGGCGAACACCTGATTGAAATGGATACCCCGGGTGGTATAGATTCTGCCCGCCATTTCCCAGGCGATGGTCGCCTCGGTCAGCGCATTGGTGCGGCCGCCGCGTGGAATGCGCACCTCGAAATCCACCAGCTTGGGCAGGGAGACATCATATTTCTTCAGTACCTTGGCGATGGCGTTCATGAAGGCGTCGAAGCCGCCATTGCCGATACCGGAGGTACGGATCTCCTCACCCTGGATCAGCAGCCGGATACTGGCGGTCGATTCCAGGTCGAGTCCCGAGGTTATGGAGCAGTTGACCAGTTCGATGTGGTGGTAGTCCTTGCTCTCCAGCACTTCGGCAATGATGAAGGGGAGATCATCCGAGGTGATGGACTTCTTCTCGTCGCCCAGCTCCACCACCCGCTTCAGCACCTTCTCCAGGTTTTCCGCGGAGAGGGAGATGTCCATCTTCTCCAGGTTTTTCTGCAGCGACGCCTTGCCGCTCATCTTGCCCAGGGCGTAGCTGCGGCGGCGGGAAAAACGTTCCGGCGTCAGCCGGGTCTGGTACAGCCCGCCCTTCTTGTCGCCGTCGGCATGGATACCGCTGGTCTGGGTGAACACATCGGCGCCGATGATCGGCGCATTGTCCGCCACCCGCTTGCCGGAGAAGCTCTCCACCATCTGGCTCAGCAGCACCAGGTGGGACTCGTTGATCCCCAGCTTCATGCCCATCTGGTCTTTCAGGTTGACCGCCACCTCCGCCAGCGAGGCGTTGCCCGCCCGCTCACCCAGGCAATTCAGGGTACAGTGGACAGAGGCGACGCCCGCCTTGACCGCCATTACCGCGTTGGCGGTACCCAGGCCATAGTCGTTGTGGGGATGGAAATCGAACTGGCACTCCGGGAAGCGCCGGATCATGTCGGTCAGATCGTTGTACACCTCGTCCGGCGTCAGTACGCCCAGCGTGTCAGGCAGCATGAAGTGCTCGATCCCCAGACCCTGCAGCCGGTTCATCAGTTCATACACATAGTCCGGGTTGTCGCGGTAGCCGTTGGACCAGTCCTCCAGATAGATATTGACCTTCATCCCCTGCTTGTGGGCGTAGTTGATGGTCTTCTTGATATCCCCCACGTGCTGGGTCAGGCTCTTCTTCAGCTGATTGACGCAGTGGTTCTCGCTGCCCTTGGCCAGCAGGTTGATCACCCGCCCGCCGGTGTCGCGGATCCAGTCCACGCTACGCTTGTAGTCGACAAAACCCAGCACCTCGACCCGGTCGGCCAGGCCGGCGGTTTCGGCCCAGCGAATGATCTCGGCCACCGCCGCCTTCTCCCCTTCGGAGATGCGCGCCGAGGCCACCTCGATGCGATCCACCTTGAGCAGTTCCAGCAGCGCCTTGGCGATGTTCAGCTTCTCCTCGGGCGAGAAGGAGACCCCCTGGGTCTGCTCCCCGTCGCGCAGGGTGGTATCGACGATCTTGATCTGTCTGGACTCTGTTGCCATGGTTCTCGTTTGTCTGTCTGTTATATTTTTGGAGCGTTGCCTGACTACCCCTATAACTCCGGCGGAATCAGGAAAAATATTAGCTGCGAATAAACGCAAATGAACGCGAATCATGCCCTATCAATTGGCAAATACTTCGTCCGCAGGCCTGGAGTATGCAGCATACTCCGTTGCATTATGCACGGATGCTTCTCTATTAGTATTCGCGTGTATTCGCGTTTATTCCATCCTCAGGTCCGTAAACGGTACATCCCTGTACCACTCCTTGCGGCTAAATAAAGCCTGTAAAAACCCGGCCTACACGGCCAGCCCGTAGGGTGGGTTAGCGGCGCACAGGCACCACACTTCAAGACCGCAACAACACCCGGGCGCCGCGTAACCCACCGACTTCCCGACCGCCAAACGGTGGGTTACGGCGCGCCCACGGAACAATGCAAACGACCACCCCCTGTGCAGAACGCGCCTAACCCACCCTACGGGCTATAGCAAATATTCGCGTTAATTTGCGTTCATTTGCGGCCAAGATAAAGCCCGTAAAAAACCGGTTTAACCGGCCAGGGTACTCTTCATGAACTCCCGGATCACTGCCCCGTCCGCCGCCAGCACGGCGCAACGGGCCTCCTTCTCCATCAGCCCCTGCAGCGAGACCGGTGGCTCCGCCTCCACCCCGATCGCCTCTTGCACGGCGGCGCCGAACTTGGCCGGATGGGCGGTGGCCAGGCAGATCGCCCCGGGGATGCCCTTGGCGGCGTGCACGCCGACGGCGGTGTGGGGATCGAGAATGTAACCGGTCTCGGCATAGGTCTCGCGGATCTGCTCGCGGGTCTCCTGCTCGCTCACGGCGGCGGCCTGGAACAGCGCGTGCACCTCGGCCAGCTTCTCCGCTGGCACCTCCAGCCTGCCCTCGCGCCCCATCTGCGCCATCAGCTCGCGCACCTTGGCCGGGTCCTGGTCCATCAGGTAGTAGAGATAGCGCTCGAAATTGGAGGAGATCTGGATATCCATGGAGGGGCTGATGGTGGGATACACCTCGCCGGTCTCATACACCCCGCTGTGGACGAAACGGCTGAGGATATCATTGCGGTTGGTGGCCAGGATCAGGCGCTCCACCGGCAGGCCCATGCGCAGCGCCACGTAACCGGCGAAGATATCACCGAAGTTGCCGGTCGGTACCGAGAAGGTCACCTTGTGCGCCGCATCGCCACCGCTGACCCGACCCCAGGCGTAGAAGTAGTAGACCACCTGAGCCAGGATGCGCGCCCAGTTGATCGAGTTGACCGCGCCCAGGCTGTACTCCTGCTTGAACGGCAGGTCGTTGAACAACTCCTTGACGATGCGCTGGCCGTCATCGAAGGTGCCGGTGATGGCGATGTTGTGCACGTTGGCATCCAGCACCGTGGTCATCTGGCGCTCCTGGATGGGCGACACCCGCCCCTGTGGATGCAGGATGAAGATATCGATCCGCTCCTGGCCCCGCACCCCGTAGATGGCGGCGGAACCGGTGTCACCGGAAGTGGCGCCGAGGATGTTCAAACGGCCGCCGCTACGCTCCAGCAACAGCTCGAACAAGTTGCCCAGGAACTGCAGGGCCACGTCCTTGAAGGCGGCGGTGGGACCGTGGAACAGTTCGAGTATGCGCAGCTCACCCAACTCCACCAGCGGGGTCACCTCGGGATGGGTGAAAGCGGCGTAGGAGTCCTCGACCAGCGCCTCCAGCTCCTCGCGAGAGAGGTCCTCGCCGACAAAGGGGTACATCACCTCCACCGCCAGCGCCTTGAACGGTAGCCCGGCCCAGCGTTGCAGGGTCGCGGCATCGACCTGGGGAAAGGCGTCCGGCAGCAGCAGGCCGCCGTCGGTGGCCAGACCCATCATCACGGCCTGGGAGAAGGTGACCGGCTCAATGCCGCCACGGGTACTCACATAACGCATCGTGGAACGTCCTCGAACTTGAAAATCGTAAAAGTAACTACCCACGAGGTGATTGGCCTGCCTTGCCGGCCTCACACGATGGCTTGACTCCTCGAATCCGGCTCCACTTACAGACCGGGTAAGTAGTTACTCGTAAAAAAAGTAACAGCGCCACAGTATACCAGCCTTGCGCAAAGTTTCGGATTCCATCAGAACTTTAAAAGCGGCTTACTGCGAATCTTCACAGGGCATGTTGCTAAAGCAATAGCATTAACATAAGATGCTGTTTGTTAGGTATTTTTATGCGAGTATATTTGCAAATAAGCATATTCGGAGAGTCCCCCTCGAATGACCAAACTGACCAACCTGGGTAGCCGGATCAGAAAACTGCGCGACCACAAGGGGCTGACCCAGGCCGGCCTGGCGGAAAAGATGGCCATCTCCGCCAGTTACCTGAACCAGATCGAGAACGACGCCCGGCCGCTCAACAGGCGCATCCTGACCAAGCTCGAACTGGCCCTGAATATCGACTTCACCGACTGGACCGAGGACGAGGACCGGCGCGCCAACCAACTGCGCGAGTCCCTCAATGATCCGCTGTTCCGCGGCACCGACATTCCGACCCACGAACTGCGCGAGGTGGTCTCCACCTCGCCCCGGCTGGCCGACCGCTTCCTGCAGCTGTTCCGCGCCTACCAGCGGCTGCAGGTGGACCACCAGACCCTGGCCGAGTCGATTGCCGGGGAAGAGCGCATCAAGGCACTGCACGGCGCCCAGTTCCCCTATGAAGAGGTGCGCGACTTTTTCTACCGTCGCAACAACCATATCGAATCCCTGGACCACGCGGCGGAAAAACTGTTTGAACAGCAAGGCTTCCACATCGACGAGCTGGAGCAGGGGCTGGCGGCCTATCTGCAACAGCAGCACGGCATCCGCGTCCGCCTGAACAGCTTCGAGGAGAAGCGCTCACTGCAGAAACAGTTCGATGCGCAAGACCGCATCCTCTACCTCACCAAGCCCTCCTCGCCGGCCCGCCGCGCCTTCCACATGGCGCACCAGATCGCCCTGCTGGCGTTCCATGAGCTGATCGACCGGGAGCTGGAGGATGCCGAACTGGTGAGCAGCCAGGCCCAGGCAATCTGCCGGGTGGGACTGGCCAACTACTTCGCCGGTGCCCTGCTGATGCCCTACAGCCAGTTCCTCAACAACGCCAAGCGGCTGCGTTACGACATCGGCTGCCTGAGCGGCCTCTACGGCAACAGTTTCGAACAGGTGTGCCACCGCCTCAGCACCATGCAGCGCCCCGGCGACAAGGGGGTGCCCTTCTACTTCGTGCGCGTGGACATGGCCGGCAATATCTCCAAGCGCCAGAGCGCCACCAGCTTCCACTTCGCCCGCCTGGGCGGCGTCTGCCCGCTGTGGAACGTGCACGAGGCGTTCTCCTCCCCCGGCACCATCCTGCGCCAACTGGCGCGCATGCCGGACGGCAAGACCTACCTCTGCCTGGCGCGCACGGTGCACGAGAGCGGTACCAGTTATCTGCAGCCGCAGCGCAAGTTCGCCATCGGCCTCGGCTGCGAGATCAAGCACGCCCACAAACTGATCTACTCCACCGGGCTCGACCTGGAGGACCAGGCGGCGGTGGAGCCGATCGGCGTCAGCTGCCGGGTGTGCGAACGGCGCGACTGTCCGCAGCGCGCCTTCCCGCCCCTCTCCCGGCGCATCAGCATCGACGAGAATTCGCGCAGCTCCTTCCCCTACTCGTTCGAGGGATCGGATTCAAACGACGGCTGATCGCTCCCATAGGGGGATCAGAATCGGAGAGTGCGTTTCGGTGGGTTACGCGGCGCCCAAGCGTTATCACGGCCTGGAAGTGTCGTGCCTGTGCGCCGCTAACCCACCCTACGGGAGCGGGAGTGTGGAAGCAATTGTAGGGTGGGTTAGGCGCGCCATGCGCAGTGGATGCCGGTAGCATCGCACCGTGCGCGCGCCGTAACCCGCCGCTGGGTGGTTGCGGTATCGGTGGCTGCGTCTCGGTGGGTTAGGCGGCCCGACTCCGCCCTGGCCGCACCGACCGGAACATCCCGTCAGGCACCGGGCATCATCATCCCCTCACCCTTGTACATAAACTCCATGTGCTGCGCAGCCTGCGCAAGCCCCCCTTCGCCCCAGGTAACCTGACCGTCACCATCGGCATCAAAACCTTCCATGATCCGCAGGCTCAGGGACTCTATCCGTTCGACCAACGGGGCCGCATCCGCGGCGTTGCCGGTTGCCTGGACCTGTTTGCCGAGATCAATAATCTGCTGACCCAGGGCGGCAGCATTTCCCGCCGAGGTGGACACATGCTCGGCATGGGTCTTGACGTTGGCACTGGCGTCTTCACTGGCAGCCGCCAGGTTGGCATGCTTGGCCACGCCATTGGCCGCCTTGACCAGGCCGTAACCGAGTCCCGGCCCCTGGGCCACCGATTCCGGCTCCATGGCGTGCATCACATGTTGTACATGCATTTTCATCCACGCCAGATCGGTCGGTTTTTGCGCGGCGAACCCGGCATGCTGGCGGGCGATCTTCGCCTCCTCCATGGCGGTGGGCAGCAACCCGGCCTTGTTCGGGGTATCACCCCAGGAGTTCATGATATGACCCATATGGGCATGGGAGGTATTGGCGTCCGGCTGCATATTGGCGGTGGAATAGCAGCCGCTGAGAAGCAGCACGGACAAGAGCGGAACAATCAGTTTCATGGTGACACTCCTTGTATGAATCTTTCGAATACTCAACCGGGTTAACATCCTGACCCGGACCATTATTCCATTATGGACGCAATAGCGGCGGTCCGTGGTGCCGGCCCAGATCAGTTTCCTGGACACCGTGAATTAATCCCTTAGGGCCAGCGCAAGAATAATTCCGTAGTACCGAGGGCGTTCCTGGGTCACGCTGGCAAGGCACGCTTTGCAGGCAATGGCTGTTCCCTTGGCAAAAAGCGTAACGCCGCCAGCGGGGTCCAGGGGCGACCGAATACAGGAACTTATTCTTGCGCTGGTCCTTAGCGGATGTATGCTTGAGCGAAGCAGCCCAGAGATGACCATGACCACCGATCGCAAAACCCATTGGGAACATATCTACCAGACCCGTCCATCGGATGAAATGGGCTGGTTTCAGCCCACCCCGGCCCTGTCACTGGACCTGATCCGGCAATGCCACCTCGCCCCGAAGGACTCCATTATCGATGTGGGCGGCGGCGCCTCGACACTGGTCGATCACCTGCTCAAGGCCGGCTATCAATCGGTGACCGTCCTGGATATCGCCCCGGCCGCCTTGCAGATGGCGCGGGCACGTCTTGGCGAGTCGGCTGAGAAGGTCCACTGGCTGGAGGCGGACGCCACCGACTTTGCGCTTGGGCACCAGGTGCACCTGTGGCATGACCGGGCGGCGTTCCACTTCCTCACCCAGGCGGATGACCGGCACGCCTACAGCGCCAACCTGCGGAAGACCCTGCTGCCGGGTGGCCACCTGATCGTCGCCGCCTTCGCCCCGGGCGGGCCGAAGCAATGCAGCAATCTGGATATTGTTCAGTACGACGGCCGGAAGATTTCAGTGGAACTGGGGCATGCCTTTGAACTGCAACAGACCCGGCAGGAGATCCACACCACCCCGGCGGGCGTAGCGCAACAGTTCAACTATTTCCTGTTCCGCCACACCCCGGCGCTGTGACCTCCTTCCTCACTTCACCGCACCCGTAGGGGCAACCCCCCGTGGTTGCCCTTTCACGCACCTACACCGAAACAGGGCAGACGTAGGATGGGTGGAGCGCTTCCATGAACTCTCCGCCGGCTCACTCTCCGGCGCGCAACCCATCGCGCAGCTGCATCCGCATCCGCATCCGAAGATGGGTTACGGCGCGCCCGACCGTCACGAACAGCCGTCAACAAGGGTGCCGCGCCTCCACCCATCCTACAGGCTACGGACGTGGTCCGCGTTTACCCGGGCGCGGTTTTCCGCTATCGCCACGACGCGCCGTCACCGGCTTTGGTCCGGCGGTTCCCCGCCTGGCCGGACTTGGCTTTCGCCTCCCCGTCCCCTCCGGCTGCCAGCTCGGCACCAGGTGCCGCTTGCCGTTGCCGATCAGATCGGCGCGGCCCATCTGCTTCAGCGCCTCGCGCAGCAGCGGCCAGTTCTCCGGGTCGTGATAACGCAGGAACGCCTTGTGGATACGCCGCTGCCGCCCGCCCCTGGGGGTCGACACCTGCTCCGAATCGCGCGTCACCTTCTTCAGCGGGTTGCGCTCGGTGTGGTACATGGCCGAAGCAATGGCCAGGGGTGTCGGCAGGAACGCCTGCACCTGGTCCAGGCGGAAGTCGTTCTTCTTCAGCCACAGCGCCAGGTTGAGCATATCCCGGTCCGAGGTGCCAGGATGGGCGGCGATGAAATAGGGAATCAGGTACTGCTCCTTGCCCGCCTCCCGGGAATACTTCTCGAACAGCTTCTTGAAGCGGTCATAGGTACCGATGCCCGGCTTCATCATCTTGTCCAGCGGCCCTTCTTCGGTGTGTTCCGGGGCGATCTTCAGATAGCCGCCCACGTGGTGGGTCACCAGCTCCTTGATGTACTCGGGATCGCGTACCGCCAGGTCATAGCGCAGCCCCGAGGCGATCAGCACCCGCTTCACCCCTTTCACCGCCCGCGCCTTGCGGTAGAGCTGGATCAGGGAGCTGTGATCGGTCTGCATGTGCTTGCAGACATCGGGGAACACACAGGAGAGACGGCGACAGGCGGACTCGATCTGCTCACTCTCGCAACGCATCCGGTACATGTTGGAGGTGGGGCCGCCGAGATCGGAGATGGTGCCGGTGAAGCCCGGCATCGTGTCGCGGAGCGTCTCGATCTCGTGAATCACCGACTCGTGGGAGCGGTTCTGGATGATGCGCCCCTCGTGTTCGGTAATGGAGCAGAAGGTGCAGCCGCCAAAGCAGCCGCGCATGATCGGGATGGAGAAGCGGATCATCTCCCAGGCCGGGTTCTTCGCCTCGCCATAGGCCGGATGGGACATGCGGGTATAGGGGAACTCGTAGAGCCGGTCGAACTCGTCGGTTTCCAGCGGGATCGGCGGCGGGTTGAGCCAGACGTCGCGCTTGCCGTGCTGCTGCACCAGCGCCCGGGCATTGCCGGGATTGGTCTCCAGATGAAACACCCGCGAGGCGTGGGCATAGAGCACCGGATCCGCCACCACCTGATCATAGGAGGGGATGCGCACCACCGCATGGGCACGATCCGACTTTTTCGGCCGCTGATGGAAGCTGGCCACCTGCCCCCCACCGGCCGGGGTGGTCTCGCAGGCCGGCTCATCGGCATAGGGTGACGGCTTGGGATCGACCCGCCCCGGCTCGTCCACCGTGCTGGAGTCGATCTCCAGCCACCCCTCGGGCAGCCCCTGGCGCATGAAGCCGGTGCCGCGCACATCGGTGATTTCGCCGATCGCCTCGCCCTGGGCCAGCCGATGCGCCACCTCGACGATCGCCCGCTCCGCATTGCCGAACATCAGCAGGTCCGCCTTGGAGTCCGGCAGGATGGAGCGGCGCACCTTGTCCGACCAGTAGTCATAGTGGGCAATGCGGCGCAGGCTCGCCTCGATGCCGCCGATGATGATCGGCACCCCCTTGAACGCCTCCCGGGCGCGCTGGGCATAGACCACCACTGACCGATCAGGCCGCTTGCCGCCCTCCCCGTCCGGGGTGTAGGCGTCGTTGGAGCGGATCTTGCGGTCGGCGGTATAGCGGTTGACCATGGAGTCCATGTTGCCGGCGGTGATGCCGAAAAACAGGTTGGGCTTGCCCAGCCGCTGAAAATCGGCCACCGAACGCCAGTCCGGCTGGGCAATGATCCCCACCCGAAAGCCCTGCGCCTCCAGTAACCGCCCGATCAGCGCCATGCCAAAACTGGGGTGATCCACGTAGGCATCCCCGGTCACCAGGATCACGTCGCAACTGTCCCAGCCAATGTTATCCATCTCCGCCCGGGACATGGGCAACACCGGCGCCGTGCCGAACCGCTTGGCCCAGTACTGACGATAAGAGAAGAGATTGGGAGCCGATTGCATGGGGAAGTACCGTGGAAAAGTTGACGGGAGAGTATACCGGGTTGAAACGCGAAATGCAGGCAGATTTGCTCTTAACCTGATGAAATAAAAGGTTAAAACGCCAGAAAAAGCATCGGGCTCATGACCGGAAGACCAACGCGCCCCTCGAGAGCGCCAGCCCTCCCCCGAGCGGCCAGTCGAGAAACTGTTTCACCTGCCGACGAATCTTTGCTAGCCTGCTGAGAATCTAAGGAATGCTTCAATAGGACGCATGAGTATGTATCCGTCTACAAAGAATGTTGTGCCTGCCGATGACTTTATGCTTTCAATCGACTTTGATAATGGCGAGCATGGCACCCTGGACATGAAACCGTTTCTGGATTTTGGTGTTTTTCGACGGTTAAAGGATCGCAGTGCATTCAAGCGGGTGCGGGTTGTCTTTGACACCATTGAGTGGGATTCTGGAATCGATCTGGACCCTGAGTTTGTCTATGGTAAATGTAACCGAACGACCGTCCAACCAGACACTGCGGGCACAAAATGACCGTGTGGCTGAGGCTGGCATTAAGAAAATGATGGATCTATTTGCAGATTAATCATATCAAGCAAGTCTGATCATTTTGATTGCGTGCATGAAGACCCGAGGTGATGAATCATGAACACAGCAAAAGATTAAGTGAAGGCGCTTCTGGACAAGCTCCCTGACGATTGTTCGCTGGAAGATGTCCAGTATCATCTTTATGTAGTGGAAAAAATCCACAGCGGGATAGAACGTGCTGAGAAGGCAGGTACGATTAGCCAGGATGAAGCTGAAAGGAAGCTCTGCAAATGGATCTCGAAGTAAGGTGGTCGCCAGAGGCAACCGAAGACCTTGAAGCCATCGCTGAATATAAAACCAATCGAGTCTGCCCCTTTTTGATTATGGTACCAATGCATCCAGTCGTGCGCATAACATCAGATAATACTGCGTCAGTATTTAATTATACTGATCAAATCACGTCCGCTATTACTAGCTTTAATTGTGCTCATTTTTTCCTTAATCACCTTGATAGCACGCAGTCGGATCAGAGAGTAGTCGTTACGGCATTCCAGGATTCTCTCTGTAAGCGTTTATCCCAATCTGTACCCAGCTTCGAATGGAATACCGAGTATAAATTTAGACATAATCAGCGTGATTCCATCGACATATTTGGCGCTAATCCAGAATTCGTGGTGATCATTGAACTTGATAAGCACAGAGCTGACCAAGTCACGAAAAAATTTGTTTCTAGAATATCTGAAGATTTCGGTAAAAGCGTCTTGTACATATCGCTTTGCTACCCTGGAACTAAATCCATGAATTTATCTGAGTGCATCAAGTATTTAGGCTATTTGGGATCACTATCAGAAAGAATTGGAACTTCATACATTGGGATGGTTATAGAGCAGGAAAGACAGGGAGAAAAAAATGCAAGCTAAAGGCACCAACTCCAACACTGGAGAATATTTTGAGGTCAATTTGAATGGCCTAGATCAGAGCTTTATAGAATCCATGCTTAAGTTTGACTTACCTGATAATTATGTCAAGAAGGCAATAGAGAACTTAAACGTATCCGCCGACGTAAAATCAATGCTGTACTCATTCTCGAAAGCGACATTAAAGGTTGGGGAATACATTCTAAAAATCGGTCGGAAAATAATCGACTTTGTTTTCCAAATTTATAAAGAGTATCCATCAGCAACTTTCGGCATGATATTCGGAGCCATCGCGGGTTTTTTGGTTTCAACAATTCCAATAATAGGAACTTTACTTGGCGCATTTTTTACACCAATCGCCATTGCTATCGGGCTTGTTGGAGGCATCAAAGAAGATCTAAAAGATAAAGCGCTATTAAGAAAAATTGCTGAGGCTAATGCAAAATTCTCGCCGCTAGGAACGGAAGGATAATGGACAACAAGAATAATTGGTTTGATGATGTTGATAACATACTTTCGGAGACTTTGAATTTCAAAGTAAAACTAGGAATTGGTGAGGATGCTTATACTTCATTAAGGATAAAAAATGCAGCCTCTGACATATGGGAGATCGCGGGGGCTGCGACAACAGGCGCGACAGTCGCGAATTCAGCTATAGTCGCCTCAACTTTTTTTGCCCCTTCAGGTCTACTGGCTATGGTTGGCCTTAGTGGCGCAGCCATAACCCCCATTGGATGGGTTATTGCCGCAGGAGTAGTTACTGGAGGAGCTTGGATTGGAGTCATACGATATCTTAAAAAAATATCAGCAGATCGAGTCACCATAGTTCCGAATTTCATTAATTCTCCAATCGACGTCTTAGCTCTAGGTCTTTTTGATTTAATTGCCCCATTAGCTATAAAAATAGCCGCAGTTGATAATCATCTAGATGATTCCGAGCATTCACTTATACGTGAATACTTTGTGAAAGAGTGGGGCTATGACGGGGCATTTGTTGATCTGGGAATAGGATTTATTCATACAAATTTGGAGAACTATTCAATTGAGGATATTGCTACAACACTGGCTAAGTTTACCAATGAAAATAGGGATTGTAATTTTGAAGCAATGTCTAAAGAAATAACAGTTTTTTTGCACGACATAGTACTTGTGGATGGTCGTAAAGATGAACGTGAGGAGAAGGCGATAGCGACTGTACAAAGTATATTTCAGTATGCAGAGCGCTCAACGCTTGGACGTGCTTTTAGAAAGCGTAAGTAATATCAAACGAATCAATGGGTCGAATCAATGGAATCAATGGTGGAATCAATGGGGTCAGACTTGGGATCAATGGGGTCAGACTCGATTGATATTTGATTGAAAGCGCAGTATAGTGCCAGCATCAACTATTCCGGGAGCAAGGAAATGGCACGCTTACCCCGATTTGTAATCCCCGGCCAACCGCAACACGTCATTCTGCGCGGCAACAATCGATCCGAAATCTTTTGTGCCGATGCCGACTACCAGTTCTATCTGGAAAAACTTCAGCTGGCCTGCAAGGCCCACAATTGTGATCTTCATGCCTATGTACTGATGACCAATCACGTACATTTGCTGATCACCCCGCATACAGAGCAAAGACTCTCCAAAGTCATGATAATCAATGGGGTCAGACTCGATTGATATTTAATTGAAGGCGCAGTATAGTGCCTGCACCAACTATTCTGGAAGCAAGGAAATGACACGCCTACCCCGATTCGTAATCCCCTTTTGGTTTTTAGCGGAGAAATTGTTTCACCTGCCCACAAAGCTTTGATAACCTGCTGAAAATCTAAGGAATATCTGGATGGCGGGATGCTGAATACCACTCCAACCCAGTATCCCGGCCAGGTCAACCAAAGCAGATGGAATAATGCCTGGAACAGATAGATCGAGTATCGAAAATTATGCGAGTGCAACATTTCTCTGAATTTGCGCAAGGCCAGGAATCATCGGTTATGCCCTGCCTCCGGTTTTTTCAGACAATTTCCACTATTAACGCTTGACGTTATTAACGTGATGCGTCAGTATTGACTTATGATCATATCGTTCAAGTGTAAGGATACCGAGAAGCTGGCGAGCGGTCGCCGTGTCAGACGATTCATGAATTTTGAGCGTGCCGCCTTAAGGAAGATTCGGCAGCTTCAGGCAGCTAGCCAGCTGGATGATCTTAAGGTACCGCCCGGTAATATGTTGGAACCGCTGTCTGGCAACCGTCGAGGTCAGCACAGCATTCGAATTAACAAACAGTTCCGGGTGTGCTTCCGCTGGACCAAGGCTGGTGCAGCAGACGTCGAAATTGTTGATTACCATTAGGAGGTAACTCATGCGAAACATTGATGCTGTAACGCCCGGTGAGTTACTGAAGGAAGAGTTTTTGGACCCTATGGGTATTTCTCAGTACCGGTTGGCAAAGGAGCTTGGAGTTCCCGCACAGCGAATCGGTCAGATTATTGCCGGAAAACGTTCCGTAACTGCAGACACTGACCTGCGTCTCTGTCGTTTCTTTGGCTTGTCTAAAGGTTATTGGCTGCGAGTTCAGGCATCCTATGACACTGAGATTGCCGAAGATGCCCTGGCGGATCAGTTGAAGAATATCCGCCCCTGGGACCCGGGTTCACAGGTAAGGCGTAGGGCATAACCAACGACTGTACGCAACCGATTTTCCGCCGCTTTGCGGCTCCAAAGGGAAAGCGGGACAGATTTATTTAAAGGTATTGAGAAAATAAATCTGCCCATATTTTCTACATCGCCCGCACCCGTCGCCGGATACAGACAAGGGTGCAGTCGCAGCAATTCCCAAGTGGCTGGAAGAGAACGGAGTGAAACCATGAACACCATGACGATCAACGGCTATCAGGCCGTCATCTCATTCAATCCGGACATCCAGATGTTTCGAGGGGATTTCGTTGGCCTGAATGGCGGAGCGGATTTCTACGCCAAGGATGTCGATGGATTGAAGCACGAGGGGGAAGTCTCGCTGCACGTGTTCCTCGAAGCATGCGAGCAACGCGGGATTGATCCGCGCAAACACTTCTCCGGCAAGTTCTCCCTGCGGATAGATCCGGCCACGCACGAGGCCGCAGCCATCGCCACCCACGGCCAGAGCCTCAATCAATGGGCGGCCGAGGCGATTCGGCAGGCGGCGCAGGCGGACTGATGGAAAGACACGGTGACAGAACCGGGTATGAAACCGAGGACGAAATGACAGGCTGTTTCCGAATGCCTTGCAAGCTTGCGGCTCGCCGGCCGCACTTCTGGCTTAACGTCCAGCCTTTCATCAGGCCCAAGACCCGCAGCCTGCCCACTCTCGGAAAACCGCGTCATGATCTCGCGCCATTGTGATACGGACCGGCGGATGCGTTGAGGTGTGCTCATGTCTGACTCCCAGGGTGTGAATGAGAGCTCAGAGTAGCCGGGGATGACCGCTTTGGGCAGACGTCTCAGATTGAACGCTTACATCCTTGTTACTCCGCCATACCTGATCAACCCGGGCTGCTGCCTGTCAGTAGCGACCGGCCGGGTGGTGAGTTAACCGTACACTGGCCACATCGACAAGTGGTACCGGCAGCGTTTCAGTGAACTTTACCCGACGCAGGTGTGTAGCCCTTAGTTTATAGGCATTGCCGATGGAAGCCAGCTTCTCGCCATCCCGACCAAAGACCTCGATCTCGAGATAGCCCGGAATGGCTGCGCTGCGTCCACGCCTGAAAAAGCGCTTTTGCAATTTACCACTAACCGTCAACTCAGTACCCTGTTGCCCAATACTGACGTGGGCGATCCGTAAAACACTGGAATCGTCAACCGTGACAGCGACCGGATGGGTTGTGCCGACATCGGTGACACCGTGAATGATGTAGTCGTCGGCTTGATCAGCGAAAACCGGTGTGCCGATCAGAAGCGATAGTGTGGCAGCAATGATATGATTATTGGTAAACATTTTTGATCCCTCCGTTAATGGCGACCTGTTAAATACAGCCGGATACCTGCCAAAAAGACCGCTGATACCTAGAATCCCT
>NZ_JANIOA010000070.1 GCF_025175675.1 Sedimenticola hydrogenitrophicus
GCGCAAGGAACGCAAAGATCAAAAGATCAAAGGAAGGAATGGGTTTTCCTTGGCGTACTTGGCGTCTTGGCGAGATCAAATAACCTTTACCGATTCTGTGCTCGGAAAGAGCCGTGGGCAGGGAAGGTGACCAACTTTCCGGCAATCCTGTTCGGCGGGGGATGCCGCCCTCGTTCCGGTGTCTGAAACTGTGAACGGGAACGGCCGGCTCACCTATCCTTGTGAATCAACGGCTACTATAGTTACACCATAGCAGTTGACGTTAACGTAAACGTAATATATGTTTTGCATCGGTCGTCCGGGTTCCGGCGATTACCGGTATGAGGGTGGGGCGTTCGAGCGTGCCCGGCCATCCCACCCGTATCTGTGGGGCTGTCTGGATGCGACAGCCTCGGTTGAGGAGATATCTGAATGATCCACCTGCCTTCGTTGAATTTTGATCTGGGAGAGACCGTGGAGATGCTGCGCGATGCCGTGCAGGAGTTCACCGCCGCCGAGATCGCCCCCATCGCCGCCGAGACGGATCTGAAAAACGAGTTCCCCAACCCGCTGTGGCGCAAGCTGGGCGACATGGGGCTGCTGGGCATCACCGTCTCCGACGAGTTCGGCGGCAGCGGAATGGGCTACCTGGCCCACATCGTCGCCATGGAGGAGATCAGCCGCGCCTCCGCCTCCATCGGCCTGAGTTACGGCGCCCACTCCAATCTCTGCGTCAACCAGATTAAGCGCAACGGCACCCAGGCACAGAAGGAGCAGTACCTGCCGAAACTGATCAGCGGCGAGCATATCGGCGCCCTGGCCATGTCCGAGCCCAATGCCGGTTCCGACGTGGTGGCCATGCGTCTGAAGGCGGAGAAGAAGGGGGACCGCTTCATCCTCAACGGCAACAAGATGTGGATCACCAACGGCCCCGACGCCGACACCATGGTGGTCTATGCCAAGACCGATCCCGGCGCCGGGCCCAAGGGCATCAGCGCCTTCATTATCGAGCGCGGCTTCGGCGTCAAGAGCGCGCAGAAGCTGGACAAGCTGGGCATGCGCGGCTCCAACACTGGCGAGCTGGTGTTCCAGGATGTGGAGGTGCCGGAAGGGAATCTCCTCGGCGGCCTCAACCAGGGGGTCAAGGTGCTGATGAGCGGCCTCGACTACGAGCGTGCGGTGCTCTCCGGCGGGCCGCTGGGCATCATGCAGGCGTGCATGGACGTGGTGGTGCCCTACGTTCACGAGCGCGAGCAGTTCGGCCGTCCCATCGGCGAGTTCGAACTGATGCAAGGCAAACTGGCCGATATGTACACTACCCTGAACGCCTGCAAGGCCTACGTCTACGCGGTGGGCAAGGCGTGCGACCGCGGCGAGACCACGCGCAAGGACGCCGCCGGTGCCATCCTCTATTCGGCGGAGAAGGCGACCTGGATGGCCCTGGAGGCGATCCAGGCCCTGGGCGGCAACGGCTATATCAACGAGTATCCTACCGGCCGCTTCCTGCGCGACGCCAAGCTCTACGAGATCGGCGCCGGCACCTCGGAGATCCGCCGCATGCTGATCGGCCGCGAGCTGTTCAACGAGACCCGGTAGATTGACGACCCCCGGGGTGGCGCGAAATGAATCGTAGGATGAATGGCACTGACTTAAGCGGATTCGTATCCAATGTAGGGTGGGTTAGGCGCGTTGTTTGCGCCGTAACCCACCAACCGTGCCGTCAGGAAAACCTTAAACAAACGGGTTGTGTTGCTGCGCAACGCCTGGTGGGTTATGCAAAAAACGCTAACCCACCCTACATTTGAGCTTAAGTCAGTGCCATTCAATCGTAGGATGTGGTGAGTGAAACGAACCGGATCAAACGCCGGGTGATGCGCATCGCTGCGCTCAGCACATCCTACGGTGTTGAATGTTCCAGACCACCGAATGGCCGAAGTGCGACAGGCCAAATTGAGCAACAGAACGAACCGGAGTAACCCCATGAGTGATCCAATTGTCATCGTCGATATCGCCCGCACCCCGATGGGCGGGTTCCAGGGCGCCCTCTCTTCAGTCTCCGCACCCCAGCTGGGCGCAGCGGCCATCGCCGCGGCGGTGGAACGCGCCGGTATTGCGCCTGAAGATGTACAAGAGGTGCTGATGGGCAACGTGCTGACAGCCGGCATCGGCCAGGCGCCCACGCGCCAGGCGGCGCTCGCGGCCGGCATCCCCCAGAGCGTCCCCTGTGCCGGCATCAGCAAGGTGTGCGGCTCCGGCATGAAGGCGGTGATGCTGGCCCATGACCTGATCAAGGCCGGCAGCAACGCGGTGATGGTGGCGGGCGGCATGGAGTCCATGAGCAACGCCCCCTACCTGCTGGAGAAGGCGCGCGGCGGCTATCGGCTGGGCCACGGCAAGGTGCTGGATCACATGTTCCTGGACGGCCTGGAGGACGCCTATTTCGATCGCGGGGCGCTGATGGGCACCTTCGCCGAGCAGTGCGCCGACCACTACAGGTTCAGCCGCGAACAGCAGGACGAATTTGCCATCGCCTCGCTGAGCCGCGCCAACGCCGCCATCGAGGCGGGCCGCTTCGAACGCGAAGTCGTACCGGTGACGGTGCCGGGGCGCGGCGGCGACACCCGGGTGGCGATCGATGAACAACCGGGCAACGCCCGTCCCGAGAAGATCCCCAGCCTGCGTCCCGCCTTCCGCAAGGACGGCACCGTGACCCCGGCCAACTCCAGCTCCATCTCCGACGGCGCCGCCGCCCTGGTGCTGATGCGCGCCTCGGAGGCGGAACGGCGCGGCCTGTCGCCCAAGGCTGTGATCCGCGGCCACGCCGGTTACGCCGGGGAGCCCTGCTGGTTCACCACCGCGCCGGTCTATGCCATGCAGAACCTGCTGCAGCGGCTGGAGTGGAACAAGGACGACGTGGACCTGTGGGAGATCAACGAGGCCTTCGCCGTGGTCACCATGGCGGCCATGCGCGAACTGCAACTGGATCACGAGAAGGTCAATATCAACGGCGGCGCCTGCGCCCTGGGCCACCCGATCGGCGCCTCCGGCGCGCGCATCATCGTCACCCTGCTGGCGGCGCTGGAAGCGCAGGGGCTGAAGCGCGGTATCGCCTCGCTCTGCATCGGCGGCGGCGAGGCCACCGCGGTGGCCATCGAGCGGCTTTGAGGGGTAGGGTGGGCACGGTTTTTGTGCCCACGCGGACGCTCGGCATGAATCCACTATGGATTGTGTACAACGTGTAGGATGGGTGGAGGCGCACAACCTCGGTGTTTGGAGATGCTCCGCAGCCAGGGCGCGCCGTAACCCATCTTCGGATGAGGCCGGGTGATGGCTGACATGCCGGGAGGGTGCTGCGGGACCGATTGATGGGTTACGTCGTTCCTCCTCCACCCATCCTACTCTCTCGTGCAGGGGAAGAGACCCCATATGGGCACGTTGTTTGTGCCCACGCGGAAGCACGGCATGAATCAACGGCGTGGGTACCAAAGACGTGCCCACCCTACGTCAACTGCCTACGCCAACTGTAGGAGCGGCTCTGCCGCGAATCACCGGTCCGGCATGGGCCGGTATTCAATAACAAGATGATGATCCACAGGAGTCATTGATGATCCTCACCGAAGAACAGCGCATGATCCGCGACATGGCGCGGGATTTTGCCCGGGAGCGTCTCGCCCCCAACGCCGCCGAGTGGGACCGGGAGGGCATCTTCCCCTCGGACGAACTGAAGGAGATGGGCGCGCTCGGCCTGTTCGGCATGACCATCCCCGAGGAGTGGGGCGGGGCCGGCACCGACTATGTCTCCTTCGCACTGGCGATCGAGGAGATCGCTGCCGGTGACGGCGCCTGTTCCACCATCCTCAGCGTCAACAACTCGGTGGTCTGCGGACCGCTGCTCAAGTTCGGCAGCGAGCACCTCAAGGAGACCTACCTCAAGCCGCTCGCCGCCGGCGAGATGCTCGGCTGCTTTTGCCTCACCGAACCCCAGGCCGGTTCCGACGCCGCGGCGCTGAAGATGCGCGCGGTGCGTGACGGCGACGAATATATACTCAACGGCACCAAGCAGTTCATCACCTCCGGCAAACACGCCCAGGTGGCGATCGTGTTTGCCGTCACCGACCCGGCGGCCGGCAAGAAGGGGATCAGCGCCTTCCTGGTGCCCACCGACAATCCCGGTTACCAGGTGGCGAGTATCGAGGAGAAGATGGGCCAGCACGCCTCGGACACGGCGCAGATCGTGTTTGAGGATTGCCGCATCCCGGCCGATCACCTGATCGGCGAGGAGGGGCAGGGCTACCGGATCGCCCTCAGCAATCTGGAGAGCGGGCGCATCGGCATCGCCGCCCAATGCGTGGGCATGGCGCGTGCCGCCTACCGGGTGGCGCTCGACTACGCCAGGGAGCGGGAGAGCTTCGGCACCGCCATCATCAACCACCAGGCGGTGGCCTTTCGCCTGGCCGACATGGCCACCCAGCTGGAGGCGGCCCACCTGATGGTGATGAACGCCGCGCAACTGCGGGACGCCGGCCGGCCCTGTCTCAAGGAGGCGAGCATGGCCAAGCTGTTCGCCTCGGAGGCGGCGGAGCAGATCTGCTCGGCGGCGATCCAGACCCTGGGCGGCTACGGCTACCTGCGCGACTTCCCGGTGGAGCGCATCTACCGCGACGTGCGCATTTCACAGATCTACGAAGGCACCAGTGACATACAGCGTATCGTCATCTCCCGTGCCATTGCCGAGGAGTAAGCCATGGTCGCACCGCTGGAGTTCTATTTCGATTTCTACTCGCCTTACGGCTACCTGGCCAGCACCCGCATCGACGAGCTGGCGAAAAAACATGGCCGCGAGGTGATCTGGCGCCCCTTCCTGGTGGGGGTGACCTTTGCCCTGACCGGGACGCGCCCGCTGCTGGATATCCCGCTGCTGGGCGATTATTCGCTGCACGACATGCGTCGCTGCGCCCGTGATCAGGGGATGCCGTTCCAGTTGCCGGAGAACTTTCCCAAGGCGGCCCTGGCACCTTCCCGCGCCTTCTACTGGCTGGTGGACGCGCAGCCGGAAACGGCAAAGGCGCTGGCCCGGGCGGTCTACCACGCCACCTTCGGCGAGGGGCGCGATGGCACCGATCCGCAACTGGTGGCGGAGCTGGCGGCACCGCTGGGCGTTGATCGCGAGGCGCTACTGGCGGCGATCCAGACCCCGGAGGTGAAGGCGCGGCTGAAGCGGGAGACCGAGACCGCCATCGAGCGCGGCGTGTTCGGCTCGCCCTATATCTTCGTGGACGGTGAACCCTTCTGGGGCAATGACCGGCTGGAGCAGGTCGACCGCTGGTTGGCAACGGGAGGCTGGTAATGTCGGTCATCAACAGCAGTATCAATCGCAAGAGCGAACAGTACCGGGAGAACCTGGCGGCCATGCAGGCGCTGCTGGCCGATCTGCGGGAGAAGGTGGACGGCATCGCCAAGGGCGGCGGCGAGCGCGCCCTGGAGAAACACCTCCAGCGCGGCAAGCTGCTGCCCCGCGAACGTATCCGCGTGCTGCTGGATACCGGCTCGCCGTTTCTGGAGCTGTCCCAGTTCGCCGCCTACGGCATGTACAACAACGAGGTGCCGGCGGCCGGCGTGATCACCGGTATCGGCCGGATCTGTGGCCAGGAGTGCATGATCATCGCCAACGACGCCACGGTGAAGGGCGGCAGCTACTTCCCGATGACGGTGAAGAAACACATCCGCGCCCAGGAGATCGCCCGCGAGAACCGGCTCCCCTGCGTCTACCTGGTGGACTCGGGCGGCGCCAACCTGCCGACCCAGGACGAGGTGTTCCCGGACCGCGAACACTTCGGCCGCATCTTCTACAACCAGGCCAACATGTCGGCCCAGGGTATCCCGCAGATCGCCGTGGTGATGGGCTCCTGTACCGCCGGCGGCGCCTATGTGCCGGCCATGTCGGACGAGAGCATCATCGTCAGGGAGCAGGGCACCATCTTCCTCGGCGGTCCGCCGCTGGTGAAGGCGGCCACCGGCGAGGTGGTGACGGCGGAAGAGCTGGGCGGGGCGGATGTGCACTCGCGCATCTCCGGTGTTACCGACCACTACGCCCTGAACGACGCCCACGCCCTGGGGCTGGCGCGCCGCGTGGTCAATACCCTGAACCGCGACAAGCGGCCTGGGGTGACCCTGCGCGAGCCGGTCGAGCCGCGCTATCCGAAAGAGGATATCTACGGCATCGTGCCGACCGACCTGCGCAAACCGTTCGATATCCGTGAGGTGATCGCGCGGGTGGTCGATGGCAGCGAACTGGACGAGTTCAAGAAACTCTACGGCACCACCCTGATCTGCGGCTTCGCCCACATCCACGGTTACCCGGTGGGCATCGTCGCCAACAACGGCATCCTCTTCTCCGAGTCGGCGCAGAAGGGGGCCCACTTCGTCGAACTGTGCGCCCAGCGCGGTATCCCGCTGGTGTTCCTGCAGAACATCACCGGCTTCATGGTGGGCAAGAAGTACGAGGCGGGCGGCATCGCCAAGGACGGGGCCAAGATGGTCACCGCGGTGGCCTGTGCCAAGGTGCCCAAGTTCACCATCATCGTCGGCGGCAGCTTCGGCGCCGGCAACTACGCCATGTGCGGTCGCGCCTACGGCGCCCGCTTCCTGTGGATGTGGCCCAATGCCCGCGTCTCGGTGATGGGTGGCGAGCAGGCCGCCAACGTGCTGGGACAGATCAAGCGCGACGCCCTGGAGGCGCGCGGCGAGAGCTGGGCGACGGAGGATGAGGAGGCGTTCAAGCAGCCGATCCGCGACCAGTACGAATACCAGGGACACCCCTACTATGCCAGCGCCCGCTTGTGGGATGACGGTATTATCGATCCGGCGGAGACCCGCACCGTGCTCGGGCTTGGACTCTCGGCGGCGCTCAATGCGCCGGTGGAGCAGACCACCTTCGGCATCTTCAGGATGTAACAGGAGCGAATTGCAACCATGATGGCAGAAAACTCGGTAATTCTGGCGGTGGACGAGCGCGGTATGGCGACCCTCACCATCAACCGCCCGGAGATTCACAACGCATTCGACGATGCCCTGATCCAGCGCCTGATCCAGGTCCTGGAGTCGCTTGACGTCGATCCCCAGGTGCGGGTGGTGGTGCTGCGCTCCGCGGGCAAGAGCTTCTCGGCCGGCGCCGACCTCAACTGGATGCGCCGCATGGCCGATTACGGCGAGGCGGAAAACCTGGCCGATGCGCGCATGCTGGCGCGGCTGATGGAGAAGCTCAACGGCCTCTCCAAGCCCACCATCGCCCAGGTGCAGGGTGCGGCCTTCGGCGGCGGCGTCGGCCTGATCGCATGCTGTGACATGGCGGTGGCCGCGGAGGAGGCGAAATTCGCCCTCTCCGAGGTGCGGCTGGGGCTGATCCCGGCGGTGATCTCCCCCTACGTCATCGCCGCCATGGGCGAGCGCGCCGCGCGCCGCTACTTCCTCACCGCCGAGCGCTTCGATACCGCCGAGGCACTGCGCCTGGGCCTGCTGCACGCGGTGGTGCCACGGGAACAACTGGAGGCCCGGGTGGACGCCTTGATCGGGGAGTTGTTGAAGGGCGGCCCCTCCGCCCTGGCGGAGGCCAAGTCCCTCATCTTCGCCGTCTCGCACCAGCCCACCAGTGCGGCGGTGATCGAGGATACCGCCAGAAGAATCACCGCCGCCCGGGCGTCGGACGAGGGCAGGGAGGGGTTGAACGCCTTCCTCAACAAACGCGCACCGGCCTGGATTACAGAGGGCATTGCAGAGGGGAACGATTGATGTTCGACAAGATCCTGATTGCCAACCGCGGCGAGATCGCCTGCCGGGTCGCCCGCACCGCCCGCCGCCTCGGCATCGCCACGGTCGCCGTCTATTCCGAGGCCGACACCGATGCCATGCATGTGGCGCTGTGCGACGAGGCCTACCTGATCGGCCCGGCACCGGCCAAGGAGAGCTATCTGCGGGCCGACAAGATCCTTGAAGTGGCCAAAACCTCAGGCGCCCAGGCGGTACACCCCGGCTACGGTTTCCTGTCGGAGAACGCGGTGTTTGCCGAGGCGTGCCAGGCGGCCGGCATCGTCTTCATCGGCCCGCCCGCTTCCGCCATTGTCGCCATGGGTTCGAAGAGTGAGGCCAAGCGCATCATGGGCGAGGCCAACGTCCCGCTGGTGCCCGGCTATCACGGCGACGACCAGTCACCGGTGACCCTGCGGCGGGAAGCCGACCGGATGGGCTATCCGCTACTGATCAAGGCCACAGCCGGTGGCGGCGGCAAAGGCATGCGGGTGGTGGAGCGGGCGGAGGATTTCAGCACCGGCCTGGACGCCGCCCGGCGCGAGGCGATCGCCTCCTTCGGCGACGACAAGGTGCTGCTGGAGCGCTACCTGCTGGCACCGCGCCACGTGGAGTTGCAGGTGTTCGCCGACAGCCAGGGCAACGCGGTGCACCTGTTCGAGCGCGACTGCTCGGTACAGCGGCGTCATCAAAAGGTGCTGGAAGAGGCGCCGGCCCCCGGCATGACCCCGGAGCTGCGCGCCGCCATGGGCGAGGCGGCCACCAATGCCGCCAAGGCGATCGGCTATGTTGGCGCCGGCACGGTGGAGTTCCTGCTCGATCGCGACGGCAGTTTCTACTTCATGGAGATGAACACCCGGCTGCAGGTGGAGCACCCGGTGACCGAGATGATCTCCGGCCAGGACCTGGTGGAGTGGCAGCTCAAGGTGGCCGCCGGCGAACCCCTGCCGCTGGACCAGGCCGCGCTGCGCATCAACGGCCACGCCTTCGAGGCGCGGGTCTATGCCGAGAACCCGGCCAAGGATTTCCTGCCCGCCACCGGCAAGCTGCGCTATCTGCAGACCCCGGAGCAGGGTCCCGGCGTACGTGTGGATACCGGGGTGGAGCAGGGCGACGAGGTGAGCGTCCATTACGACCCGATGATCGCCAAGCTGATCGTCTGGGGCGAGGACCGGGCCAGTGCCCTGCACCGGCTGCGCGCCGCCCTGGCGGACTACCGCATCGTCGGCGTCACCACCAACCTGGAGTTCCTCTCCACCCTCTGCGCGCTGCCCGCCTTCGCCAATGCCGAGCTGGATACCAGTTTCATCGACAAGCACGCGGCCGAGCTGTTTCCGGCGGCGGAGGCGATGTCGGATGACATCCTGGCCATCGCCGCCCTCTATGAACTGCTGGGCGAGCAGCGGCAGACCCAACAACGGCAGGCGCGCTCCCATGATCCCTACTCCCCCTGGGGCGGCGCCACCGGCTGGCGCATGAACCAGGACAGCTTTCATCAGCTGCATTGGGCCGCCGGGGAGGAGCAGGGCAGCCTGGTGGCCCACTACCGGGACGGCGGTTTTCTGCTGGAGCTGCCGGGCGGCGACTGCCTGGTCTCGGGCGAGATCCTGGACGACGGCGACCTGCTGGCCGACCTCGCCGGCCGCCGCTTCCAGGTGGCGGTGATCAAGCACGATCAGGAGCTGACCATCCTGCACCAGGGCCGCTCCTGGCAGATCGAACTGACCGACCCGCGCCTGGAGGCGCTGGAGGGCGAGGGCGCCGGCGGCAGCCTGGTGGCCCCCATGACCGGCAACGTCATCGCCATCAACGTGGCCGAGGGCGACGCCGTGAAACAGGGCGACGCGGTGATGATCGTCGAGGCGATGAAAATGGAACACACCATCACCGCCCCCAGCGACGGTGTCGTCAAAGAGATCCGCTTCGCCGTCGGCGACCAGGTGGAAGACGGCGAACCGCTACTGGTGATCGAGTAGGGTGGATAAACCAACAGGCGCATTCACCAAAGAATCCATCGCGCAGCCTGAACGAAAGGCCCCTTCTCCCCCAGGGAGAAGGTCGGGATGAGGGAATCTAAGGCAGGGGTCGGAGTCAAATCGATTCAACTATGGGGTCAAATCCCTATCGCTTGATTCGATTTGACTCCGACCCGAATAACACCGTCATCCCGGCGCAGGCCGGGATCCAGATGTGTGCCTGGTGGTGGTGTTCCTGGATGATTCGCTTCGCTCACCCTACGGGCCGACTTTCAGTGCGTAGGTTGGGATGAGTGGAGCGAATCCCAACACATACCGGTTCGATTCAACATCCTGTGTTGGGGTTCGCAAGCTCACCCCAACCTACGGTCTGATCGGCCAGGGCAGGCACAGGGGCATGTCCCAACGGAATCGGATTGCTTGTGAACGCCGGGGTCGGAGTCAAATCGATTCAACTACGGGATCAAATCCCCACCGCCTGATTCGATTTGACTCCGACCCCTCCGGATCATCCGCCGCGAAGAGATCGCAGAACGTAGGGTGGATAAGCCACAGCGCATCCACCGCGAAGCTTGAATGAACGGCCCCTTCTCCCCCAGGGAGAAGGTTGGGATGAGGGGGCAAATGTAGGGTGGGCACGTTGTCTGTGCCCACGCGCAACGGCACCAAAACCACAAACCAGAGGAAAACCCGTGCAACTACCCCAACAGGTAAAGATCGTCGAAGTGGGCCCCCGGGACGGACTGCAAAACGAGCCCACCCCGGTCCCCCTCGAGGTCAAGCTGGAACTGATCCACAAACTCGAACAGGCCGGCCTGTCGGTGATCGAGGCCGGCAGCTTCGTCTCCCCCAAATGGGTACCGCAGATGGCCGCCAGCGCCGAGGTCTACCAATCCATCCAGCCGAAGCCCGGCGTCAGCTACCCCATGCTGGTACCCAACCTGAAAGGACTGGAAGCGGCCCTGGCCGTGGGCGTGCAAGAGATCGCCATCTTCGCCGCCACCTCCGAAAGCTTCACCCAAAAGAACATCAACTGCTCCATCGAAGAGAGTATCGCCCGCTACAGCGAGGTGATGGCACAGGCCCAACAGCACCACCTCAAGGTACGCGGCTACGTCTCCTGCGTGCTGGGCTGTCCCTACGAAGGGGAGATCGCCCCGGCCAGGGTGGCCGAGGTGGCCCAACGGCTCCACGACTTGGGCTGCTACGAGATCTCCCTCGGCGACACCATCGGTGTAGGCACACCGCTCAAGGCGCAACAGATGATCGACACCGTGACCAAAGCGGTGCCGGTAGAACAACTGGCCGCCCACTTCCACGACACCTACGGCCAGGCGCTGGCCAACCTGTTCGCGGTATTGCAGCAGGGCGTGGCGGTGATCGACAGCTCCGTCTCCGGACTCGGCGGCTGCCCCTACGCCAAGGGCGCCTCCGGCAACGTCGCCACCGAGGATGTGGTCTATATGCTTAACGGACTGGGCATCGAAACCGGCGTCAATCTGCCCAAACTGCTGCAGGCCGGGCGCTACATCAGCGACCACCTGCAACGCGAACCGGCCTCGAAAGTGGCCCGCGCCCTGGCCACAAAAGAGTGACTTTCGTAGGGTGGGCACGCGTTTTGTGCCCACGCGGATGCGCTGAGGTGTCACATAAAAGGTGAACCAGAATGCCATTGTAGGATGCCGGTGAGGCACGAACCGCATCAAGCTTCACAGTGAACATATCGTAGGGTGGATAAGCCGACAGGCGCATCCACCACAACAGGTCTCATGCACCCGCACTACAGCGGAAAATACAGCCAACAATAAGCAATTACATTAAGACCGGAGGTACCCATGTCCGAAAAACCCATCAGCCGATTCCCCATCCCCGATATCAACGCCCTGCCGGAAGACATCAAAACCGTCATCCTCGAAGTGCAGGAGAAATCCGGCTTCATCCCCAACGTCTTCCTCGCCCTGGCGCACCGGCCGGACGAGTTCCGCGCCTTCTTCGCCTACCACGACGCCCTGATGGAGAAGGAGAGCGGCCTCACCAAGGGCGAGCGCGAGATGATCGTGGTCGCCACCTCCAGCGCCAACCAGTGCATCTACTGCGTGGTGGCCCACGGCGCCATCCTGCGCATCCGCGAAAAGAACCCGCTGATCGCCGACCAGATCGCCGCCAACTACCGCAAGGCCGACATCACGCCGCGCCAGAAGGCGATGCTCGACTTCGCCATCAAGGTCTCCCAGCAGGCCTACGAAGTGGACGATGCCGACTACGAACTGCTGCGCGGCCACGGCTTCAGCGACGAGGATATCTGGGACATCGGCGCTGTCTCCGCGTTCTTTGGGCTCTCCAACCGTATGGTCAATCTCACCAGCATGCGTACTAATGATGAGTTCTATTTGCTGGGCAGGTTGCCGAAAGAGAAGAAATAGCTCCACAGCGGGGCAGGGTGCAGGCTCTGGTCCAGCCCGCTCCCGATCAGGGTCGGAGTCGTCGCGTCAACTCCGACCCCCGCTGACAAATCAACAGCGCGCTATCCCACTGAAAAGGCCATCTTTTTTCCAAGGAAGGGTGCGCCGAGATACCCGCGCACTGGCGCAGAGCCCTGTAGACGCCGAAATAGGCAAGAACAGGTTCCTTCCTATATTAATCTTTGGTAGTGTCAGGGGTTATCGGGTGATCTGTGCGGCAGGAGGTGAAATATTTTCTATAAAACCAGTCATCTGACCAGGTTGGTTGAGTCAGAAAGGGCGCAATATCGCGGGAAGCATTAAGTCGGATTATTCACTTAACCAAGTGTGCTTGCCGCAATATTTACCTATGTGAGCGAGGAAGACGCATAATTAAAGGATTGGAGCCGATAAATTCTACATAGGAGAAAGCGATGAACCTGAAACAAATTGAAGATGAGGCTCTTCATCTATCTGAAGCGGAAAGGGCGGAATTGGCGCAGAAGCTTCTTCTGAGCCTCGACGTGCCTACTCAAGAAGAGTTAGAAGAGGATTGGTTGATTGAAGCGTGTCGACGGGCAAAAGAGCTTGATGAAGGAATAGTTCAACCGATCCCCGCTGAAGAGGTCAGAAAAAAGGCGCAGGCTCTGCTTAGATGACGCACTATTTTCACCCCGCTGCAGAGGTCGAGCATCTTGAATCCGTTGCGTATTTTGAATCAAAACGGGCGGGGCTCGGGGCTTCCTATCTTACGGAGTTTGAAAAAACGGTAGGCGCCGCCTGCGAAGCACCACACAGATATCCGATTGAAGGGCAGCCTGATGTAAGGCGGATCCGAATGAAGAGATTTCCATTCACAATATTGTTTC
>NZ_JANIOA010000071.1 GCF_025175675.1 Sedimenticola hydrogenitrophicus
CCAGGCCAATCGCTGCAGGCCGGGTGAGTAGTTACGTATGGCTTTCAACAGCCGTTTAGTTACCCCAACCCGGCTAGTAAGGAACCACGGATGGACACGGATTCACACAGATAAGAGATCAGAATTTTGAATCCGTGTTTATCTGTGTGAATCCGTGGTTCTCCAGAACTCCGCCCAGCCGTTACTAAATTGTCTGTAATACCCTACCCGAATGGCACTAAGTTAAGCCCAAAGCCCCCGTCATCCCGGCGAATGCCGGGACCCAGAACCCGCATCCGCGGTGAATTCATGGATTCTATCCTCAGGTCCGTAAACGGTGCATCCCTGCACCACTCCTCCGGCCTGCGCCGGAATGACGAAAAAATGGATTCCTGCCTTAACCTTAGTGCCATTCATACCCCACCCTCCTGGCACCCACCAATCCACAGGAGGGATATAGTAAATTTATTCGCGTTCATTTGCGTTCATTTGCGGCTAAAAATGAATCCTCGCAAAATTTACGATTGCCGGGGGTCGTTCTCCCGGTTCCGCACCGATCGCGCCCAGCTCTCCATGGCGGTATTGGCCACCGGCATCGGCGCCTCCATGAAGGTGATGTGGAAGCTCTCCGGCAGTTCCACCACGCCGATAGAGCGCGGGCGCAGGGCCATCGCCTGGGGGGTCGGCAGGGTGAAGCCGAAGCAGAATATGATATTGCTGGCCGCACGGATATCTGTGTGGATCTGGCCGTTCGGCAGGGCACGGGTATGGGCGTAGTGGTCGAAGGTGGCGATAAAGACGGCGGCCGGGTCCGTCTCGATACGGCTTTTGAGGTGATCGAGGATCTGATCCACGCTGCTCAGGGTGGTCTCTGATTTGCCAATCTCCAGCGAGAACAGGGAGAACACCTCGCGCGTAAAGGATTGCTGCATGACTGGCTCCTGAAGAGTGCTGATGAATTCCGTAACTGTCGATCAGGGAGAGGCTAAGGAATCCATCGCGGCGGCGCATTGAAAAATCTCAATGTCAGGAAATTGTTTGTCAATTGTCAGCAATAAACCCCAGATTGCGGATATCCAGCAGATATTTGTTCGGCTCGGTCTCGATCAGCAGGCTCTGGCGCTTGAATTCGGCAATGGTGCGGCTGGTGGTCTCGGTGGTGATGCCGAGCATCGCCCCCATGTCCTCCCGGGGGAACAGTTCGCATTCGCTGGACTCCTGATTGCGCACCAGCCGCAGCAGCAGTCGCGCGACCCGCTGCTTGGCGGAGCCGGTGGAGAGTTCGGTGAGCCAGGCATCCGCCTCCTCCAGGGCGCGTTGCCAGCGGTTCAACAACTCCTGATGCAGCTTGGGATTGGTGCTGGAGAGGGCCTGCACCACACTGACCGGCAGGCTGCACGCCTGGGTCGGTTGCAGCACCACCGCGTCGTGCTGGTAGGGCTGGCCCAGCAGGGCCTCGAGTCCGGTGACGTCGGTGGAACGAATCAACCGGACAATGCGTTGCGTCCCATCGGGCAGGTACTGGATCAGCTTGAGCACGCCGCTGCGGATGGTGTAGAGCCGATCGCCCTTGTCGCCGGCGCGATAGAGGACCGAGCCGGCGGGCAGGGTGTAGAGGTCGATCGGTTGATGAATCTTGTCGAAGTCTCCCTCTTCGAGCCCGGCAAACAGCACGGAATTGCGCAGCGTGCAGCTGATGCAGTCGGCAACGCCTTCCCAGGCTTCTTTATCGGAGAGATTTCTCATGGATTATTCTGTGACTTGTACAGGTGAATATGGGCAATCGAGTCGAGCCAGTATCAAGATAAGCTAATATTTGAATCTACACCCTATCCGTTCATTTGGCCAGACTGCTTCGATTGAGAGCCATGTGCGCTATCGCGATTTTCAGGCGAGGGAGCGCCTGATTTTTGATCCTTGTTCCCTTAACTCCGCACACCCAGCCCCGCGCAGCATCAGCACCGTCATTCCCGCGCAGGCGGGAATCCAGGGTTAGCGGGCACCTCGGGTCGTGGCTGGATTCCCGTTTCTGCGGGAATGACGGCGCTTGGCTGACCCTTCTTTCCAATCAGGTATAAATTTATATTGGGGTAAAAGAAAAACCACCCTACGCTACAGGCCATGGCTGATGCGGGTTTCAAAACAGCGCACAGGGCTCGATTGGCGAATGCCGTGGCGCGCAAGATCAAGCGCATTCCGCCGCCGCCAGGCGACGGGGCCGGGGTCAAACAGAACCAGGGCGACGGATTCGGCCCTGGACCAGATGGTTTGTTCGACTCCGACCCCCCGCCGCGGTTTCTTCAGCCCACCTGCGGCAGGTGCTTGAGCGACTCCTTGATCGCCGCCTCCGGGTACTCGTAATCCTCCAGTTCACCGGCAAAGAAGCGGTCGTAGGATGTCATGTCAAAGTGCCCGTGGCCGGAGAGGTTGAACAGCAGGGTCTTGGGCTCGCCGGTCTCGGCACAGCGCCTCGCCTCGCGGATGGTGGCGGCGATGGCGTGGGTCGACTCCGGAGCCGGTACGATACCTTCGCTCTTGGCGAACAGCACGCCCGCCTCGAAGGTCTCGATCTGCGGCACCGCCATCGCCCCCAGCAGCCCCTCGTTGTAGAGCTGGCTGATCAGCGCCGAGTCGCCGTGATAGCGCAGCCCGCCGGCATGGATGCCCGGCGGCATGAAGTCGTGCCCCAGGGTGTACATCTTCATCAGCGGGGTCAGCCCGATGGCATCGCCGAAGTCGTAGGCGTAGGTGCCCTTGGTCAGGGTCGGGCAGGAGGTGGGTTCCACCGCGATGAGCTCCACCTGCTTGCCGGCCGCCTTGTCGGCGAAAAACGGGAAGGCGATGCCGCCGAAGTTGGAGCCGCCGCCACAGGGGGCAAAGATCATGTCGGGGTATTCACCCACCATGGCCAGCTGCTTTTTCGCCTCTTCACCGATAATCGTCTGGTGCAGCAGCACATGGTTCAACACCGAGCCGAGGGCGTAGTTGGTATCGGGCCGGTTGGCCGCGATCTCCACCGCCTCGGAGATGGCGATGCCCAGGGAGCCCTCGCTGTTGGGGTCCTTGGCCAGAATGGAGCGGCCGGATTCGGTCAGGTCGGTGGGACTGGCGTGCACCTGGGCGCCCCAGGTGCGCATCATGGTGCGGCGGTAGGGCTTCTGTCCGTAGCTGATCTTGACCATGAACACCTCGACATCGAGGCCGAACATCTGCCCGGCCAGGGCCAGGGAGCAGCCCCACTGGCCGGCACCGGTCTCGGTGGTCAGTTTCTTGATCCCGGCCTGCTGGTTGTAGAAGGCCTGGGGCACGGCGGTATTCGGCTTGTGCGAACCGGCCGGGCTGACCGATTCATTCTTGTAGAAAATCTTCGCCGGGGTATTCAGCATCCTCTCCAGGCGATGGGCCCGGTACAGCGGGGAGGGGCGCCACAGACGCAGCACCTCGCGCACCTCCTCGGGGATCTTGATCCAGCGTTCCCCGCTCACCTCCTGCTTGATGATCTCCTCGGGGAAGATGGCGGCCAGTGCATCCGGGCCTACCGGATTGCCGTCCGGTCCCAGCGGCGGCGCCGGCGGATTGGGCATGTCGGCAATCACGTTATACCAGTGGGTGGGCATCTCTGATTCTTTTAGTAGAATCTTGGTCTTCATATCAAGGCTTCTCCCAAGTCGTTTGGATCGGCGGATTGTGATCGGATGGCCCTGGCGGGCCGCTGCTGCAATCTTCACATATTAGGCGTCCCTTGTGCCACCGGTTTAGCCCCTGACGGTTTCCGTTGCAATCAAATTGTGCTGATATTCCGGCCTATGGACGCCGGGCGACAATATGGCGTTATCCTGCATCAGCCGGCTGAGGTACAATCGCCGTCCCTTTGAATAATGGTGTAACGGGTGAGCAATGGCGCTGATCAATCTGCGCAATATACAGCTGGGCTTCGGCGGCCCGGCCCTGCTGGACGGTCTGAACCTGGCGATCGAACGGGGCGAGCGCATCTGCCTGCTGGGCCGAAACGGTGCCGGCAAATCGACCCTGATGAAGCTGATCGCCGGTGAACTGCAGGCGGATGACGGCGAGTTCGCGATCCAGCAGGGGGCGGTGATCACCCGCCTGACCCAGGAGGTGCCCGAGGGGCTGGTCGGGTCGGTGTTTGATGTGGTGTCCACCGGCCTGGGCGAACTGGGGGATCTGGTGCGCCGTTTTCACCAGATCAGCCATCAGCTGGCCACCGAGAGCAGTGAGAAACTGCTGGACCAGCTCTCCCGCGTACAGCACGAGCTGGAGGCGGTGGATGGCTGGCAGTCGGAGCAGCGCGTCGAGACCGTGCTTTCCAAACTGTCCCTGGATCCCGATCTCGCCTTCGCGGCGCTCTCCGGCGGACTGAAACGCCGGGTGCTGCTGGCCCGGGCGCTGGTGCAGGCACCGGACCTGCTGCTGCTGGACGAGCCGACCAACCATCTGGATATCGCCTCCATCGACTGGCTGGAGGAGTTCCTGCTCAACTATGAGGGCACCCTGCTGTTCGTCACCCACGACCGTATGTTCCTGCGCAAGCTGGCGACCCGCATTATCGAACTGGACCGGGGCCAGCTGACCGACTGGCCGGGGGATTATGACAACTTCATGCGCCGCAAGGCGGAACTGCTGAACGCCGAGGAGAAGGCCAATGCCCGCTTCGACAAGAAGCTGGCCCAGGAGGAGGTGTGGATCCGCCAGGGGATCAAGGCGCGGCGCACCCGCAACGAGGGCCGGGTGCGGGCACTGCAGGCGCTGCGCGCCGAACGCAGGCAGCGTCGCGAGCGCACCGGCAATGTCTCCATGGCGCTGCAGCAGACGGAGCGCTCCGGCAAGCTGGTGGTTGAAGTGGAAGGCATCAGCTACGCCTGGGACGGCAACCCGATCGTACGCGACTTCTCCACCACCATCATGCGCGGGGATCGCATCGGCGTCATCGGTCCCAACGGGGCCGGCAAGACCACCCTGCTCAACCTGCTGCTCGGCAAGCTGCGGCCGGACAGCGGTACGGTCAAGCACGGCACCAAGCTGGAGGTGGCCTATTTCGATCAGCTGCGCGCCCAGCTGGACGATGAAAAGTCGGTCATTGATAACGTGGCCGACGGCAGCGACAAGGTGGAGATCAATGGCAGCAGCAAGCATGTGATCAGCTACCTGCAGGATTTCCTGTTCACCCCGGACCGGGTGCGGCAACCGGTCAAGGCGCTCTCCGGCGGGGAACGCAACCGGCTGTTGCTGGCGCGGCTGTTCAGCAAGAGTGCCAATGTGCTGGTGATGGACGAGCCGACCAACGACCTGGATGTGGAGACCCTGGAGCTGCTGGAAGAGCTGTTGCTGGACTACCAGGGCACCCTGCTGCTGGTAAGCCACGACCGGGTGTTCCTCAACAACGTGGTCACCAGCACCCTGGTGTTCGAGGGGGAGGGGCGGATCAACGAGTACGTGGGGGGCTATGACGACTGGCTCAGTCAGCGCAAGGCGCCGTTGCTTGAGCCGGCTACGAAATCGTCACCCGGCAAGACCGAGCCGGCCAAACGTGCCCCGGTTGCGGCGTCCGATAAGCCGAAAAAACTGAGTTACAAGGATCAGCGCGAGCTGGATGAACTGCCAAAACGGATCGAACAGCTGGAGGTTGAGCTGGCACGGTTGCAGATGACCGTGGCCGATCCCGCCTTCTATAAAAGACCCAGGGAGGATAAGGCGAAGGTGCAGCAACAGCTGCAGGAGACCGAGGCGGCACTGAACGAGGCCTATGGGCGCTGGGAGGAGCTGGAGTCCTGAGGGGTCGTGGCAGGATGGGCGGAAAAAACCTGCCCCATTACCAGGCCATGGCTAGAGTTATATTCTGAATTGGTATCTACTCACCCGGTCTGTAAGTGATTGGCCTGCCTTGTTGGTCGATCTTGATCCAGCCATCACGTGAGACCGGCAACGGGACAGGGGTCGGAGTCAAATTTGATCATGGAAACGGGGCATTTCATACGACAATGTCCATCAAATTTGACTCCGACCCGAATGGCACTTACTTAAGTCAAGAATCACCGTCATCCCGGCCTGCGTCGGGATGACGGGAGTTTTAAGCTTAAGTAAGTGCCGTTCGACTCCGACCCCTATAGGAATCTACGAGTAAAACAAACACTAAAGGACAACCATTTTGAATCCCACCCCCTTTTCATCCCTGGACCTGCACACCGATCTGCTGGATAACCTGTCGACCTTGGGTTATGCCGCGATGACGCCGATACAGGCGCGGAGTCTGCCGCCCATTCTGGCGCGCAAGGATGTGATCGCCCAGGGCAAGACCGGCTCGGGAAAAACCGCCGCGTTTGCGCTGGGGCTGCTGCAGAAACTCGATGTGAAACGTTTCCGCATCCAGTCGCTGGTGCTCTGTCCCACCCGGGAACTGGCGGATCAGGTGGCACAGGAGATTCGCCGGCTGGGGCGGGGCATCCACAATATCAAGGTGCTGACCCTGTGTGGCGGTATGCCGTTCGGACCGCAGGCAGGCTCGCTGGAACATGGCGCCCACATCATTGTCGGTACCCCGGGCCGCATCGAGGACCACCTCGGCAGGGGGACGCTGCGGCTGGATGCCGTGCATACGCTCATCCTGGATGAGGCGGACCGTATGCTGGACATGGGCTTTCAGGAGGCGCTGGAACGCATTGTCGATCAGACGCCCGGGCAGCGGCAGACGCTGCTGTTCAGCGCCACTTTTCCCGAGCGGATTCAGGCCATCGCCCGGCGCATCATGACCGAGCCGGTCATGATCCAGGTGGCCTCCAGCCATGACAATGCCAGCATTGAACAGCACTTCTACAAGGTGGCTGACAATCAACAGCGTCTGACCGCACTGCGTCTGTTGCTGTCACACTTTCGTCCCGAATCGACCCTGGTGTTCTGCAATACCAAGAAAGAGACCCAGGAGGTGGCGGACCGGTTGGTGGCTGCCGGGTTTAGCGCGCTGGCCCTGCATGGGGACCTTGAGCAGCGGGATCGGGATGAGACCCTGGTGCGCTTTGCCAACCGAAGCGCCGCCATCCTGGTCGCCACCGATGTGGCGGCGCGGGGGCTGGATATCGATGCCCTGGATGCGGTGATCAACTATCACATCGCCCATGATGCCGAGATCCACCTGCACCGGATCGGCCGCACCGGTCGGGCGGGCAGCACGGGGGTCGCCTGCTCCCTGTACGATGACAAGGAGAGTCATCGGGTCGCCCTGTTGGAGGCCGGCATCGATCCGATTCTGGATAGCGAACCGCTGCCACCGGTAGCGCTATTGGATCGGCCGGCCATGCAACCCGCCATGGCGACGCTGCAGATCGATGGCGGCAAGAAACAGAAACTGCGTCCCGGCGACATACTGGGTGCCTTGACCGGGGAGCAGGGCATTGCGGGCAAACAGGTCGGAAAGATCAATGTGGCGGATAACCGGACCTATGTCGCGGTGAGCCGCGAGGCGTTGAAGCCGGCATTGAAAAAACTGGCCGAGGGCAAACTGAAGGGGCGTTCGTTTCGTGTTCGGTTGATGGGTGGCTAGGGCTACCCTTTACCCACAAACACCGATGAACACGCGTGTAGGATGGGTGGAGGCGCGGCACCCTTGTTGACGGCTGTTCGCGGCGGTCGGGCGCGCCATAACCCATCTTCGGGTGCGGATGCGGATGCAGGTGCATGATGGGTTGCGCGCCGGAGTGGGAGCCGGCGGTGAGTTCATGGAGGCGCTCCACCCATCCTACGCCCGGATGCAATCCGGCCCAATTATGGGTAAAGAGTTTCGTAGGGTGGATAAGCCGGTAGGCGCATCCACCATCGTCGCGGTGAGGAGTGGTACATGGATGTACCGTTTACGGACCTGAGGATGGCATGCGCTGTCGCTTACCCACCCTGCAAAGATGAAGTAGTACTGGTTATGTGGCAGGGTGCGCAGGTTTTTTGTGCCCACCCCACCAAATGGCAAGTAGATTTGTCGGAAAAGGACGTCTATGCTTTTTTGTACGCCGTACTCCGCGTGGTTCCTGGCGGTAACCGGGTTTTTCCTGGCGCTGGACATTACCTTGCCCGGGGCTCCTTCAGCGTCCGGGCCGGCCTAATCGCCCCTTCATGATCCACGCCTGAACGTCGACCTTACCGGGCGGACAGGGTGGCGGAGTGCACCGATCGATGCATGTCTGTAGGTTGACCGGTCTTATGCGGACCTCCGGGTCAACGGCTGGCCATTGAAGCGGCCATAGCCCGGTTCAATTAAGAGCGGACCCACAGGGAGGGTGATCCACATGTTCACCAGCAATCCGTTCGCCGACCTGACGGTTTTTCTCTCCCCGCTGGTCATGCAGGTCTACCTCGTTCTGATGATCCTGGCGGTTGCCATCGGCACCCTGGTCGACATGCTGCACAAACGCAGCGCCGAATTTTTCCTACGTCAGTGGAAGCGATCGAGGAGCGAAGCCGAGCGGCCGCTCAGCGGCATGGATAACGCCGCCCTGGCCGCCAGAACCTTCCTCAAGGAGGTAGCAACCTCCGGCGAATTCTGCAACCCGAGGCGGCGCATCTCCCACCTGCTGATGTTCTACGGTTTCCTGTTCTATCTCATCACCACCATCGTGATGGTGTTCGGCTATCCGCTGCCCACCACGCCGGCGCCGGCGATCCTGCCGCTGCTGTGGAATATCGGCGCGCTGATGGTGCTCACCGGTGGTTACTGGTTTTTCTTTTTCCTCCGGGTGGATGTCGCCAAAGAGGGCCATTCGCCCTTCCGTCTGGTGCGTGCCGACCTGTTCATCGTCACGCTGCTGGCCAGCGTCAGCTTTGCGCTCATCTGGGAGATCGTGCAGGCAACGGGCAGTCTGACCGCGACCCAGGTCGTTTTCGGCGTCTATATTCTGTTCACCACGCTGCTGTTCGGTTCCGTGCCCTGGTCCAAGTTTGCCCATATGTTCTACAAGCCGGCGGCGGCCTTGCAGAAACGGGTGGCGGAGGCGAATGGTTCATCCAACCTGCCGACACCCGCCGACGTTCACAACCCCGGGAGCTGATCGGATGCCCACCTTTGTCTACATGACGCGATGTGACGGCTGCGGCGAGTGTGTGGATATCTGCCCATCCGACATCATGCACATCGACCGAACCTACCGGCGGGCCTACAACATCGAGCCCAATTTCTGCTGGGAGTGCTACTCCTGCGTCAAGGCCTGTCCGCAGCACGCGATCGACGTCCGTGGCTATGCCGACTTTGCCCCGCTGGGACACAGCGTCAGGGTGCTCCGGGAGGAGGAGAAGGGGATGATCTCCTGGAAGATAAAATACCGTGACGGGCGGGTGAAGGAGTTTCGATTCCCGATCCGCACCACTCCCTGGGGCTCCATCAGGCCGCCCGCCGATTACACGGTGCCGGACGCAGCCGGCCTCGGCACGGCGCTGCTGGCGCACGAGCCCGAAGCGCTCGAGGTCGATGCGCTGCCCACGCTACCCCCCTCCCGCAACAACAAGGTGTAATGCCATGGCGCTATTCTCATCCCGAAAAACCCGCTTTGTGGATTCGGATATCCTCATCATCGGCGGCGGTTTCGGCGGCTGCGGCGCCACCTACGAATCCCGATATTGGGGGCGGAATCTGAAGATTGTGCTGGTTGAAAAGGCCAATATCGAGCGCAGCGGCGCCGTTGCCCACGGCCTGTCGGCGATCAACTGTTACATGGGCATGCGCTGGGGCGAGAACCAGCCGGAGGACCATGTGCGCTATGCGCGAAATGACCTGATGGGGCTGGTGCGCGAGGACCTGGTGTTCGACATCGCCCGGCACGTCGATGCCACGGTGCACAAGTTCGAGGAGTGGGGATTGCCGATCATGAAGAACCAGGAGACCGGCCGCTACCTGCGGGAGGGGCGCTGGCAGATCATGATCCATGGCGAGAGCTACAAGCCGATCATCGCCGAGGCCGCCAGGAAGTCCGCCAGCGAGGTGTACAACCGGATCATGGTGACCCATCTGCTGCTGGATAAGACCCGCCCCGACCGGGTGGCCGGCGCGGTCGGCTTCAGTGTCCGGGACGGCAACTATTATGTGTTTCGGGCGAAAGCGGTGATCGTGGCGGCCGGCGGTGCCTCCCATATCTACAAGGCGCGCTCGATCGGCGAGGGCGTGGGCCGGACCTGGTATGCCCCGTGGAGCAGCGCTTCGGCCTACGGCCTGCTGATACCGGTCGGGGTGAAAATGACCCAGATGGAGAACAAGATCGTGCTCGCCCGTTTCAAGGACGGTTACGGTCCGGTGGGGGCCTGGTTCCTGCTGCTCAAGGCCTATGCCACCAACGCCTATGGCGAGCGCTACGAGGAGGCCCGGTTCGAGGAGATCAAGGCGCTGGTCGGCAAGTATGCAGAGCAGCAGCCGGTACCGACCTGCCTGCGCAATCACGCCATGATGGAGGAGATCAAGGCGGGCCGGGGCCCCATCTACATGCAGACCCAGGCATCCCTCGACAGCCGGGAGAAGGAGGAGATCGGATGGGAGGATTTTCTCGATATGACCATCGGCCAGGCGGTGGTCTGGGCCTCCCAGAACATCGACCCCAAGGAAAGGCCGTCCGAACTGATCACCTCCGAACCCTACATCATGGGCTCCCACGCCACCTGTTCCGGAGCCTGGGCCAGCGGCCCGGAGGACTGTGCCCCGGCGGACTACCAGTGGGGATACAACCGGATGATGAGTATTGACGGGCTGTTCGGGGCCGGGGACACGATCGGCGGTTCCGCGCACAAGTTCTCCTCCGGCTCCTTTACCGAAGGCCGGATAGCCGGCAAGTCGGCCGTCAGGTATGTCACGGAGCGGAGTGGGGAGAGGCTCGAGGTGGATGAGGCCGAGATCAAGCGACTCGAAGAGACCATTTTCATGCCACTGGAAAACTACACCGTGGGCCGCAACGAGATCGTTGCCGGCAGCGTATCGCCCAGCTACATCTCACCGCTTCAGGGCCTGCAGCGGCTGGAAAAGATCATGGACGAGTACGCCGGCGGTATCAGTACCTTTTATACGGCCAACGAGCCGATGCTCAGGCGCGGCCTGGAACTGCTCGGCATGCTGAAGGAGGACCTGCAAAAGCTCGGTGCCGAGGACCTTCACCAACTGCAGCGGGCGTGGGAACTCAACCACCGGGTCTGGACCTCGGAGTCGGTGACCCGCCACACCCTGTATCGCCAGGAAACCCGCTGGCCGGGTTACTACTACCGGGCCGACTATCCCAAGCTGGATGACGCCGAATGGCATGTCTTCACCGCCTCCCGGTATGACCCGAAGAGCGGCGAATGGGACATGAGCAAGCTGCCGGTACACCACATCGTGGACTGATTCCCATAATCCGCCAGGTGGAATTCCGGGTGCCTCGATCGGAGGGCGGGGATTTACGGTCAGTGCAGGTCGACAAGATCCATGTACGGATAGCAGGGCCTTTGTGGCAGATAAGCTCAGACATGATTCAAATCGGATGTCTGTTTTCGGCACAAAGCGGACATTTGTTGAACCAACGTCACGGGCTGAAACCATCCAAAAGCGGACGTTGACGTCCAATGTCGCGGTGCGAAGCCTTGAATTACTTGTTATTCCTTTTGCCATAGCTCAGGAATCCCAACAATCTGTTGGCTTTGTGCATTGAAATCAAGCATTGTATTGTCGGATTCGATGAATACACGATCAAACGTTTCAGCTTCATCCCAATAAGATGACAACGCCTCGGAAATGAACTCTTTTGCAGTTTCCAAGTTTAGACTGGATAGGGGCATGTTTTCGTATATCAAAAGTATATTGATAGGAAACTTGGAAAACTCATGATTTCGTAGCTTCTCGGTTTTTTTTGAAACGACCTGGTTAACTGCCTCCGCTAGTTCTTGTTCAGCGCCGTTACCAGCCCAGCCAGGACCTGTAAGTGTAGAAGCATTCACGATTTCTCGAATTTCCTCCAAGGACTTTTCCTCCCCGTACTTGAACAGGGACATGTCAATAACTGCTTCGGGATTCTCTTTTGCCGCGATGACCAAGGCGCGCGCATAGGACGTTGGAATAGCCTCCGTGATTTCAACACCCCAACTTTCATTATCTAACTCAATAGAGAAATCCGGCCTTTCGCGCTTGGAAACCACAATAGGGAAAATCAACTCGCCAGTTCGATTCAACGTAGCAAGAAATCTTGCAATAGACCAACGCTCGCAATCTTCAGTTGTTCTGTCTTCCTCTCGAGGAGGTACAGATATATCTATGTTAGATAGCTGGCTGTCGAGATCCTCTGTTCCTTCTGCATTCAGATTCATTGTCAACCCCTTTTTGGGCATAATGCTTTGCTGGCGTATTACCGTTCGAGCGCATTTGCATTGTTATGTGATAAAGAGCTTAGGGCAGAACCCTGGCAACCGTTTGTAATAAAATTACCAATGTTGGATCATTTGTCAGGAACGAAACCAAAAACGAAAGCCACCCAAAGGTGACCAGGGCGGAATCCAATTGAATTCCGGCTTTACAAAGCACTGTTTTAACCATAGCAATACCTCCTTTAAGTTTACCTGTAACATTAAATTGGTGATTGCCTGGATTCTGCTCCGCACTGCGTTGTGCCCTAAGCTCTCTGTACTTTACGCCTTAGTCTTTTATGCCAAATAAATAACCGGCTATTGCACCGAGTATACCCATTGCAGCAGTCATTGACTGACTATCA
>NZ_JANIOA010000072.1 GCF_025175675.1 Sedimenticola hydrogenitrophicus
ACCGTTTTCTCCAGGCACAGGCTTGCCGATAGGTGGACTCATGACTATGATGTTGGGGAGCACTATCGGGTTAATATTTTGACATGGAATACAACTAATGGATAAGAACGTAGTCTGGCACCAGCCCACCGTTACCCGGGATCGCCGAGCGAAAAACAATGGACACAAGAGTGTGATCCTTTGGTTTACCGGCCTTTCGGGAGCCGGCAAATCGACTATCGCCCACGCCCTGGAGGAGAGCCTCTATCAACTCGGAGCCAACACCTATGTACTGGATGGCGACAATGTCAGACACGGCCTCTGTGGTGATCTGGGTTTCTCCGACACTGATCGGAATGAAAACATCCGGCGCATCGGCGAATTGGCCAAACTGTTCATCGATGCCGGAATCATCGCCCTTACCGCCTTCATATCCCCCTTCCAAGAGGACCGGCAACGGGCACGGGAGCTGGTCCCCGAGGGGGATTTTATCGAGATCCATGTAAAGTGCCCACTGGATGTCTGCGAGACACGCGACCCCAAGGGCCTCTACAAGAAGGCCCGCGCCGGTCTGATCAAGGGTTACACCGGTATCTCATCACCCTATGAGGTACCCGATAATCCGGAGATCGTCATCGATACCAGTGTCAGAGACGTCGACCAATGCGTGATGGAGATCATCGACTACCTGGCCGCGAAACAGATCATAACTCCGGTGAGCCAGGAACTGACCGTGAACGCATGAAGGTATTTCCTTAGCACCCACCGGTGCCCCGCTCACCGACCTGTTATCAGCCATAAAACACGAGGCAATCGGGCATGGCCAGGCAGCGCCTATTCTCGCCGACCGGCTGCGTCAACGCCGCAGGGCGGCGGGTAACGCGATCCTGCCCTTGGCGATCATTTCAGGCGATCGTACAATCTCGATTTAAAAATAATTGAACCGCATGAATCATCGCATCCTATGACATCGTCCCCTCCCCTTATTGCGCATGTTATTCATCACCTCTGGATCGGCGGCCTGGAAAACGGCCTGATCAACCTGATAAATCGCATACCGGAAGAGCGTTACCGGCATGCAATTATCTGCATGGATGATTACTCCGACTTCCGGGACCGCCTGCAGCGGAACGATGTTGAGGTCATTGCCATCCATAAAAAGCCCGGGCGTGATCCGATAGCCAAGTGGCGTCTGTACCGCCTGTTCCGTCGTCTCAAGCCGGAGATCCTTCATTCACGTAACCTTTCAGGACTGGACGCTCTGTTGCCGGCTTACCTGGCCGGGATCGACCACCGAATCCATGGAGAGCACGGCCGTGATATGGACGAACTGAATGGCAGCAGTAGAAAAATGCAGCTCCTGCGGCGTCTGCATCGACCGCTGGTCAAGCGCTACATACCCCTCTCCAAGGACCTGGAGTACTACCTGCGGGATAAAGTGGGTGTGGACGGCACCCGTATCACCCAGATCTACAACGGTGTCGACACGGAGAAATTCTCACCGGCACCGGGTGAGAGACCCCCGATACCCGTGCGGGAGGGTTTCGCCGACAGGGATTCCGTCATTATCGGTACCGTCGGCCGGTTTCAGCCGGTGAAGGACCAGATGAATCTGGCGGAAGGTTTTATCCGCATGCTCGACGACCATGCCGAGCTGGCCGCGTGCGCGCGGCTGGTCATGATTGGTGACGGTCCGTGCAGGGAGCCGGTCATGCAACGGATTGCGAGTGCCGGCTATAGCGACCTGGTGTGGGCGCCCGGCTCACGAAACGATGTGGAGGATATCCTGCCAGCATTCGACCTGTTTGTCCTGCCTTCGCTATCGGAGGGCATTTCCAACACCCTACTGGAAGCCATGTCATGCGGCCTGCCGGTTCTCGCCACCGCCGTCGGCGGGAATCCGGAACTGGTTCTGGACGGCGAATCGGGCACCCTGGTTCCGGCAGCCGACAGCCGTGCCATGGCGGAGATGCTCGAACGCTATGTGCGAGATGAGGAGTTACGCTTGTCACAAGGCGAGATCGGCAGGAGAAGGGCCGAGGAGCAGTTCAGCATCTCCGCCATGGTGGATAATTATCTGGTAGTTTACGATTCCCTGGTCAGCGCCTCATCAGGATAAATCCGATCATCGTAAAAATCGACCTGTAGGAGGAGCGGCGCCTTACCGCGATATAGGCCTGGGGGCGAGCCTCCTGCAGGGTGCAATGCCGGACTTCACCAGCGGTGCATTCCAGGAAGCCATGCTACATGTCTATTTCATCCGGCAGAAAATAGGATGAAAACAAATTATTGGGGCATGACTAATGCCACTACTGGGTAAATACTCAACAACTTAATCCGTTGCCTGAAGTGCCTGGCGCGACACATGAGGTGTAGCACCTACTATGGTGTTGTGTCCTTCAACAATATGGGCTTCAATTTTTTGCTTTTCATTTTCCAGATATCTGTAGATATTTTCTGAGCTGAGTTTGAGACCGATCTGGGGAGAGGCATCGGACCGGCACCACTGGCCGAATATTTTCTCCAGCATTTTGTCACCCACCTCTTTCTTATAATGCGCTGGCTCCCAAAACCATTTTAATCTGGCACTTTTATCTCCAATTGCGGGTGCGGGCTCAGAGTTGAACTCATCGAGCCCGGAAAAATCCCAGAGTTCCACCTGGTTTTCATCGGCAATTTCCAGCAGTCGGTATTTCCACGCCTCGAATTGGGGCCACAGGTTGTGCCGGTAGATGGTCGACAGATAATCGGCGTGATAGGAATTGATAAACAGAATGACCTTGACCCGGTTACTGTTTGCATATTTCAGAAGATGCGCAACACTGGCGAACTCTTCTGATTGCCTTGCCGGATATGGGAACACCGTCAAGCCTGATTTCGAGAAACGTTCATCAATCTCCCGATTTTTCTGTTCAAACAGCACAAACTGCCCCTCTGTCGACATAATTGGCCAGTAGTCATTTGCCGGATTGAATCCGTTCCGCAGGCGTGTCGACACATTCCGGTTACTTTGCTGCGTTATGGTTTTTAAGGAGTCAGCCGCCGTATCCAGAGAAAAGATGACTGTCAGATAATCTTCCAGTTTTATAAAGGGGTAGACGGGATTACCACTGCCGTTCGCCCGGATTATCAGCCGGTTTTCGTATTGTCGTGGAGAAACGGGCCAAGGATATTTTCCGGCGCGCTCCGGACTTGCGGACAGGAAATCGGCAAAATCGAGACCCCACAGAATCAGTTTGACGTCGCCCTCGAATAGCGCGTGTTGAAGGGTACGCGCCTGCATATGGACCCCGGCACCCGGAAGGCCCAGGTTATAGACCGGCCTGGCGAAGTCAGGCCAGCAGATATGGCGGGGGTCAATGCCCATTTCTGGCCGTGAATTTCCGGCGACAATGCCCTTTGGCGAATAATTTCTGACCTGGTAGGGTTTGGCCATGCGCACGTGGCCGCCGGCGGCGGGTTTGAGATCGGAAAACCCGGACAGTCTGACCGAATCAAACAACGCGTATGGATCAATGAGATAGTTAAGCGCCCCGGCAGACAGTAGGAACAGCAAGAACAGCACCAGCAGCTTGTTGATATAGTTGTATTGATTACGCAATGTCATGGCTAAAACTGAAAGTAGAGAAATTCAGACACCGAGGTCAGCGCCAAGACCCCACAGGTACTGATCGCTGCCACAGCCAATGCCCAACCGGTCGTGGGTCGCCAACTTAGCGGCACCTTCGGTGTGATGGCATAACGGCTCGACTCATCATGGCTGTAAAGCACCAGTGCGGGCTGATAGCGCGCCATGAACTGCTGCGTGTTGGGCAGAAATAGCGCAACAACCATGAGACCTCCGATCCACAGATAGGTCATTACAAATACAGACCCGCCCCCCAGATAGCTGCGTACCCCCTGCTCCTGCAGCCAAATTCCCCATTTACCGGCTCTTGACAAGATTGCATTGGGGATTTCAACACCGTTAACGCCCGCCATCCCCTCAAGCATCCGTATTGCGCTGGTGAAATCACTTGCCCGGAAGAATACCCAGCCGACCACCACCGCCAGGAAGGTCACTGCCCAGGCCAATGCTTTTCCGTAGCGGGAGTCGCCCGATCGTCCAATGCCCAGATACCGCTTTGTTCCGTTCCAGGCGTGATTGACAATCAGGTACAGGCCGTGCAGTCCGCCCCAGACCACGAAGGTCCATCCGGCACCGTGCCATAAACCGCCCAGCAACATGGTCAACAGCAGATTCAGATAGCGTCGTATCAGTCCACACTTATTGCCGCCAAGAGGGATATACAGGTAATCACGCAGGAAACGCGACAAGGTCATGTGCCAGCGGCGCCAGAATTCGACTATCGTTGTCGCCTTGTAGGGGGAATGGAAGTTGAGCGGCAGCTTGATGCCGAACATCCTCGCACCACCGATGGCCATATCCGAGTATCCGGAAAAATCAAAGTACAACTGCATGGTGTAGGCCAGTGCACCTCCCCAGGCGACAAAGAACGAGAGTGTTTCACCGCCGGAGGCGGCATCAAAAACCGGTGAAGCATATTGTGCAACACTGTCCGCCAGAACGGTCTTTTTAAAAAGGCCGATGCTAAAAATTGTGATCCCGATGGAGAGATTTCCAATATTTCGTCTGAACGACGTGGGCCTGAGAAACTGCGGGAGCATCTCCTTATGATGCACGATAGGTCCTGCTATCAACTGGGGAAAAAATGTAACAAACAACGCGTAGTGTAGAAAGCGGTACTCTCTGGTAATCCCACGGTAGGCATCGACCAGATAGGCAATCTGCTGGAAGGAAAAGAACGAGATGGCCAGCGGCAGAATAATTTGCTTCAGATTAAAATCAGTTGTAATCAGGGCATTGATATTGTCAACAAAAAAGCCCGCATACTTATAATAGGCTAACGCGGATAGATTCAGTGCTATTCCAGCGATCAGGGTTCCTTTCCTGATTATTAAAGTATACTTGCGCTCCTCGCTTAGTATGCGCCCCAGCGCGTAATTGATCACCATAGAGGCAATGATCAGTAACAGATAGGCCGGATTCCACCAACCATAGAAAAAGAGAGACGCGATGACCAACCAGGCTATCGGATAAACGCTGTTTCTTTTCGACAGGAGAAAAAAGCCCGTCAGGACAAGAGGTAAAAACAGAAAGATAAATTGGTAGGAATTAAACAGCATGATACATCTTCCTTGATTCACTCCCAATCTCAATGAGCAATCTTGTTTCTTATGCCTGCCGTAACACCAGCTGTTAATGTCATCTTCTTAACATTACAATACCCTCAATGTAGTATAAAAATCGGCGCACAGGCCAAATAATACAACTATTTTACGAAGGGTTAGAGACCAGGATGTCAGGATTAATCCATCAGCTCATTACGCGTTCCGCCGTTCGGACGCCGGATGCGATTGCACTCATCCACAAGAATAATGAGTATAGCTACGCGAAGTTACAGGCGCAGGTTACATCCGTCGCCGCCGGTCTGGTGCAACTGGGGCTTGCGCCAGCTGAACGGGTCGCCATCTACCTTCCTAAACAGCCAGAGACCGTTTTTGGACTGTTTGGTGCGGCGCAGGCAGGCGGCGTGTTCGTTCCTGTCAATCCGCTACTCAAGCCACACCAAGTCGCCTATATCTTGAATGACTGCAACGTCCGCGTGCTGGTCACGTCGCTGGATCGCCTTGGCCTGCTTGCCGATATTCTACCGCAATGTCATGATCTACGCACGGTCATCATTACCGGCCCCGACTCCCTCAAGCCGCCCACCCTGGAAACCATCAAGATACTCACATGGCCACAGGCATTTCATGTCATGTCAGACTCCACCAGGCAGGCTCATCGCCGTATCGATTCCGATATGGCGGCGATTCTCTACACCTCCGGAAGTACCGGCAATCCCAAGGGTGTGGTGCTCTCCCACCGCAACATGGTGGCCGGCGCGGAGAGCGTGGCGGAATACCTGGCCAATCGGGCGGAAGACCGGCTGCTGGCGGTGCTGCCGTTCAGTTTCGACTACGGACTGAGTCAGATGACCACAGCATTCCTTGTCGGTGCCAGCGTCGTGCTGATGGACTACCTGCTGCCCCGGGATGTTGTCCGTGCGGTTGAGCGTTACCAAATCACCGGACTGGCCGCGGTGCCGCCGCTCTGGAACCAGTTGGCCCAGCTCGAGTGGCCGGAGACCGCCGCCAGCACGCTGCGCTACATCACCAACTCCGGTGGCGCCATGCCGAAGACCACTACGAACAAACTTCAACAGGCACTGCCTTCCACCGATATCTACCTGATGTATGGTCTTACCGAGGCCTTCCGCTCCACCTATCTGCCGCCCGATCAGGTCTCCAGCCGCCCGGAATCGATGGGCAAGGCGATCCCCAACGCTGAGATCCTGGTGGTGAGAGAGGATGGTACTGAGTGTACCCCGGGAGAACCGGGTGAACTAGTACACCGCGGCGCCCTGGTCGCCCAGGGCTACTGGAATGATCCAAAAAAGACCGCCGAACGTTTCAAGCCCTGCCCCGGTCAGACGCCAGAAATCCCGCTGACCGAGATCGCTGTCTGGTCCGGGGACCAGGTAAAAAAGGACGAAGAGGGCTATCTCTACTTCATCAGCCGGAAGGATGAGATGATCAAGACCTCAGGATACCGGGTCAGCCCTACCGAGGTCGAAGAGGTGATCTACAGTTCCAAGCTTGTCGGGGAGGCTGCGGCGCTTGGCGTACCCCACCCGACACTGGGTCAGGCTATTGTAGTACTGGTAGCCGCTACCGAAGCCATCGACGAAGCGGCTCTACTGAAGCATTGTCAGAAAGAGCTACCCAATTTCATGGTCCCCCAGGCTGTTCTGGTCAAGAACAGCCTGCCCAGAAACCAGAACGGAAAAATTGACAGGAAGGCCTTGTCAATAGAGTGTCAGGGACTGTTCCAGGAGAATCAATCGTGACGAAAGCAGCGCCGCAGCACACCCCAATGTCCCAGTTCCCGATCATCGATAATGAGCTGCATATAGGCGGGATGCCACTATCCAGGCTGGCAGCAAGAGTGGGACAGACCCCCTTTTACGCCTATGACCGCCAGGTGATCAGCAGACGCGTTGCAGAGCTCAGATCAACTCTGCCGGATGACATACACCTGCACTATGCAATCAAGGCAAACTCGATGCCGGTTGTGGTGCAACATCTGTCCGGTCTCACAGACGGACTCGACGTCGCCTCACTGGGTGAGATGAAGATCGCACTGGATACTGGTATTCCGGCAGAAAAGATCAGCTTTGCGGGACCCGGGAAAAACGACACTGAACTGTCTGCTGCTATTGCAGCCGGTGTCATTATCAACATGGAGTCTGAGGGTGAAATGGAGCGTATCGCCAGACTCTCCGACAAGCTTGGCATCACCCCGAATGTGGCCGTTCGCATCAACCCAGATTTTGAATTAAAAACTTCCGGAATGAAGATGAGCGGGGGGCCAAAGCCGTTTGGCATCGATGCGGAGAGGGTCCCCCGGGTCCTGGGGCGTATCGGTGAATTGAATCTCAACTTCAAGGGTTTCCATATCTTCAGCGGATCTCAAAACCTGCGCCCCGAGGCACTTATTGAGGCACAAACCAAGACTTTTGAACTGGCCAGCAGGATGGCAGAGCATGCCCCCTCACCCATAAGTTGGCTAAATATTGGCGGGGGTTTCGGGATTCCCTATTTCCCTGGAGAGCAACCGCTTGATCTGGAGCCGGTAGCCGGCAATCTGGAGCAGTTACTGGAGCGTTATCGTCCTGAAATGCCAAACGTCGAGATAGTGATCGAACTGGGGCGCTACCTGGTTGGTGAAGCCGGTATCTATGTCTGCAGTGTCATCGACATAAAGCGCTCAAGAGACGAGGTATTCGTAGTGACCAACGGTGGTCTGCATCACCATCTTGCAGCATCAGGTAACTTTGGACAGGTCATCAGAAAAAACTACCCGGTCTGCCTGGGCAACCGTGTTGAGGATGAAAATCTTGCGTGTGTCAATATCGTGGGTCCGCTATGCACCCCTCTGGATATTCTTGCCCACAGAATGGAATTACCGGTAATCGCCATCGGGGACCTAATTGTTGTCTATCAATCCGGGGCCTATGGTCTTCGCGCCAGTCCACAGGATTTTCTTAGCCACCCGGCTACCATTGAAGTTCTAGTCTGATCGATAAGAAGGTCAATGAATAGTACTAATAGTCAATACTGCTTTAGAGAATCTTTGATTTGTTTAGTTGCCAACCAGTCAAAATATGTATTGATCCATCGCCTGCGCGACATCGAGGCCTGTCTCAATGCCCAGAGCAACAAGCTCTACCATATGGGCATTCGTGCCCATGTCGCCCGCAGCACGCTGGCCGAGGCCAACGAAAAGCGCGACTGGCGTATATACGCCGACTTCGCCCAGTCACTGATCCAAACCGCCCGGCGGCTCTATGCCGACGAGGATCTTGGCCTCGAGCTAGACAACACGGTTTACGCGCTCGATGCCACCACTATCGATCTTTGCCTATCGGTCTTTCCTTGGGCGCAGTTTCGGCAGACAAAAGCCGCTGTCAAATTGCATACCCTGCTCGATCTGAGGGGCAATATCCCGTCTTTTATCCATATCTCCGACGGCAAGCTTCACGATGTCAATGTACTCGACTTGCTGTTGCCAGAGCCTGGCGCCTTCTACGTCATGGACCGCGGCTACACGGACTTCGAACGTCTCTACCAGTTGCAACAGGAAGCCGCCTTCTTCGTCATTCGCGCCAAGTCCAATCTGCAGTTTCGCAGAATCTACTCGCATCCCGTGGACAAGAATACCGGCCTACGCTGCGATCAAACCGGAATGCTCACCGGCTTCTATACCTCAAAGCACTATCCCGACAGGCTCCGTCGGATCAAATATTACGATGCCGAAACCGACAAGCGTTTGGTCTTCCTGACCAACAATCTCAGCATCCCGGCTCTCACGATCACCGAACTCTATCGGTACCGCTGGCAGGTGGAGCTATTCTTCAAATGGATCAAACAGCACCTGCGCATCAAATCGTTTTTCGGCACCTCGGAGAATGCGGTCAAGACTCAGGTCTGGATTGCTGTCTCCGTCTATGTTCTGGTTGCCATCATCAAAAAGCGACTCAATATTCAGACCAGCCTCTACTCAATCCTACAGATTTTGAGCCTTACTATTTTCGAAACAACACCTTTAAATCAACTGCTTACGAGGTGCGACCAAGCAATGAAAAACGACATATTCAGTAACCAATTGAATCTATTCGACTAATATTCCGGACACTAGTGAGGTTTTGGTAAAAGCTACTATAGAGAAATTTTCAACCGGAGCAGGCGGTGCTATAGCATCGAGGAGTTTCATCCATGATGGGATTGTTATTCGTAATCGACATGGTCGCACTATTAATGGTTCTGTATTGGAGTATCAAATATGACGACAAGAAATCGAAAGTTGATGGCTGGTTTGTGTATAAAGAGTAAACATTAGCGTGGCAAGATTAACTATTTATACCCCACCATCAAGAAATCAGTTGACGTTTATCGTTGAACATATTTTAAGAAAAACACCAACTTGTATAACCCAATGCGCTGCTAAGAAAAACCTCTTTGGCTTCAAGTAGCATGCTTTATTTTAAAATAAACAAAATCATACAGGATCTTTTTCAATGCGTGATGTGATATTGATCATGACCATGATTGGCGCCTTGCCAATGATTTTTATTCGGCCGCACGTTGGTGTCTTGCTTTGGGGATGGGCGGCTATTATTGGACCTAATTTCCTGGTTTATGGATTTGCTTCTTCAATCAGATACAACTTCACAATTGCCATTCTCACCTTCATTGCCTGGTTCATATCAAAAGAAAAAATCGTTATTCCGCTACGCTCAACCATTGTCCTGTTACTGTTATTTGCTGCATGGGGAACCATTTCTGCATTAACTTCTATCTCTAGCTCCGATGTAGTTATAGATGAATGGGTCAAGTTTCTAAAAATTCTGGGTTTTTCATTGGTCATCGTTGGATTGATTAATACACGGCAACGAATACATTCACTCCTGCTTATTTTTGTAATCTCTCTCGGGTATTACGGGGTATCTGAGGGGATGAAATTTCTGGCAACGGGTGGCGCCCATCACGTTTGGGGGCCAGGTTTTTCAATCATCGGAGACAACAACCACTTCGCGTTATCTCTGATTATGCTGCTACCTATAGCGTATTATCTAATTACTTACTCCCAAAACAAAATTGTGAAATTTAGCCTCATATTGGCATTTGTTCTTACTTCATTTGCAGTTCTGGGAACCTACTCCCGGGGAGGATTAATCGGACTGCTGGCAATTGGAATCTGGTCCGTGATTAAAACCAAAAACCGGTTACCGATAATACTGGTAGGAACCATATTGGGCATTATTTTAATCACTATGGCACCAGAATCATGGTTTGAGAGAATGGACACTATACAAACTGCCACCGAAGACCGATCTTTTATGGGAAGGGTCGTCGCATGGAAGTTGAGTGTGCTTCTGGCGCTCGATCATCCAATTTTTGGTGGTGGTTTCCAAGCGATTCAAGATCTTGCTGTGTGGCTGCAGTACAGCGCAGATTTCCATTTAATGGACTTCGTACCTACCAGGCAACCAGATACTCATCGGGCACACGCAGCACACAGTATCTATTTTCAGGTATTGGGTGATATGGGGTTTATTGGCCTTTTAATATTTCTCTCTATTCTGGTATCGGCCTGGAAAAATACAAACTTCATTATCAAGCAATGTAAAGACAATCAACACCAAAAATGGATCTATGATCTCGGTAAAATGCTGCAAATCAGTCTGATCGCATACATGGTGTCCGGGGCAGCGTTAAATATGGCATACTTTGATTTAACATACGCTGTTATCGCCCTAACCTTGTCACTGCGCATTATTGTGGAGTCTGATATGAAAGACAGAAGGTAACTATTCAGCACTTTTTTCAGAAAAAACC
>NZ_JANIOA010000073.1 GCF_025175675.1 Sedimenticola hydrogenitrophicus
AGCCAATCACCCCGCGAGTAGTTACCCTGAAACTTAAGTTATCTGGTAGTCGGCGGTACAGGGCGCGCCTGGGCGGCCGCTCAGGCGTCGGTTCTCAAACCACGCTCAAAGGGTACGGTTGCTGGCCTCGCGAAACGCATCCCGGAAGGCTGCGTAATCGGTGACCACCGGATACTGGGGGAATTCGTCAATGACGTTCTGTGGTGGACGGAACAGGATTCCCCGATCGGCCTCGGCCAGCATCGTGGTGTCATTATAGGAGTCGCCGGCGGCGATGACCCGGAAGTTGAGGTCGTGGAACGCCTTGACTGCCTGACGCTTCGGGTCCTTCTGGCGTATGTGGTAATCCTCAACCAGGCCGTTTTCAGCGATAGAGAGCTTGTGGCAGAGCAGGGTGGGGTGCCCCAGTTGACGCATCATGGGGGCGGCAAATTCGTAGAAGGTGTCGGAGAGTATCACCACCTGGAACCGCTCGCGCAGCCAGTCAAGAAATTCCCGCGCCCCTTCCAGCGGCGACATGCCGTCTATGACCGCCTGGATGTCCGGCAGCCCGAGCCTGTGCTGCTGGAGAATCCGCAGGCGCTGTCGCATCAATACATCATAATCAGGGATGTCGCGGGTGGTCGCCTTGAGTTCGTCGATACCGGTTCGTTCGGCAAAGTTGATCCAGATTTCGGGTATCAGCACCCCTTCGAGGTCAAGACAGGCCATTTCCACGCGTTGTTTCTCCTGCAGCAAAAACCATCGGGAAGCATTATTCCCCTATAAAAAACGCCGCTAGGATACACCATGGCTCAGGGGAAGGGCAGCACTGATATGCGGAGTGTGTATTGGTCAGTAATATGTCGTATTGGTAAAAATGTTGACGTATACGTAACCCTTGTCTATATTGCGTTTCCGAGGAGTAGAGCATGGATAAGTTGCTGACAGTTACCGAATTGGCCGAAGCGTTCAATGTGACGCCGAGAACCATCCGGTTCTACGAGACTAAAGGGCTGATCAGCCCCCAGCGGGTGGGGTCCACCAGGGTCTACACTTATCGTGACCGCGCCCGTTTGAAGTTGATCCTGCGTGCCAAGCGTCTCGGTTTTTCGCTGACGGACATTCGCGAATATCTGAATCTGTATAACGTGGACCCGGAGCAGATCGAGCAGCAGCAGCTGCTGTTGACCAAAATCAGCCGGCGCATAGAGGAGCTTGAGCAGCAACAGGAGGATCTGGTGGCGACCCTGGATGAGCTGCGGGATATCGAGCAGCAGGCATTGTCGAATATTAAGAAAAGAGCTGCCGCTGCCGGCCACACCAGGTAGCCGGGAGCGCCGAATTTCAGCGTGTATAGCGCGGATCAACAAACTGACGATTGGCACCTACAATGGCGGAGAACGCAATGAAAAACATCGTGATCGCAGGCTATGCCCGCACCCCGTTTACCCTGTCCAACAAAGGCGCGCTGGCCAGGACACGTCCCGATGATCTGGCGGCCGCGGCCGTGCGCGGGCTGGTGGAACGGAGCGGTGTGGCGGTTGACGATATCGAGGATCTGATGCTGGGTTGTGCCTTCCCGGAAGGGGAGCAAGGGTTCAATATGGCCCGTCTGGTGGTTTTTCTCAGCGGCCTGCCGATTTCCATCGGCGGCGCCACGGTCAATCGGTTTTGCGGCTCCTCGATGCAGGGCATCCACCAGGCGGCCGGGGCGATCGCCCTGGGTGCCGGCGAGGTCTATATCTGTGCCGGGGTCGAGTCCATGACCCGGGTGCCGATGACCGGCTTCAACCCCATGCCCAATGCGCAACTGGCCGCCGCCATGCCGGGGGCCTATATGAGCATGGGGGAGACGGCCGAGAACCTGGCCCGGCAGTACGGCATCTCGCGCACCGAACAGGAGGCGTTTGCCGTCAGCAGCCAGGCCAAGGCGGCGGCCGCCCAGGCGGCAGGCAAGTTGCATGACGAGATCGTGCCGGTGAGTGGTGTGGAACAGGATGGTTGCATCCGGCCGGAGACCACGGCGGAGAGCCTGGCTGGTCTCAAGCTGGCCTTCGATGAGAGCGGCAGCGTAACCGCCGGCACCGCGTCGCCCCTGACCGACGGGGCCTCCGCCGTGCTGGTCTGCAGTGAAGAGTATGCCCGTGCCCATGGCCTGGATATCCTGGCCAGAATCCGCAGTTTCGCCGTCTCCGGCTGCGCGCCGGAAATTATGGGTATCGGGCCGGTCATCTCCAGCCGCAAGGCGCTGCAGCGGGCCGGGCTGAGCATGGCGGATATCGACATTGTCGAGCTCAACGAAGCCTTCGCCTCCCAGTCGCTGGCCTGTGTGCGCGACCTGGACGTGGATCTGGCCAAGACCAACCTGGATGGCGGCGCCATCGCCCTGGGACATCCCCTGGGCGCCACGGGCGCCCGCATCACCGGCAAGGCGGCGGCGCTGCTGAAACGTGAGGGCAAGCAGTTTGCGCTGGCCACCCAGTGTATCGGCGGCGGTCAGGGGATTGCCACCATCCTGGAGGCGGTCTGATGGATATCAACAAGGTTGCTGTGATCGGTGCCGGTGTGATGGGGGCCGGCATCGCCGCTCATATCACCAATGCCGGGATTCCCGTGGTGCTGCTGGATATCGTCCCCAAGGGGGCGGATAACCGAAACGCCATTGCCGAAGGGGCGGTGCAACGGCTGCTCAAGGCCCAGCCGGCACCCTTCATGCACAAACGCAATGCCCGCCTGGTCACCACGGGCAACACCGAGGACCACCTGGAACTGCTGGCGGAGTGCGACTGGATCATCGAGGCGGTGATCGAGCGGCTGGATATCAAGCAGGAGCTCTATCGCAAGATCGATGCGGTGCGCAAACCCGGCTCGGTGGTCTCCTCCAATACCTCCACCATCCCGCTACGGGATCTGGTGGATGGGCAGTCGGAGAACTTCGCTGCCGACTTCCTGATCACCCATTTTTTCAATCCACCCCGCTACATGCGGCTGCTGGAGATCACCTCCGGGGAGCAGACCCGGGCGGATGCCGTCAGCGGTATCCCCGATTTCTGCGACCGCGCGCTCGGCAAGGGGGTGGTGGCGTGCAAGGATACCCCGGGATTCATCGCCAACCGTATTGGCATTTTCTGGATTCAGGTCGCCATTCTGGAAGCCATGGCCCTGGGGCTTACGGTGGAAGAGGCCGATGCGGTGATGGGGCGTCCCCTGGGCATTCCCAAGACCGGCGTGTTCGGCCTGTCCGACCTGGTGGGAATCGATCTGATGCCGCACCTGATGGAGAGCATGCGGCGCACCCTGCCGGCCGGTGATTCGTTCCTGGACAAGAGCACCATCCCCGAGCTGGTGACCCGGATGATCGCCGACGGTTATACCGGACGCAAGGGAAAGGGTGGATTCTATCGCATCAACCGCAGCGCGGGCGGCAAGATCAAGGAGAGTATCGATCTCTCCTCCGGCGAGTATCACCCGTCCCGCAAGGCGCACCTGGAGTCGCTCGAGGCATCGCGCCAGGGTGGCCTCAAGGCGCTGGTCGCCCATCCCGACAAGGGTGGCCAGTACGCCCGCCGGGTGCTGGCCCAGGTGCTGGGCTATGCCGCCAGTCTGATCCCCGAGATCGCCGACGATGTCCTGGCCGTGGATGCGGCCATGAAGCTGGGTTACGCCTGGAAATACGGGCCGTTTGAGCTCATTGACCGGCTCGGCACCGCCCACTTTAGCCAACTGCTGGAGGGCGAGGGAGTGGCGGTGCCGCCGCTGATGGAGTTGGTGGCCGATCAGTCGTTTTATCGTACCCAGGACGGCCAATTGCAGTACCTGGACACCAGCGGCGTCTACCAGGCGGTGCAGCGACCCGAAGGGGTACTGCTGCTGTCGGATATCAAGCGGCGTAGCGAGCCACTGGCGAAGAACGGCTCGGCGGCGCTGTGGGATATCGGCGATGGCGTGGTCTGTCTCGAATACACCAGCAAGATGAACGCCATGGACCCGGAAATCCTGGCCCTGATGCGCGAGGCGATCAGTATTGTCTCCAAAGGCTACAAAGCCCTGGTGCTGCACAACGAGGGTGATAACTACTCGGTCGGCGCCAACCTGGGGCTGTTGTTGTTTGCCGCCAATCTCGGTACCTGGGACCAGATCGAGGAGATGATCGAGGGCGGACAGGAGACCTACAAGGCGCTCAAATATGCCCCCTTCCCGGTGGTCGGCGCGCCCTCCGGGATGGCCCTGGGCGGTGGCTGTGAGAGCTTGCTGCACTGCGATGCGGTGCAGGCCCATGCCGAAACCTATATCGGGCTGGTCGAGGTGGGTGTCGGCCTGGTTCCCGCCTGGGGCGGCAGCAAGGAGATGCTGCAGCGCTGGATCACCAACAAACGCCGTCCGGGCGGTCCCATGCCGGCGGTAATCAAATGTTTCGAGACCATCAGCACCGCCACCGTGGCCAAGTCGGCGGCCGAGGCCAAGGACTACCTGTTCCTGCGTCCGGATGACGGCATCACCATGAACCGTGACCGGCTGCTGGCGGACGCCAAGGCCCGCGCGCTGGCGATGGCGGAGGAGTACCGGCCGCCGGAACCGATCGAGATCCGGCTCCCGGGCTCCACCGCCAAGGCGGCCATGGAGATGGCCGTTAAAGGGGTACGCCTGGCGGGTCGGGCGACCGCCCATGACGTGGTGGTCTCGATGACCCTGGCGGAACTACTGAGTGGCGGGGATACCGATATCACCGAGACCCTGAGCGAGGATGACCTGTTGCGGCTGGAACGCGGGGCGTTCATGACCCTGGTGCGTCATCCCGACACCCTGGATCGCATGGAACACATGCTGGAAACCGGCAAATCGCTGAGGAACTAATAACATGGCCAGCTACAAGACACCGCTGCGCGACATGCGCTTTGTGTATAACGAACTGTTTGATGCCGAGGCGATTCGGGTACTGCCGGGCTGCGAAGAGGTGACCCCCGACCTGGTGGATGCAATCCTGGAGGAGGCGGGACGCTTCTGCGAGGAGCGTCTGTTCCCGCTGAACCGTACGGGCGACGAGGAGGGGTGCCACTTCGACAACGGCAAGGTGACCACTCCGGCCGGTTTGAAGGAGGCCTACAAGGACTTCAACGAGATGGGCTGGGGTGCCCTGGCGGCCGATCCTGCGTATGGCGGGCAGGGGCTGCCCAACGCCATCAGCATGCTGGTTGAAGAGATCATGTGCAGCACCAACTTCGCCTTCGGACTCTACCCGGGTTTGACCCACGGCGCCTATAACGCGCTGGTGGCGCGGGCCAGCGAGGAGCTGAAACAGCAGTTCCTGCCGCACATGGTGACCGGCCAGTGGAGCGGTTCCATGTGCCTGACCGAGCCGCAGTGCGGGACTGATCTGGGTCTGATCCGTACCAAGGCCGAACCCCAGGCCGACGGCAGCTTCCGCCTCACCGGGACCAAAATGTTCATCACCGCCGGTGAGCACGACCTGACCGAGAATATCATCCACCTGGTACTGGCGCGCACCCCGGACGCCCCCAAGGGCATCAAGGGGATCAGCCTGTTTCTGGTACCCAAGATCCGCGTCAACGGCGACGGTTCGCTGGGCGAGGCCAACGGCGTCAGCTGCGGCTCCATCGAGCACAAGATGGGCATCAACGCCTCGGCCACTTGCGTGATGAATTTCGATGACGCCGAGGGCTACCTGGTCGGCCGCGTCAACAAGGGCATGGAGGCGATGTTCATCATGATGAATAGCGAGCGCCTGGCGGTGGGTATCCAGGGGCTCGGCATCGGCGAGGCCTCCTACCAAGGCGCGGTGGCCTATGCCCGTGAGCGGCTCCAGGGGCGGGCACTCACCGGAGCCAAGGCACCGGACCAATCGGCCGACTCCCTGCTGGTGCATCCCGATGTCCGGCGCATGCTGCTGACCCAACGGGCCTATGTGCAGGGCAACCGGGCGCTGGCGGTCTGGGTCGCCAGTGAACTGGATCAGGCCAAGCGCAACCCGGATGTGAAGCGGCGCCGCGAGGCCGAGGATTTTGTCGCCCTGATGACCCCGATCGTCAAGGCGTTCATGACCGATACCGGCTCGGAGGTGGCCAATCTGGGGATGCAGGTGTTTGGCGGGCACGGCTATATTCGTGAACATGGCATGGAACAGTACGTGCGGGATGCGCGGATTGCCCAGATCTACGAGGGGACCAACGGGATCCAGGCGATGGATCTGGTGGGGCGCAAGCTGCCGGCGCACATGGGTCGCTATCTGCGGCGCTTCTTCCACCCGGTGCGGGATTATCTCGAATCGAAAGAGCAGGATTTCTCCCTGCACCCCTTCCTGATGCCGCTGGCCAAGGCGTTTGGCCGGCTGCAGAAGGCAACCGCGGTGCTGGCGCAAAGAGGCCTGAAAAACCCAGATGAGATGGGTGCTGCCGCGGCCGACTACCTGCGCCTGTTCGCCCTGGTCGCCCTCGGTTATCTGTGGATGCGCATGGCGGAAGTTGCCCAACAGAAACGCGAGCAGGATCCGCTCTTCTACCAGGCCAAGATGGATACCGCGCGCTTCTACTTCGAGCGTGTCCTGCCCCAGAGCGGCGCCCTGTTTGCCAGTATCATGGCCGGATCCAGGGGCATGATGGAGTTCGATGACGAGGCCTTCTGAAGCAGCGCGGGTCAACCGGGAACCGGGTGCCGGGGCATGAATCTGCTGTTTCGTCTCATGCTGCAGCTGTTCCGCTCCCGGTTTCGTCCCCGGCAGGGGCTCATGGAGGTGGCCAGCCTGCGGATGCGGGTGTTGCCGACCGATCTGGACATCAATCTGCATCTCACCAACTCCCGCTACCTGGCGCTAATGGATCTGGGGCGGATCGAGCTGATGCTGCGCAGCGGACTGTTCAAAGAGGTGCTCAGGCGGCGTTGGCTACCGGTGGTCTCCATCGCCAGCATCCGCTTCCGCCGGCAGATCAACCCGTTTGAACGGTTCGATCTGCATACCCGCGTACTGGGATGGGACGACAAGTGGTTTTACATGGAGCAACGCTTCGAGACCGCGCAGGGCCTGGCGGCCATCGGCATTGTCAAGGGCCTGTTCCGCGGCCCGCAGGGCAATGTGTCCACGCAGGAGCTGGTTGCCCTGGCCGGGCATGCGGGTGAGCTGGAAAAGTCAACCATTCTCGAGGCACTGGATGATTTTGAACAACAGCTGAAAACCTCCAGTCAAACGGAGTAGCTGTACAGCAGGTTTACGTGGGAGCGGATTGGCCGCTGCGTGCAGGGGGCAACCGTATCGTGGTATTAAAAGCCGCCGCTCCCACTTTTTATTGTGCAATGACGGGCCGCAGGAATGGCGGAGTCGGAGTCAGACCGCTCCATACGAGGGCAATGTTCACCAGGTCGGGCGGCTTGACTCCGACCCATGAGTTTAGGAGGAGAGAGATGGATGAGGTAGTTCGGATCGAACGAAAGGGCGCTGTGGCAGTGGTCACCCTGGACCGGCCCGCATCACTCAATGCCCTCAACCGCGAAATGTCCTATCAGTTGCGGGACGGTTTCATGGCTCTGTCCGGAGACCAGCGCGTGCGCTGCGTGGTGCTGCGTGGTGCGGGTGATCACTTCATGGCGGGGGGTGATATCGGCTTTTTCAGGCAGGGGCTTGAGCTTCCGGACGAGGAACGAAAGACTGAAGTGTCCGGGCTGATCGGTGTGGTTCACCAGTTCATCACCATCCTCCGGGAGATGCCCCAGCCGGTGATCGCCGGGGTGCGCGGCAGCGTGGCCGGATTTGGCATGAGTCTGGTGGCGGCGGCCGATCTGGCGATCGCCGCTGACAGCGCGCGCTTTACCCAGGCCTACACCCAGATCGGCACCACCCCGGATGGCGGCAATACCTGGTTCCTTCCCCGGGCCGTCGGCACTAAACGTGCCATGGCTCTGACCCTGCTGAATGAACCGATCGACGCGGCCGGGGCCTGCGCCATAGGCCTGGTGAATCAGGTGGTGGCGGACAGTGAGTTGGAGGCCGTCACCCTGCAACTGGCCGAACGCCTGGCCCGGGGGCCCACCCGGGCCTACGCCCAAGCCAAGCAGCTGATCAACGACAGCATGAGCAGCACCCTTGAACAGCAGTTGCTGGCGGAACAGGGGAGCTTCACCCGTTGCGCCCTGAGCCACGATTTCGCCGAAGGCGTCACCGCCTTCATGGAAAAACGCCGGCCGGAGTTCAGCGGTGAATAAGGTGTTTATTTTTAACCAATCACT
>NZ_JANIOA010000074.1 GCF_025175675.1 Sedimenticola hydrogenitrophicus
TGGTGGCGATAATCCTGGATTCCGGCCTGCGCCGGAATGACGAAAATCCTGCAATTCGCATTAAGTAAGTGCCATTCGGGTCAGATGCAACTTTATTGTTGATTGGATCAATGGGACCCGGTTTCCTTGTTCGGTTTCCTTAAAATATTCTTACTCGGCGTATAATACGACTCTTACCTTGCCGCAGTTTCCACCACCGCAGTAGAACCGATCCTTGCCGTTGGACTCAAGTCCAGATACACCGATGGTTGGTGGCATTTTGAGGCTTTCCAAAACTTCTCCCGTCTGGGAATTAACTCTCCGCAGTTCGCTCTCATCCCCTTCCCAGGTGCCGTGCCAAAGGTTGCCATCCAACCAGGTAACGCCCGTAACAAAACGGTTGGACTCGATGGTACTGATGAGCGCTCCCGTTTGCGGATCAATCTGGTGGATTTTGCGGTTTTGATACTGCCCTACCCAGAGGCTGCCCTCAGCCCAGGCGAGCCCGGAGCTGCCACTCTCGGGGGCAGGAATACTGGAAAGTACCTCGCCACTGTTCGGGTCGATCTTTTGGATGTGGTCGTCGGCGATCTGATACAGATGTTGGCCATCATAAGCCGTGCCGGCATTTGCAGTGACATCGATTGAGGCGGCTTGCTCTCCACTCGCCGGGTCGATGGTGTGGAGTTTGTCACCCGATGCAAACCAGATTTTCTGGCCGTCATAACTGACACCGTGAACAGCATCGACACCGGTAAATGGACCGTATTCATCAATGACATTGGCTGTGGTCTGTTTCATGATTGTCTCCTCGTTTAATGCGTTCGTGGAGTAATCCTAGTCCGTTGCCAGCGAGTGCGGGAGTAACAAAGTTGTCGCGAATTCCGGCACCGGGGGAGATACCCAGCGCCGAGCCCGACCGCGGCCAAACGATTGTACCTTCGATTCAGTCAACAACGCGTCGAGCGTGCGCTGCACGGTGCGCTGACTTGTGCCCAATGCAAGTGCAATCGCCGAACTTGACCAGGCTTCGCCATCAGCCAGTAACGCGAGTACCGCCGCGTGTTTCTCTTCAACCGGCTGCGCCAACACAAGCACTTTTTGCGCAGGGTTTACCTCCAAAACAAAACCTTCTTTTGTTGCGTTTATATTGGCAAGCGTTTTCAGGGCGGCGCGCAACCGCCCGATTTCCACGCGCAAGCGCGCGCGCAGCGATTCATCGGCATGCTTTATATGGAAAGCCTGTTCAATCAATCGATCCCGCGAAACATTCTCCGGCCATGCTTCAGCCAGTTCGCGTACTATGGTAAATAGCACCGGACGTTTTGCGAGTGAAATAGCATGTACACCATGGCGCACGGTCAGCCTGCAGGCGTCGACAATAAAAGCATTGGATGCGAACAGGGTTTCGATTTCTTCGAGTCGTAATAGACGCTCGCCGCTTTGTTCGATCAGGCGCGCAGCAGGCGAATTCAGTTCCCGCAATGTACTCTCAACCTCCGCCTCCAGTGCGGGAATGCTCGCTTGTTGCGCGGCAACTTCAGCCCGGGAGAGCGCGGCGCGCGCCGCTTTTGCTTGCAGGCGCCGCATGGCAATTCCTGCGGTGACCAACTCGTGTATGGTTCGCAACGCGGGCGACAAAGCGGAGGGATCGAAATTAGTGAGCATAGTTGTGGCAGTGTCAATACGACCTGTCAGCAATAAATGTCGAATCTGGAGATAGTGTGCGTGAACGGCATTTGCAAGATCGCCACGGGCTTCCAGGGTTTTTCGCGCTGGGTCGAGCACCCTTGACGGCCAGCCCAAGTCGCGCGAAGCAAGCGCAATTTCTGCCTCGGCAACAATGCAACGCGCCCTGGCCAGCGCTTCTTTACGCCCAAAGGCCCGTATCGCGTTTTTTATCAAGCTTCTGGCCCTGGAAAAATCGCCGAGCTGCGCCATCGCAATACTGCGCAGGGCTAAAGCTTGAGCGTCGTCGCGTAAAGCAACCCGGTTTAGTGCGCCCAGAGGATCTCCCCTGGCTAACGCCTGTGCAGCACCTGTAATTTGTGAGTCCATCGAATGCGCACCACCATTTTCACTCGTACGGTTGCCCGCTTGGTCTTTAGTCTATCTCAATATCTGGAATTACGGGGGGCAGCACACCTCTTCCCGACTGAATTCCGGAAACAAACCGGGACAGTATCGACTGTATCAATATATTCATGGGTCGGGGCGTCCCGAACTCTGTTTTATAAATTATTATATTGGGTATGCATCAAAACATGGTGGCCCTCCGGTTTAGCGGGGGCGTGTATCTCTTCTACACTCGGAGCACGGTATGGACCCGACATGAGCGCAGCCGACAGCCCGGCGATGGAAGCGCAGGCGTTCGCGCGCATTTTTGTCTCCTACGCCCGCCAGGACCAGCATGCCGTGCGCCGGTGGTGCGACGCGCTCGGCGCCGAGGGTCGGGCGCTTTGGGTCGACTGGGAGGGCATCGCCCCAAGCGCCGAATGGATGGCCGAGATTGAGACCGGCATACGCACCGCCGATGCCTTCGTGTTCATGCTCAGCCCCACCGCACTGGCCTCCACGGTGTGCCGCCAGGAACTGGACATTGCCGTTAATCTCAACAAGCGTCTGGTACCGGTGGTCGTCAAGGACGTATCACCCGCGCAGGTACCCGAGGAACTGGCGAAACTGAACTGGATTTTCCTGCGCGATGGCGACGACGCCACAGCCGGCCTGGCGGCACTGACCACGGCGCTTGATACCGACCTGGACTGGCTGCAGCGCCATACCGCTCTCATGAGCCCGGCGCTGGCCTGGCAGGATGCCGGACACGAACGCAGCCGGCTGCTGAAAGGCCAGGCGCTCAAACAGGCCGAGATGTGGCTAACCGAAAGCGCCCGAAAATCCCCTCCACCCGCCGATGTGCAGCTGGGCTTCATCCAGGCCAGCCAGCAGGCCGCCCGCACCCGCTTGCGCCTGGCGCTGGGCGGCGCGGTTATCGGCATCGTCAGCCTGTTGGTGCTGACCTCGTGGGCACTGGTCGCCGAGCGACAGGCCGAGTTGGCGCGCAAAGAGGCGGTGGCGCGCCAACTCGGATCAGACGCGGCGCTGGTCGCCAGCGAACAGGCGGCGCTTCTGGAGACCAGCGCCTTACTGGCGATTGAATCCTGGAAGCGCCGCCCAGCCCTGGGCAACGATATCCCCCTGCGCCATGCCCTGCGACTGCTGCCGATACCGCTGGCGAACTGGTCACATCCGCAGCAGCGCATCGGCGCCGCGTTGTTTGTCGATGACGCCCGGCGGGTGGTCTATGCGGAAGGCGAGCGGGTGCATGCACGCACTACCACGGGCGACGCCGCACCGACAAGTTGGCCGCTCGACAGCCGGGTGCGGTCGCTCGTCCGCTGTGGCGCGGCGGGCGCCTTCCTGGCACGCACCGCATCGGGGCAGGTGCACCTGTGGCAAAACGCCGATACAGCGCCGATCAATCTGGCGCGAGCCCACGCAGCAACCTGTACGGCGGACGGACGCTTTATCGCGCTGGGCGACGCCGCGGGCCGCGTTCACCTGCAGGATACCGAAAATCCCGGCGCGGCCGGTACGCTGGCCGAATCCCTCGATACGGCGGTAGACCTGTTGAAATTCAGTAAGGGCGGACGCTATCTGGCCGCCAGTGCCGGGCCACGCATGCGCATCTGGCAGCTCGACGACAAGCGGCCAGTCACCGCCGTCAAATTGCGTCAGCCCATCGTGGACATAGATTTCGATCCCGAGAATGAGCGCGTGATGGCAGCTGCCGACTCCGGCGCCTATCTGTGGCAACTGCCCGACGCCCGCCCGATCAAGCGCCTCGGGCAAATCACCAATGTGCATCGCGCCAGCTTTTCGCCCGACGGCCGTCGCATTGCGCTGGGTGTCGGTGACGGCTCGGTCGTGCTTTATCACGCCCGGCGTCTCGAGCGCGTGGCACGGATGCAGCACCAGAATCCCGTACACCATCTTCAATTCAGTGCCGACAGCCGCCTGCTGCTCAGCGCCGGCAACGACAATACCGCCCGGCTGTGGTCGCTGTACGACGGCAGCGAGCAATTGCGCTTTGTGCATGAAGATTTTGTCACCGCCATCGACTGGGCGGCCGGCACAGAGCGTATTCTTACCGCCGGACGAGACGGTCAGGTGCGCGTATGGCAGGCGACACTGCCCGATCGCACACTCGAAAATGGCCCGAGCCGCGTCGCGGGAGAGGGGGCCAATGTCGCCCCAACCCGCGTTTTGCCCGATGCCGGCTACCTGCTCGAATCGCTCGGACGCCCCCACTGGCAACTGCGCGTCCATGGTGACACACAGCCGGTGCTGCGCTTCGACGAGGACGCCGACATCAGCACCTTTGCGGTCAGCGCCGATGGCGGCACGTTCGCCCTCGCCCGTTTCGACGGCACGGTCGACTTGCGTCAGTTGCCACTCGGCACGCCGATTCGCACGCTCGACATCGGCGCACCGATAGACACCCTGGGTTTCAGTCCGGACGGCCAGTGGCTGCTCACCGGCAGCCAGGACTCTCAGGTACGCCTGTGGTCATGGCGCGAGGGCACAGTGCAATGGCAACAGGCGCACGCCCCGTTCATCTTCAGTCACGGGTTCAGCCCGGATGGTCGGCTGGTCGCCACCGGCGGCTCCGACCGCAGTGCCCGTGTGTGGAAAACCGGCGATGGCTCCGAACGCCTCCAGCTTGCCCATCGCCACGATGTGCGCGCCGTGGCATTCCATCCGCAGGCGCCGATAATCGCCACCGCCAGCTCGGATCATTTGGCCCGTTTGTGGTCACTCGAGACCGGCAAGGCGTTGCATTATCTGCAGCATCGCAACCCGGTGCTGGCGCTCGCGTTTTCACCGGACGGTGCGCTGCTCGCCACGGGCAGCTCGGACGACACGGCGCGAATCTGGCGCCTGAGCGACGGACAGGAACAGTCACGCATTAACACGCCGGCACCGGTATTGGCGCTCGGCATCAAGGGTACACGCTTGCGCCTCTATACCGGAGGCGAATGGTCGATCCACGCACTCAATACAACCGACGTGGTCACCACCACATGTAAACGGCTGAGCCACAACCTGGGAATGATAGACTGGCTGCGTTACGTGGGCCCGCCGCCAGCCGATGACACCTGTCCGGGGTTGCTGACGCCCCGATTCTGAACGCCGCCTGCACGGACGTGGGCCAAACGAACTGGACAACCACGATTCAATTTGGATTTCCCGGATCTCTCTGTGAAAAATGGACATCCAGAAGTCGGCCCGAAATCGACTGGTACCTAAGTGCCATGGATCACCACCCGATATTAGACAATACTCACTCCCTGTATATCGATGGATCGCTTCTGCTACAGGAGACTTGACTCATGACATTGGCGAGCTTTTTTCGGACATTCATGGTTATCGGCGCACTGCTCCTGGCAGTTGCCTTACCATCGCGAAGCGGGGCGGCGACGGGAACGGTGTATCTGCTCGACAACGAGGATGTGCGGCACAAAATCGCCGACATCAGCCTGATGCCCGAAGGCGGCGGGCATAAATACCGATTGAACATGCAATACGACCGGTTCACGGATTACTTCCTTTCCATGAAGGAAATGAAATGCCTGGAAGGGCCGGAACTGATGTGTCACCTGCCCTACCCTTACCGGAATCCGCACTGGCTCTCCGACACCGGATTGCACTGGTTGGAGCATGACCTTCTGTTCATGTTCAAGCAGCCATCGGAATACGGGGTAAATTTCTGGAACGGAATCCTATACAGGCTGACACCGACCGCTTACGGCTACTCGGGCACCGGCATGGCGGTCGATCTGAACGAACTGGCTGCCCCACCCGATGATCTCGATGTACCAGCGTTTAAGGGGATCCATCTGGAGGAGCTATCAACAAAAAATCGCTGGCTGCCACGCCTGGAGATTCGCCTGGTTCCGTGAGGCAAGGTAATCGGGTCTGAGCTTGCATATTTTAAACTCAAATAATCTGAATTACTTTTAGTTAGTGTCCGTCCAGAAACGCACGTAATTTAAATTGTCGTCACCCCGGCGAAGGCCGGGGTCGAGGGGATTCAACAAGTTACTGGATGATTCGCTTCGCACACCCTTCGGGCCGACTTTCAGTCGTTCAATGCGCTTCGCGCTTTTGTCCGGCATTCGCCGGAGAAGTGGTGCAGGGATGCACCGGTTACGGACCTAAGGATGGAATGACGATTTCTGTAGTTTCTGGATAGGCACTAGTTAGCCTGGTTCCTGGCTTTTTTCCATTGCGACTGCTGTTTAATGCTCAGGGCAAGTGCTTCGAGATACGGGACCACACCATTCTTGCGAATGATATCCCTGCCGGCTTTTGAGTGAGCGAAACCCAGAAACTTCTCGAGTTCCTTTACATTTTCGCTTTGCTTGTCAATCACCAGGTAGAGTGGACGATATAAAAGATAATTACCGGATTTGATGTTGTCAAAGCTGGGTTCTTTGTTGTCCAGCTTAAGGATTTTTACGTTTCTTTTACGTGCGCTGCTGATCCCCGTCATACCTATCGCGTTCAAGTTATTTTCAACGGCCTCCTCGAGAGGGCCGGAAGACTTGTAAACATTGTTTTGTGGAAAATCCATGTCAGGATCGTTGAAGACCAGTTGTCTGATCGTCAGGCCAACACCGGAGATCTTGCCGTTTCGGACCGCCAGTGCCAACGACCTGTCCTGTTCATTGAGTTGCTGCCAGTTGTTAATCTCGCCGCGGTAAAGTGACCTGAGTTGCTCCATACTGATGGACTCAATCGGGTTGTCTTTGTTGACGATGACTACCAGGGCATCCCAGGCAACGGGATTAAAGGTGATCATTGAGTCAGGCGCTTCGCCTTTAATCCGATATCGGCAGGATCCCCCCATGTCGGCAGTGTGCTCCGTCGCCGATTTAATGCCTTTGGTAGCACCACCACCTTCCAGTAAAATTTCTATCCCTGTACTTTTTTTATAGGCTACCACCAGCTCCTGCATGAAGGCCTTTTTTGTTATTCCACAACCTACCCAGGTTAAAGTGATTGCGTTGGATACGCTGGAAAACAGGAAGAGAACAGCCAACAACCCCAGGCGATGATATGCATTGCTCATACGTATGGCTCTTTAGTTATG
>NZ_JANIOA010000075.1 GCF_025175675.1 Sedimenticola hydrogenitrophicus
ACTAAGTTAAGGCAGGAATCCATTTTCTCGTCATTCCGGCGCAGGCCGGAATCCATGAATTAACCGCGGATGCGGGTTCTGGATCCCGGCATTCGCCGGGATGACGGTGTTTCTTGGCTTAAGACGGTGGTTCTTGGCTTAAGTAAGTGCCATTCGAGTCATGGATGAATAGTAGCTCACCACCGGTCAATTGCGAGCAGACCGACTCCCGGGAGATGTGTTTCGGTTTTCCACAATACGGTCATCCACAATATTTTCATGGTTTATAAGGATGTAACCTTTTTATCAGAAGAAAGCGTTTTGTGTGATTTCACCACTTCGATAAAAAGGTATCAAAATGGACAGCACGCGAAGAAAATTTTTAGCCACGGTCGCAACCACAATTGCCGCGCCGGTGTTGGGCGAGGCGTCTGCCGCGGAGGGAACGGCGGATACACGAGACACGCCCCGCTGGGCAATGGTGATCGATCTGCGCAAGTGTATCGGCTGCCAGGCCTGCACGGTCGCCTGTTCGACGGAAAACCGGGTACCCGCGGGGCAGTTCCGCACCCTGGTCAGCCACTACGAGGTTGAAAAGGACCACCAGCCCCGCAGCGCCATGCTGCCGCGACTCTGTAATCACTGCGAGAACCCGCCCTGCATTCCGGTCTGCCCGGTGCAGGCCACCTATCAACGCCCGGATGGCATCGTCGTGGTCGACAACACCCGCTGCGTCGGCTGCGCCTACTGCGTCCAGGCCTGTCCCTACGATGCCCGCTTCATTAATCATGAAACCAAAACCGCCGACAAATGCACCTTCTGTGTCCACCGGGTTCAGGCCGGACTGCTTCCCGCCTGCGTGGAAACCTGTGTCGGCGGCGCGCGCATCTTCGGCAACATAAAAGACCCCCGGAGCGAGGTATCCCGGCTGATCAACAGCGTCCACACCGATGGCCTGCAGCCCGGGCTGAAGACCCGTCCGCAAGTCTATTACATCGGCCTCGATAACCGCCTGCAGAACAAGATCGAGGGTGTCCCCAGCCCCTGGAAGCGATCAGAGACCCTCCCACAGGAGTCCATGTCATGAGTAATAACATTATCGAAATCATCGGCGTCACCCAGGAGATCACCTGGAACAGCTGGGCGGTGCAGTACTTCTTTTTTATCGGCCTGAGTGTTGGCGGTATTGTGTTGGCGGCACCGGCCTACCTGTCGCGCACGGCGACCTGGCTGCCTGTCGCCAGACTGGGACTGTTGGTGGCCATCACCACCGGCCTGGTGGCGCCGGTGGCACTCCTCGCCGATCTCCATCAGCCGGCCAGGTTCTATCAGTTCTACCTGAACTTCACCCCCACATCCTGGATGTCCTGGGGCGCGTTTCTGCTACCGGCCTATTTAACGGCGCTGCTGCTGTTCGGTCTGCAGGGGCTGTACCGGGATCCGGCTGGAAACCAGCGGGTTACGCGAATGGCCGCACTGGCGACCGGTGTGCTGGGGGCGGGGATTGTGCTCTATACCGGCAGTGAGATGGGTATCCTGATCAGCCGGGTACTCTGGCAGTCGGGCTGGCTGGTGCCGGCCTATCTGCTAAGCGGCCTGGCCGGTGCGACCGGTCTCGCCCTGGTGATCAACAGCCTGCAGTCGACGGAGAACCTCGCCCACAACCGACTGCTGTTGCGCTGGCTGACGGCATCACTGGCCCTCACCGGCGTATGGATCGGCGCATGGGCTGTGGCAGGTTACCTGAATCTGAGCGGGTCGGGAGCGGCACTGCTGCGCCTGGCGATGGAATTCCGCCCCCTGGAAACCCTGGTGTTCTGGATCGGCGTCGGTCTGTTGCTGCCGCTGATCCTGACCCTGTTCAACCACACCGGATTGAACCTCATGACCGGATTGCTGGCACTGTTCGGTACCTGGATGCTGCGCTGGGTGATGTTTATCGGCGGCCAGGGCATCCCGAAAAATGGCGCCGGATTCTATAACTTCGAACTTCCGCTGACTGCCGACGGCCTGCTGGGCATCCTCGGATCCATCGGCCTCTGGCTGCTGATCCTCATCGTTATCAGGTCCCTGTTGTCCCAGTACAACCAACCAGCCGACGTCTAGCCCGGCAGAACAATTCAGGAGAATCAGTATGACTACTTCACGTCGCAATTTTCTCAAAGGTGCCGCCGCGGCTGGTGGACTGACGGCGTTCGGCTTCGGTTACAGTCACACCGCCGAGCAGTTATTGCGCGGCGCCTGGGCCGGCGACCAGCCTGACCATCCGATCAGCGGTAAGGCACCCAGTCCGGAATTCACTGTCAACCCCGAGACCGGGGTCCTGACGCCCAACCCCAACCAGGCCATGGCCTACACCATGTGCATGGGCTGCACCACCATCTGCGGCGTGCGGGTGCGCATCGACAAGGTGCGGAACAAAATACTCCGGGTAACCGGCAACCCCTACCACCTGCTCTCCACCGATCAACATATCCCTTATGCCACACCGGTCAAGCAGAGCTTTGTCTCCCTCAGCCGCTTCCAAGAGCAGGGGCTCGCCGGTCGTTCAACGGCCTGTGCTCGCGGCAACGCGGTGCTGTCGAAACTGACCGATCCCAACCGGGTGACGGTACCGCTGAAACGTATCGGCGCCCGCGGTGAAGGCAAGTGGGCACCCATTTCACCGGAGCAACTGTTGCGGGAAGTGGTCGAGGGCGGCGACCTGTTTGGCGAAGGCCATGTGGATGGGTTACGGGCTATTCGTGACTTGAAGACGCCCATTGATCCGGCCAATCCGGAGTTTGGTCCCCGCGCGAACCAACTGGCGGTCATACCGCCGTTCAAGGACGGGCGTCTCGGCTTTGCCGCGCGTTTCGCCAAGCAGAGCTTCGGCACCGTCAACTTCACCGGTCACCGCTCCTATTGCGGGCTCTCCATGCGCTCCGGATACGCCGCACTGCTGGGTGACTGGAAGAAACAGCCGCACTTGAAACCGGACTTCATCAATTCCGAATTCCTGCTGTTTATCGGCACCGCACCGGGTAATGCCGGCAACCCCTTCAAACGCCAGGGCCAGCAGATCGCCAAGGCCCGCAGCACCGGCAAGCTGAAATACGTGGTGGTGGATCCGGTGTTGACCAACAGCGACAGCATGGCGGCGGACAAAAACAGCCGCTGGCTGCCGATCAAACCGAACACCGACGGCGCCCTGGTGATGGGCATGATGCGCTGGATCCTGGAGAACCGGCGCTATGACGAGCAATTCCTGCGTCAGCCCAATGCCGCAGCCGCTGCGGCCGCCGGCGAGGTCAGCTGGTCGAACGCCAGCCATCTGGTGGTCACCCAGGAGGGACACCCGAAGAACGGCCGGTTCCTGCGTGCAAGCGACCTGCAGCTGTTCGACGGCGACCCCAAGGAGTCGCCCTTGGTAGTGATAGGCCAGGCCAGCGGTGAAGTCGTCAGTCAGGCGGCCGTGGGTCCCGCCGAACTGTTTTACCAGGGCGAGGTTGTGTTGCCCAATGGCGAGAAACTGCAGGTCAAGAGCAGCCTCAGTCTGCTCCAGGAGGAGGCCGAAAAACACTCCCTGGCGGAATACTCCGAAGCCTGCGGCATACCGGTCTCCACCATCGTGGAACTGGCCCGGGAGTTCACGGCGCATGGCAAGAAGGCCGCCGCCGATTGTCATGGCGGCACCATGGGCAGCAACGGCTTCTATACCGCTTACGCCATCGTCATGCTCAATGCCCTGGTCGGCAACCTGAATGCGAAAGGCGGCACCAGCGCGGGTGGCGGCCGCTTCAAGGAGATCGCCCCCGGCCCCCGCTATAACCTGAAAAAATTCCCCGGCATGGTCAAGGCCAAGGGGGTCGGCCTCGGCCGCCAGGGATTCCCCTACGAAAAGAGCAGCGAGTACCAGCGCAAGGTGGCCGCCGGACAGAATCCCTATCCGTCCAAGGCCCCCTGGTATCCCCTGTCGCCCGCCATGTCCTCGGAGTTCCTGACCGCGGCCATCAACGGCTACCCCTATTCATTGAAGGCGTTGATCCTGTGGAGCTCGAACCCCCTCTACGGGGTTGCCGGCCTGCAGCAGCAGGTCAAGGTGAAAATGGCTGATCCGAAGACACTGCCCCTGCTCATCTCGGTCGACCCGTTTATCAACGAGAGCAATACCTACGCCGACTACATCGTCCCCGACTCGGTACTCTACGAGAGCTGGGGCTGGGCCAGCGCCTGGGGCGGCAATCTGACCAAGGTGAGTACCGCCCGCTGGCCGGTCATCGAGCCGACACAGGTCAAGGATAGCCAGGGCACCCCGGTCGGCATGGAGTGGTTCTTCATCGAAGTGGCCAAGCGCATGGGACTGCCGGGATTTGGCGAGAATGCCATAGCGGACCAGGAGGGCAACCTGCACCCGTTGAACCGGCCGGAGGAGTTCTATCTGCGCGCCGCGGCCAATGTGGCCTTTGACGGTGGCGCGGTAGCCGACGCGGACGACGAGGAGTTGCAGTTGACCGGGGTTGATCGCCTGGCAAACGACCTGCAGTCGATACTCAAACCCGATGAGTGGAGAAAGGCCGCCTACGTCTATGCCCGCGGCGGGCGCTTCGAGGATGCCGAGATGGGGTACAAGGGAAATGCCCTGGCGCGGCAGTACAAGAGCCCGCTGCAGATCTATGATGAAAAACTCGGCACCACACGGAATACGCTGAGCGGCGCGCGCTATCACGGCACACCGACCTGGATCAGGCCATCACTCGCCGACGGTTCGCTGCTGGAGAGTAGCTTTCCAGCCGCCGACTGGCCGTACAAGGTGGTCAGCACCAAGTCGCCCTATGTGTCGTCCCATACCACGGGCATCCAGAAACTGCAGCAGTTCCACCCCTCCAACGCGATCGCCATGCATTACAGCGACGCGGAAAAACTCGGGATCAGGTCGGGTGACAGCATCCGCATCACCACGCCCGGTGGCATCGTCAAGGGTCAGGCACTGGTGCGCAACGGCATCCAGCCCGGCGTACTGGGGATCGAACACGGTTTCGGCCACCGGGAACTGGGGGCGCGCCAACACCAGATTGGCGACCGCTTCACCACCCCATCACGGCTGGCCGGCCTGGGGGTGAACATCAACGACCTGGGATTTGCCGATCCACAACGTGAAGGGGCTTCGGTACTCGCCGACTGGGTGGTCGGCAGCGTGGCCCGCCAGGGGCTCCCTGCCCGGGTGGAAAAGGCCTGATCCAGCAAAACGGGCCGGAGGGGTTTACCCTTCCGGTCCATGATCGACCGCCGTCAAACCCTTGACCGCTGGATTCAATGCAGATCCCTCACCGCCTCGCGGGCGAGGATCCGCTCCGCATCCAGCGAGGCGATGGCCACCGCCGGTTCCCTGGGTATCTCGCCTTTCAACTGCAGTGCCAGGTAGCGCATGCAACAGACCCGCAGAAACGAGGTGAAGTTGCCCAGATCGTGTCCCGCGTCGATCGACTCATGATAGAGCCGGGTGATCATCTGCGGCACCTGCATGCCGTCGCGCCGGGCAATCTCCTCCAGGGTGTTCCAGAAATAGTTCTCCAGCCGCACGCTGGTGACCATGCCATCGATGCGTAACGACCGGGTGCTGCTATCCCAGAGCTGGGCGTCGGCATTAATAAACAGTTTGCACATCGGCACCTCCCGCTATCCGAGGGAGACAGAAACGTGTCCCCGCCATCGCTTAAGCATAGTGCAAGCCGCAGCGGCGATAACCGCTCGTTGTAGCAAGCGTAGGGTGGGTTAGCGGCGCACAGGCACGACTCTTCCCGGCTGCGACAACACCCAGGCGCCGTGTAACCCACCAAATCCCCGACCACCAAACGGCGGGTTACGGCGCGCGCGCTACAGCCGGCCGCATCCCGCTACGTCTGATCGAGCAGATCCATGAACTGCGCCAGCCAGGCCGGGTGTGCCGGCCAGGCGGGGGCGGTGACCAGATTGCCGTCGGTCACCGCCGCGTCGATGGCGATCTCAGCGTAGTCGCCGCCGCTCTGTTTCACCTCCGGCATACAGGCCGGATAGGCCGAGCAGCGTTTACCCTCCAGCACCCCGGCCGCGGCCAGCAGCTGGGCACCGTGGCAGATCGATGCCACCGGCTTATTCTCGGTGAAAAAATGGCGCACCATGGCCAGCACCGCCTCGTTGAGGCGCAGGTACTCGGGCGCCCGGCCACCCGGGATCACCAGGGCGTCGTATTGTGCCGGATCGATCTCGGCAAAACTGGCGTTCAGGGTGAAGTTGTGGCCGCGCTTCTCGCTGTAGGTCTGCTGGCCCTCGAAATCGTGGATCGAGGTCGCCACCGTCTCCCCGGCACGCTTGTCCGGGCAGATGGCATGTACCGTATGGCCGACCGCTTGCAGCGCCTGGAACGGCACCATGGTCTCGTAGTCCTCGGTGAAATCACCGGTGATCATCAGAATCTTTTTATTGGTCATTGCGCTCCCTCCTCTGCTGGTGGAGTCATTACCCTAGCAGGGCGACCGTTACAGGGGGTATTAAGGGATTACTACAATTGCTGATGCGGACCTGTTGCGGGAATACAGCAACGTGGGGTGGCACGTAGTCTGTGCCCACCTTTTTTCCTCGGTGCCGCACCTTCCGCGTAGGCACGAAAAGCGTACTCACCCTACGCGGCGAGGTATGCATTCCCACGCAGAGAGACTGTGAAAGTATTGCCCATAGTGTCATGTTGGAGTCCCTTGCCGTCCGCATGACGGCACAGGATCTCCTGGCTTCTTTCGGTGCAGCGCCGTGGCTCAGACAGGCTTACATCGGGTTACGTGGCGTCCCTGCGCGTATATTTCGCATAAAAACAAGACCTTAAGCCTCATGCCACCATCCCGGCGGGCAATGCCCGGCGGACTGTCGACAAACGCTGGGCACAATA
>NZ_JANIOA010000076.1 GCF_025175675.1 Sedimenticola hydrogenitrophicus
TGCATACCCGGGCATCACAAAACCTTCTCCACCACCAACAAACCGGCTAACCCAGCCTACTCCCACACACGGGAATAGCCGTTCCCACGCAGAGCATGGGAACGAGAGCGGAACACAGAGCGCTGGGGTCGGAGTCAATTTGAAACGGAGTGGTGGGCAGGGCGATCGTACTTGCTCCGGTTTGACTCCGACCCCTTCGGTTAATGCCTCAGCGCCCCTTGAACTCCGCCGCGCGCTTCTCCAGGAAGGCCCCCATGCCCTCCTTCTGATCCTCGGTGGAGAAGCAGAGGCCGAACACCTCGCTCTCCAGCAGGCAGGCGTTGTCCAGGTCGATATCCTGGCCGCGCTGCACCGCCTGCTTGGCCAGGCGCACCGCCACGGGGCCCTTCTGGCTGATCAGGCGTGCCATCTCCAGCGCCTTGTCCAGCAGCTCATCGGCGGCGTGGACGTGGTTGACCAGACCCCAGGCCAATGCCTCGTCGGCCTTGATCTGGCGCCCGGTGACCAGCAGTTCCATCGCCTTGGCGCGGCCGATCAGCCGCGGCAGGCGCTGGCTGCCGCCGAAACCGGGGGTGACGCCCAGGTTCACCTCCGGCTGGCCGAACTGGGCCCGTTCCGAGGCGAGAATCCAGTCGCAGCTCATGGCCAGTTCGCAGCCGCCGCCCAGGCAGTAGCCGTTGACCACGGCGATGACCGGGATATCCAGGGTCTCCAGGCGGCGGAAGGTGCGCATCCCCTTCTGTGAGAAGACCTGCCCCTCGATGGCGGTTTTCGCCTGCATCTCCGCGATGTCGGCACCGGCCACAAAGGCCTTGTCGCCGGCACCGGTGACCAGCAGCACCCGGGCGTCCGGGGTATTGGCCAGTAGCTCACCGGCGGCGTATATCTCGTCCAGGGTGGCGCTGTTCAGGGCGTTGAAGCTGCGCGGGCGGTTCACGGTCAGCTTGTAGATACCCGGTTCAACCTGCTCCAGGAGAATGTTTTCAAATTCCATAATGACCTCGTTCTGTGACAATCGGTGGATTTACTTGCCGCATCCCTGGGGATTGGCTTTGTAGGGTGGGTTAGCGGCGCACAGGCACTTCGCTTCCAGTCCCCGATAACGCCCGGGCGCCGCGTAACCCACCGGTTTTTACCCGCCAGATTGCAGGTGACGGCGCGCCTGTCTGTTTGATGGATTACGTCGTTCCTCCTCCACCCATCCTCTCTAACGATTGGCTTTGTAGGGTGGGTTAGCGGCGCACAGGCACTTCGCTTCCAGTCCCCGATAACGCCCGGGCGCCGCGTAACCCACCGTTTTTTACCAGTCACATTGCAGGTGACGGCGCGCCTGCCTGTTTGATGGGTTACGTCGTTCCTCCTCCACCCATTCTCTGAACTGGTCTCGCAGAAGCGATTAAACCGGATCAATAATCGTAGAAACCCTTGCCGCTCTTGCGTCCCAGGTAGCCGGCGTCGACCATGCGGCGCAGCAGGGGGCAGGGGCGGTACTTGGTATCGCCCAGTCCCTCGTGTAGCACCTCCATGATGGAGAGGCAGGTGTCCAGGCCGATCAGGTCGGCCAGGGCCAGCGGGCCCATCGGGTGGTTCATGCCCAGCTTCATCACCTCGTCGATCGCCTCGACCGTGGCGACGCCCTCGTACAGGGTATAGACCGCCTCGTTGATCATCGGCAGCAGGATGCGGTTGGAGACGAAGCCCGGGCTGTCGTTGACCTCCACCGGCACCTTGCCGATCTGCTTCGACAGCTCGTCGATAAGTGCATACACCACGTCGCTGGTTTGCAGGGCGCGAATCACCTCGACCAGCGTCATCACCGGGACCGGATTCATAAAGTGCATGCCGATCACCTGCTCCGGACGCCGGGTCTCGCGGGCGATGCGGGTCAGCGAGATGGAGGAGGTGTTGGTGGCGAGTACCGCCTCGGGTTTGCAGATGCGGTCCAGCTCCTGGAAGATCTTGCTCTTGATCTCCAGGTTTTCGCTGGCCGCCTCCACCACCAGGTCCACGTCCGCGAGCCCTTCCAGACTGGTGATGCCGCGGATATTGGCTAGGGTGGCGCTCTTTTCGGCCTCGCTGATCTTCTCTTTTTTCAGCATCCGGTCGAGGCTCTTTTCGATGCTGTCCAGACCGCGTTGCAGCGGTGCCTCGGCGATGTCGTGCAGGATGACCTTGAATCCGGATGCGGCAAAGACCTGGGCGATGCCGTTCCCCATGGTGCCGGCTCCGATGACGCCAACTGAATTAACTTGCATATCTACCTCTGGTAAAAGTGAAATATATTACATATTACATAGGATATTTGGATGGAGTGCAAAGCCCATCGCCCGGCCGTAAAGATAGTCTTTCCGCCATGAGTGGTGTGATTGTCTTCTCGCCAATACTTTAACTGCACCTGATAAGGCAAATATAAACAATATGTTAAGTTATGTTTGTTAAAGTAAATAGTTACAAAATGGGAGGTAATCGCCCCCTTCCCGATCTACATGTTGCGGCGATATTGGCCACCCACCTCATACAGGGCGTTGGATATCTGCCCCAGAGAACAGTAACGCACCGCATCCATCAGCTGGACAAAGATATTCTCGTTGTTGATGGCGGCGACTCGGATACGCTCCAGCGCCGCGGCCGACGTACCTTCATGGCGCTGGTTGAACTCCCGCAGCCGCTTGATCTGACTCAGCTTCTCCTCCTCGGTGGAGCGCGCCAGTTCGATGGTGAACTCCTCATGACCTTTCGGGTTGAGGAAGGTATTGACGCCGATAATCGGCAGCGAACCGTCGTGCTTCATGTGTTCGTAATGCAGCGATTCGTCCTGGATTTTGCCGCGCTGGTAGCCGGTCTCCATGGCCCCCAGCACGCCGCCGCGCTCGGAGATGCGCTCGAACTCGCTCAGCACCGCCTCTTCCACCAGCTCGGTCAGCTCGTCGATGATGAAGGCGCCCTGGTTGGGGTTCTCGTTCTTGCTCAGGCCCCACTCGTTGTTGATGATCAGCTGGATCGCCAGGGCGCGCCGCACCGACTCCTCGGTGGGGGTGGTGATCGCCTCGTCATAGGCGTTGGTGTGCAGGCTGTTGCAGTTGTCATAGATGGCGATCAGCGCCTGCAGGGTGGTGCGGATGTCGTTGAAATCCATCTCCTGGGCGTGCAGTGAGCGGCCCGAGGTCTGGATATGGTATTTCAACTTCTGGCTGCGCTCGTTGGCGCCGTATTTGAAACGCATGGCGGTGGCCCAGATGCGCCGTGCCACCCGGCCCATCACCGTGTACTCCGGGTCCATGCCGTTGCTGAAGAAGAACGACAGGTTGGGGGCGAACTCGTCGATGTCCAGGCCCCGTGCCAGGTAGGTCTCCACGTAGGTGAAGCCGTTGGCCAGGGTGAAGGCGAGCTGGGAGATCGGGTTGGCCCCGGCCTCGGCGATGTGATAACCGGAGATGGAGACGGAGTAGAAATTGCGCACCTGGTGGTGGACAAAATACTCCTGGATATCGCCCATCAGCTTGAGCGCGAACTCGGTGGAGAAGATGCAGGTGTTCTGCCCCTGATCCTCCTTCAGGATATCCGCCTGTACCGTGCCGCGCACATTCGACAGCGCCCAGGCGCGGATCTTCTCGATCTCCTCATCGGTGGGCTGGCGCCCGTTATCGGCCTCGAATTTCACGATCTGCTGGTCGATGGCGGTATTCAGGAACAGGGCCAGGATCATCGGTGCCGGTCCATTGATGGTCATCGACACCGAGGTGCTCGGGCTGCATAGGTCGAACCCGTCATACAGCACCTGCATGTCATCCAGGGTGGCGATGGAGACCCCGGAGTTGCCGACCTTGCCGTAGATGTCTGGCCGCTCATCCGGGTCGCAGCCGTACAGGGTGACCGAGTCAAATGCAGTAGAAAGTCTTTTTGCATCAGCATGTTCCGACAACTTCTTAAAGCGTCGGTTGGTACGGAAGGCATCCCCTTCGCCGGCAAACATGCGGGTCGGGTCCTCGCCCTCGCGCTTGAACGCGAACACCCCGGCGGTGTAGGGGAAGGAGCCTGGCACGTTCTCCAGCAGCAGCCACTTGAGCAGCTCGCCGTGGTCCTCGTAGCTGGGCAGCACCACCTTGGGCACCTTGGTGCCCGAGAGGGTAGTGCGGGTAATCTGGGTGCGGATCTCCTTGTCGCGGATCTTCACCACGTACTCGTCCCCGGCATAGCTCTGCTTCACCTGGGGCCAGATCTCCAGCAGCTTTTTCGCCCGCGGGTCCAGCACGGCGTCGCGTTCGGCGATCAGCTCATCCAGTGCCTCCAGGGTGTTGCCGGCTTCACCCAGCATGCGTTTCGACTCGCTCAGCTGCTGGCGTTCCCGGGCGATGCGCGCCTGCTCGGCTACGGTCTGCTTGTAGTCACGCACGTTCTCGGCGATTTCCGCCAGGTAGCGGGCCCGCTGCGGCGGCACGATCACCTGTTTGCCGGTAGAGCATTTCTCGCTGCCGCGGGGCAGGGTGTCCTCGCTCACCTCCAGGCCCAGCTCCGCCAGCCGGTCGCGCAGCCCGTGGTAGAGTGCGGTCACCCCCTCGTCATTGAAGCGGGCGGCGATGGTGCCGTAGACCGGCATCTCGTCGGGCGGCGTGCCAAACGCCTCCTGGTTGCGCTGCACCTGCTTGCGCACGTCGCGCAGGGCGTCCTCCGCGCCCTTGCGGTCGAACTTGTTGATGGCGACGAAATCGGCATAGTCCAGCATGTCGATCTTTTCCAGCTGACTCTGGGCGCCGAACTCCGGGGTCATCACATAGAGCGAGGCGTCCACCAGCGGTACGATGCCGGCGTCGCCCTGGCCGATGCCCGGGGTCTCCACGATGATGAAGTCGAAATCGGCCAGTTTGCACGCCTTGACGATGTCGGCGACGTAGTCCGGCACCTCGCCGCTGGCGTCGCGGGTGGCCACCGAGCGGAAGAAGATGTTCGGGTGCTCGATGGCGTTCATGCGGATGCGGTCGCCGAGCAGGGCGCCGCCGGTCTTGCGGCGGGTCGGATCGACCGCGATGATGGCGATGTTGAGCCGGTCCTGCTGGCCCAGGCGGAAGCGGCGGATCAGCTCGTCGGTGAGGGAGGATTTGCCCGATCCGCCGGTGCCGGTGATGCCCAGTACCGGGATCTGTTTGTGGACGTCCTGCAGGGCCTCGCCGATCTGTCCCGCCAGGGTGGTGGCGCCGTCGCTGTTCTCCAGGCGGGTGATAATCTGGGCCAGGGCCCGCCAGTCACCCTCCAGGAGTGGGTCCAGGTTGTCGGGGGCGAACCGGCCGGGATCGAAATTGCTCTGTTCCATGGCGAACTGGATCATCCCCTGCAGGCCCATCTTCTGGCCGTCTTCCGGGGAGAAGATGCGCGTTACCCCGTAGTCGTGCAGCGCCTTGATCTCCTCGGGGACAATGACGCCGCCGCCGCCGGCGAATACCCGGATCTCCTCGCCGCCGCGCTCCTTCAGCATGTCCACCATGTACTTCAGGTACTCCACGTGACCGCCCTGGTAGGAGCTGATGGCGATCCCCTGGACGTCTTCCTGCAGGGCGGCGTTGACGATCTCCGCCACTGAGCGGTTGTGGCCCAGATGGATCACCTCGGCCCCCTGGGCCTGGAGGATGCGGCGCATGATGTTGATGGAGGCGTCATGGCCATCAAACAGGCTGGCCGCCGTTACAAAGCGGATTTTGTGCTGTTGCTGAGCAATGCCGACCACGTTGTCTGCCTGCGGGACGTTCGACATGATGTCTCCAAATAGAATCTGTAACTTGCTGTAAGTAATAGAGAAAGTGTTTAACTGATGATAGAATGCCCAGGCTTATGGACACCCCTGCAGCCTCATATCAGACTAAACCTACATTACGTTAACGTAAACGTCAATGTTATGCTGTCGGTTGACGGGAGTCGCAAATCGGGCGGCTCGACCAGCCTGGGAATAGAAAGTATAGTGACGTTTACGTAAACGTAGGTTATAACAGTAAACAACAGATTTTGCCGTCCAGGGTCTGCCCGGCTTTTCCGCAATAGATCAGCGCAAAGTCCAATAGACTCCTAGCAACTCACCGTTGAGTATGGCACCGGAAAGGCAAAATGCGGGCGATATTGCCCGGAAATTAAGCAGTGCCCGGCGACTGGCGGTGGGCTGGGCTGGTCTATAAAAAGCACTGTTAATCGGGATAGAATATGCTAATGGAAAAACTACACCACGATCCGGCGGACGATGTCGAGACCATGAAGGGCACCAACTACACCATCTCCGAACTGGCCAAAGAGTTCGATATCACCCCGCGTGCCATTCGCTTCTATGAGGACCAAGGTCTGATCTCCCCCAGCCGAAAGGGGCGTCGGCGGGTCTATCGCGAACGCGACCGGGTGCGTCTCAAGCTGGTGCTGCGCGGCAAGCGGCTCGGTTTCGCCCTGTCCGAAGTGAAGGAGATGTTCGATCTCTACGACACCTCGCCCGGCGAGACCGGACAGTTGCGTTTCCTGCTCGACAAGATCAAGGCGCGGCGTGAGATGCTGGAACAGCAGCGTCAGGACATCGAGGCGGTGCTGCACGAGATGGAGAGCGTGGAAAAACGCGCCCTGAACGTGCTGGACGAGCTGGACAGCGGCGGCTGATACCGTCGGGCCTGACCGTCCCTGGCCACAAACCCGATACGATCTCCGGCCTCCGCTAATCCCCCCAAAGAATTCCAAGGTGATCCCCGGCCCTGCCCGGGGCTCGTCAGGCTTTGCAGGGTGGGCACAGACTACGTGCACACCCTACGCGACTCTGGCTGACAGATGGCAAATGGACTCTCGCCAAGGCGCAAGG
>NZ_JANIOA010000077.1 GCF_025175675.1 Sedimenticola hydrogenitrophicus
TTGGCCGCACCACGGTGCCGTATCGAGAATCGTGACGGGGGGCGCCCAGTGGTGGCGGCAACCGTTCTAGCGCAAGGCTGCGCCGGGTGCCTGGATCGCTGGAACGGGGATCTCGGGGGATGGTAAAAAAAACGGACTCACCTGGGGAGGGGATGAGCCCGAAAGCGCCGTTTAAGCGCCGGAGGAGATGCTCTAAAAGATGCATTGAGCGGAGCTGTAACCACAGCCCCCCTCATGCGACGATGCACCCTTTGCCATAGTTGGTTCATCGTGGAAACTGTTACTTCAACCTTCACTGTTATCTTCGACCGTCCCTGATAAAACTTTAGACAATTTTTTCACATTCTGCCGTTTTTTACATCGCTGCCCTCGGATCAGGTGGAGCTGTTTTCGGCCACCTGCTTGACCCGGCTGTCGTTGAGTTCGGTGATCCGTTCGATCAGCCCGCGCATGCCGCTGCGCCGTACCTCCCTGGCAAAGCTGGTGCGGTAATTGGTGACCAGGCTGATCCCCTCGATCTTCACGTCATAGGCCTTCCAGTCACCATCCTGGATGTGCATGCGATAGACCACCGCCACCGGTGGGGCACCCGTGCGATTGATCAGGGTATGCACCGCCACATCGCTATCCCCTGCGTTCATGCGCAGCGGGGTATAGCTGATCTCCCAGCCCTGAAACTCCTTGAAAGCGGTGGAGTAGGTCCTCACCAGCAGACGCTGGAACTGCTGGGAAAACGCCTGTTTCTGCTCATCCGTGGCGCGGCGCCAGTGTTTACCCAGCACCAGGCTGGAGACATGAACGAAATCCACGTGGGGAACCAGCACGTCGTTGGCCAGCTGATAAACAAAGGCCGGATCCTCCTGCAACCGCTGCTGATTGTTCATCAGGATCTGCTGCAGCTGATCCGAAATCCGCTGAACCACCTGCTGTGGCCCGGCCAGCTCTTCCGCTGGGACCGCCAAGGGCAGGCAGACAAGCAACAGCATCAGCATCAGCATCAGGTGCCGATTGCGGGTAATTGAAATCAGCGCTGATATTCCCATTTCTGTTTATCTCCGTAGGCCCTGTTAATCCATCTCCAGGGGCAATTAAAATCTGACCCGATCGCCGGGTCACGTTATCAGTAGCGGACATCCCTAGGCTTTTCTTGATAGCGGGCGGGCGAATTCCTGAAAAAAAGATCCGGCTTCGTCCCCAGGCACGGGGTGCCACTCTGTCGCAAGCGACGGATTCTAAACCGTGGCGACCGCCTTCCCTACGCCGCTATCCCGAGGGGCCTGTAGGATTTTTCAGAAAGCCCCAGGCTCAACCTAGGAGTCTGTCGGGTTTATCCGTTTGAAGCGACTAATCCGCAGGAACGGATTGAGCGGCGAAGCCGGCCCCGAAGGGGCGTAGGGCATGGATGCCCGAAGTCAAATCACTGGGGGCGAATCAAATCAGTTTATCGAACGAGGCGAATAGTGGGCCTATTTAACGAGTTCGATAAGCTGAGTTGATCGCCATCCAGGGATTTGCAGCCAAACAGCGTTAAACCCGACAGGCTCCTAGATGCTGATCGATCCACTCATCAATCCAGTGCACGGCACGCGCGCCGCTGAACCGCCCCAGCTCCTGTTGGCGATGAAACAGGATCACCGTGGGGAATCCACGCAGGCGGTAATGGCCGGCCAGTTTCATGTTGTCATCCACCTCCACCTTGGCCAGCCGGACCTCCCCGGCCCGCTCCCCGACCACCCGTTCCAGGGCCGGCGCCAGGGCCAGACAGGGGGAGCACCACTCGGCCCAGAAATCCACCAGCACCGGCCCCTGCTCCGAGGCCGCCAGCACCTGCTGGTCGAACCCCGCCACATCCACATCAAAAATATAGGGTGGCTTCTGCATACTTCAGCGACTCCACACACTTCCTGGCGACAAAAACCGGGCAAAGATACCATATCCGGCCATATCTGAGTGGAGCCGCGCAGGGTGGTGCGGTATCTTAGAGACCGTTTAGTGAATTCAGATCTTTCAATAGCTGCACGTTGGAGCTTCACCCATGCAGAGTAAAACCGCCCTCTCCGCACGCTACCCCGCCGCTCGCCCACGCCGCATGCGCCGGGATGACTTCTCCCGCCGCCTGATGCGCGAAAACGGGCTGACCCCGGCCGACTTCATCTATCCGCTGTTCGTGCTGGAGGGCAGCGGCGTGCGCGAGGCGGTCGCCTCCATGCCGGGGGTGGAACGGATGAGTATCGACCTGCTGGTCAAGGAGGCCAAGGAAGCCGCCGCCCTGGGCATCCCCGCCCTGGCGCTGTTTCCGGTCACCCCGCAGAGCGCCAAGTCGCTGGATGCGCGGGAGGCGTTCAACCCGGACGGCCTGGCCCAGCGCGCGGTGCGCGCCCTCAAGGACGCGCTGCCCGAGCTGGGGGTGATCACCGACGTCGCCCTCGACCCCTTCACCACCCACGGCCAGGACGGCCTGCTGGACAAGTCCGGCTATGTGATGAACGACGAGACGGTGGAGGTGCTGGTGCGCCAGGCCATCTCCCACGCCGCCGCCGGGGCCGACGTGGTGGCCCCCTCGGACATGATGGACGGGCGCATCGGCGAGGTGCGCGCGGCGCTGGAGTCGGCCGGCCACATCCACACCCGCATCCTCGCCTATTCGGCCAAGTACGCCTCCAGCTTCTACGGCCCGTTCCGCGACGCCGTGGGTTCGGCGGCCAATCTGGGGGGCGGCAACAAGTACACCTACCAGATGGACCCGGCCAACTCGGACGAGGCGCTGCGCGAGGTGGAGCTGGACCTGAACGAAGGCGCCGACATGGTGATGGTGAAACCCGGCATGCCCTATCTGGATATCGTGCGTCGGGTCAAGGAGAGCTTCGGCGTGCCCACCTTCGCCTACCAGGTGAGCGGCGAGTACGCGATGCTCAAGGCCGCCTCGATGAACGGCTGGCTGGACGAGCGGGCGGTGGTGCTGGAGGCACTGCTCTGCTTCAAGCGCGCCGGGGCCGACGGCATCCTCACCTACTTCGCCAAGAGCGCGGCCGAGTGGCTGAACGAGTAGTCGCCAGCGTTCGGCGTCAATATCGAGTAACGTAGCCTAGCCCCAATGATGCGATAAGCGAAACGAACCGCATGGAGGGGGGGGCTGCCGTTTCCGGTGAGGCTAGGTGCGGTTCGCAAGCTCACCGGCACCCTACATCCGGGAAGTCGCCTGATGTTGAGGTTGAGCTGATAGACCCACAGCCCCGGAAAATTTGTAGGATGCGGTGAGTGAAACGAACCGCATCGCTCCCTTTCCAATAGAAGCAACAAATCATGACCGACAGATACGCCGTCATCGGCAATCCCATCGAACACAGCAAGTCGCCGCCGATCCACCAGGCCTTCGCCGCACAGACCGGCGAGGCGTTGACCTATGAACGGCTGCTCGGCCACCTGGATGGCTTCGCGGCCGATGTGCGGGCGTTCTTCGCCGCCGGCGGGCGCGGACTCAACGTCACCGTGCCGTTCAAGGAGCAGGCCTGGGCGCTGGTGGACGAGCGCAGCCCCCGGGCCGAGAGCGCCGGCGCCGTGAACACCCTGATCCCGCTGGCCAACGGGCGGCTGCGCGGCGACAACACCGACGGCGCCGGGCTGGTGCGCGACCTGAGCCTCAATCACGGCTGCCTGCTGGCCGGCTGCCGTATCCTGCTGCTGGGCGCCGGCGGCGCCTCCAAGGGGGTGGTGCGGCCGCTGCTGGAGTGCGGCCCGGAGCGGCTGGTAATCGCCAACCGCACCGCCGCCAGGGCGCGCCAACTGGCGGCGGCACTGCAGACCCTGGGACCGGTACACGGTAGTGGCCTGGACGAGTTGGAGGGTGATCGGTTCGACCTGATCATCAACGGTACGGCGGCCGGACTGCGGGGCGAGGTGCCACCTCTGCCGGACGGCATCCTGGCCGGCGGCGGCTGGACCTATGACATGATGTACGCCAGCGAGCCCACCGCCTTCGTACGCTGGGGGCGACAGCAGCGGGCCGTCAAGGCGCTGGATGGCCTCGGCATGCTGGTGGAGCAGGCGGCCGAATCGTTCTTCCTGTGGCGTGGCGTGCGCCCGGAGACCGCCCCGGTGATCGCCCAACTACGGGGTAATCAACAGTCCGCAAGCTCCCGGGAGCCGGGGTGATCAGGAGTTCCGGCCCCCTGAGCTTACCAAGCCAAAACGCTCCGTTAGCCGTTGACGCCTGCGCCTTTGAATCCGCCACGCGCCAATTTGGCCTTTTCCATTGCTGACTTGGCCTCTTGCGTTGTCATCGCCTGGGTAGTTATCAGGTTGGTGACACTCCCGCTCGATCCCGCGATCAACAATCCAGCCATGACATCACTCAAGCTGTCACCTTCGGCAATGACCATAAAGTCATATTTACCCGATGTGACATAGTACTGAAGGAGTTTTGCCCCAACTGATTCCATCAGCGCGGCCACAGCACCCTTCCGATCCTCAGGCTTGTCGACCATGCCCTTAATTGCCTGGCCGGTATAATTGCCTTGTGTGATAAAAATGCTCATCAGCGTTTCCTCTTCGTAATGAAAAAGTACCGAAAAAGCGGATTATTTCAGGGCTCGCCAAGTGCATTCGCAACTCGGATCTTCTCTTTCCGCTCGGGATTTGTGTCGCATGCCCGGATCATCTGCCAATCCGAACCAACGCGGGGACACATCATTCTCAGTTGATATGCCTGGATAAGGTGTCTACACAGAAGGGGGCAGACACTGCAGGTGTTAAACTGTAGTACGCAGGGGCAGGAATACAACGTGACGATAAACAGGGTAGTGGGCAAACCTGCGGAGGGGCGGCCTGACTCTGCCCTCTACCGGATAGATCACCCGGCGTTACGGTACTTCTCCGCCAGCGTCACATAGTGGCTCGCCACATAGGGCAGAAACGCCAGCTCCTCCTCGGTCAGCTTGCGCAGCCGCTTGGCCGGCGAACCGCACCAGAGATAGCCGCTCTCCAGCACCTTGCCCTCGGTCACCAGACTACCGGCGGCGAGGATGATGTCGGACGCCAGCACCGCACCGTCCATGACGATGGAACCCATGCCGATCAGGCAGCGGTTACCGACGCTGCAGCCGTGCAGCAGCACCTTGTGGCCGGCGGTGACATCGTCGCCGATGATCAGACCGTGGCCACCGGGCGAGGCGGGATTGGCGTGGGTCACATGCAGCACGCTGCCGTCCTGGATATTGCTGCGGCTGCCGATACAGATTCGGTTCACGTCGCCGCGGATCACCGTCGTCGGCCAGATCGAGGTATGGTCGCCGATCTCCACATTACCGATGATCACCGCGCTCGGGTCGACCCAGACCGACGCACCGAGCTTGGGCAGCATGCCGTCGAAGGGGCGGATATTGGACATGCGGATCTCCTGTTGCGGACCACGATTGAACAGAGAGGGTAGTCTACTGGCTCGGGCACTGGAACAAAACCGGCGGAGGCCCTTCTTTGATGGGGGGTTGAGGGGTTGGAGTC
>NZ_JANIOA010000078.1 GCF_025175675.1 Sedimenticola hydrogenitrophicus
CAAATTAACAGGATAAAACCGGAATGGAAGACACCAAATATCTGTCCACCACAAAACTCTCCCAGAAGCTTGCCATACCCACAAAGCAGCTCTTCGGCCGGCTTCAGGAACTGGGCTATATTGACCGGAAGGATGAAGTGTGGGTGCTTAATCAATCCGGCATGGATGCGGGTGGGAAATACAAGGTCAGCGAAAAACTGGGCAAGTACATCGTCTGGCCGGAATCAATGCAACTGGAGAAGGCGACGCCCAGCGGCATGCTGACCGCCACCACCCTGGGCCAGAAGTTTGAACTTTCCGCGCGACGTATCAACCAGATCCTCTCCGAACACGGCTGGATTAAACGGCACGTGAAAGGCTGGCTGGTTACCCCGATGGGTCAGCGGGTAGGCGGCGAACAGCGGGAGGATAACAAATCGGGTATCCCATTCGTGTTGTGGCCTCCCGCGGTTGCGGCTAATCCGTCGCTGAAAAACACTATAGAAGAGTTGAAAGGGGATACCAAGGAGGCCAAGGAATTCCCGGTCAATGCGCCGTCGGCGGACAAGTCTTCAGGCTTCCGCGACAAGATGAAACCGAAGCTGCGTACCGCGGACGGTCATTTTGTCCGCTCGCGAGCCGAAATGTTGATCGATAACTGGCTGTATACGGCCGAGATTGTCCACGCCTACGAACGCCGCCTGCCGATCGAGGAGGAGGTGTACTGCGACTTTTATCTCCCGGCCGGCAAGGTCTATATCGAGTTCTGGGGTATGGAGAGCGATGCGAAATACTGCGAAAGAAAAAAGCAGAAGATCGCAATCTATGAGCAGTACGGTTTCAGTCTGATTGAGCTGAACGACCAGGATATCAGTAACCTGGATGATGTGCTGCCACGGCTGTTACTCAAACACGGTATAACCACATACTGAACCGAGTGATCAAATAGCAAAGGGAAACAGTAAATGCCCCTCATTCCCACGCTCCGCGTGGGAATGCATACAGTTGATGGAATCACTGTGCGATTTATGGATGTCTTCGAACTTAATCAAAAACAACTAACAAGGAGGTGGTTGTGGCAAGGAGCCGCTACAAGATTATCGATCCAACGGGTGCGTATTTTGTAACATGCACAGTGCTCCACTGGATACCCGTCTTCACGCGTCCTGTAACCGTGGAGATAGTTCTGGAGTCTCTTCGATTCCTGAAGAGTGAGGGGTTTCGGGTGTATGCCTATGTGATCCTTGAGAGCCACCTGCATATGGTCGTGCAGAGCAGTGATCTGAATCGTGATATGGCTCGGTTCAAATCGTATACTTCAAGGCAGTTATTATCCTATTTTACCGAACACAATGTCAGGCGGATTCTGGATCAATTGGCGTTTTACAAGAAGGCGCACAAGGGTGATCGGGTGTATCAATTCTGGGAGGAGGGGTATCACCCTGAGTGGATACAGAACGATGCGATGATGCGTCAGAAGGTGGAATATATTCATCAGAACCCGGTGAAACGCGGGTATGTGGATCAACCGGAGCATTGGCGCTATTCCAGTGCGCGGGATTATGCCGGGTTAGGCAGGTTGTTGGAGGTGGAGAGGATTTGGTGAGGTCCGGGTATGCATTCCCACGCGGAGCGTGGGAACGAGGGGGCGAGGAGCGTGGGAACGAGGGGATCCTGCAGGAGGCCCGCCCCCGGGCCGATGGAGCCGTGCACGATTGCGAAACCGTGCTGCCTTCGCGATGGGGCGTCGCTCCTACCGTGGTACTATCTCTGGATATTCTACTTGCAGGATACCGGTGTGCTGAAAGCAATATTTCTCGACCTGGATGAAACCCTCTGCGATACCCGAAAGGCGACGGATATCGCCAAGGCGCAGCTGGCCGAGACGGTGCGGGCGCGGTTCGGTGTGGATGGCGTGCTGTTTGCCGATAGCTACGAATCGGGCTTCTATCGCCGCTGGAGTGATGCCCAGCGGGCGCGTTATTTGTCGATTATTGAGTGGCAGGGCGAAGATGCGTTTCGCGTGCAGTTGATGATTGACCTGCTGGCTGAACTGGGTGCGGGCGAGGTGAGTCAATCCGTAGCGCAAGCCTTACAGAAGCAGTTCGACCATGACCGCCTGGCCGCCTTTGATTTCTTTCCGGGTATCGAGGCGTTTCTGGCCGAGGCCCGCCGGTTGTTCACCACCGTGGTGATTACCAATGGCCCGGTGTTTTCCCAGATACCGAAGATCGAGGCGGTCAATCTGGCGGCCCATGTGGATCACATCATTATCGGTGGCCAGGAGCCGGAGGAGAAGCCGGCGCGCTCCATCTTCGAGAAGGCCCTGAAGCTGGCCAACTGCGAGGCCCACGAGGCGATCCATGTGGGTGACAGCCTGGCGGCCGATATCGCGGGTGCCCACGGCAGTCGCATTACCTCTGTCTGGGTCCGGCATCAGCAGCCGCTGGATGCGGAACTGGGGATCACGCCCCATCACACAGTGATGCACCCGAGTGAGATACCGGCCCTGATTCGCGGATTGCAGCGGGATTGACTCGGTTGTCGGTCGAAAACGTGCTACCTTCCCCGCCTGTCAATGAGCCCGCTGAATCGTTCTCGGGTATCGTAAAGGACTCGTCATGGCCCTGAAGCCAACCATCTATAAATTTAACATCAGCCTGTCGGATATTAATCGTAACTATTACGACACCCTGAATCTGACGGTGGCGCAGCACCCGTCCGAAAACCCTGAACGGATGATGGCTCGGGTGATGGCCTATTGTCTGAATGCCCAGGAGTCACTGGTCTTTACCAAGGGGCTTTCGGAACCCGATGTGCCGGACATCTGGCGGCGCACGCTGGATGATCAGGTGGCCTTGTGGATCGACGTCGGCGAGCCGGCCGTGGAGCGGATCAAGAAGGCCACGCGACTGGCGAAAAGCGTCAAGGTCTACAGCTTCAATGCCAAATCCGATGTCTGGTGGGAGCAGTCCCGGAGCAAATTTGGCATGTTGCCGGTTTCGGTGTTTCGATTTGACGCCCGGGGTATCAGCAAGCTGGCCGCGTTGTTGCAGCGAACCATGACGCTGTCCGTCACCATCACCGGCGATTCCGCCTATGTGGCGACCGAGGCCGGGGAGTGTGAAGTGGAGTGGTCGCCGCTGCAGGCACGCTAGGTCTGTGGGATGGGCGGAGCCGGCACGGCGTAATCCATCAGGGTGATTCGGGTTGATCGGCCCTCAACGCGGCGGATCGATCTGCCGGTTGATGGAGCCGTTAATCCGGAACCAACCGGCCACGCTGTAGCGGTCCCGGTCGGCGGCCAACACCTCGTGGGGAAACTCCTCGCTGAGAAAGATTACCATCGTGCCGAAGGCGGGCACCACCTTGCTGATCTCGTCGCCGTCATCCGGGGCGTAGACCACCAGCTCGCCACCCTGGCCCGGTTCCCAGCCCATGTTCAGATAGGTGACCAGGGTCAGCACGCGGTTGGATTCGCCGCGAAAGGCGTCCAGGTGTTTTTTGTAAAAATCACCGGGGTGGTAGAGCGCGAAGTGACTCTCGAACGAGAACAGGCCGAGGAACAGGCGCCGGTTCAGGTAACGCTTCAGGCGTGCGGCCCAGTCGAACCATTGGCTGGCACCGGGGTGGGCGTCATCCATCCAGTAGATCTTGTCGCGGCGGATAAACGGGTTCCGGTCCTGCTCCAGGCCCCGGCCGATGCGCGCCTGGTGAAAGCGCTCCTCCTCCAGCAGGCTCAGGTAGCGTACCAGGCTGTCGGCGACAGGGTGGGGCAGGGCGGCGGGCAGAATGACGTAGCCCTGGGATTCGATGCCACAGGCGATGCGCTCGAACAGACCGTCCTCCTCGGGGGGGATTTCGGCATTGAACTCAGAGAGTGGATGTATCAAGCGGGTGGCGCTCAAAAGTGGGATCGGCTCCCGGCGTGCGCGGCCGGGCAGTGCTTGGCGTGGCGTTATTCTAGGCCCGGACACCGGTTTACGCCAGCATTATAAACTGGTGTAATTACAGTAAGTTATGTCGTTGTTAGGGCTTGCTGGAAGGCCGGAGTGACGGCCTGGTCTGGTCGGGAGCATTCCACGTTTGTCCAGAGGGGCTGGCGCCTTCTGCCGAGGGCGTCTGCCGCCAGGGATGGCGGCAGCGAGCCCCCATGGATGGGTTAACGGCGTCCCTCGACAGAAGATGCCAGCCCCTATACCGCGAATTCGGAACAATTGTGTAATGCTCCCGCCCGGTCGGGGACGGGGGAGGCCCGGCCTCCCCCGCTGGTCATCGGTCAGGAGCAGGAGCCGCAGCAGACGCCGGGGCGTTCCTCCTCTTTCTTCTCCTCGGTGGTCTCCACCTGGATATTCACATCGATCGCAGTGGTTTGCGGCTGCGCCTCATCGGCGTTGGTTTCGGTGGTGACCTGCTGGGTATCGGTGCTCATTTTATGCTCCATCCTAAATTCTCGGGTGATAAACTCGGTGGCCAGCATAAGGGGTGGCGTGCGGTCATGCCTTGTCCTTGCTCAATTTTGCAATGGCGGGAACTCAGTGGGGAGGGGACCAGACCATGGGGAAACAGTTTCAGGCATTCGTACTACTCGGATTGATCTCCGGGCTGATCTGCAGCTTCGGCGCACCCTATCTGCCGGATATCCAGTGGCTGGCCGATGCCTGGCCCGGCATGGTGCTGGGGCTGTTTCTGTTCTATGCCGGCCGCTATATCGCCCATCGGGATGGGCGCAAACCACTTTCGGCGCTGCTGGTGACGGTGTCGGTTGCGATTATCGGCTGGCGCCTGGCGGTCAAGGTGGGCACCGATTCGGGGCTGGACGAACGCTACCTGTACGCCGTGTGTGGCATCGTAGGGGCCGGTTGCGTGGCCCTGGGTCTGCTCTACGCCTGGCGTATCCGCTCCGGCATTCTGCTGTTTGTCCTGACCGTCACGGCGTCCGGGGCGCTGGGCGGGTTCCTGTTCTATCTGCTTGAACTGGCCAGCGGTATCAGCCACATACGTAGCGATCATCTGTGGACCACCCTGCTGTTCGGTGTCTGGCAGATGGTGCTGCTGGCAGGGGCTGCAGTCGGATTGCGTTTTGCCGCCGCCCGGCGTTAGGACTCCCGCAAGCCAAGGAGGCAGGGCTAATTGAATTCCCAACCTCGCCCGTGGGTCATTGCACCGGGCCTTCAAGCCGCGCTCTACGCACCCGATCTGGCGTCATCCCGCCCGTGCTGAATCGGTAACCCTACTAAAGAATGGCCGCAATCAACCGATAATCAGTCTAGACAATGGGGGGCGCCCTATTGTGGTTCGGATCATGCTGCCACGGATGACAACCTGACAGTCACTATGGGTACTCCGTCGGCGCGATATTGAGCCAGTCAACATTACA
>NZ_JANIOA010000079.1 GCF_025175675.1 Sedimenticola hydrogenitrophicus
GGTGTCGTGCCAACCACAGGTGTCGTGCCAACCACAGGTGTCGGAGTCAAACCGGCCATCCGCCGTGCGATCAGTCCACCCAACCGGGACTGGTTTGACTCCGACACCTAAAATTCTGAATTCGACACCCGGGCGACATCAACATAATGACTCCGGTACCGAATTCGGCAAATGACATTAAATCAACAGGTTAGTGATTTTTGACTCCGACCCCTGAAGTTATAAGTTCGATGCTGTGAAATTAATATTTAAATATTTCCACCACCAGAGGAGCCTGAACTACCACCAGCACTACTTCCACTCAATACAGCAGGAAGAACAACAGCACCAATTGCAGCACCAACTTTCAAATATGCACCAAGCATTTTTTCATCAATTTTCGCAATACCAACATTCATTGGAACTCCATTGTATCTTAATTGACCCATTAACTGAGTTCCATTTGTTCTAGACCTGCAAACGCCCAACTCTTTTGAATAGGAAAAAGCACCGCTGTTGGCAATATCTGGCATTTCCACCAGCGCATCTTCAGCTGCAACGGTCTGAACCGGCCCCCAGAGTGACTCAGATCCATAGTCACACAGGTATTCGCTGTTAATTCTTTCCCAATTGTCATGCGTGGGAATCTCTCCGCCATACACCGATCCCGTCATCCCCAATGCCAACGCCGCACCGGTGAGAAGCAAGGTTTCCTGTCGGCTGAATTCATCGAAAATCGACAGTGCCGTGAGTTCCCTTTGTTGTTTTTTGCTGGACATGTTGTCACCCCTTGTTGTGTTGATTTGTGGTTGGACCTGAGGTGTCGGAGTCAAACCAGTCATCCGCCGTGCGATCAGTTCACCCAACCGGGACTGGTTTGACTCCGACACCTGAAATTCCTAAGATTCGACCCCGCAGGTTATTTGCCAGCCCCAGAACCATGGCGGTTGAACCGCCTGCTGCCAATCTGCCTCGGCAGCATAATCACGCCAGGTCACCGGGACTTTAAACTGCTCCAGTCCCATTGTGCGGCCTGCTTGCTGGAGCTGACTCACTATCTCTTCCGCCAACCAGTATTTGGTTACCTGTCCATTGCTGCTGCGCACATATCCGAGTGGGTTGTTGAATGTGGAGAGGAACTCACTCATGCGTTGGCTGATGGACTCCTTTTCCCGACCTTGCCGAACTTCATGGTAGTGCACCTGGTTAATGACGTAGAGCAGGCTCTCCATCGCTGGCACGACCAAAAGCAAGGTGCCTCCCGCTTTGATGGAATGGGTGAGCCGCTCCAGCATGAGCAGAGCCTGGGTATGGTTTTCCGGCATCAGGGCACTGAAGCAGAGTGCGAGGTCGACCGGTTCCGGCAGGGCCAGTTCGGCCAGATGCTGCAGCAGAAACTCAGTGTGCCGGGGGGCCCTGGTGCGCGCCTGATCAATACTGTTCTGCGCGTAGTCCACAGCGAGAATACGTTTGGCGGATGCCAGTTCGCCCAGAAAGTAACCGTGTCCGCACCCTATATCAGCAGCCGTTGTTTCCGGCGTAACAATAGCCGCAATGCGTTGGAGTAATTGGCTGGTCCCTGGGCGGTGATAAAGAGAAATAATACTCTCCTCATAGTTATCCATCCGGTTCCAGAATTCGATGCGTGTGCTCATCGTTGCCACGCCCCCAAGGGGACGGAGCCCGTTGTGCTGTGCACCGGTGTCGTGTGCACCGGTGTCGGAGTCAAGCCGTTCGCTATTCCTGGAACTAATCGTACAACTAGGGGCGGCTTGACTCTGACACCTGGGCTTGTCATCTGCCGTGTGATCAGTTCGCCCAACCGGGACTGGCTTGACTCCGACACCTGGAATTGTTGCGCCTTCATCGACCGAACAGCTCCGCCGTCTGCAGACGCGCCAGGCCACCCACCAAGTCGTCACCCGCCGCCTCGGCCTCCGCCAGCAGTGCCTGCCGCTGCTCCGCCGTCAGTACACCGACCGCCACCGCAATACCCTGATCGCGGTGGGCATCGAAGAGCCTGCGGGCCTCCGCCAACCCGTCCAGGGCGGCGACTTGGTCCAGCAGGCTGCGGATGGCGTTCATGTGATCAGTCCATTCGGGCTCGGGGATGTGATCGCGCAGCAGGCCGACCAGGAGCGTGTTGAGGATGACCGCGCGCTGCTCGGGGTCGGCCTGCCAGAATGTCTCCAGGGTGGCCTTTCGTTCATCGGTGATACCGGGCAGGGCGAGAAGGAGGCTTTTAAGCGCCGCCAGCATCTCTTCCTGGCGGGGTTCCCGGTCATGGGAGATATCCTCAATGCCCAGTTCCTTCAGAGAGTTGAAGAGTCGGACGCCATCCTCGTCGCGCGGGGCTGGCAGATGGCCTCCGTACAGAAGCAGCGCCAAGCTGAGGGTGCGAATGTCGGCTAGAGGACGCATCCTCTGATCCAGCTCTGTAAGGGCACCAAAGAGATTAACGCCCAGATCGAAGCCATCATTCTCACCCAGGGCCCTAGTGATATCGGCGCTGTCCAGGAGCGCCAGGGCCAGGCCAAGGCCGTTGACCAGGACACGCACCTCCCCCGACAAGCCTTCACTAATCATCCGTACGCCGGTGTTGAACAGGACGGAGGTCACCCGATCCGTCTCCTCCTGCAGGAGGGCGCGGTAACCCGCCGCCACAGCCTGGAGCAAAAGCGCTCTTTGGGAAGAGGTCTCTTCCTCCTCCCAGCCCCATTGGCCGCAACCACTCCGCCAAGCGCCGGAAACATTGAACATGGACGAGATCAGCTTGGCGTATATGGCTCGCTTTTCCGGATCCCCGCCAAGGCCCCAGAGGTCCTCACCCGGCAATCGTGGCAAGGCTCCCTTCTCCTGAATGGCCGCCGAGCAGGCGTGCAGGCGGTTGAGCAGCTCTGCCTGCTCCCGGCTCAAGGTATCCTTCCGGACACGGTTCAGCAGTTCCAGCCGCCCCACCAGGGAGTTGATATTGCTCTTGAGATAGGCCGGGGCCTCCGCCGGCAGGGTGTCCTGGCGCAGGAGATCGGCCATCGCCTCCTCATAGACCAGAATTGAAAACTGGCTGCAGACGGTACCGCCGGCCCTGCCCGCCAGGTCCGCGATCCCGGCCCAGCTTTTATAAAAGTTTATCGCCAGACCGCGCGCGGGGTCCGACAACAGGGCGTTGCGGCAGCGCTGGAGCAGACCGCGCAAACCGTCACCACAGGCCAGGGGCAGGACCGCCATGGGGTACAGGACGGCATCCACCAGTCGTTCGCCCAGCAGTCCTTCCTGCCGGAAGGCGTTCAGGGCCTGTCGCCAGAGGGCGAGGAAGTCGTCGCGCAGATCGAGCTCGCTGAGGGCTTGCGAGGCCAGTTCGCGCAGGCGATACAGAGCGACACCGTAATCACCGGTCTGAACCGCCGTCAGACCCTCGCCACCAGCGGGTGGTCTTGCAACGAACAGGTCGTCGTACGCGAAGCGCTCGATCACCCAATCGACAAAACGCCTTTCCGCCACCGCCTCCCGGGCGCCATTAGCCGTGCGCCAGGTCTCCCTCACCAGCCTCCTCAAGGCCTCGTCGCTGCTCTCCAGATTCGAGGTGACATCCTGAAGGGGCTGATTCTTGGTGGTCGGCCCCTCCTTCAGGTTGGCACCGCTGCCGGTATTATCCCGGGTTGTCGTACTCACATCATCCATCCTGTCCGGCTTCTCTCTCACGAGGCCGCCCGCCAAGCCAACAGTGCCAGGACGGCCGCCCATTGCAGGTCGTTCATAGCTTCCTCGGGCCGGGGCCAGGCATAGAGCGCGTCGAGCTGGCCGGTGAGGGTTCGCAGGGTGGGCCCTTTCCTGGCCAGAGACGGATCAGCGGCCAGGCTTTTCAGGCGGGTATGCAGATTGGCCCTGTCCTCGTTGCTGTCGCTTTCGTGTTCGAGATAGCGCTCGGCCACATCGGCCAGGTGTTCAAGCCGCAGCTCTGGCACCCGCAGGTAATGGCTGAAATATTTCTCCTCGAATCCCCGCAACAGCCGGCGCCGAGCATCCGGCTTCTGGCGGCTGTAAAAATCGATCAGGCCGAAGCGCAGGGCCTCGTCGAGTTCAGGCCCCAAGAACTTGCCCTCCTGCCCGTCCCTGCCCGGCTCTCCGGCCGGAAATTCTTTCATCAGGTCCAGCCCCCTCCGGACCATGGTATCCATGGATTCGTCCCGCTCATGATGGATCACACCCAACATGGTGTGCAGCAGATCCGGGGTGGTGGCCAGCAGGGGATTGAAGATCCGGTAATGGATTTGGCTCTCCACATAAGGCAACACGGTGCTGACGCCGGGCAGGTTTAAAGAGCGGCAGACAAAGGTGGTGGCGGCCTGGGCGACGGCCGGTTCCGCACGGTCGATTTCATCCATGAGGAAAATCACCTGCATGCCCTTGCGCCGCAGGCCCGCGACAATGCGGGTCAGGGGGTCCTGCATGGTCAGCGGCGGCGGTTGACGCAGGCTCAGTTCGTAGTCGCCAAGCCTGACGCTGTTGAAATGCCTCAGGAGTCTGGTAACAGACTGACCCAGTAGAAAAAAACCTGCCTGACCAATAGCCCTGGCATCAAGCTGGCGCACCACCTCGGGATGACCGATCAGCTGCTTGAAGATGTAGGCGTGCAGCGTCTTCGCCGAGCCCGCTTGCCAGATGTCCAGGGGGATGACGATGGCCTTGTTGGCGGGGTCACGCGCATAGGCATCGAGGACGATGCGGGCCAGCAGGGTCTTGCCGGTGCCGGCATCACCGCGCAGGGCCAGGATGCGGCCCTCGGGAAGCTTACCGTCCTCACCCAGGCGCTTGACGATGGCCTCGGCCAGCTCCGCCTGGAAGGCGTAGAGCCCTTCATGCTTCCACTTTTCCAGACCATCCCCGGTAGGCCCCGGGGCTTTCCCCGGGGCTTTCCCCGGGCCAACATCACCCAATCTGCTGTCGAGGGTAGCAACCACCCACAACCGGAACAGCACCCAGAGCCCAAACAACGCGAGTAGAAAAACCGCGCCCCAGCTCACGCCGGCGAGGCCCGGTAACTTTTTGGCCAGGAACAGCAGACCGACCGGGAGTGCGAGCCAGGCCACCGCCTGAACCAACCGGCGCAACACCCTTGGCCATGTGAGGAAAAGATGCAGACCCCGTGCCATCAGGAACAGCGCGATGGCCACGACAAGGGCGCCGACGCCGACGCCGGCGTCCCGAAGCCCGTCGGCCAGCCCACTCGGCAGCCTGTCCGCCAGCAGGCGGTTCAGCCAACCGGCGTGAGTGGATCGATCAGGCTGCTTGGTTGGTTGGTTGGTTGGTTGGTTGGTTGGTTGGTT
>NZ_JANIOA010000008.1 GCF_025175675.1 Sedimenticola hydrogenitrophicus
GACACCGAATCCGCTCGGCTTCGGGGTCAACATCGTCGGCTCGGGCTCGGACGAAATGCGTGGAGTTCCTGTGAACGTCCCCGAACCTAACGCGCTCGCCTTGGTCTGTCTTGGCGTTTTCGGGATTGGCATGATGCGCCGGCGGATCAAGTATCCGAACCCGAGCCGAGCATGAACCGACGTAGTTCGAGACGGTCCCTACCCAGCGTGAAAGCACCGGTCCGCCGACCCGTCTTGATAGGGCGGGAGTTCTGGGGACACGATACTTAATAGCAGGAGTTAAGTATTGTGTCCCCGAACTTTGGTGTCCCCCGAACTTTTGTTTCCGTCCCTTTCGTCTGGTGTCCCCTTTTCCCCCTTTCCCCCTCCCTTTTCCCCTTGCCCTTTTCCCAGACGGGGGAGGTAGGCCCGCTCCTGCCAGTCGTTTATGTGTGGACAATTTCCGTACATTAGCTAGAATATGTGCAGGAGGATAGCGCTATGGCAAAGCAAGATCGCATCGACTTCCGGGTGGAAGAGGCCATTAAGACCCAATTTACCGAGGCGGCGGAGGTATTCGGCATGAACCTCTCGACCTTTATGATTGCCGCCGCCAAGGAGCAGGTGGCACGGGCGCAGCGCCGCAAGCAGGCAGTGATGCTTACCGACCGCGACCGTGACCTGTTCCTTGCCGCACTAGACCGACCGGCCCGCCCCATGCCTGAATCCATTCGCAAGGCCAAGGCCCGTCATGCTGCACTGGTGGTAGGTGACTGAGGCCACTCCGATCACCTATCGCATCGAAGCAGTCAGGGCAGTGCATAATCGCGCTACCTTTGACTGCGGGCATCCATTCCTTAATACCTACCTCACCCAGTTTGCCCGTCAAAACGACCAGAACGGTGTCGCCAGAGCGTATGTCGCGGTCCCCGCCGAGGCCGGTAATCCGGTTGTTGGCTATTACACCCTCTCGGCCGGCGCCGTGGCCTTCGATAACCTTCCCCCTGCAATTTGCAGAGGTCTGCCCAAATATCCCGTGCCAGTGGTTCGGATCGGGGAACTGGCGGTGGACAATGCCCTCCAGGGGCAAGGCTTGGGTTCTGCGCTGCTTCTCGATGCGCTTGGGCGCATTGCGAACGCCGCGGAGGAGGTGGCCGTTTGGGCCATTGTGGTAGACCCCATCGATCAGCAAGCCTCTTCCTTTTACCTTCATCACGGCTTTGAGGCTCTTCCAGACTGCGAAACGCTATTCCTGACCATGAAGGATGCTACGACTTGGCTGTCGGAGCACGAGGGTTAAGAGACTCTCCCGCATAGGACGTCAGGTTTAGCTCCCGGCACTTCCGGACATACATAACCAGCCGCTCGATATTCCTCACGGCCGTCGGCCGAGTGACCCGGTAAGCCTGTTGCCCTTCACAAAAGGTGGTCTTCGTGGGTCGGTCAGTTCGACGCCCGCTGGATATCCACGGGCCGTGGATCCAGCAGCCGCGCCAGCTGCTGCAGCATCGCCCCACCCAGCTCTTCCGGCTCCCGCAGCATCAGCGCCTGGCGGTAGTAGCGGGTCACGTCATGGCCGATACCGATAGCCATCAGCTGCACCGGGGTGCGCCGCTCCAGCCACTGGATCACTTCCCGCAGGTGGGCATCCAGGTAGGAGGCGGGGTTGGCGGTCAGGGTGGCATCATCCACCGGCGCCCCGTCCGAGATCACCAGCAGGATTTTGCGCGCCTCGGGACGCCGGATCAGGCGCCGATAGGCCCAGATCAGGGCCTCGCCATCGATGTTCTCCTTGAGCAGCCCCGGCTTCAGCATCAGGCCGATACGGTTCCGGGCCCGCCGCCACGGCTGGTCGGCCGCCTTGTAGACGATGTGGCGCAGCTCATTGAGGCGGCCGGGGTCGGCAGGCTCGCCCGCGTTTTGCCATTTTTCCCAGGCCCGCCCCCCCTTCCAGGCACCGGTGGTAAAACCGAGCACCTCCACCTTGACGCCGCAGCGCTCCAGGGTGCGGGCCAGGATGTCGGCGCTCAACGCCGCCACGGTGATCGGCCGGCCGCGCATGGAACCGGAGTTGTCGATCAACAGGGTGACCACGGTATCGCGAAAAGGCGCTTGCTTCTCCCGCTTATAGGAGAGCGCATGGGTGGGGTTGGCCACAACCCGGGCGATGCGCGCGCCATCCAATAGCCCCTCTTCCTGGTCGAACTCCCAGGCCCGCTGTTGTTGCACCAGCAGGCGTCGCTGCAGCCGGTTGGCGATGCGCGCCACCAGTCCCTGCAGCGGGGCGAGCTGGCCGTCGAGCTGGCGGCGCAGCTCGGCCAACTCCTCGCTGCCGGCCAGTTCATCGGCCTCCACCGCCTGGTCGAATTCGCGGGTATAGGCCCGGTATTCGGAGCGGATGGCCTGGCGCGGATCGAGCCAGTTGATACGCAGCGCCTGTTCGGACAGCGTCCCTTCGCCCGCGCCTTCGGCCTCTTCCGCGAGACCCGTCCCCGGCGCGGCCGATTGGAGCGGGCCGGCCTGGCCGGCATCCTCGGCGGGCGCCGCCTCGCCCGGCTGGTCGGCGGGCTCGGCCTCTCCGTCCGGGGCCAGCGCCTCCGGGTCGGCGCCCGCCGCTTCGGGCGGGGACGGGAGCAACACCCCCGACGCCTCCAGCGGGCGGCTGTCCAGGCCGAGGAGCTCCAGAAGGCCGCAGACCCGCCGTGCGTACTCCCCCTGATCTGCCAGCGCCGTACGCAGCTCGCCGAGTGCGCCGGCACCCTCTTCAGCGGTAACTTGGGTAGTCACTTGGGAGGTCAGTTGGGCGGTCACCCAGGGCCGCCAGAGAGCGGCGGCCCGGGCGGCGGCGGCCGGTAGCGCCACTCCGTTCAACTGTTCCCGCGCCAGCAGGGCGACCCCCTCGACCAGGGGGACATCGGCCCGCCGCTCGGCCCGTCCCCAGCCGCACTCCCGGCCTCTCGACTCCAGCAGGGTGGCGAGGTTCCGCGCCACCCCACTCAAGCGGCGTCCGCCCAGCGCCTCGACCCGGGCCTGTTCCAGCAGCTCAAACAGGGCGCCTGCCTCCGGGTCCCGCGGCAGGCGGGCGCGGTGCAAGGGGGCATCATGGAAGCGCAGGCGCAGGGAGCTGGCGTCGGCCAGGCCGCGCAGGCGGGCAATGTCGTCCGCCGACAGGCGCCCCTGCCCGGGCAGGGCCAGCCGCACCGCGCCCGCGTCGACGCTCCCGGACGTGGCAAAACTGACCCGGGTATCGGGGGCGGCGGCCAGGGCGCGCAGGGTGGCGCCGGTAACCCGCTCGAACAGCTCTCTTGCGCTTTCCGGCACCCGCCCGCCTCAGCTCAGGGCCACGCGGGCGGCACTCAGCGGCAGCTCCTCGGCGAAGCAGCGCTGATAAAACTCGGCCACCACCGGGCGTTCCAGCTCATCACACTTGTTCAGGAAGGTGACCCGGAAGGCGTAGGCGCAATCCTGGAAGATGCGGCTGTTCTCCGCCCAGGTGATGACGGTGCGCGGTGACATGACGGTGGAGAGATCGCCGTTGATAAAACTCTGGCGGGTCAGGTCCGCCAATTCCACCATGGCGCTGACCGTCTCCCGCCCCGCCGGGTTGTCCAGCGCCGGCAGTTTGGACAGCACGATCTCCACCTCGACGTCATGCGGCAGGTAGTTCAGGGTCTGCACCAGCGACCAGCGATCCATCTGCCCCTGGTTGATCTGCTGGGTGCCGTGGTAGAGGCCGGTGGTATCGCCCAGGCCGATGGTATTGGCGGTGGCGAACAGGCGGAAATAGGGGTGCGGCCGGATCACCCGGTTCTGATCCAGCAGGGTCAGTTTGCCCTCCACCTCCAACACCCGCTGGATGGCGAACATCACATCCGGGCGACCGGCGTCGTATTCGTCGAACACCAGCGCGCAGGGGTGCTGCAAGGCCCAGGGCAGGATGCCTTCGCGAAACTCGGTGACCTGCTGCCCGTCCTTCAACACGATGGCATCCCGGCCGATCAGGTCAATGCGGCTGACATGGCTGTCGAGATTGACCCGGATACAGGGCCAGCGCAGGCGCGCCGCCACCTGTTCGATATGGGATGATTTGCCGGTACCGTGGTAACCCTGCACCATGACCCGCCGGTTGTGGGCGAAGCCGGCCAGGATCGCCAGGGTGGTCTCGGGATCAAACCGATAGGTGGGATCCGAATCCGGCACATATTCGTTGCCCCGGGAGAAGGCCGGCACCTCCATATCGCTGTCGATACCGAACAGTTCACGCACCGGGATCCGTTGATCCGGTGCGGACAGGGAAAAACCAGAGGTGCCACTGTGGGCGGTTACTAAATCACTCATTCTGCCGGGTTCCGATACTGACGATGGCTGACAAGGGGGCCCCCAGTGTATCGGCCCACCGGTGGGTTTTGAATTGTTCTTAGGTATCACGCGGAAAAATGCCGGCACCCGCAGGGTGACTGCTCAGCTCACCCGATCACGCAGCAGATGGCTCAGCAGGGCGCGCAGCTTGGCCGGTTTTACCGGTTTGTTCAGCATCGGCAACTGCAGTTCCTGAAACAGCTGGACACTCTCATCGCTGTAGTCGGCGGTAATGATCGCCGCGGGGATAGCGCTCCCGGCGCACTTGCGCATGGCCAGCACCGCATCGGTCCCGGTCTGCCCCCGGTCCAGATGGTAGTCGGCCAGGATCACATCCGGCCGCAATGAGCGGGCCTTGCACAGGTCGATCGCCTCGTGCCGGTCACGGGCCAGATAGACCACGCAGTTCCATTGCCGGAGCAGCGCCTCCATGCTGATCAGGATATTGTCATCGTTGTCCAGCACCAGGATGCAGGCACCCTCCAGATTGTTGCCGGTAATCGCCGGCCTGCACTCGGCTGGCAGCGGCGCCGGCGCCTCCGCCAACGGCACCTCCACCGAAAACATCGATCCCCGGGGCGGCCAGGAGAGGACCTCGATTGGGTGTTCCAGCATGCGCGCCAGGCGGTCCACGATGGCCAATCCCAGACCGACCCCCTTGCGCGCCCCCCGCTGGTGAGTGTTCAGCTGGTAAAACTCATGGAATATCTCCTGCAGACGCTCTTCCGGCACCCCCTCACCGGTATCCCATACCTGAATACTGAGCTGACCGCCCTTGCGGCGGCAACCTACCAGCACCCGCCCCTGGGGGGTGTAGCGTAGCGCATTACTAATGAAATTGCGCAGAATCCGCCCCAGCAGTCGGGTATCGGAGCGGACGCTCAGGCACGAGGGGAGCACCCGCAGTTGCAGACCGGAACAGGAGGCCAGTGGCTGGAACTCACCCTCCAGCGAGGCCAGCAGCTGCTGGATCGAGAACACCTCGAACTTCGGCTGCACCGCATCCTGATCGAGCTTGGAGATATACAGCAGATCGTTGAGCAGCTCCTCTGCACCCTCCAGCGCCAGATGCACCCGCTCCACCAGGTAACCGTCCTGTTCGGCCAGCGCCCGTTCGCGCAGGGTCGAGACCAGCAGCCGGGCCGCATTCATCGGCTGCAGGAGATCATGGCTGGCGGCGGCAAGGTACTTGTCCTTGCTCAGATTCGCCTGTTCCGCGGCCTCCTTGGCCAGGCGCAACTCCTCCTGCATCTGTTCCCGTTCGCCGATCTCGCGGAGCAACTTCCTGTTCAGTTGGGTGAGCTCCCGGGTGCGCCGCTCGACCCGCGCCTCAAGCTCCTCATTCAGGCGGGTCAGCTCTTCCTGGGCGCGCCGGTAGGCGCTGATGTCCTGCACGAAGGCCTCGAACAGGTCACCGCCCTCCCCGCTCCGCAGCAGCACATTCATGGAGACATGGATACGCACCCCGTCACGGCGCCTCAGGGTGGTCAGGAAACGGTACGCCTTGCCCAGGCACAGCAGCTCCTGCTTCAGCCGCTCATAGTCGCCGGGGTCATCGAACAGCGCCTCCAGCGGCCGCGGCTGGGCAATGATCAGGCGGCTGTCGTGAAAACCGCACATCGCGGCGAAGGCCGGGTTGGCGGCACGTACCGCACCGTTGAAATCGGCCTGGAATATGCCGTGCAGGGCATTTTCAAACAGCCATTTGTAGCGATTGCGCTCCGCCTCCAGCTCCGCCAGCTTCTCTTCCAGGATGGAGTAGTGGCTCTTGCGGGCCGAATGCGAACCCAGGCCGATCAGATCCTGAAACGATAAACCCTGCTCTTCCGATTCCAGGTCAGGCGGCTCAGAGCGCCTCTTCATAGACCACCTCGACATCACGCCGGTTGGATTTACGCGGATTGGTCAGCAGGCAGGGGTCTTTAATGGCCTTGGCGGAGAGGGTCGGGATATCCGCCGTGCGGACACCGATTTCGGCCAGTTTCTGATACAGCCCGATGTTCTGCTTCAGCTCCACCACCCGGGCCAGCAGGCGCGCCTTCACCTCGGTGGCGTTGAGGCCACGGGTATCCAGCCCCATGGTCTCGGCAATGATCTTGAAGCGGTCCGTGGCGGCGCTGTAGTTGTAGCTGATCACATGCTCCAGCAGGATCGAATTGCACAATCCGTGGGGCAGATCGAGAAACCCGCCCAGGCTGTGGGACATGGCATGCACGGCGCCGAGAATGGCGTTGGAGAAGGCCAGCCCCGCCTTCATCGAGCCCAGCATGATCTGCTCCCGCAACTTCGGGTCCGCGGGATTGGCTGCCAACTGCTCCAGGTTACCGTTGATCAGGCGGATGGCATCCAGGGCGAACATGTCGGTCATTGGGCCGGAGGCGGTGGAGACGAAGGCCTCGATCGCATGCACCAGGGCATCCAGGCCGGTGCAGGCGCGCAGGAACGGGTCCATGGTCTGGGTGGTATCGGGATCCACCAGCGCCACGTCCGGCACCACCGCCTTGCTGACGATGGAGATTTTCACCCGTTCCGCCTCGTCATTGATAATGGCGAATTGCGAGACATCGGCGGAAGTTCCGGCCGTGGTGGGAATAAAAATCAACGGAGGTATGGGGGCGCGAATCTGATCAACCCCCTCGTAGTCGAGGATATGCCGGCCATTGGCGCTGACGATGCCGATGCCCTTGGCGCAATCCATCGGGCTGCCGCCGCCCACGGCGACAATGATATTGCAGCCGTGCTCCCGGTAAAAATCGACCCCGGCCATCACTTCATGGGATCGCGGATTCGGTGACACCTGGGTAAAGGTGACGTGATCGATCCCCTCCTCTCGCAGGGTGCTGGAGACGTCTTCGACCCAGCCAGCCGCCTCGACCCCCGGATCCGAAACCAGCAGCACCTTGCGGGCACCAAAGGTCTTTGCATAGTTGGCGACGCTTTTGCGTGCCCCCGCGCCAAAAATCATCTCCGGGGCGACAAACTTCCGCAGATTGGAAATATCGTGACTCATTTGATCGGTTCCAACGTGCCTCTGGATTGCTCAATCGCCAGGAAAAACCTGGCACTTGGTGTCCGCTTCCCTGGGACTGTGTGTCCGACTCGAGGTGTGAAAGGTTCGGACCGGTGGCGGATAAGAAGCGCGACACCCGCACCGCCCCAATGGTTCGACATTACCTTTAAATCGGCGGACGGTGGGCTGGACGCAGGTTCCCTATGATAGCGAAGACCCCACTGGCCAGAGTATATTTCTTCAGAAAGGTCATACTCGGCTTGTTGAGTATAACGTATCAAATATAATTATTATTTGCGGCTTCCCTGTCCATCCGTCGGACGTCCGCGATTGCACAGTCTACGCCGGACGCTGACTGATTGACAACAGGGGCATGTCAAGCCCGGCAGCCTCCCAGGCTCATAACCCCAGCTTGCCCGGGTCCGTACCCTCCTCCCGGGCCTCCTGGATCTTGGCCTCCTCCACCAGGCGAACCAGTTTCATATGCTCGTCCACCGGCAGGCCAAAACGCAGGAACAGTTCCAGGTGATCCAGCACCCGCTCAAGCATCTCATCCCGGCGATGCAGGTAGAGTAGCACCTTGGCCAGATTATCCGGATCTTCTCCCCGCTCACGCATGCCCTCCGCCGTTTGCAGGGCGTTGGCCAACTCGTCGTCTGTCGGTTTCATATTTTTCCTTCCTGCGGGTCTTGTATGGATGATCTTACCTTAGGGCCACGGAAAAAATAACTCATCCCATCTCGCTTCGCCCTCGGCCCGCTCACGGCGTTGTGCAACGGGTTACATAGGTCCGTCCCTTGCCAAAAAGCGTAACGCCGCCAGAGGGGTACAGTTGCGACCGAATACCGATACTTATTCTTGCGCGAGCCCTTAGATGGCGGACCCTTGGAGAATAGCGGGCCTTTATTGCACCACCCCAGACCAAGACAGGCCACTTGACTTAAGGACTGATCGGTACATAATTACCCCATGAATCAGGGCCGCCCTCTCGAATTTGATCCCCACCTCGCGCTGCAGAAAGCCATGGAGGTATTTTGGCGTCGCGGATACGAAGCCGCCTCGCTGCAGAACCTGCTGTCGGCAATGGCTATCTCCAAGAGCAGTTTCTACCAGACCTTCGGTAGCAAACATGAGCTTTTCCAGCGCTGTCTGCAGCTGTTTCGCGAGCGCCAGGTCAGGCTGATGACGGCAGCCCTTGAGCAGGCACCCTCCGGCAAGGAGTTCCTCCGAACCATGCTCAGGTCGGCGGCCAGCGAAGTGGTTGCGGACGAGCCTCCCAAAGGCTGCCTGATCATGAATACGGCGACCGAGTTCTCTGGACGGGACGCCATAGTCGCCGACCTGGTCGGCAAAGGTGCCAGCCAGTTTACCGAGGTGTTTCGCTGTGCCATCGAACGTGCCCAGTCGGTCGGCGAGATCGACTCCGGCAAGGACGCCGAGGTGCTGGCCCGCTACGTCGTCACCACCATCAGCGGACTCAAAACCATGGCCAAAGCGGGCATGCAGGCCACGGCCATCGAAGACGTGGCCGAGCTGGCGCTGTCTGCCCTGAGCTGAAGGGCGCGTTTTTTTACCATTTTTGTACCGATTGGTGCATATTTATCCAAGGAGATACAGATGCTTGCCGAATACCAGATCACCCTTCCCGCACAAACCATTGAAACGGCCGAGCCGAAAGGAAAAACCCTGCTCGAAACCGCGCAGGCCAATCTTGGCTTCATTCCCAATATGTATAGCAATATGGTCAATTCGCCGGGCCTGCTGGAGACCTACCTGACCGGTTACGCGGCGTTCCGCGCGGATTCCGGTTTCTCGGCACCGGAGCAGGAAGTGGTCTTCCTTACCATCAGTCGCGAAAACGGTTGCGAATACTGCGTCTCCGCGCACTCCTTCCTGGCCGACATGAAGTCCAAGCTGGCCCCGGAAGTGACCGATGCCATCCGCAACGGCACCGCCATCACCGATACCCGGCTGGCGGCGCTGTCTGAGTTCACCCGGGTTGTGGCGAACACGCGCGGCCTGCCGTCAAAGGCCGCCACCGCGGCATTCCTGGCGGCCGGCTATAGCGAACGGCAGATCCTCGAGATCGTCCTCGCCCTGGCGGTGAAGACCCTCAGCAACTATGCCAACCACCTGTTCCATACACCGCTTGACCCGGTATTCGAGGAACGGCGCTGGAGCGACCCGGCCTGACCGGGTGCCGGGGGGGCCTTAAAGGGCTCCCCGGGCTCAACCTTGCCCAAAGCCGCTCCCGGCCATTGCATCCTCGGCTCCGAAAACGGTACATCCCTGTACCACTCCTCCTGGACAAAAATGCCGCCGGCAAGTCTGGAGGAGTCCAGACGACAGTTGCACAAGCGACCACGCGGTGCCGCGCCGGCCCGCGAAATATTCCATCCCCCGTCCCGGTCTTGTTTTGAAACAGGCGCCAGACTATCTCGTCACGGCCATAGAGTGAGGGCTCATGCGGCATGAAAATCGACCCACTGTTACCCGACCAGAGCCACGGCGAACGCTACTTGCGTCAACTGTTCAATCGCCCCTGGCTGGTGGCCCTGTTGGTTGGCAGCGCCATCCATGGGCTGATCACCCTGGATCTGTGGTGGTTCGGATCCGCGGAGTATCTCCCCATCCACTGGCAACTGCTGATCGACAACCCGCTCTGCGCCGTCATCCAGTTGCTGATCCCCTACTTTGTACCCTGGGTAATCACCAGCATGGCCAACCGGCTCAACTGCAAATCCCGCGACTGCCTGATGGCGGCATTTCCCGAGGCCAATCCTGATCTGGTAATCAAACTCGATTCCGGCGGAGCACCGCGATACATCAATCGGGCGGTGATACAGCGGCTGTATGAGGCGGGGCTTTCATTGGAACATCCGGAGGAAATCCTGCCGCCCGACTACAGGCAACAGCTGTTTGGCAACTCGGAAACCACGCTGCGTCTTTGGCATGAGATCCAGGGTCAACACATCGAGTACCTGGCGCGGCGCGAGCCCGGTAGCGGTGGCGTTTTCATCAGCGGACGCATACAAACCGCATAAACAATTGGCGATGCATCCGTGTGAGGTTGCCACCTGGCACTGGGTGACGGTATTGAAGAGAGCGCTGGCCATTCACCTAAAAGGGGACACCGTGAACACACAGATTACCATCAAGGGAAAACGGCTGGGCATTCAACTGAGTCGCCGCGCCGAACAGGCACTGTCGCAACGCCAGACTCCGCTGATAACGGAGATGGAGCTTTACTTCAGTTGCCTGGTACGCAAGCAGGTGCGGTTCCATGACGGCGCGGACAACCTCCCGGGTGAGTCGGTAGCGGTCAACGACAGACTCCGGGTTCGCTTCCGTCCGGTGATGACCCAGTCCTGCCAGGTCGATGAAATCGCGGGTAAAGCGCCGCCGCTAACCGATTTCCCGGTCGTCAATGCGGCGGCGTTTGTACCCCACTGGTTGCGTATCGACTATAAGAATGGCCAGTGGGAGGGGGCGTTTGGCTACTGCTGAGCATTCGGTCAGACTTCCTGGAAAATCAACGATTCGCCGGGAGCCTGGCGGACTGAACCGGCCAATTATGGGCCAAACCCTGAAAAGAAAGCGCGCATTTCCCGGTCCTGTAGGTATATGGCCTGCTTGGTATAAATGTCTTGAGGATGTTTCTGCGCCGGCGGTCATGGGCCACGCTGTAAGTAACGTGAAGCCCCAGCGACTTCACCAAGTTCCACCTAAAAAAATCCAGAATTTTTCACCAAAGGAGACGCAACATGAAAAACCCTTGTTCCAGGAAGAAACTGACGGCCATCATCAGCGGATGCCTCGCCGTGGTCGCCCTCGGCGGTAGCCCCCTCTACGCCGCCAATCCCTGTGCGGCCAAACCGGCAAATCCCTGTGCGAAACCGATGAATCCATGTGCGGCCAATCCCTGTGCGGCCAAGAACCCCTGCGCGGCGAAGCCGATGAATCCGTGTGCGGCCAATCCTTGCGCGGCCAATCCCTGTGCGGCCAAGAACCCCTGCGCGGCCAAGCCGATGAACCCCTGCTCCGCGAAATAACTGTGGTCGGCGGCGGGGGTAGGGGGTACTGACCCGCCGCCGTCATTGCGCGGCTCAGCCTCACTATCTTCCGGTAAGGATTGGTTTTTTAGCTGCGAATGAACGAAAATAGTAAATGGAGGGTGGATAAGCCGTAGGCGCATGCCATCCTCAGGTCCGTGAACGGTACATCCTTGTACCACTCCTCACCAATGCAGCTGAATTGCCGTCATACGGGAGAGTGATATGCTCAGGGTATTGGAATGGGTGGGCGAACGACTTGGGCGCTGGCTGAACCAACCCGCACATATTCATGATACGTCGCGGCCGACACCTGGGCATCTTCTCGTCTCCACGCTCCAACCGGGGGATGTGCTGCTGGTCGAAGGGAACAGTCGAGTGAGTGTGGCGATCAAGTATCTGACCCAGTCCACTTGGTCGCATGCCGCGCTCTACGTCGGACCTCAGGGCGACCGGCGTCCCGGGGTGGCCGGTGATCGGGAGCCCCCCTGCTTTGTAGAGGCCGATATCACGGAGGGTATCCGCCTGGTGGGCATTTCCGAGTTTAATGGCCTGCATAGCAGAATCTGCCGTCCAATCGGTCTGCGGGCCGCCGAACTGGAACAGCTGATCGCCTACGCGCTGTCCCGGGTCGGGCAACACTACGATCTCAGGAATGTGATCGATCTGGCGCGCTATCTGCTCCCGCCCCCCCCCGTGCCGGTACAGTGGCGCCGGCGCATGCTCGCGTTCGGTAGTGGCGATCCGACACGGGCGATCTGCTCGACCTTGATCGCCCAATGTTTTCAGTCTATTCGCTACCCGATCCTGCCGATCGCCAGCGTGGCATCCGCGTCCACGCCCGGCTGTCGCGAGTGCACCAAAGAGAGCCTCAGGGTTCGGCATCACAGTCTGTTTGTGCCACGGGACTTCGATGTGTCACCTTATTTTCGGGTGATCAAACCCACCGTCGAAATGGGTTTCGATTTTCGCAAGTTGCATTGGGAGGATGAAAATCGGAACGAACCGCAAATCACAACGGGTGAGGATTCAGTCTACTCTTAGCCATTGGCACATGAACGCCCATGAATACAACCATTGTAAGGAATATAAAATCCCCGCGACTAACCGCTGGAAATTCCCGCCTGAGGAAATATCAGGATTTTACCCATCAGAAGGAGAATAAACATGACCACAACTTTTTCCAGGAAGAAACTGACCGCCATTGTCGGCGGATGCCTCGCGGTTGTCGCCCTCGGCAGCGGCCCGCTGCAGGCCGCCAATCCCTGCGCCGCGAAACCGATGAACCCCTGCGCCGCGAAGCCGATGAACCCCTGCGCGGCGAAGCCGATGAACCCTTGCGCCGCAAAGCCCATGAACCCCTGCGCGGCCAAAAACATGTCCGCGGGCGTGACACGCCCCGCAGACTACAAGCCCTATAAGGGCGATCACGCGGCCCTGGTTGCCGAGGGCGCGAAGCTGTTCAAGGATACCAGCCTGAGCACCAACGGGATGTCCTGCAACACGTGTCACAACAACAACGGCATGTTCCAGGCCAGTTTCGCGCAACCGTATCCCCACTATGTGCAGATGGCCAATGACCAGTTCAAGCTGAAGGCGGTCCACGCCGATGAGATGGTCCAGCTCTGCATGGTCGCACCCATGGCCGCCAAACCGTTGCCCTGGGACTCCCGGGAACTGGCGGCCCTCGCCGCCTATGTCACCGAACAGCAGAAGGGCTTTGCCAAGCAGCACAAGACGGGGGCAATGAATCCCTGTGCGGCCAAGAATCCTTGCGCGGCCAAGCCAATGAACCCCTGCGCCGCGAAGCCGATGAACCCTTGCGCCGCGAAACCGATGAATCCGTGTGCGGCCAAGCCGATGAACCCCTGCTCCGCGAAGCCAATGAACCCCTGCTCCGCGAAATAGTCGATCGGCGGCGGGCTTGAGCCCGCCGCCGATCCAGGCGGCAGTGGCCTGAATTTGGTTTCCATCAAGTAATGGTCAATCCCTATTGATGAATGAATCTTTGAACAGACTATCGGATGTGGAGAAGGTGTCACCCACCGCTCCGGCATCCCGTAACGGCTCCCGGAGAGCCATTCAGTGGGGCGTATTTTCGATAGCGTCACTCGTTATCCTGGTGCTTGTTGCGTTTCTCGCCACGCCACGCCTGGCGCTGCTGCTGCTGTTGGGCGTTGCCCTGGGCATCACCCTGCAGCATGGCGCCTTTGGTTTTACCAGTGCCTACCGGCGCTTCCTGCTAAAGCGCGAAACTCCAGCGCTGCAGGCCCAGTTGCTCATGCTCGCCGTCGCCACGCTGCTGTTCGCGCCCTTTCTCAGCGAGGGCCAGTTTCTCGGCCGCGGCCTGATCGGCGCCTGGGCGCCGGCCGGCCTGCAGGTCGCCGCCGGGGCTTTCCTGTTCGGCATCGGTATGCAACTGGGTGACGGCTGCGGCTCCGGCACCCTCTACAAGGCCGGCGGCGGCGCACCGCGCATGGTCATCACGCTGCTCGCATTTTGTGCCGGCTCCTTCTGGGCCAGCCTGCACATGGTCCAGTGGCAGACATTGCCGGCGTTACAGACCCAGTCGCTTGCCGAACCCCTGGGTTATCCGTTGGCGGTCACCCTGCAGCTTGGATTCATCGGCCTGCTCGCCCTGCTGCTGCGTCGCTGGGGCGTGCGGCGCGATGCAGCACCGCGTATACGGCAGGGATTCTGGAAACGTCTGTCGACCGGCCCCTGGAGCCTGCCCGCCGCCGCCCTGGCACTTGCCCTGCTCGGACTGGCGACGTTGCTCACCGCCGGTCATCCCTGGACCATCACCTGGGCCTTTACCCTGTGGGGCGCCAAGGCCGCGCTGCTTTTAGGCTGGGATCCCGCCACATCAGCCTTCTGGACCGGAGGCTTTCAGCAGGCGGCGCTCCAGGGCAGTGTATTACAGGATGTGACCTCGGTGATGGATATCGGCATCCTCCTCGGGGCGCTGGCCGCGACCGGGCTGGGTGGCCGCTTTGCGCCGTCATTCCGCATCCCGATGCGTTCCCTGGCGGCGGCCATTATCGGCGGTGTGCTGATGGGTTACGGCGCCCGCATCGCCTACGGCTGCAATATCGGCGCCTTCTTTTCCGGGGTCGCTTCGCTCAGCCTGCACGGCTGGCTGTGGATCATCTGCGCCCTCGCCGGCAGCGTGCTGGGCGTGTGCTGGCGGCCCCATTTCGGACTTTCGAATCGATGAATAGTACAGATAGTGCAGCAATATCCCGTACACCCGCCATCCTGACACCTCCCGATCCGGCCCGGCTGCCCGCCGGGGTAATCGAGCAGATGCTTATTGCGGGCGACGAGGTCAATACCTGTATCCGGGCGCTGGAACGGGTCGGGCTCAACCTGGTGGGCGAGGTGCTCAAGGGCCAGGGCGAATTCATCGAGCTGGAGCATTATCCGAAGGATGATGTGTTCGACGACGAGACCCATGGCCAGTACTACTACCACGCCCACCGCGCCGATCACGGCGAACACGGCCACTTCCACACCTTTCTGCGCGCCGGCGGCATGCCCGGGGATGCACGTCCCCTGGATTACCCCCTGGCCAGCGCCCCCTGGCCCCGGGGGGACGAGGCCATCGCCCATCTGGCGGGCATCTCCATGGATGCCTGGGGCCGGCCCATCGGGCTGTTCGCCGCCAACCGCTGGGTCACCGGCGAGACCTGGTACCCGGCAGACAACGTCATCGAGATGCTGCCACGCTTCGCCATCGGCCACGCTTGGCCCTCCTGGCCGCTGAACCGCTGGATCAGCGCCATGCTGCGGCTGTTCCGGCCCCACGTCGAGGCCCTGATCCTGCACCGCGATGTGGTGATCAATGCCTGGCAACAGGCCCATCCGCAGCGGGATGTGTTCGAGGACCGCGAGTTGGAATTGACCGGTTATCTGCCCGTTTCGGTGGATGACTGGATGGCGGAATTGAGGCAGGTGGCTTCATGACCCGGCTCCGTTTCCGAATCGCGTTTATCTGCTGGGCGCTGCTGATGTCCGGCGCAACGGTGTCACTGGCGGACAGCGATGCCGACCCTTCCATCGACAGCTTCCTCGACCGCCACTGGCAGCGCCCGCTGCCACTCCAGGGGGAAGCGCCGGCGGGTTTTTCACCGCTGGAGAGCTCCCTGGATCCACGCGCCTGCGGCGCCTGTCATCCCCACCAGTTCCAGGATTGGAAGGACAGCCTGCACGCCCATGCCATGGGTCCCGGCCTGCTGGGACAGCTCATCGAGATGGACCCGGCCAACCGCGAGGAACACCAGGCCTGCCTGCGCTGCCACGCCCCCCTGGCGGAGCAGGCCGGGGAAGTGGCGACCTGGATCGCCGAGGGCCACAGCGGCCTGGCCCCGGCCACGCCTACCGGGGTGCCCACCGGCCCACTCTTCAACCAGGGGCTGATCTGCACCGCCTGCCACCTGCGCGCCTGGGAGATTCACGGCCCGCCCGCCCGCAACGGGGATGAAAGCGGGAAAACCGCCGGACCACATGGCGGTTTCAATCCCGACGTAGCCTTCGAGTCTTCACGCTTCTGCGCCGCCTGCCACCAGTTCGAGTCGGACGGCTTCGCCCTCAACGGCAAACTGCTGGAAAACACCTTCACGGAGTGGCGCGCCAGTCCCCAGGCGGCGGCCGGGCAGAGCTGCCAGTCCTGCCACATGCCGGACCGCCGCCACCAGTGGCGCGGCATCCACGACAAGGATACCGTGCTGTCGGGGGTGGAGATCGGGCTTGACGGTGTCACGGCCACCGGCCCGACGCTCTCCGCCAGGCTCAGCCTGACCAACAGCGGTGTCGGCCACCACTTCCCCACCTACGTGACGCCCCGGGTGGTGATGGAGGCGGTACAGTTGGACGCGGACGGTACGTTGCTGCCGCAGACCCGGGAGGAGCGGATCATCGCCCGGCAGGTGAGCATGGACCTGAGCGAGGAGTTGTCCGACACCCGACTGGCGCCGGGCGGGAGCATCACTCTCGACTACCGGCAGCCGCGCGATCCGCAAGCCGGTTCCCTGCGCCTGCGCATCCGCGTCGAGCCGGACCGCTTTTACCGGGACTTCTACCAGGCAATGCTTGATAACGGCTGGGCCGGTAAAGGCAGCGGGTTGCTGCGGCGTGCGCTCGATGCTGCCGATGCGTCGGTCTTTACCCTGTTTGAGCGGGAGATTCCATTGCTATGATAACGAGTGCCGTTTGCGCCCCCGGAGGTTCTTGCAGTCTCGCAAGAGAATCCCTTATCCGAGCATTTCAAACCCTGGGTATCTCGCTGCCTTCTTGTCAAACGTCGCTGCAGTGTCTGGAACTGAACACCGAAACTTGAGGTTAGGATCTGTAAGGAATCGCCCTGTTCGCCGACCAATTTTCTCGATAGGTGCCATCGGCACAGAGAGAAACGACGACCCTACAGGAGCAACCATGAAGTACCTTTCCAGACACAAGTCCGCAATCCTGGCCCTTATCGGCGTATTGGCCCTGGGAGCCTCTGGATAGAGCCTGGCCACCGGCGACGCCAGCGCCGGCAAGGAGAAGGCCCGGAGCCTGGGCTGTGTCTCCTGTCACGGACAGGAAGGGATCAGCGCCAATCCCATGTACCCCAACCTGGCCGGACAGAAGGGGCTCTACCTGCTGAAGCAATTGAAGGCGTTCAAGCACAAGGAACGCACCAACCCGATCATGCTGAGCCAGGCCAAGGGACTGTCGGATCAGGATATGAAAGATCTCGCCAGCTATTTCAACAGCCTGCGCTGAGGCCCAGTGAATCAGCACAAGTGAATCAGAACCAGTGAATTCAGAATGAACGAAACACTTCCGCTACTGCTGAATACCGATTTTCCGCTTCTGCGGCGCCGACGAATCGAGACCGTGCAGGCCAACCTCGGTTACCGCTGCAACCAATCCTGCCTGCATTGCCATGTGGCGGCAGGCCCGAAACGCGTGGAAGCGATGAGCCGGACGACCATGGCCCTGCTGTTACTCTTCGCGCGCCGGCAGGGCATCACCACCCTGGATCTCACCGGTGGCGCCCCGGAACTCAACCCGGATTTCCGCCACCTGGTGATCGCCGCGCGTGAACAGGGGCTGCATGTCATCGACCGCTGTAATCTCACCATACTCAACGAACCCGGCCAGGAGGATCTGGCGCGGTTTCTCGCCGATAACGACGTCGAAATCATCGCCTCGCTACCCTGCTACCTGGAGGAGAATGTGGACCGGCAACGGGGCTCGGGGGTGTTCGACGGCAGTCTCGCCGGCCTGCACCGGCTCAACGCACTGGGTTACGGAGAAGCGGACAGCAGCAGACGGCTGAATCTGGTCTACAACCCTGCCGGACCGAGCCTGCCGCCCGATCAGCGGCAACTGGAGGCCGACTACCGGACGCAGTTGCGGTCCCGCTTCGGCATTGTCTTCAACCAGCTGTACGCCCTGGCCAACATGCCGATCCGCCGCTTCGGCAGCCAACTCATCTCCCACAACGAATTCTTTGACTACATGAATCTGCTCAAGGGTGCGCACCAGGAAGGCAACCTGGCCTCGGTGATGTGCCGTACAATGCTATCGGTGGACTGGCAGGGCCGGGTGTATGATTGTGACTTCAACCAGATGCTGGGGCTGCCACCGGGTGGTAGCAGCGAACCCGTCCACCTGTCCATACTGCTTGATCACGACTTTGCCGGCCGCCCGATCCGGGTGGCCGACCATTGCTACGGCTGTACCGCCGGCCAGGGCAGCAGTTGCGGCGGTGCCCTGAATGATCATTGAAAACATGGATGAATGGCACTAAGTTAAGCCCAGAGCCCCGTCATCCCGGCGAATGCCGGGATCCAGAACCCGCATCCGCGGTGAATTCATGGATTCCGGCCTGCGCCGGAATGACGAAAAAATGGATTCCTGCCTTAACTTAGTGCCATTCAAAACACGGATAACGCACATGCAACCAAGCCAGGATAAACAACACCCCACGGGAAAACCCATTCAGCCACCCTGCCGCATTCTGGTGCTGTGCACCGGCAACTCGGCACGCAGCGTGATGGCCGAGGCCATTTTCAATCACTTCGGAGGAGGCCATTTCCAGGCCTTCAGCGCCGGCAGCCGCCCCACGGGAAAGGTCAATCCACTGGCCCTGGAGCGCATCAGGGAACAGGGGATGTCCGCCTCGGACTACCGCAGCAAGAGCTGGCTGGAGTTCACGACCGAAGACTCGCCGCCCCTGGATATCCTGCTGACCGTTTGCGATAGCGCGGCGGCCGAGGTCTGCCCCGCCTTTCCCGGAGATAGTGTTCACATCCATTGGGGTCTGCCCGATCCGGCGGCGGTCACCGGCGATCCCGGGCACGCCCGGGCGGCCTTCAAGTCCTGCTTCGAAACGCTCCGCTCCCGGGTGGAGACCCTGGTGAGCCTGCCACTGAAGAAATATGGCAAGCAGGAGGTCGCCCACGCAATGACGCGGATTGCGGCCAGGGATTCATCGCCTGCCGATACCGATGGACCGTCTTGATATGAAGCGCATCGGTCTCGACAGGTTACCGGTCACGTCCCCGGTCTACCGGCATCAGACCGAGACGATCAAGCAGACTGCCCATGCCCGGGAAGGGACGCACCCCTCCGAGCGGGTGTTATGGTGGGGTGCATGTTTTTACGACTGGCGTCATGGAATGAGTCGATGAAAATACCCCGCGTTCTGCTTGCCCTCTTGTGGGCCGGCTCCCTGGCCCCAGCGCTCGCAACGGAAACACCGGTTATCTCCATGGATGGACGGTATGCCGGTGTGCCAGGGGGCAGCACGCCGGTCACACACTCCCCGCGTCCCGCGGCCCTCAACGCGCGCATCGACACAGCCCTGAAGGCCAAGGGCGCAGACTACCGGCCCCGCAGCGAACACCTGCGGCCCGACGGCAGCCCGCGCTACACCAACCGGCTGATCCTGGAGGACTCCCCCTACCTGACCCAGCACGCCCACAATCCGGTGGACTGGTATGCCTGGGGAGCCGAGGCGTTCGAGAAGGCGAAGCGGGAGAACAAGCCGATCTTCCTCTCTATCGGCTACGCCACCTGCCACTGGTGCCACGTCATGGAGCGCGAGAGCTTCGAAAACCCGGCCATCGCCGACCTGCTCAACCGCCACTTCGTCGCCATCAAGGTGGACCGGGAGCGCCGTCCCGAGGTGGATCAGACCTACATGACCGCGGTGCAGCTGATCGCCGGCCGCGGTGGCTGGCCGCTCAACGCCTTCCTCACCCCGGACGGCAGACCCTTTCATGGCGGCACCTACTCCCCACCCGGCCCGTTCCGCGGCCTGGTGACTCGGGTCGCCGCGCTTTGGGACGGCAAGCGGCAGGAGGTATTGGACCAGGCCGGACGCGTTGCCCAGGTACTCGCCGCGGTGCAGGCGCGCCAGGCCATGGCGGGCGCGGTGGGCCGCGAGGCGATTCAGGCGGCGGTGACGGAGGCGTTGGAGACACACGATGAACTGCAGGGGGGCTTCGGCCCGGCGCCCAAATTCCCCCGCGAACCGCTGCTCATGCTGCTGCTGAACGCGGCCGAACGCAGCCCCGAACCGGCACTGCTGGAGGCGATCGGAACCACCCTCGATGCGATTTCCCGGGGCGGCATCCACGATCAGGTAGGCGGCGGCTTCCACCGCTACGCCACCGACAACGACTGGCTGGTGCCCCACTTCGAGAAGATGCTCTACAACCAGGCCCAGCTCGCCCGGGTCTATCTCCTGGCCTGGCGGTTGACCGGCAATCCACTCTACCGCCGCGTCGCCACCCAGGCCCTGGATTACGTACTGCGTGACATGCGCTCGGCGGAAGGCGCCTTCTACTCCGCCAGCGATGCCGACAGCGAGGGCCGTGAGGGCACCTTCTTCCTCTGGACGCCGGAACAGCTACGCGGCGTGCTGCCCGGGGAGGACGCGGCACTGGCCATTAACCTGTTCGGCGTCACCGACGGCGGCAACTTCGAGGGCGGCAACATCCTGCATCTGCCGCGCCCCCTGGCCGAGTTTGCCGGGGAGAACGGGATGTCGCAGGCGCAGCTTCTGGATCGCCTCGACCGCATCCGCGAACGCCTCTACCAGGCGCGGGAGGCGCGTCCCCATCCCCTGCGCGACGACAAGATCCTCACCGCCTGGAACGGCATGATGATCACCACCCTGGCCCAGGCGGGCGATCTGCTCGGCGAGCCGCGCTATACCGGGGCGGCGGCACGGGCCGCCCGCTTCCTGTGGGAACAAAACCACCGCGCGGCAGGCGAGCTGTGGCGGGTGCATCTCGATGGCAGCTCATCCATTCCGGCCCTCCAGGAGGACTACGCCTATTTTGCCGAGGGGCTGCTGCAGCTGTACGACAGCACCGGCGACAGCCTCTGGCTGGAGCGGGCGCGCGAACTGGCCGACGCCATGCTGGAGCGCTTCTGGGATGATGAGAAGGGCGGATTTTTCATGGCCCGTCAGGATAACCAGATCACCGCCCTGGGCCGTGCCCGGGAGATGAGCGGCGACACCTCCATGCCCTCCGGCAACTCGGTGGCCCTGCGGGTGCTGCAGATGCTCTCGGTGCGCACCGACCGGTTCGATTACGGCGAGCGGGCCAGGGCCACGCTGGCGGCCTTCGCCGAACCCGTCGCGCGCCATCCCCCGGGTTTCGGTTACCTGCTGCATGGCGAGTGGGGCCGGCGCCGCTACGCCGCCCTCGGCGGCATACGCATCCACGCCGCGCAGGCCGGGGCCCGGCGCGTCACCGTGGAACTGGAGATCCCGCCGGGCTGGCATGTCAATGCCCACCAGCCCTTGCAGGAGAATCTGATCCCCACCACCCTCGCCCTCGTACCCGGCACCGATGGATGGCGCCTGGGACAAATCGACTACCCGGTGGGCGAGCGCCAACAGCTGGGCTTCCAGCGCGAACCCCTCTCGCTCTACCAGGGCAAGGTGCAGATCGAGGCCACGATCGAACCCGTTGCACCGGCATCGCGGATCGTGCCGTTAAGATTGGGATTGCAGGCCTGCAATGACCAGGTCTGCCTGGCGCCGGAGACGGTAGTCCTGCATCTGCCGATGACCGACGGGAAGACACCGCCACCCGTGGATGCAGCAGGCAACCCGCATGAAGCACGCGATGCTGCCACAGCCACTTTTCGGGTAGCGAAGTGAACTGAACGAAATATCCACATTTAATAAATGGTAATTAGATGTTTCGTTCCATTTCTCCGAACCCGGTGCCCCCCTATCGGGAAAAAAACCTGGTAACCGGTTGATTTCCATCCGGTGCGACCGATCCTCATCGGATGGAATATATCTTGCACACATTTCGAGGGATGGCCGGGACGGCAAGCGCCGTGGATCGGCTCCGGGCGGACACTCTGTCCGCGAACAAGAATCGGCGCGCTTCCAGTGGCGACCGGATCGATCAGGGGAACTTCTATGGCTATTGTTCATCGCATCCAGCATCGGCTGGCGCTCGCCTTCGTGGCGGTCGCGCTGATCCCGGCGCTGGTCATCGGCACCTATTCCGAAAGGGTCTCCAGCCGGTCACTGCTGGATCGTGAACTCGATGCCCAACGGCAGGGCGTGGACAATGCGAGGCGGGTCATAGAGGGATTCCTGGATTCGGCGCGGGGGGACGTGCTCTACCTCAGCCAATCCCGTCCCATGCAGGCGCTCGTTCGCGCGCGCGAACAGGGGGAGACCGGAGATCAGATACATATTGATAACCAGACTCGTGGCGCTCGTTCGCGCGCGCGAACAGGGGGAGACCGCCGGATCGTCTGTGCGATCCGCCCGCGGTGAGCTGGAACAGGAGTTCCGATCCTTTGCCCAGCAACGCGGCATCTACTACCAGGTGCGCTATCTGGACGAAAGGGGGCGGGAGGTCGTGCGGGTGGATTTCGACGGCGAACAGGCCTCCATCCGATCCCGGAATCGCCTGCAGGACAAGTCGGGACACTATTATTTCGAGGAGTCGGTCGGACTTCTTCCCGGTAGGGTGTTCGTCTCGCCGCTCGATCTCAACCGCGAGCAAGGCAAGATCGAGGTCCCGCACAGGCCGGTCATCCGTTACGCGACGCCGGTGAGATTCTCCGATGGCAGAAAGGCCGGGGTCGTGCTGACCAATGTAGATGCAACGCAATTCCTGTCCGCCATCGGCGAGGCCTGGCTGGTCGATGAGAAAGGCTACTACTTTGCCCACCCGGACCCGGAAAAGGTTTGGGGCAGTGAGCGGGATCTCGGTACGGGAGAGGGCCTGCGCAAGGACAACCCTGAGGATATTTCCCAGCTGCTGGGACGCCAAGGCGGACAGTTGGAGACCGCAAGCCGGCTCATCACCTATCAGTCTCTTCAGGTCCCCGCGTCGGACAGGTATTGGACCGTCCTGTCGGTTCGTCAATCGGACGAACTGCTGACGAGCGTCACCGAGTTTCGGATCAACTTCGGGGCCATCCTCGCGGGGGCGTTGCTGGTAGCATTGCTACTCGCCTGGTTTCTTGACCGCAGGATCTCGCGGCCCATTGAATACCTCACCGAGCAGGCAGACAAGGTCAGCATGGGGAATCTGCTCAACCCCATCGATCTGCGCGATGCCACCGAGATCGGGCGACTGGGCGAGGCGTTCGAGCGTATGCGCGTGAGCATGGTGCGGGCCATAGAACACCGGCGCCGGGCCTGACGTGCCCGGCGATGCGACGGGGAAGACCTGCCCATGAACAGTAATCAACGTACGATCGTCGGCTTCGATAAAATCCTGGAGGAGCTGAAACGGCTCTCCGGGGAGAAGCGATCGGGGACACTCTTCATCACCACGGACGATAACCATGCCGCCCGTTTCGTCCTGGAAGGGGGGGAGGTGACCTCCCTCGGCTACCGGCATTATCACGGCTACGATGCCCTGCCCAGGATTCAGAAGATCAGGAGCGGCTACTACCGCTTCGTGGATCAGGGGTTCATGTCCATGGAGGAGGTCCCTATGCCGGAGACCAGCGAGCTGCTGGGTCTCCTCCAGATGGACAGGGGAGACGAGGACAACCTCGGCCCGGCCGCCGCGGACCCATCGGACGAGACACTCGCCACCCTGCGGCGGGAATTGACCGTCCATATCGGGCCCATTGCGGCCATCCTGTGCGAGGAGTATCTCCAGGATCACGGAAAGCCGGCCGATCCGGCGGCGCTTGCGCGGATGATCCACCACCTTGCCGCCGAGATCGGCGAGCCTCGGAAGCGCGATCTCTTCATATCGCGGGTCAAGTAATGATGTAGCTTTTTGCGCATTCTGGCAAACTCCTAATCCATGCGCCAATCGTGAAAGAAGCACTCCGGGAGCCTGCCGACGTAAGGGTCGGCGCGTCTGCACGACAACCCAGGGATGTACGGGAAATCGAGGTAGGAGAATCCGATGTCCAGCATGCAATACCCGTTCTCGCTGCTGTGGGCGGCGCCCCTGGTGGCCTTCCTCGGCTATGCCGCGCACCGCGCCAGCCTCTGTACGGTCCGGGCGGTGGCGGATGTCCTGGAATCGCGTCGTTTTGAACGCTTCGGCGGATTCCTGCGGGCCGTGCTGTGGGCAATGCTGCTGACCCTGCCGGCGCTCCTGCTGATGCCGAACCTGTACGCCGCACCCGCTCCAACGGCCCCGCTGTGGGTGGGACTGGGCGGCGGATTCCTGTTCGGCCTCGGAGCGGCCCTGAATGGTGGCTGCTCCTTTTCGACCCTGCAACGGCTTGCCGACGCCGACTGGCGGATGCTGGCCACGCTGGCGGGCTTCATCAGCGGCGTCGCCGCCTGGCAGCTCGCGCCGCCACTGTTCACCCTGAACACCCCACCGGGCCTTCCGTCCCCGGCCTGGCTGATGGCGGCGCTGGCACTGCTGGTCATCTGGGGAGGCGCCGAGATCCGGGCGCTTTGGCCACACAGGCATGGACTGCGGGAACGGCTGGGGGCCGACGCTTACAGCCCCCGGACCACCGCCGTCCTGCTCGGCCTGGGGGCCGGCGCACTCTACCTGGGATTCGGACCCTGGACCTACACCTATACCCTGCGCGGTTCGGTCAGCGCGCTGGCGGGCGGCCCGGTAGCACCGCCCGCCACCCAGCTTCTGCTGGTACCCGTGCTGCTGCTCGGGATGATGATCTCGGCCTGGCGGCGGGGTGCCTGGCACAAGGCGAGACCGGCCACAGGCTGGACCCTGAATCTCGGTGGCGGCCTATTGATGGGGCTCGGCGGCGCCCTGATCCCCGGCGGCAACGACACCCTGCTACTGCGATTGATCCCCACACTCACCCCGCACAGCCTGTGGATCTACCTCATGCTGGTCGGCGGGGTGGCCGGCGGCCTGCTGCTGAAAAGAGCCGTCCTGACCCCGGCACCGGCGGCACACCGACCGGATGACGACCGGTGTTGCTGAAGGGAGGAAATAATCCTCGACAATTCACGGTCTCTTTTCATGAGCTTCATCTAAAATGGCTATGGCGACGCTCAACTGGATTAGATCTTCATCAAAAGGAACCAAGATGACCACTCAATCAACGAATATACGACTACACGGCCTCCTGTTGGCACTCGGCATGCTGTTCATTTCCGCTACCCGGGCCGACATCGACACGCCACTTCCCGGAACCGTCACCCTGCAGACGTCATATCCGTTCGACGTGCTTGCCACCCGGGTCGAACAGGCGGTCAGTAATCACAAGATGGGATTGGTGGCACAGGCCAGCGCCAGCCGCGGTGCCGCGTCACGCGGGGTCAGCATCCCCGGCAATCTGGTACTCATGGTGTTCCGTAACGATTATGCCGTGCGCATGCTCAACGCCAGCGTCGCGGCCGGCTTCGAGGCGCCGTTGCGCCTCTACCTCACGGAGAACGGCGACGGCACCTCGAACCTGACCTATCGCCTGCCGAGCGCGATCTTCGCGCCCTATGGCAACCGGGATCTGGATGCGATGGCAACGGAGCTCGACGAGATATTCAATGCCATTGTCGGAGACGCCACTCGCCGATAATCCAGTGGGGGTAACAACTGAGGGCCATCAGGATGGAATACACACAACCACTGCTGCGCACCCTGTTCGTCATGGCCTCGGCGGTCGAGGCGCGAGACCCCTACACAGGCGGCCACCTCTGGCGGGTCTCGCAATTTGCCCGTCTGCTTGCCAGGGATGCCGGATTCCCGCCCATCGAGCAGGCGCGTATCGCACTGGGTGGTTTCCTCCATGATCTGGGCAAGATCGGTGTGCCGGACGCCATTCTCAACAAACCGGGCAAGCTGACCGATGAAGAGTACCGGGTGATCCAGACCCATCCCGATGTGGGCCAACGGTTGCTGCAAAACCATCCCCTCGCCGCACTGGTCATCGACGTCGTTCACGCTCACCATGAACGCCCCGATGGCCATGGTTACCCGCGCCGGCTTACCCTTGAATATATTCCGCCCGATGCGCGCATCGTGGGGATCTGCGACGCCTTCGATGCCATGACCAGCACACGGCCCTACCGCAAGGGCATGCCGATTGAAACCGCGCTGAACATTATCCGTGACAACCTCGGCACTCAGTTCGACCCGGCGCTTGGGGTACGCTTTACCAATCTGGGCGAGGCGGGTCATCTGTCGCCCATCGTCGGCCACAGCGAACCGGGAATCCCGTTGCAGGTCTGTCCCAATTGCGGTCCGTCGCTGGTGATAACGCGCCACAACGCGCCCGGCGATCACCTTTATTGCCGCTCCTGCGGCGGTGAATCGGAACTGCTATGGCAAGCTGGAGAGTGGCGGACCCGGCCGACCGGCAAACGCGGCACGCCCGCGCAGCTGATGCCGCGCCTGGATGACGACATGATCGATGATCTCCTGGCAGGGGCCGACACCTTGCTCCACGAGAGCAAACCGAACCTGCTGTCTCGATTGCGCAGTCAACTGACAGGTCATGCCTAGCCCCGGGTGGAAATTTCCTTGATTCGTGTGGCCTGGCGTATCTCCTGTAAGGAATTGGCACCTCGTGCCGACAAACTTCTTATCAAGCGGCAAATCCACCGGAGGCGCACAATGTGCAGCACACCAGGCAGACGTACCGTCATCAGACGTCCAACCGCCAAACCGTTGTCCGCCGATCCGGCATTTACCGATATGGTGAGGCGCTCCAATATCGCCTATGAAAAGCGCCAGGTGGAGAAGCGGCAACGTATGCTCGATTCAGAACACCCCCATGTCAAAGTGGTGAACATCGCGCGTGTCGCCTGCCCCACCCATATCCTCAAGCTCAAGGAATGTCTCGGGGATATCGCGCCGTTCGAAACCCTCAGAATCATCCCCGGCACAGCCGCCGTGCTCACCGATCTGACAGCCGCCTGCCGCGCCCTCGGTCATGCCGTGGAGCAGGTTGATGACGCGAATGGAGGCGAGCTTTATGTGACACGCTTGTACTGAACGAATAAAAATAATGCCAGGTCATGTTTCCGGGTCGATTTTTTCCAGAGCGGATTTTTCCGCTCTCGCCAATAACGCCAAGAAAAACTGACTTTTTCGCTTAAATTCCGATACATGCAGTCTTGGCGTTCCTGGCGAGAGAAAATGCCTTCTCTTCGTACCCATAAATTTTGCGGACGAGCCAAAAAAATCTCTGCTGCACAAATGGAAATATCAAATTTAACCACATAAAAAAACCACAAAGGCTAGACTGGTGCTGGGGCTGACTTATTCAAAGCCGATCCGGAAAGTCACGGAACTACCGTGCTGAAATTACAAATAAGGGGAGAGGAAAGCGATGCACCGCAATTTTTTTCTGTTTACCGTCGGATCGCTGACTATCGTCGCACTACTTTACGGGTTATGGCCGCCGGTCATCTGGGCGCTCCTGGTACTGATTCCGCTGATTCTGCTGGGCCTGTATGACATGTCCCAGCCACATCATTCGCTACGCCGGAATTATCCCCTGTTCGGGCGTGGGCGCTGGTTCATGGAGTGGTTGCGCCCCTTCATCCGCCAGTACCTGATCGAGTCGGACACCGACGGCGCGCCGATCAATCGCATGTTCCGCAACATTGTCTACCAGCGCGCCAAGGGCGCCCTGGAGAGCGTACCCTTCGGCACCCAGATAGACACCTACCGTGACGGCTACGAATGGATCGGCCACTCCATCTCCGCCATCGATGTAACCGAGGTGGAGCATGACCTGCGGGTCAGCGTCGGTGGCCCCGATTGCCGGCAGCCCTACCTGGCCAGCATCTTCAATATCTCCGCGATGAGCTTCGGCGCCCTGAGCCGCAATGCCATTCTCGCCCTCAACAGTGGGGCCAAGGCTGGCGGGTTCTACCACAACACCGGTGAGGGCGGCGTCAGTTCCCACCACCTGGAGTCGGGTGGAGATCTGGTTTGGCAGATCGGCACCGGATATTTCGGTTGCCGCGACCACGCTGGCCGATTTTGCCCCGATACCTTCCGTGACAAGGCGCTGCTGCCAAATATCAGGATGATCGAGATCAAACTCTCCCAGGGGGCCAAGCCGGGGCATGGCGGCATCCTCCCGGCCGACAAGAACACCCCCGAGATTGCCGCGATACGGGATGTGCCGGTCGCCACCCAGGTAAACTCGCCACCCGCCCACGCCGCCTTCTCCACGCCGTTGCAGCTACTCGACTTCGTCAAGCAGCTGCGCGAGCTCTCCGACGGCAAGCCGGTGGGGTTCAAGCTGTCGATCGGGCGCAAGAGCGAATTCATCGCCATCTGCAAGGCGATGGTGGCCAGCGGCATCACACCCGATTTCATCACCGTGGACGGCGGCGAGGGGGGCACGGGCGCGGCGCCGCTGGAGTATACCAACTCCGTCGGCATGCCGTTGCGCGAGGCGCTGGCCTTTGTCGATGACTGCCTGACCGGTTTTGGTCTGCGCCAACAGATCCGTATCATCGCCTCGGGCAAGGTGTTCACCGCTTTCCATCTGGTCAAGAACCTGGCACTGGGGGCGGATATCTGCAACAGCGCGCGCGGCATGATGCTGGCGCTGGGCTGTGTCCAGTCGCTCACCTGCAACAGCAACCACTGCCCCTCGGGCGTGGCGACCCAGGATCCCCGCCTCTACCGCGGCCTGGTGGTTACCGACAAGGCGCGGCGGGTGGCCCAGTTCCATGCCAAGACCGTGCATGCCACCGCCGAAATCATCGCCTCGGCGGGCCTGTGCCACACTAGTGAACTGACCCGCACCCATATCTACCGGCGCGTCAACCAGGAGACGGTGCGGCGTTATGACCAGGTATTCCCCTACCTCAAGCGTGACTGCCTGCTCTCGGGCAGTCCGCCCGAGGCCTGGCGGCTCTATCTGGACGAGGCCGACCCCGGCAGCTTCATGCCGAAAATGTGCCTGACCCATATCGACCGGGAGTGTTGCGAAGTCGATGGCGCCGGGCAAGCGTCGCTTCCCGGCACCAAACAGGTCGGTGAAGATAAACATCAAACCATGGAGGACGTTTCATGAAGGCATCGGACCTGTTTATCCAGGCGTTGGAGGCGGAAGGGGTGGAGTACATCTTCGGCATTCCCGGGGAAGAGAATCTTGACCTGCTCAACTCACTCAGGGAGTCGTCGATCCGCTTGATTCTCACCCGCCATGAGCAGGCGGCGGGATTCATGGCCGCCACCTATGGCCGCCTGACCGGCAAGACCGGTGTCTGCATGGCCACCCTGGGGCCGGGCGCCACCAACCTGGTCACCGCCGCCGCCTACGCCCAGCTCGGCGCCATGCCAATGCTGATGATTACCGGCCAGAAACCGATCAAGGCGAGCAAGCAGGGCGAGTTCCAGATTGTCGACGTGGTCGACATGATGCAGCCGCTGACCAAGTACACGCGGCAAATCGGCAGCGCCCACAACATCCCGGCGCGTGTACGCGAGGCATTCCGGCGCGCGGAGGATGAGCGGCCTGGCGCAGTGCATCTGGAACTCCCGGAGGACATCGCCCACGACCAGACCGATGCCCAGGTAATTCAGCGCAGCCGCTTCGAGCAGCCACGCGCCAGCGAGCACTCCCTCGCCGCGGCAAAGAACATGATCGAGCAGGCCGGGCATCCGCTGTTGCTGGTCGGCGCCGGGGCCAATCGCCGCCACACCTGCGGTGTGTTGCGCGCCTTTGTCGACAAGACCGGTATCCCCTTCTTCAGTACCCAGATGGGCAAGGGGGTGATCGACGAACGCCATCCCCTGTTTATCGGCAACGCGGCCCTGTCCGGCGAGGATTACCTGCATCGGGCCATCGAGGCGGCGGACCTGATCATCAACGTGGGCCACGATGTGGTGGAAAAACCGCCCTTTATCATGGGCAACGTAGCTCGACAGGAGATGGCCGGCGGCCACCTGAAAGACGCATGGGAAGGCGCGGGGGACGCCAGCGGGGCCAAGGTGATTCATATCAACTACATCACCGCCGCCATTGACGCGGTCTACTACCCTCAGCAGGGGGTGATCGGCGATATCACCGACACCATGGAACGGCTCACCCGGACGATCGAGCCGCCGGACCATTGGGATTTCAACCGCTTCATGGCGGTGAAGCAGGCGCTCGACGCGCAACTGCTTGAAGGCAGCGACGACGGACGCTTCCCGCTCTACCCGCAGCGGCTGGTGGCGGATGTGCGTCGGGTGATGCCGGATGACGGCATCATCGCGCTGGATAACGGCGTCTACAAGATCTGGTTTGCCCGCAACTACCGGGCCTATCTGTCCAACACCGTGCTGCTTGACAACGCACTGGCCACCATGGGAGCGGGACTGCCCTCGGCCATGGCGGCGAAGATGGTCCGCCCGCAGAGCAAGGTGATGGCCATCTGCGGTGACGGCGGGTTCATGATGAATTCCCAGGAGCTGGAGACCGCCGTGCGTCTGGGCCTGGATCTGGTGATACTGATCCTGCGCGATGACGCCTATGGCATGATCAAATGGAAGCAGGCCAACATGGGTTTCGATGACTTTGGCCTCGATTACGCAAATCCCGACTTTGTGCAGTATGCCAGGAGCTATGGCGCACAGGGCCATCGCGTGGAGTCGGCGGATCATCTGCTGCCGTTGCTGCAGCAGTGTCTGGACAGCCCCGGGGTGCATCTGGTGGATGCCCAAATCGATTACCGTGATAATGACCGTATCCTTAACCACGAGATCAAGGAAAAGAGCCGTACCATTTAACCCAAGGGAGCACACCATGCCTGAACACTTTCCGCTGATGATCGCCGGGGCCATCGAGCCCACCGGTTCGCTGGAGGTCGTGGCGCCATTCGATCAATCGCCCATCGCCAGGATCGATACCTGCGGATCCGATGGTATCGAACAGGCACTGCAAACCGCCTACACGCTATTCCGCGACCGTGATGCCTGGCTGCCTGTGCATCGGCGCATTGCCATCCTGGAACAGTGTGCCGAACTGATGCGCGCGCGCGCCGATTTTCTGGCCATTGAGGCGGCGCGTGAAGGGGGCAAGCCGCTGATCGATTCACGCGTCGAGGTGGTGCGTGCCATTGACAGTATCCGCCTCTGCGCCGACTCCCTGCGCGACGCAAGGGGTGAGGTGATTGCCATGGGCATCAACCCCGCCTCGGCAGGGAAACAGGCGCACACCGTCTGCGAGCCGATTGGCGTGGTGGTGGCACTCAGCGCCTTCAACCACCCACTCAACCTTATTGCCCACCAGATAGGCCCCGCCATTGCCGCTGGCTGCCCGGTGATTGTCAAACCGGCCCAGGACACGCCGCTCTCCTGCTACCGTCTGGTCGCCCTGCTGCGCGAAGCGGGACTGCCGGACGCCTGGTGCCAGGCACTGGTGACCGAAAGCAATGCGGTGACCGGCCGGCTGGTGGCGGACCGGCGGGTCGCTTTCCTGAGCTTTATCGGCAGTGCACGGGTGGGCTGGATGCTACGTTCACAACTCGCGCCCGGTGCCCGCTGTGCGCTGGAGCACGGCGGTGCCGCCCCGGTAATTGTGGACCAGGATGCCGACATCAAGGCGGTGGTACCGAAGCTGCTCAAGGGCGGCTTCTACCATGCCGGCCAGGTCTGCGTCTCGGTTCAACGGGTATTCGTCCACGAAACCCTGGCGAGAGAACTGGCCAGCCGACTCGCCGAGGGCGCGGCCAGTTTGCGTATTGGTGATCCCACCCTGGAACAGACCGAAGTGGGTCCATTGATCCGCCCCGCCGAGGTCGAGCGTATCGGACAATGGGTCAGGGAGGCGATGGAAGACGGCGCGGAGCTGCTCTGTGGCGGCAGGCCACTCTCAGACACCACCTATGCCTGCACCGTGCTGTATGATCCACCGGACAGTTCCCGGGTCAGCAACGAAGAGATCTTCGGCCCCGTGGTCTGCGTTTATCCCTATACCGACCTCGATGAGGCCATCGCCCGCGCCAACAGCCTGCCCTGGGCGTTTCAAGCGGCGGTGTTTACCGACAGCATGGCAACAGCGAATCGTGCGGCCGGTCGACTCGACGCCTCGGCGGTGATGATCAACGACCACACCGCCTTCCGCGTGGACTGGATGCCCTTTGCCGGACTCCGCCAATCGGGGCTCGGCGTGGGTGGCATCCCCTACACCCTGCACGACATGCAGGTGCGTAAAATGATAGTCATGGAGGCGGCGACAACCGGCACCTCATGAAGAGACAAAGGTGGATGCACCTACCGGCTTATCCACTACAAAACTACAACCCGTAGGATGCGGTGAGTAAAACGAACCGCATCGGTCCGGCGGCGAGCAAATGATGCGGTTCGCAAGCTCACCAGCATCCTACCCCGAAAACCGGTCAAAGGGCGCCCCGAGGGCGCCGTCGGCGGGCACGGCCCGCCCTATGTTCTCGTACACCGTCGGCGCGGGACGATGAGTCTTGGTGGGTGGGGTAGCGGCGCACAGGCACGACACGTTCATTCCGCGACAACGCCCGGGCACCACGTAACCCATCGACTCCTCGGCCGCTAAAGGGTGGGTTACGGCGAGCACGGTGCAATGCAAACTACCACCCCCGATGCAGACCGCACCTAACCCATCCAAACTGCCCTCCCTTTCGTCCTTTCTCAACAACTCTAAGCGGGGGATATGCTCGCAACAACGCACTTATTCAGAATCTCCAGTCCGGTGAAATTTCTGAATCACCTTCCCGGTCTCCTAACAAGGGATGGGGTCGCCAAGTGATGTAAATGTCGCCATTCCGACCAACCCTTTCATTATACGGAGATACCAATATGCACATGAAAAAAACGCTCATCTGCACCGCGGTGGGGCTGTTTATTGCGAATTCAGCACCACTTTTTGCAGGCGAGGTTGATGACCTGAAGGCTCAGGTCCAAAAACTGATGACCCGGGTAGAGCAGTTGGAAAACCAGAAAACCGCCGCCGACAGCAAGCCGACCGTCACCTCCGGCGAGAAGCAGGTGCGACTATCCATCTCAGGGCAAGTCAACCGGGGCCTGCTGATAACCGATGACGGGGAAGAGACGGACTACCACAATGTCGACAATGATGCCTCGTCCACGCGTATCCGCTTCATTGGCGAAGCAGACCCCACCGATGAACTGACGGTAGGTACGGCAATCGAGGTGCAGTTCGAATCGAACTCCACCGCCGATGTGAGTCAGTTGACCAGGGAAACAGGTGGACCCACACCTGGCACCGACAATTTCACCCAACGCCGGCTTGAGGTCTATTTCGATCATAAGCGCTTTGGTAAATTGTGGCTGGGCCAAGGCTGGACGGCCAGTGAAGGAACCTCGGAAGCGGACCTGTCGGGTACCGCCTTGGCCGGCTATTCGGATACCGATATCCTGGCGGGTGGCACCTTCTTCCGTGGCAGCAACGGCGTGCTGAGTGCCATCACGGTCAAGAGTGTGCTGACCAACCTGGATGGTCTCGGGCGTGATGATCGTATTCGCTACGACACACCCAGCTTCGGCGGATTGAAGCTGGCGACCAGCCTGGTGGATGGCGACGCCTGGGATGTGGCAGCCCTCTATTCATCTGCCTTCCCCGGCTTCAAGCTGGTTGGCGCACTCGCCTACGCCCAGACATCCAGTTCGGATCAGGTCAATGGATCCGCCTCGATCCTGCTCGACAACGGGTTGAATTTCACCCTTGGGGCCGGTGATCAGGACAAGGATGGGACCTCCGCGGACCCGAACTTCTATTATGCCAAGCTAGGCTATCGGGCATCCTGGTTCAGTGTCGGCAAGACATCCCTCTCCGTGGACTATCATCAGACGGATGATGCCGGCGTGCTGGGTGATGACGCCAGCAGTTACGGTCTTCAGCTGGTTCAGGAGATCAAACCGTGGGCAACCGAAGCCTATGCTGGTCTGAGGAATTATTCACTGGATCGACCAGGTAGTAATTTCGAGGATGTCTCGGCGTTGCTGGCAGGCGTCAGGGTGAAATTCTGATATGAATATTCGTTCATCAAGCGGGAGCCAATGGGTACTGGTTCTGCTCAGCCTGCTCTGGCTGACCGGCTGCGGCGCCGCACGCAGCTACCAGTACGTCGATCAAACGGAGATTCCACCGGGCCCGGGATTGCTGACGGGTGAACAAGGAGGGTTTGTTTTCAGCGCGCCTCTGCCCGGCAGTCAGTCCAAGTAAGCAGTTCAATCCGTAGGATGCGGTGAGTAAAACGAACCGCATCGGTCCAGCGGTCAGCGAATGATGCGGTTCGCAAGCTCACCAGCATCCTACCCAGAAAACCGGTCATAGGGCGCCCCGTGGGGGCCATCGGCGGGCACGGCCCGCCCTATGTTCTCGAACATCGCCGGCGCTGAACGGCGGGAATCCCGCCGCCCCTTATTCGCTCAACCGCCACTGACAATCAGTTTGTAGTCGGGCGTCGGATTGAGGGGGCAGGAGTAGACATACTCACCCGGTTTCAGGTCGACCGGGTAGTCCTGGGTCTTGCCGGTGGTCAGTCCGCCACCCGAGACGCTGGGCAACCGGGCACGGTTGACCAGACCATCTCCGCGCAGCCAGAAACCCAGTTCATAGGGTACATTTTTGTTGCTGACCCTGAATACATAGCGCCCGGGCGTGAGCGTGATCACCTCGGCCTCGGCCAGTCGCTCGTCGCCCGTCCGCTGGTTGATCGCCTGGCAATCGCCGATATTCCGGGATGAAAAGCCCCGGTCGATACCCCGCTCGCTCTCCAGGAACTGACACGGCACCTGGGTCAACTCGATGACTTGCGTCTCCGCCAACGCAGGGGCACTCGGAACAGGGGCCAACATAACCAGGCCGGCCATCAGTAATTGACGCATGTCGATCTCCTCATTTTCTACCTTCGCTCAACCCATGAGACCGGTTCCCGGCGGTGAAATCTTTCATTCATCCGGTCGAACCCGGGTACCGCTCCCGCCTGTAAGGATAGTCGACCTGCAGCGTCTATACCTACAGACGCATATCGATACCTTTTGTGCATCCTGGTGTTTACAATAGTCGCTGTTTCATCGGCCGCGGGCAGATCATGAACAGTGAAATGGACGGTAACACCAGCACAGCGACGGAGCTTTGGCTGCAAGAGTCGGAGATCGCCACTCTGCGCCAGGAGATGCTGCGATTCGCGAAACTGCAGTTGCGTGATGTCGCCACGGCGGAAGACGCGGTACAGGAGGCACTATCGGCGGCCTATGCGACACGGGAGCGTTTTGCCGGTCGGGCACAGGTAAAGACCTGGATATTTTCCATCCTGCGCAACAAGATCATCGACCAGATACGCAGTCATACACGCCATCCAACCCACAGCCTTACCCGGGACGATGGCAGCGATACAGAGGTCGGCGCACTTTTTGACGAGGGTGGGTACTGGCACAAAGCGGCGCGCCCTGCCGATTGGGGCGATCCGGAAGCGGCCCTGGGAAGCGAGCAGTTTTGGATGATTTTTGAGATCTGTCTAAACGCCATGCCGGAGAATACAGCACGCATCTTCACCATGCGCGAATTTCTCGGCCTGGAAACGGCGATGATCTGTACGGAACTCGGCATTAGCGAGAGCAACTGCTGGGTAACCCTGCATCGGGCGAGATCACGCCTGCGCCTGTGCCTGGAAGAGAACTGGATCAACCGCGGGTAAATGACATGCTGAACTGCAAACAGACCACGAAACTGCTATCGGAAAAACAGGATCGGCCCCTGTCATACAGGGAGCGTCTCGCATTGCGTCTCCACCTGATAATGTGTTCGGGATGCACGAACTACGACCGACAAATGGAATTCATACGCAAGGCGTGCCGGCGCATTGGAGGCGGTGACGCGAAGTAAACATCTAAAAAGATATGGCAGCTACGAATTGCACCGGGCTATTGTTTGTCCCAAACGCGCATCGTCACGCTACGCAAGCTTTGCTGTAACGCCGCAGGCGGACGAAGATCCGCTTTTTGCCGGGCAGAAGCCCCCACGGGAACGCGACAGACACACCACTGAATGTGCGCTCATTCACCGCGACCACGACAGTCGGTCACACTGCCCGTGATCATGTCAGCCACAGGTCTGGAGGGTTAAGGGGATTCCCCTGCTGGGCCTTTTCACGCCGTGGTAGAACATCCAGACTCGGCCAGAGTCCGGTTGACAGTGCCCTGGCATAGCCTGTATCGATGCCGGCGTCCCGCATGGCGCGGCCGGCTTTTCGGTAATCGTAGGCAAGGCGATGCCAGCTGGCACATACGCGTTTGCCCTTCCACTCAAGCAGAAGATACCATCCATCGGGCGTGCCGTCGTTGGCCGGCAGCCCGATAACACCCGTATTGAGCCAATACTGCCGGCCGATCCGCTGGCCGAATGGAATGCCGCAATGCCCGCCAATAACTGAACCACCAGCCACCAGTGCAAGCTCCCGTTGTTTCTCCTCATCGGGGGTGGAGGGGAAAATGAATTTGTTAATCAAGCTGGGGGCGCCGTGCACCACATGGAACGAGTGAGCACCGAAGGTAAAACGTAGCGAACGCGGAAGTGTGCGCATCCAGTCGCGCTGCGCCGGCGTGATCCGGCTATTGGTATACCCAAACCACGACTCGGAGAGTTGGGCGCAGACAGACCCCTGATCGAATCCGCAACCGCAATCAATGGCTTTGTCTGCCAGCGCCTCCTCGCAGTTGCCCATGACGACATGGATACCCCAGTCACGGGTCATTTCAACCGATTCAAAGGGTGACGCACAATAGGCCGTCAGATCGCCTGTGCAAATGATCCGTTGCGCCGGTATATGCCGACGCTCCGCCTCGTTTCGGATGGCGGTTAACGCCTCCAGGTTGCCGTAGGGCCCACCAAACAGCAGCAGCGGCCCATCCGTAGAGCCCAGATGATGTAATGCATTATTGGTTGCCATCAGGGTTGGACCGTGGACGCGACCGGACTGCGGCGCCGGTTTGTCAGCAGATCGCCAACCCAGAACAGCAGGCAGCCGATCCCCAGTACGCTGATCGAGATGTAGAGCAGTTTCGTGTACTTATGCATATCCCCCAGCCACTGGGTGTGATTGGCGGATTCGGTAAAATAGAGTGCCGCGCCCGTAATGGCCAGGACGAAGGTGGCCAGGTAACTCCAGAGCGGGATGTTTTCACGCCCTCCCCACAGTGAGAAAAAGACCACCGGTGCAAGATACATCGAAGCGGTACCGCTGACCGCCACGGCACTGAACAGATCCTTGTTTCCGGCGAACACCAGCAATAACCCCAGCAGCATGAACAGGGCCATGGTGATTCGGCCATTTCTAACCGTAGGCTCAATGACACGCATATTCACCACCGCCAGCCTGGATGCGCTTGAAAGGGTACTGTCCAGGGTCGACATGGCCGATATCACCAGTGCCGCGCCGAACAACAGCATGGGAATCTCCCCCAGGACGCGGGACAACACCTGGTTCATGGTGTCACCCGCCAGGGCGTTGGCTCCCGCCATTACGCCCAGGCTGCCAAACAGTATGATGCAGAGCATGCTGATCCAGGCGGCGTGAAGAAAACTGCGGCGAGTGGTTTCACGATCGGACAAAAAGCCACGGTCCATCATCACCGGATCATGCATCGGATAGCTCCAGATCTGCAGCAGTGCCACGGCCATGAGGACGGGACCGGGTTGGTCGATCTCGAAGGGTTTGAAGGTCAAGGCATCCAGCGTGAGGTGACCACTGACAAGTGCGGATAGCATCAGTACAAGCAATATGCCGATGAACAGCAGCATCTGCAACAGATCGGTGCGCAGGGAGGCATGCAAGCCACCTATCATGGAGTAGAACAGGGTGACCAGGGCCAGACCGATAACCGACAAGGCATAGGATTGCGAGCCGGTCACGCCAAACAGGATGCCAATAACCAGCAGATTGGCGAATACCTCGCTGAGCAGACGCAGACCCACTACCACGTTATAGCAGCCGGCCCCCCAAGCCCCAAAGCGCACCTGGAGAAACGCCTGGATGCTATCGTAACCCTGCTTGAAGCGCAGGCTGTCGATAATCATTCCGCCGGTGAGGAATGACAGATAATAGGCGGCATAGGCCAGGGTGCCCCAGATGCCATAGTAGTAACCCAGGATGGCGGCATTCATCAGGGAGCGGGCGAAGATCCAGGTGGTCACCTGGGACAGCGTAAGCATCCACAGGCCCGGCGGATTACCATTGGCAGACAGCCCGTTGAAAAAAGTGTGGTTACTATTGGCCCGGGAAGAGAGCATCATGGAAAATAACGCAACAGTGACGACAATACCCGGCAGGGCATAATCCATAGTATTTCCTCCGTAATTTGGTTTCTCGCGGTACTGTCGTCAGATGGACTGCCGGCCTTACAGTCTTGCAGAGAAAAATCGGTGTTTTCCCTAGTGTCGCAATTGCTTGTTTATAACTCCGGTAATCATTTACTTTCCCCTGTTTCCTGATTTTTGGACAATGCTGCAATAATACTGATGATAGAATCACTGTCCCACTCTCTGATACCGGTTGCCTTGTAGACTATACGGCCTGATGCATCCAGAATATATGTCACCGGAATACCGACGACGCGCCATTCGCCAGCGACCTTGCCATCGTGATCCAGAAGCACAGGGAATGATACCGGCGATTGATCCAGAAAATTGTTAACAGATGACAACTCATCCTGCATGGCGATGGCCAATAAAACAATACCCGATGGCTCAAGTCTTTTCCATGCTCTTTCGAGTGCTGGCATCTCTATTCTGCAGGGTATGCACCAGGTTGACCAGAAGTTGACCACCACTATACGTCCCTGGTAGTCCGCCAGGCGATGACGGTTGCCGTTGCGGTCAGGGAGTTCAAAATCAGAGGCAAAACGATTGTCGGTAACTGCATCAAGATCGGTTCGATAGGATTGCTGTCTATTTGAGGTATTTTCCTTTGCCATAAGAGATGACGAGGCAAAGGTTAATATGAATACCATGATGGTACAGAAGAGCCGGCTGTGAACAGATAGCGGCCGGTAATTTATTTGTTGCAAGCTGAGTAATCGAATGATGTTCATGATTTGAATTTTTTCACCCGAAAAAGAGGGCGTGGACGACACTTATTGACATCCACGCCCTGTTTGCCTGGCAAATTATCCTGTTAGGTTAATGGTCTGATTATTCGTTATCAACTACGATCTATGCCTTTATCAGGGCCGGTTCCGCGCATGCGCCTCTCTTCTTGCTCCTGCAGTTCAATGCTCCAGATAAGACGGTAGCCGTTACCTTTGTCTACCCAAAATTCGTTGGCATTTATCGCATTGAATTTTGGGCTCAATTTACCTTCTACACGAACCTTCTCAAGTGCATGGCGTGCTTTTATTGCCCGGTCAATATTGGTGACAAAGTAATACTGGCCGTCATCGGTCTGTACTACGAAGTCACGTTCCGTGGCAATATGCGGATCAAGCTTGTCAACAGGGCACTCCTCCCCACGTGAAGCACATTCCAGGCCATTGAGCTTACCTTCAATGGTCGCTGCCGGTACCGAGGTTGCATAAAGCGCCATTGAACCAAATAGGGCCGCGGCAATACTGAGTGATCTTACAATCGATGTTGATTTCTTCATGGCGATTTTCCTTTTAGTTTGCGTTATTTGTTTTACACAATGAAAAACGTTTCGTTGTGTAATGTAATAGACCAGTAATTGCTGCCTATTCTTTCGTATCACAAGTAACGCCAAGGAAAACCAACTGTTTTATCTTGCCTTGCATAAGGCAGTATTTTCTAAGTTCATATGCAATAACCATATAATTGCGTATGCCGATTGACCCTTGCAATTCGGTATCAGAAAATGCCCCTGCAACAGGCATCATGACACAGTCAAACACGATGTATAATTGATTCAACGAGTTTTTTAGCAGTTAAAGCAACGTCCACAAAACGACAGTAATTAAACATGCCGGATTGAAAAGACACAAATCCGGGGTCTATCAAACAATACAAGATCAATTGCAGAATTCACTGATCCGTGAAATATTCCAGCCGCTCTCCAGGTCTTTTACAGCAAGGACCACTTCTCAGGTCCATGAATATCAAACTCAAATATCAACAACTGGAGAATTGTCATGAAACGCATACTCATCACCACTACCCTGGTTTCACTTTTCGCTGCCGGCATTGCCAGCGCCGACATCAATACCGATCTGAATACTGATCTGGTCTACGGTCCCAGCGTAAATAGCGAGGTAAATTTTAGCCGCATGCCAGCTACCGGTGCGGGCCGCTCCACCACAATCAAAACGGCGCAGAACTATGGTGGCATGCAAGACCACCCCAGCGAGCGGGCTTCAGGAATCTGAATATTTTCTCACTACCCACTCTGAAGGACGAAAAGCCCTCGCCAAATGGCGAGGGCTTTATCTATCAGGTGATTTAAATCTTACATTTTCTCTGGTCAGGCAGGATTATCCAGATCCTCGATGATCGGACATCCGTCCCGGGTGCCATGACAGAGATTAACCAGTAGCGTCAATTCCCTGCGCAGGGTTTCAAGCGCCTTCATCTGATTTTCAACTTCCGCCAGCTTCTGGTGGGTCAATTCGCGCACTTCATCGCGGGCGTGCTGCGGGTCCTCGCGCATCTCCAGCAGCCGGGCGATCTCTTCCAACGAGAACTTCATCGCCTTGGCCCGTTGGACGAAGCGCAGCCGTGACAGGTCGTGGTGGTCGTAAAGGCGCACCCCGGAGAGCGAACGGCCGACCGGCCGCAACAGCTTTATCTTCTCGTAGTAGCGTAGCGTATCGACACTGAGGCCGGTGAGGTGGGCCACCTCGCCGATACGGAATCGGGACTGATGATGATCACTCATGTTATGTCCGCCTTCGGTGTGAATTTGGTGGCTAAAGTTTCGGAGTTCACAAGGCGTCCTTCAGGACGGGCTGCCTCTACCCTTTATGCATAAGTGGCTCGGACTGCATCCAGGCGTAGGATGGGTGGAGCGCCTCCATGAACTCTCCGCCAGCTCCCTCTCCGGCGCGCAACCCATCGCGCACCTGCATCCGCATCCGAAGATGGGTTACGGCGCGACCTATCGCCGTGAATAGCCCTTAACAATGGTGCCGCGCCTCCACCCATCCTACACGCTTGTTCATCGGCATTTGTGGGTAAAGGGCAGGGCTACCCCCCTTTCGCGGCGAGTCGCCGGGTGAACTCGGCACGCAGTTCGCGGATCGACGGCAGGCCGGTAAACCGGAGCTGTCCGTCGATGGCAATGGCGGGGGTGGCGAGCACGCCAAGCGCCACGGCATGATCCAGCTCTTCAAGCACATCGACCACCCGCCATTCGATACGGCTTTCACCGAACTCCCCGACCAGGTTGCGCAACGTCTCCCGGGCCTGGCCACAACTGCGGCAGCCGGGAGAGGAGAACAGCTCGACGTTGATACTCATCCGTTGCCTCCTTACCTTTTCAGCATCATCTTCAGCGCTTTCCCGGCCGCCATTTCTCGATACGATGGGCATCAAAATTGGCCACGTAGACCGTTCCGTCGGCATCGACATCCACGGCAATGGCGGTATGGGCCGGACCCGTCGCCGGGGTACCGAAGGCGGTGAGGAAGGTGCCATCGGGGCGGAACTTCTGCACCCGATCGTGATAGAAGTCGGCCACGAAGACATTGCCTTCCGGCCCCAGGGCGATGGAGGTGACAGTGGCGAACCAACCATTGAAGGGACCGTGAACATTGAGTGCGAATGGACCGCCCCACTTGCGCAGGAAGCGCCCATCGGCGGCGAATACCTGGATGCGGTCGTTGTAGCCGTCGGCCACGTAGAGGGTACCATCACCCGCCAGGGCGACATCCGTCGGGTAGTTGAACTCGCCCGCCCAGATGCCGATCCTGCCGCTCTCCCCCCGTTGCGAGACGAAACGCCCGTCCGGCTTCAGCTGCTGCACCCGTTGGTTATAAAAATCCACCACGTGGAGATCGCCGTTGGCTGCCACCGCCACTCCGCCCGGAGCGCTGAACTCGCCGGGAGCGCTACCGGCGCGGCCGATGCGGCGACGCGGCGTGCCGTCCAGGGCAAACACCTCGACGCGGTCGTTCCAGTAGTCGGCCACGTAGAGTTCATCCTGGTGGATGGCCAGATTCATCGGCCGTCCGAGTTTGCCGGGACCGTCGCCCTTGCCGCCAAACTGGCGTCTGAAGCGCCCGTCAACGTCGAACACCTGAATGCGCGCGTTGCGTGCGTCGCTGACGAACACCTCGCCCTCGTGCACCACGATCCCGGTGGGTTCATTGAGCTGTCCGGCTCCCGAACCGAGCCCACCCCAACTGATGGTCAACACGTAGGCCGGCTCTTTCGGCGACGGCACCCAGACCAGCCAGACGACGGCCAGAAGAACCAGCAGACCCGCTGCTGTAGTGGCGCCGATTTTCAGTACTGAACTTTGCTTCACAGCCGCTGCCGCGTCATGCTGCGATAGCTAAAACCCGCGTCCTTGAACAGCTGCAGCATCCGCGCTTCGGTGATCTCCACCCCCTCGCGCACATCCACCGTGACCAGGCCATTTTCCAGGTCGATATCGATCCGCTCGACACCCTCGATCTGGTTCAGTTTCTTCTCGATGCCATAGGCGCAATAGGGACAGGCCAGCCCATCCACCCGCATGGCGTATTGCGTGCCGGCAGCCAAGGCCGTCAGGCTCCAGAGCAACAACAGCGGCAACATAATATAGCGTTTCATCTCATCACCTCTTTCACTTTTAAAGTGATATGTCCATGTAGGTTGGGGTGAGCCTGCGAACCCCAACAAACACCCATTCAATGCCATGATGTTGGGGTTCGTTCCTCACCCCAACCTACGGCCTACAGAAATCGTCATTCCGGCGCAGCCGAAGGAGTGGTGCAGGGATGCACCGTTTACGGACCTGAGGATGGAATCCAGGAATATCGCCACATTAAGCAATCTGGATCCCGGCCTGCGCCGGGATGACGGTGGTTCTTGGCTTAAGTAAGTACCATTCGGGTCGGAGTCAAACCGTGCTCCAGCGACTGGTAAATACCACCCGCCCCGGCGGTTTGACTCCGACCCCTTGCTCATTCCATCACTATCCGACAACCTACAGATGCCATTCGAGCACCAGTTTGGCACGGTAGTCGGTCTGCTCCTGATTGCCGTTCAGATCGCTGGCGATCGGAATCTGCACCCCGGCCTTGACCGCGAAGTTGCGTTTGGTCCAGAAAATGCCCGGCGACAGGAACCACTCGGTGCCGCCGCTGTCGGGCAGTTCCGCACCATTCAGCTCGGCGCGTCTGCCATATTCGCCGTTCAGCTCCAGCAGCCACACCGTATCCGGCAGGTAGTAACTGGGGAGCCTGGGCCGCCAGCCGGCGGCCAGATCCAGTAGCACCTTGTCGCCCCGCCGCAGGCCGGCATCGTTCTCTCCGTTATGCCGGTAACGCAGGCTGGCCCAGCGGTACCACTTGAGGCTCTCGTAACCGTAGGTCAGACCCAGGATGGCATCGGTGGTACCGCTCCCCAGGGCGGGCGTGGCGCCCTCGTCACCGGTATCGGTCCTGATCTTCAGCAGCGCGGCCGCGCTCTCCTGGGCACCCAGCGTGTCGTGGCGCCAGAACCGGTACTTGGTGAACAGGCTCAGGTCGCCTGGGCCGCTGGAATCATCCGCGCCCTCCTCCTTCCAGGCGTAGGGCAGTTCGATACCCGCGGCCCAATCCCCGGTGATGCCGTACACCATCTCCAGATCCAGTTCCAACTCCCGTTCCTCGCCCGCCTCGCCCAGATGCACCTCCGTGGCCACCTCGACACCACCCTTGTACAGCACGTGGGGACCGATACCGAACACCGGGTCATGCGCCCAGGCAGGGCTGTTGATCAATAGCGCCAACAGGGCGACTGCCCAGACTGCCCCTCCTCCATTGTAATGCCTACTCATACAGACTCCCACGTTCAGATTGCCGCGAAAAAATATCCAAGTTTTAAAAAGCATAGACCCTGGAGCTGACTCCAGGTCAAGCCCTGTTTTTTATTCACCGCCGCGGCGAAAATCATCCGGAATACGCGGCGCAAACCAACCCCGCACTAACGCCGCGAAACACCACGGGGCATTACGCCACATAACGTTTCGTTACATCGATACATTAATATCCATCGCCTCAACCCCCCTCACCCACCCCCGCCACCAAACCATAACATGCTGTATTTATTACATAAAAATAGTTAAGCACAAAACTGGCACGGCATCTGCAATATCCAGATTACAAAGCAAAACATTACGCAGTAAACAACCCTTTAAGGAGCACGACATGAACAAACTGATCACTCTTGCAGTACTCGCCTTCGCCTCGACCGGTGCCCTGGCCGCCAACGTAACGCCCGACCTCAGCAGCGATATCCTGTACGGCGGCGCTTCTGTCAGCGTCAGCCCGGGCAGCGCCTTTGTGCAGAACGGCCCCGTGAACACGGACCTCTCCACCGACCTGGTTTACGGTTCCGACAGCCGCGGCCACAGTCATAAGGCCCAGCCGGTCGAGCAGTTCGCCAACCAACGTCCGGACATCTCGACCGACATCATCTACGGCGGCTGATCACAGCTGAATGATGAATGATAAAGCCACCCCCGACGGCACCGCCGCCGGGGGCTTTTGTTTGCGAGCTACGGGTCCACACCCCGGCGTGGCAAATCTGCCACCTACAGGAGTGGCCGCTCCCGGCATCCTGCCTCCCGCGGCATTAGCACTTCCTTGTGCGTCGCTTTGCCGCGAAAACCTTCGCGCCGGAGGCGCTCCTACGGACCTCTTTTCCACCCCGACTCGTTGCGGTGAGCCTGCGAACCCCAACTGGATTCCGGCAGCAATTCTAAGTACGGCTTTCAATAGCCGTTTAGTTATCCCAGCCCCGGCTAGTAAGGAACCACGGATGGACACGGATTCACACAGATAGGAGATCAGAATTCTGAATCCGTGTTTATCTGTGTGAATCCGTGGTTCTCCTGGGTCCCGCCCATTATGAATTTGCCCGTTATGCCTCACCTCTCTGGCGCCCACCAAACCATCGGAGGGGGTTATAGTAAATTTATTCTTATTCATTAGCGTTCATTCGCGGCTAAAAATGAATCCTTGCCAAGAGATGCTGAGGCTAAACCTCGCCAATTTTAGAATTGCTGGGATTCCGGTCAGCGACTTGACTCCGTACCTGGGTACGGCGTTTATCCTTATTTCAGGGATTGGAACCAATGAATGAGGAGTGCTTCGTGGCGGAATACACCGTAACCAAGAACCGTTCACTGATCACAGCGGCGCTGTTGGCGGTCGGTGCCTCGCTCTGTTGTGTCGGCCCGTTTGTATTGCTGATGCTGGGGGTGAGTGGTGCCTGGATCGGCAACCTCACGGCCCTGGAACCCTATCGTCCCATCTTCATCGGCCTGACCCTGCTGTTCCTGGGGCTGGCATTTCGAAAACTCTACCTCGTGCCCCAGGTTTGCGAGCCGGGCACACCTTGCGCCAATCCTTCCGTGCGCCGAAACCAGCGCCTGATCTTCTGGTTCGTGACCGCGATCCTCGGTTTGCTGATCGCCTTCCCCTGGTACGCCCCCATCCTGCTCGGTTAACCGGTGAGCTTTGACAAGGAGAACAACCCGATGATTCGTACAATTACGTTCATACTGCTGCTGGGATTGATTACCATGGGCATGGCACTTGCGGTTCCGGCCACCCAAGCCGCCGGACAAGCACAACCCCGAACCGTCACCCTGAGTGTTGAGAACATGACCTGCAGCATGTGCCCCATCACCGTGCGCAAGGCCCTGGAGAGAGTACCGGGCGTCATCAAAGCCGAGGCGGGATACGAAAAAGGTAGCATAGGCTGGGCCAGGGTGACCTTCGATGGGTCGAAGACCGACGTTGAAATGCTCACGGATGCGACATTCGAAGCCGGCTACCCCTCCGCGCTCAAGACCGAATAAACAATACCAATAACCGGAGACTATCCACCATGTCAGCCATCACATTACACATCACGGGAATGACTTGCGGGCACTGCGCGCAAGGTGTCGAGCAGGCATTGAACGCGCTGCCTGGCGTCAAGGCCGAGGTCTCCCACGAAGCGGCGACGGCCCGGGTCGAGACCACCGGCGCGACCCCAACGAATCGGTTGCTGGCAACGGTGGTGGCTGCAGGTTACCAGGCCAATCTGTCAAATGAGCAAGACCGGACTAGCGTTGGTGACACTGCCGGCGGATTGCGGGTCGCCATCATCGGCAGCGGATCCGCCGCCTTCGCGGCGGCCATTCGAGCCGCCGACGCGGGTGCCCAGGTGACCCTTTTTGAAGGCGGCGATGTGATCGGCGGCACTTGCGTCAACGTCGGCTGCGTACCCTCCAAGATCATGATCCGTGGCGCGCATATCGCCCACCTGCAGGCGCACCATGCGTTCGACGGGATTGCACTCCACCAGCCAGCCATCGATCGCGGCGCCCTGGTCAGGCAGCAGCAGGCCCGGGTCGAGGAGCTTCGCCAGGCCAAATACCAGGACGTCCTGGAGAACTATCCCGGCATCCACCTGATCCGTGGCTGGGCACGCTTTGCCGATCCGCACACCCTGACGGTCACGCGCCCGGACGGTTCGGAGAACAGCTTCGCCGCCGATCGCATCCTGATCGCCAGCGGCGCCCGCCCAGCCATCCCCGACATCCCCGGCCTCCGCGACACCCCCTACTGGACCTCCACCGAAGCGCTGGTCGCCGAGGAGATCCCCAAGCGGCTGGCGGTCATCGGCGGCTCGGTGGTGGCGCTGGAACTGGCCCAGGCCTTCCTGCGCCTGGGCAGCGAGGTGACCATCCTGGCACGCAGCACCTTCCTTTCAAAGGAAGACCCCGAGATCGGCAAGGCCCTAGCCGGGATATTCGAGGAGGAAGGCGCACAGGTACTGCTGCACAACCTGCCCGATGCCATAGCCCATGACGGCAAGGCGTTCATCCTGACGACCCGGCACGGCGAGATCCGCGCCGACCGGTTGCTGGTGGCTACCGGACGCCAACCCAATACCGACCGGCTGGCACTCGACAAGGCCGGTATAGACACCCGCGGCAATGGCGCTATCGCCATCGACGAGCGGATGCGCACTTCGATGGAACATATCTTCGCCGCCGGCGACTGTACCGATCAGCCGCAGTTCGTCTATGTGGCTGCGGCCGCCGGCACCCGTGCCGCCGTCAACATGACCGGCGGCGAGGCGGCGCTGGATCTCACCACCATGCCGGAGGTGGTGTTCACCGATCCGCAGGTCGCCACGGTGGGCCTGAGCGAAGACCGGGCCCGGGCGCAAGGCATCGAGACGGAGTCACGCACCCTGCCGCTGGAGCATGTGCCGCGCGCCCTGGCCAACTTTGATACCCGGGGTTTCATCAAACTGGTGGCGGCGCGGGACGACGGACGGATTCTCGGTTGCCAAGTGCTGGCGGCCGAGGGCGGGGAGATCATCCAGACCGCCGCCCTGGCCATCCGCAACCGCATGACGGTGCAGGAGCTGGCGGATCAACTGTTCCCCTATCTCACCATGGTCGAGGGGCTGAAGCTGTGCGCGCAGACCTTCACCCGGGATGTCAAACAACTCTCTTGTTGCGCGGGGTGATGTGGAAATGCTGAAACAGATCATCAGCCCGACGGGTTCCGCCATCAGCGGCGCCTGCTGCCTCGGGTTCACGCCCTTTCTTGCCGGGCTTTCATCCATCGGCGCGGGATTTCTTATCAATGACCTGGTGCTGATCCCCCTGTTCGTGCTGTTTCTCGGCATCACGCTATGGGGGTTGCGCAAATCGCGCCGGCACCATGGCCGGAACGGGCCTTTTGTGCTGGGCCTGGTGGCGAGCCTGGTCGCCTTCGCGGCGTTGTGGTTCCTGGTGCCGCTCGCCTATGCCGGACTGGCTGCCCTGGTCGCGGCCTCCGCGTGGGATATCGTGCTGTTGCGTCGTTACGAGCGCGGGATTCCCTGCCCCGAAAAACAGTCATAGGGCGCCCATGGGCGCCATGGATGTTCATGCCGGTGTTGCGGCGGGCACGCACGGCCCGCCCTATGGTTCTCGCGGACGTAGGTTGGCGGCAAATCTGCTCCTGCGGGCAAGGCACGCTTTGCGCGCAGCGGGGGGTCAGCCGAACATCGCGTCGGTATCGACCGTATCGCGTTCGCCCAAATCACCTCGGTGACTGGCGAGAAAACGGTCGGCGGCGGTGCGGCCCGCCTCCTTCAGCCGGTGCAGGATCACCGGGTGAGCCACCATCTTGGTAGCCACGGAAAGCTGGTTCATCAGCACATCATCGGCGATCATGTGGATCAATGCGCGCTGGATGCCGCCGGGGTCGAGCGTATGGCCGTCCACCAGATTGCGCACCGTCCAGATCGCCCGCAGCTCGCGCAGGAGCGAGGAATTGAAGCTAATCTCATTGATCCGATTCTGGATGTCGCGCGCGGTGCGTGGCACCTCCTCGCGGAACAGCGGGTTGATGTTCACCACCACGATATCGCGCGGCAGATCGGCCCGGAACAGCGGGAAGAGCGCGGGGTTGCCGATATAGCCGCCGTCCCAGAACGCCTCGCGCCGGCCGGTGCTCGGATCGTCCCATTCCACCGCGCGGAAGAGTGTGGGCAGGCAGGCTGACGCAAGCATGGTATCGGTGCAGATCTCGGTACCCGTGAAAACGCGGATGCGCCCGGTGCGCACATTGGTGGCGCAGATGTTGAGCACGGGCGGGCGGGTGTCGCAGACCAGATCCCATTCGAAACGCTCAACGATGCAGCGCAGCGGGTTGTCGCCGGGCATTCCGTAGGGGCTGATGATGCGGCTCATCATATCGGCCCAGTTGAACACCGGCGAGGCGTCGATCATCGCCGAGATCGTACTCGGCTCGGGGCTCAGCGCCGCCAGCCAGGCGGTCACCGCGTCGGAGGGCAGCGCGCCTACCTGCTCCCAGAGCCAGTCGAGGCTTTCCCTTGCCCCGGCGCGGCCGCCGCGCTGCAACCCCGCCTTCAGCGCCGCGCCGTTGAGCGCCCCCGCCGAGGTCGCGGAAATCGCCGTTATCTCAATGCCGTCATCCGCCAGCAACCGGTCGAGCACTCCCCAGGTGAAGGCGCCATGCGCGCCGCCGCCCTGGAGCGCAAGATTGATGCGCTTGGGTGCGCTCACAGTATCGTCCAGCCGCCGTGTTCCGCGGCAATGTCGAGTCCTATGTCCGGGGTCGATCCGGTGATGACGGCGGTCTTGTCCTTCAGTGACATGGGTACCTCCTTAATGGTGGCGGGCGCATAAATCCGTTCTCGCAAGTACAGGAAGAGTAAATGCCCCTCTTGTCCCGGTCCAGCCATAAGTTGCGCCATTCCGATTTCACCACAGACGTAATTGTTTAGGAGGATCTGCCTGATCAAACCAACCTGCGCCCATACCGCGAAATACCACGGGGCATTACGCTATCTAACGTTTCGTTACATCGAAACATTATGTCCCATCGCCTCAACCGCCACCGACAAACCCTGCAAGAAACATATAAGTATCTGTATTAATTATATAAATATAGAAATATACAAAACTGGCACGGCATCTGCAACATCCAAGTCACAGAGCAAAACATTACGCAGTAAACAACCCTTTAAGGAGAACAACATGAACAAACTGATCACTCTCGCAGTACTGGCTTTCGCCTCCACCGGTGCCCTCGCTGACGATCTCAGCACCGATATCCTGTACGGTGGCGCCCCGGTCAGCGTCAGCCCGAGCAGCCCCTTCGTACAGAACGGCCCCGTGAACTCGGAGCTGGTCACCGATCTGGTTTACGGTTCCGACAGCCGCGGCCAGAGTGACAAGGCCCAGCCGTTCGAGCGGGTCGCCAACGAACGTCAGGACATCTCGACCGACATCATTCATGGTGGCTGATCGCAGTTGAGAGCCGCTCCCGCACTTCGCGGCATAAGGCTATCCCTGAAAAAACGCCCCCGACGGCATCGCCGCCGGGGGCGTTTGTTTGCGCGCTACAGGCCTACACACCGACGGGGCGAACCTGCCACCTGCGGGAGTGGATTTGACGGGAACACCTTCGCGCCCGAGAGCAAATAGAGATCGTTCGCAAGACTTGTAGGTACGGAGAGAAGGCATTTTCTCTCGTGAAGAACGCCAAAAGCGCAAAGATTGCAGAATTCGGAATTTAAGCGAGGAAGTAACTACTCACGGGGTGAGTAGTTACGAAAAAGCATAGATCCTGGTGCCGCTCGCCTATGCCGGACTGGCTACCCCGGTCGCTGCAGCCGCATGGGATAGCGTGCTGCTGCGTCGCTGCGAGCACGGGCTTCCCTCCCCCGAAAACCCGTCATAGGGCGCCCCATGGGCGCCATGGATGTTCGTGCCGGTGTTGCGGCGGGCACGGCCCGCCCTATGGTTCAAGCGGACTCAGGTTGGCGGCAAATCCGCGCATGCGGCTTACGCGAGTCGCGCCTGCTCCAACGGGCGGTCATAACTCCGCTTCGCCGGTAACCGGCACGCCCCGGCCGAATGCCTGTCAATACCGGACAGCCTGAGCAGGGTGAGCGGACGGCATATCCTGATCCACTTTCGATCGACAGTGATCAGTTGTTTGTCACTGAGGCGCAGCAGCGCACGACTCAGCGTCTCCGGTGCGATCATCAAGTGGTGAGCGATATCGCGCCGCCTCATGTTGAGTTTTAACCGCCGCCCTTCAGGCACCCGCATCCGCACGGCCAGGTCAAGAAGAAACTCGGCCAGCCGGGCATCCGCCGACTTTTCCGTTCGCGCAATCAGCGCATGCGCGCGGCTGGCGTCATGCGCCAGCATCTTGAACAAGGTGGCGAAACGACCCGGAGCGGCATCCGCGATTCGGCGCACATTGGTATAGGGAATCTTGCACAACCGGGTATCCACGGTTGCCCAGGCGATTTCCCGTTCCGGCGAGCCGTAGTAGACCCCTTGCAATCCAAGGGATTCGCCGGGTACACGGAAATCAACCCAGGTCGCATCCGGGGTTTCCGGTTTGACCTTGAGGCACCCCTCCTTGACCACATACAGGGCCGGTTCATCTCGAATGATCGGCCTGCCCGCCCGCACTTCGACCGAAACGGCCTGTGCCCCGGGCCAGAGTCCGAACTGGCATATGCCCGCTAGACAGCAACTGTCCCGGCACACGGCATCGTCCCGGCATGCGAAATCATCCACGGGTTGTATCTGTGTTGCATAAGCCAGATTCATGCTTGGGCTCCCGGCGAGTCTGTTAGGTTTCGTGGCGCCACCTTAATTATTAAGGCAGGCATCTACAGCCTCGGAGCACAACCCGTGCCAATGCTTTAACACATTGTATTCATGGTAAATATATTATTATTCCGGCTATCCAGCGGATAAATATCGCCCGGCTTGTGGTGGCGACCGGTCAATAATCGACCGGTGATTATGACGATCTCTCTCACTAACTACTTACCCGGTCTGTAAGTGATTGGCCTGCCTTGTTGGCCAATCACCCCGTGAGTAGTTACGATCTCTCATCGTCTTCGTTGCCGCGCTGATCGCCCAGCTTGTTGCGCAGGGTGGCGCGAGTGATACCCAGCAACTCCGCGGCTCGGGTCTTGTTGCCCTCGCACGCGGCCAGCACCCGTTGAATGTGAAACCGCTCCGCGTCCGCCAGGAGCAGGGGGGACTCGGCGGCTTGGGCCATGCCCGGCTGGCCGGCACCCGACATCTCCCTGGGCAGGTGTTCGGGGCGGATCGCGCCGTCCCGTGACAGGATCGCGGCCCGTTCCATCACGTTGCGCAGCTCACGGATGTTGCCCGGCCAGGGGTAAGCGGTCAGAAACGAGGCCACTTCCGGAGTCAGGGTGAGTGGGGCCACACCCAGTGTCGGCGCCATTTGCCGCAGAAAATAGCGGGCCAGGGGCAGCACGTCGTCGCGGCGCTCGCGTAGCGACGGCACGTCGATGGCGCCGACGTTGAGCCGGTAATAGAGGTCCTCGCGGAACTGGCCGGCGGCCACCATCGCCGGCAGGTCGCGGTGCGTGGCGGCGACGATGCGGACATCCACCTGCAGTTCGCGGCTGCCGCCAAGGCGCCGAAAGGTCTGGGTCTCCAGCGCCCGCAACAGCTTCGGCTGCAGGGCGAGGGCGAGGTCGCCGATCTCGTCGAGAAAAAGGGTTCCGCCGTCGGCCAGCTCCAACAGCCCGCGCTTGGCCTGCCGGGCGTCGGTGAAGGCGCCCTTCTCGTAGCCGAACATCTCCGCCTCAAGCAGCGTTTCGGGGAGGGCGGCGCAGTTGATCGCAATCCACGGACCCTCCGCCCGTGTGGAACGGGCGTGCACGGTGTGGGCCACCCGCTCCTTGCCGGTGCCGGATTCACCGTGAATGAGCACCGGCACCCGCCCGGCGGCGGCGATGCGACTCACCACGTCAACCATCTCCCGGAAGGCGGCGCTGTCGCCGATCCACTCCGCGTCATCCTGCGCCGAGGACTGGGCGCGGCGCCATTCCAGCTCGTGGCGCATGTGCTGAGCATCGACGGCGCGACCGATCAGTTCCAGCAGGTCATCCAGATCGAACGGCTTATTGATGTAGTCGTAGGCACCGGCCTTGAGGGCAGCGATGGCGGTGCGCACCTCGGGGTAGGCGGTCATGATCACCACCAGGCAACCATCGTCCAGCTGACGCAGCCGGCCGATCAGCTCCAGGCCGTCGCTATCAGGCAGCCGCAGATCGAGCAGGACCAGTTGGAATCGCCCCCGCCGCACAGCCGCCAGCGCGGCGGCCGCATCGGCGGCCAGTTCCACCTCGAAGCCTCTGCGGGTAAGGAACTGGCCCAGGGTCAGACGCAGCGTCTGGTCGTCTTCAACAATGAGAATGTGGTCAGACATGCGCACCTCCGGCGGCCGGCCAATACAAGGTAAAGCGGGTTCCCTGGCCAGGCTCGCTTTTCGCCTCGACCCGGGCGTGGTGGTCCTGGGCGATTTTACGCACGATGGCCAGCCCCAGTCCGGTGCCCTCGCCGCGGGTGGTGTAGAAGGGCTCGAAGATCCGCGGCAACACCTCGGCGGGTATGCCCGCACCCGAATCCTCCACCTCGATCACCACCTCGGCCCCCCGCAAGCGGGCACCGATACGCAGTAGCCCACCCTCGGGCATGGCATGCATCGCATTGATGACCAGATTGAGCAGCAGCTGCTTCATCTGGCGCGGATCGGCGCGCAACGGCACCACCCCGTCGATCTCGGTGAGGAGATCGATCCCCTTGCCGTGTGCCTCCTTGCGGGTCCAGAACAGGACATCGTCCATCACCCCGGCCAGATCACAGTCAACGGGAGCGCCGGCGGGCGGCGCCGCGAAGCTGTTGAAGGTGTGCAGAAAACCGCTCAGCCGGTCGATCTCGCCCTCCATCCGGCCCAGCGCCTCCAATAAGTGGCTCGGCGTGTCGGACTCGTAACGCAGCGACTGGGTAACCGCCTTCAGCCCGGCCAGTGGGTTGCCGATCTCGTGGGCAAGGCCCATGGCCAATTCGCCGAGGGTGGTCATCTTCTCCATCTGGAACATCTGCCGATCCAACTCCCGCCGTTCATCGAGCAGACGCCGTTCCTCGCTGACATCCCGGACCACGACGATGAAGGCCTCGCCACCGCCGTCGCTGGTATGGGTTACCGACAGCGCCAGGGTCCGTCCCGCCAGGCTGATGTCCCCGCGATACGCCCCGGCGGCGGCCGCCGCGGCAGCCAACCCGGGCCACTGTGGCAGCCACGACACCAGCGGCCGGTGCCGTTCGAGTCCATCGATCAGCTGCCTTGCCGCATCATTGGCCAGGGTGCAGCGCCCCTGTTCATCAACGGCCAGGATGCCATCCCCGGTATGCTGGATCACCGCCGCCAGGTAAGCGCGCTCGCGATCCAGTTCGTCGGTTCGCGCCCGCACCTCGTCGGTCAGCCGGGAACGATGCGCGTTGAGCTTTCCAACCAGCTCCTGAAGCCTTTCCGCCATGATGTTGAAGCGCTCGCCAAGCCCGGCTATCTCGTCATCGCCTTCGATACGCACGCGGCGGGTGAAATCGCCGGCGGCGACCGCTTCCGCCTCCCGCGACAGGTCGTCAAGGGGTCCCAGGAGCCGCCGTGAAACCAGATAACCGCCAAGGGCGGTGGCCGCCAGGCTCGCCAGCAGCACGATATAGAGCGTGGACAGATTGAAGATGGAGAGAAACAGCCGATTTCTCGGAAAGGCCAGCGCAAGCACCCAACCCTTGGTCCTGGTTTGGGCGTGTTGGCTATCCAAGGGCGTCACCGGAGCGAAGGAGAAGATCTGCCCCGCGACCAGCGTGGTGCCGCTGCCACCCGACACCACTTCGTCGAGCACCGTCTCGCCGAACTCGGAGCGCAAGCGCTCGATGGGCTGCATCACAAAGGTATCGGGCTTGCCACCGGCACTGCGGGAGAGGAAGTGGCCGGCGCGATCGAACAGGTAGGCGATGCCGCCCCGCGCGTCCGCCAACTGCTGGATCTGGTCCAGCAGGATATCGGCGTTGAGATTGACGATGAGCAGGCCGGCATCCGCCGCGTTCAACGGTTTCACCGGCGTGGCAAAACGGATAACCGGGCGCTCCGGCCGCTCCACCCGTCCGTATTCGATGTTGAGATCGAGCGGGGATACATAAACATCCCCAGGCGCCAGGCCTTTCGCCTCCACCACATAGTAGCGATCGGACTTATCCTGAAGGCGCCCGGCGGCCACCGTCTCGATCGTTTCGCCCCGCCGATCCACCCGCACCAGCTCCCGCCCATCCGGACCCAAATAGCGGATCTGGTAGATGTGGGGATAGTACGCCGCGAAGCGGGAGAAGTCCTGCTCCAGCCGCTCTCGCGACGCCGCCACGCTGGATTCGCCAGTCCCCCGAGCCGCCACCTCATGCAACTGGTGCAAGGCGTCGGATTGGGAGAGAAAACGCAGTTCCGACGACAATTGGGCAAAGAAACGGGCAATGTTCGCGGTGCGGATAAGAATCTCCTGCTCGACGCTCGTCAGGGTCTCCTGTTTCAGGGCATTCAACGAATAGACAATGCCGATCGCGCCGGAAATGGCTGTCGGCACCGCGGCGGCCAGCAGAAAAGAGAGATAGATTCGCCTGGAGAGGCCCGCAAAACGTAATAAAGCCATGCTTTCCTGAAGGATTACCGCAAAAACTTCATGTATTTGAATAAGGTGGGTGACATGATAACGCGGAACAGGCTCCCACTGTCGATTAAACCTGAATTCTCCGATTCAACCGCGAAGAGCTCAAAGTACACAAAGAGATACGTAACTACTCACCCCCGTCATGCCCGTGCAGGCGGGCATCCAGTGCGGTTTTGCGGAGCTCCGCCCGCAAAACTACAACCCGTAGGATGCGGTGAGTAAAACGAACCGCATCGGTCCGGCGACGAGCAAATGATGCGGTTCGCAAGCTCACCAGCATCCTACCCCGAAAACAGGTCATGGGGCTCCCCGTGGGCGCCGTCGGCAGGCATGCGGGATGACGGGGGGTGAGTAGTTACCGAGAAAAAACGTAAGCACCAAGATAACCACCTCCGTGGTTACTTACGATACAACCGGGAGTATTACACGATTGTTCTGAATTCGTGTAATGCTCCAAATCAGGATCAGGGGCGACCCGAAGGCCGCCCCTGTCTCTTCAGTACAACAAAAAGATGAATCAGACGATATTACGCGGTGCGAAGGACATGGAGCGGAACTCGCTCTTGTACTTCGACTCGCCGATCTTCTTCACCTTGGCCACGCCCATCTTGTAATTGTAGTTGCCGCTGATCTGGTCAGGCACGCGACCCTGCAACGCATTACTGGGCTGATTGGTGTTGAGATAGTAGGAGTACAGGGTCCCCTTCTTTACATGGGGCGTCACGATGGCGACGGCGGTCACTGCCGCCTTGTTCAGCTCGATCCAGCCATTCTTCAGCCGCGAGGCAAAACTGAAATCCGCATCATCCTGTGCCTTGATGCTCTGCCTCAGGTTGGGCACCCGCTCGGAGAACAGCATCAACTGATCGCCCGACTCGATACCGCGCGCGGCGGCGTCGTCCGGGTGGATCTCGGTCCAGTTTTCCGGCCAGCGCTGGGCGATGTAGGCGCGCCGGTCGACGTCGTCAAATCCGGACTGCCAGATCTCGTTGACCCGGCCGTTGGTGTGCCACAACTCGTCATCCTTTGGCTTCATCCACTCCCAGTAGTCGGAGAACAGGCTCCAGGGGTGTTTCTGGATGTTCACCTTGCCGGACTGGGTGTTGAAGTGGGTACCCTTCTTGTTCACCATGTTGGTGGCCATGCTGCGACCCTCTGCCTCCATCTGTTCCGGGGTAAGGGTGGTGTCGTGCAGCCGCTTGCTGCCCAGCAGTTCGCCCGTCTTGTAGTTGTAGAAGGTCGGCCCCTGGATACCGGAGGTACCCAATTCACGCAATTTTTCGTGCAGGGTCTTGCCCTCGGCATGCGCCGCCACCTTGATCATGTGGTAGGCCTTGGGTCCGGTACGGCTGAAGCGCGAGGACTCCTCGCATACCTGGTTGGCATCCTTCCAGTCGAAACCGTCGAAGCCCATGCGCTTGCCCAGTTCCGCCATGATCCACCAGTCCGGCTTGGCGTCCCCCGGGGCGTCGTAGAACTTGGAGTAGAGCCGCAGGCGCCGCTCGCCGTTGGCGCGGATGAAGTCCGACTCGCCCCAGGTGGCCGCCGGCAGCACGATGTCCGCAAAGCGCGAGCCGATCGGATCGCGCAGGTAGATCTCCTGATTGAGCACCACGGTACCGCCGGAGTCGGCGCGCGCCTTCAGGGTGTCGATGATCTCCTGCTTGTCGAAGGAGCGCACCTGGTGCGGATTATTGGTCACCTGCTCCTCGAACTTGGCATTGAGGCCGGCGGAGCCGCACATCGCCTGAATCCAGGTGGTACCGATGACATGGGCAAAGCGGGTGTGCCCGGCGTAGAAATAGCGGTCACAATCCATCGACTGACGCCGCCGTCCCGCGTGTTTCTGGGGAGATTTATTACGGGGATAAGCGCCGCCGCTCTGGTAACCACGCTGATGGCCTCCCAGACGGCCCACCATCTGGCCCGGCCGGCCACCCGCCCCGCAGACCGTAGCCAGCGTGGCAACGGCATTGGTGTTGCCGGTATTGTTGGACCAGTAGAAGCCCTTCTCGATGGCGAAGGAGGCCTTCACCCGGCGGCCGTCCGCCTTCGGCTTGGCCAACCACTCGGCCGCCTTGTAGATGTCGGCGGGGTCGATATTGGCGATTTTTGCGGCTTCCTTGGGGTCATACTCCTTCTGCGCCAGGTTCCACTGCTTGTAGTCCTCGAAGCCCTTGGTCTGGAACTGGCCCCAGGTGGTGCGCCACTGCCACGGGGTGTTGCGGGTGCCTTGGCCAAAGCCGGAGTCGGACGCCCACTGGTTGTTGACCCACTTCTCGATCCACTCCTTGTCTTCCCAGCCGTTCTCCAGGATGACCCGCAGGATGGCGCCCAGCACCGGTGTATCGGTTCCGGGGTCGATCTGCAGGAACAGGGCGTTGCCGCGGCTCTTGGCATAGGCGATACCCGCCGTTTCGCGCACGTTGAGCCAGACCGTCTTCTGACCGGCATCGATCGCCGGCTTGATAAATTGGTTAAACAGGATGGTCTTGGTTTCGTAGGGATCGGTACCGGCGATCAATAGCGTCTCGGCAGCGGCCCAGTCCTGGTAGGAGGGGGCAAAGTTTTCAAACCCGGCATCACGGAACCCTGGCGTCGAGGTGACATCGGAAGGTGTGTCATGGAAGGCAAAGTTGGCAGTATTCATATGCCGCAGCGCAAACTTGCTGATCGCGTAGGTGTTCTCGATGTACTGATAGAGATAGGTCTTCATGCCGTAGGCATTGGCGCCGTGCTTCTCCACCACGTGCTTCATCACCTCGGTGGCCACATCCAGGGCCATGTCCCAGGAGACCGGTTGCAGGGTGCCGTTGATGCGGATCATCGGCGACATCAGCCGATCCCGGGTCGGTTTGTTGGGGTTGTAGACCTTCTGGGCGATGCAACCGCCGCGAATGGAAGAGTCGCCCGTGAGGTTGACCGCCTGGGCCTCCTTGTCCGGTATGATCACCACATTGTGCGGACGACCGTCATGCATCACCACGTTGTGCTGGGTGGGGGCCACCCAGGCCTGCATCGGTCCGGTCGGGAACGAGACTTTGAAGGCGTTCTCATGGGCCTGGGGTCCGCCATCCGGGGCACCCACCGGCCAGCGGTAGACCTTGTAGCCGCAGGCCACGATGCAGTAATCGCAGCAGGTGGTCAGCACCTCCGCGTTCACGGGAGGCAGCGGCGCCTTGTCCTCGGGAAGATAGTACTTGGTTGACATGATTATGACTCCTGGGATTCCATCAGGTTTTGATTACGGCCAAACAGCAGACCCATGACGCCGACGGCGTAGATGTCATCGCCATCCAGCTCCAGCAGTACCTGGGGAATGCTCTGGTAGGCCTGGCCCGAGACGATAATGCCGTGACGGGTCAGGTCATAGGTGGAGAGGTGCAGCGGGCACTGGCCCAGCACCCGGTGCTCGCCCACCGCCTGATACTTGCCGTTCATGAAACCTCCCTGATGGGTGCAGAGGTAGCTGAACGCCACCACATCGCGCTGCGGACCGATGCCGCCGCCGGCCTTGGCCCCATCCATCTTGACCACGAAGCACTGGGAGTTCTGGTTCTTGTCGGGATAGTTGAAATCCAGCGGGGTGTTCTCCTTCAGCTGGCTCAGTTTGCCGATGTGCTGACGGGGATAACCCACCACCCGGGCCTTGGCCTGGGCCTCGCCCGGAAACAGGTTGAGTGAGATGGTACTGACAGCGACCGCCGTGGTACCGGAGTACATCAGAAACTGACGGCGGTTGAGCATGCACTGGGCGTGCCCGGCGGCTGACTCGTCTTTTTTGATTAATTCAGACATTACTTTGCCTCCTGTGCGGCTTCGAGCTCGGCACGCGTAAACAGTGGCGCGTATTCGGGCAGCACGGGCTTCTCGGTGGTGATCGGATCACCCGAGAAGGACTCCAGGAATGCCACCAGATCCGCTTTCTCTTCATCGGTCAGGCCCAGGGGCTTGATCAGCTTGGACTTGTTCTCGGCGAACTGGGTGGTGCGACCCTCTTCATCGAAGCCGCCCCGGTCATAGAACTCGACCACATCCTCCAGCGTGTAGAGGATGCCGTTGTGCATGTAGGGCGCGGTATGGGCGGTATAACGTAGCGACGGGGTACGGAACTTGCCCTTGTCCCACTTGTTCTTGCTGCGGTAGTAGAAGCCCCAGTCCGACTTGGCGGTGCGGTACCCCTCCTCGGTCTGGCCCTTGGCGTACTGCTCGAAGCGGAAGGTGATCTGCGCCAGCCCGTCCTCTTCCCAACGTTTGTTGGCCGGCACGCCGATGTTGTGGTAGTCCTGATCCGAGGCAAGGGCGCCGTTGTGGCACTGGATACAACCCGCCTTGCCCTCGAACAGCGCCTTGCCGCGCACCTGCTCTTCACTCAGTGCCGCCTGGTCACCCTGCAGGTATTTGTCCAGCGGGGTGTCGCGCTGCACCAGGGTGCGTTCGTAGGCTGCCATGGCGCGCCAGACGTCCTGGATCAGCGGCCACTGGGTACCGAATACCTCTTTGAAGCGTTTGCGGTACTCGGGAATCAACGCCAGGCGCGCCTCCATGATGTCGTCCTCGCCGTTGCCCGCGACACCGCCCTTGGCGGCGGCCGGTGCCTGCTTCTCCAGCGACGGCACGGAGCCGGCCCAGAAGCCACGGCCGTAGTAAGCGCTGTTGACGATGGTCTGGCTATTGCGCCAGTGCACGGTGCCGGGATAACCGCGGGAGAGGTCCTCGGACCAGGCCCAGCCCTGCTCCGGCTCATGGCAACTGGAACAGGCGGTTGAGGCGTCGCCGCCGATCCGGGGATCAAAGAACAGGATCTTTCCCAGTTCGGCCTTGGCGTCCGACTGCAGGTTATCCGGCGGAATCGGTGGCGGGCCGAGCGGTGCCAATGGCGCGGGTCCCGCCTGTTCACTTTTTGTGGCGTCCTGCTTGCCGGCCAGGGCAGTATTACCGACCAGCAGCACGGTCGATACAGCGGCGGCCACCAAGGTAGGAGCAAATTTCATCTTTCTCATGACTCTCTCCTCAACTCAGTTACGGACCTGGGTCCAGTTGTCGATGGCCGGATACTCAGCCGGATACTCACCCTTCCAGACATACTGGTCGCTGGTGAGCTGATCGCCGGAGAGCGCCTCCAGGAAGGCCACCAGGTCCTTCTTTTCCGCCTTGCTCAGCTGCAACGGTTTCAGCAGCGGGCTCTTGTTGCTGTCCTTACCGCCGCCCTGGTTGTAAAACTCCACCACCTCGGCCAGCATCTTGATGGTGCCGTTGTGCATGTAGGGCGCGGTGTACTTCAGTTCACGCAGGCTGGGGGTGATGAACTTGCCCATGTCCTTCGGATCCAGGGTGATGTTGAGGTAGCCCGGATCGCGCTTCAGGTTCATGTAGTTGGGGATACCCTGGAACATGGCGAAGGCGATAAAGGCCTGGTGGTTCATCGGGTCCAGGAACACGTCGAAGTTCTCCGGCACGCCGGTGTTGTGCGGTTTCTGGTCGCTGAGCAGCGGGCCATTGTGGCACTGGATGCAGCCCGCCTTGCCCTTGAACAGGGCCATGCCACTCTTCGCGGAAGCGGACATCTTGCCGCTGTCGAAGGGCGCATTCCGCGAGGTCAGACTCTTCAGGTACTCGGGGATGATGCTGCGGGCACCGCCGTTGCTCGGCTCGTTCTTGCCGGCCGCCTTGAACATCTCCACATAGACCGGATCCTGCTTCAACCGCTCCTGCATGATGCGCATGTCCATGTTCATGATGTAATCCTCGGTGATCATCTCACGGGTCACATCATTCAGGTCGGTGCCGATGCGGCCGTCATGCAGCCACACCTTCTTGTAGGCCGTGTTGATCACGCTCTGCGCGTTACGGAAGTTGCCGTTACCGGGATAGCCTGGCGACAGCGCCTCCTTGCTGCCAAAGCCGTTTTCCGGCACGTGGCAGGTGGAACAGGCGATACCGGCATCGCCGGAAAGCCGCTTATCGAAGAACAGCCGCTTACCCAGTTCGGCCTTGGCCGCATCCACTTTCAATGCAGGCAGGGGACCGATATCCGGATACTCGCCCGCTTGCGCGCTCACTGCCACACCCAGCCCCATCACCGCGGCCAGGAGAGCACGCCCGTTCGTGACTCGTACACCCATTGGAATTCCTCCAGGTCAATTATTGCTTTGCCGGTTATTTCAGCTGCGAAACATCGCGGTTGAACTTTTTACTAACCGACGGTCTGAATTCGGGAGGGCGCGCAGGCAGTTTCCATGCCAGCTTTAATAATCGTATTGATAGCGGGGTTGGTTTGTTGAGCAAATTTCCATACGTGATCTCGATCAAGCTTTTTAAAACACCGATCTGAATGAACTGTTCCATGCTCCGGGAAGCAAAAAGCAGGAGTGTATGTTTTGTTCAAACGTAACTACTCACGGAGTGATTGGCCTGCCTTGCCCTACCCTTTACCCACACATACCGGTGACCACGCATGTAGGATGGGTGGAGGCGCGGCACCCTTGTTGACGGCTGTTCGCGGTGGTCGGGCGCGCCGTAACCCATCTTCGGATGCGGATGCGGGTGTGCGATGGGTTGCGCGCCGGAGAAGGAGCCGGCGGAGAGTTCATGGAGGCGCTCCACCCATCCTACGTCCTAATCCGAGCTGCGATCTGATGGCTGAGCTGGGCGGGTATCAGGTAAACCTGAATTCCTCGATTCAACCGCGAATAACGCAAAGAGATACAATGACTTACCTGCAGGTCCTGGCCACTCGACAGGTGAAGGGCCGGGAGAATACACGTTGGTGCTTTCCTTCGTGTTCTTTGCGTTCTTGGCGGTTGAAATAAGGTTTATAGTTGTAGGTAGCGTTAGCCCAAGGCGTAACCCGACAGATCGGGCTTGATCGTCGGATTACGCTGCGCTAATCCGACCTACGATCTAACGGTATCCGACCATAGCTGAGTAGGATGGATAATCAGGTTATATGGTGACAGGCCCTAACCCGAAGGAGATGACACTTTGAACACGAACAGCACAACCGGCCGGACCGATCCGGGTCTGACCATCGGTCATCTGGCAAAGGCCGCCGGCGTCAACGTCGAAACCGTCCGTTACTACCAACGTATCGGCCTGATCAGGGAGCCGCTTAAACCCGCCCAAGGCTACCGGCGTTACCCGGCTTCCCTGGCGGAGACCATTCGCTTCGTCAAACGGGCCCAGGAACTCGGCTTCAGCCTCAACGAAATCACCGACCTGTTGTCCCTGAACGCCAGGAATTGCGACGAGGCGCGCGCAATTGCGGAACACAAACACGCGGTCATACAACAACGCATCGACGATCTGAACGCCATCCAGCGTGAACTGTCCAGACTGATCAACGCCTGCAGGAAAAACGGCTCCGGTCAGGAACAGTGCGCGATCATCGCCACGCTGAGCAAGACCACGGAATTTAACCCTGAAAGCTGATTTGTACAGACCTGCAGTCTCTCGCTGGATGGTCGCCCCCACAGTCCGTCGTCAGTTCACGTACAGTACCTTTCCTTGCTACCAGCCAATCATGGGTGATCGCATGCTGGAGACAAAGACGATCCCTACTCCGACTCGATGGCAAACAAGCCTGAAAAGGCTTGTAATTTCGGTGGCTTGTATTTCGCGTCGATACCCCTGAAAGATACCCTGCCCAGAAATACAAAAAAGGCTATATCCCTCCGATATCCGACGATCATCCCCTGTTCGAATGGACGGCCGTCAATTGCCTTTATTACCAGCCTGACCTATATTCAAGACGTCCACAGGTTCAGCAAGCGGCAAAAGGTAGAGGTGCGCATCGGACAGGTCCAGGGGCAGGTTGTGGTAGCGTATGGTAAGTCTGGCGGAACCCATTCCTTACGACACGCAGCGCGAACTTCCCGTGGTCGCTCCTACGATGCCGGGCCATTCAGGCCGGTGGGACTTCAGCCCGAACATCCCGACCAGCTCCTGGTACTTGTCCACCTCGACCCTGCCCATGCGGAACGCGCCGCTATACCCGGTCGCCAATTTTTAAGCAGCGGACCCAGTGTCTTGCACGATCCGCACCAGCTGGCCGAGAAGTCGAGCAGTACCGGCGTGCTCAGCGAAGCTTGCAGCACCCCGGTGTCGAAGGTGGCCGGGTCGGCCTCGAATACATGCGCTTGGCTGGTGACGGCGTTCACGCGTTTCTCCATGGGGCTGGAATCCAGATTTGGAACACCGCCGAGCCTATCAAGGGCGGGCATCAAGACCATGCAAACAACGTGTGATCGGAACAATTTCCAGCGCGAGGGTCCCGGACTTGCGAGAATCCACCGATGAGTACGTCGGCCCGATGCAAGCCTGCCCCGCCTGGGCCTGGGCCTGCGCCTGGAGCGCAGGGGATCGGTATCTGCGAGTACTGCGATACGGTCTACCGGCAGCGGGAGCCGCGGCTCAACCAGGTAATCCGCTGCCCGTGTTGCGACGCGGTGCAGGCGCGACACCACGCTGTGGACATCGACGGCATGCTGGCGCTGGCGGTCGCCGCGCTGATCCTCTTTCTGATCGCCAACGTGTGGCCGATCGTCACCTTGGGGCTCGGCGCCGAGCAGAACAGCGCAACGCTATGGGGCATGATTATCGCGATGTGGCAGCACGGCGCCCAGCTAGTGGCGATGGTGGTAGCCGCCACGCTGTTCTTCTTTCCACTGAACAAGATGCTGATGCTTGGCTGGCTGCTGGCGTTCGCGCGCAGGGGTCGCCGAGCGCCCGGCTTTGGCCGGATGATGGTGGCATTACATTATCTGCAACCCTGGACCATGAGCGAGGTGTTCGTGCTGGGCGCATTGGTGGCGATCGTCAAGGCGCGCACCTATTTCGACGTGATGCCGGAGCCGGGCATCTATGCCTATGGCGCGCTCACCCTGCTGATCACCGCGTTCTCCGGCATCGACCTGCGGCGGCTGTGGGACGACACCGCGGAAGGGAGTGCGCAATGAGTGCTTTGCCGCGCGCGCATGAGCTGGGCCTGATCGCCTGCCACGTCTGCGGCCTGGTGTGCCGCGAGCCGAACTTCTCGCCCGCAGCGTGTCCACGATGCGGGTCGGGTCTGCGTCGGCGCAAGACAGCCAGCTTCATGCGCACCTGGGCGCTGTTGATTGCCGCCTTCATCCTCTACATACCGGCCAACGTGTTGCCGATCATGCGTACCGTCAATGTCGGCGACGTGGACGACAACACCATCATCAGCGGTGTGGTGGAGCTGTGGATGCAGGGCTCTCCCAGCCTCGCGTTGATCGTGTTCGCCGCCAGCATCGTTGTGCCGGTGCTGAAATTCTTCGTGCTGGCGCTGCTGCTGGTCAGCACCCGCCGCGACAGTGACTGGGCGATGCACCAGCGCGCCGCGCTGTATCGCCTGGTCGACTTGATCGGCTACTGGTCGATGCTGGATGTGTTCGTGGTAGCGCTGCTGACCGCACTGGTGCGCTTCGACGTGTTGAGCCGGGTCGAGCCGCTGCCCGGCGTGGTATTTTTCGGGCTCACCGTGATACTAACCATGTTTGCTTCGATGAGCTTCGACCCGCGTCTGCTGTGGGACGCCAGGAAGAATCATGACTGATCCACCGAATTCGAACCCGCCGCCGGCGGAGGATCTTCCTGAGCCGGTCGTGCAGCACCGGCACATCAACGTCTCGCTGATCTGGGTGGTGCCGGTGCTCGCCGCGCTGGTCGGGCTGTCGCTGGTGGTCAACAACTGGCTGCAGGCCGGGCCGCAAATCAGCATCACCTTCACTACCGCCGAGGGGCTGGAGGCGGGCAAAACCCCGGTGAAGTACAAGAGCGTGGTGATCGGCAAGGTCACCCGGATCAGCCTGAGCGAAGACCGCCGCAAGGTGCGGGTGGAGGTGGCGCTGGAAAAGAGTGCCGCCGGCTTCGCCACCTACGACGCACGCTATTGGGTGGTCCGTCCGCGCATCGGTCTGGGTGGCATCTCCGGCGTGGATACCCTGTTGTCGGGCACCTTCATCGGTGCCGACGTGGGCAACTCCAACCAGGAGAAATACCAGTTCCAGGGCCTGGAGACCCCGCCGGCGGTGCTGCATGGGGCGCCGGGCAAGAGTTTCGTGCTGCACAGCGGCGACCTCGGCTCGCTGGATATTGGCTCGCCGGTGTACTACCGGCGAATCCAGGTGGGCCGCGTGGTGTCCTACCAGTTGAATCCGGACGGCAAGAGCGTCTCGCTGCGGATCTTCGTGGACGGACCCCATGACCGCTACGTAACCACCGTGTCGCGCTTCTGGAACGCCAGCGGGGTCGACCTGTCGCTCGGCGCCAACGGGCTCAAGCTCAATTCGCAATCGCTGGCGACGGTGTTCGCCGGTGGCGTGGCGTTCCAGGAACCGCCCGGCCCGCACCCGAGCACGCCGGCGCCCGAAGATGCCAGCTACCGGCTGTTTAACGACCAGGTCGCCGCCCTGGCGCCGCCGGACGGTCCGCCACGCTACATCCGCATGCGATTCAACCAATCGCTGCGCGGGTTGGCGGTGGACGCACCGGTGGAATTTTTCGGTATCGACATCGGCAAAGTGGTCTCGATCAATCTGGATTATGACGAGCAGGCCGAGCGCTTTCCGGTGACGGTGGGCGCGGTGATCTATCCGCAGCGGCTGGGGCATGCCTACGACAAGCTGGTCGAACTGGCGCGCGCCCAGGGCGGTGATGCCGACCTCGGGCAGATAATGCGGACCCTGGTCAGTGACGGCCTGCGCGCGCAGGCACGCACCGGCAACCTGCTTACCGGGCAGCTGTACATCGCCATGGACTTCATCCCGAAGGCGGACAAGGTGGACTTCAACACCAGCGCCACGCCACTGGAGATACCGACCGCGCCGGGCAGCTTCGACAAGCTGCAGGAGCAGTTGGCCGACATCGTCACCAAGCTGCAGAAGGTACCGTTCGACAGCATCGGACAGAACCTGGACCACTCGCTGGCCGATCTGGATCAGACGCTGAAACAGCTCAACGAAGAGGTGCTGCCGGAGTTCAAGCAGACCCTGGGCACGGCCGGAAACGCGCTATCCGCCGATTCGCCGCTACGGCATAACCTGGGCGGTACCCTGCAGGAACTCGAGCGCATGGCACGGTCGCTGCGGGCCTTGTCCGACTACCTCAGCGGCCACCCGGAGGCGCTGATCCGCGGCCGCCGCGACGATCCCGCGCCGATCCCGCCGGCAGCCTCACCAAGGAGCAAGCCATGATTCCGCGTTGGCAATCGTTTCTTGTGATTGGCGCACTGACTCTTGGCCTGGCGGCCTGCGCCTCGCCACCGATAAACTACTACACGCTGGTGCCGGTAGCGACTGGATCGGCGTCGGACGTGGCCGTGCCGGTGCCGTTCGAACTGCTGCCGGTCGGCGTGCCGGCCCAGGTCGACGTGCCACAACTGGTGATCCGGCAGGGCGGCCAGGATGTGGTCGTGCTCAACGGCGAACGCTGGATCGCACCACTGGCCAACGAGGTGCACGCCGCACTGGCCGCGCACCTAGCCGATGCGTTGGGCTCGCAGGACCTCAGCGGCCTGCCGGGCAGCGACCAGTCACGGTTGCGGATCAAGCTGGACCTGCGCCGTTTCGATTCGATCGCTGGCCAGGCTGCGCTGATCGATGCGGTATGGAGCGTGCGCTCGCTCAAGGGCGGCGCAGCGGTGACCTGCACCAGCCGGTTGAGCGAACCGGTCGGGCCGGGCTACGACGCGCTGGTGCAGGGCCACCAGCAGGCGATTGCCCGGCTGGCCGACGAGGTGGCCGACGTGGCCCGCGCCGTCCACGCCGACCGGACGCCGAGCTGCCCGGAGTAGGTCGTTAGTAGCCTCTTCGGAATAGATTTTCAAATGTCGCCTTTGGGAGCAAAGGGCACGAAGAAAATAAACCATGCATCTTGGCGTCATTGCGAGCGTATTCTTTGTAGCCCTGAACTTTAATCCTGGGTACCGATTTTATTCCTCGGATGCAGGTCGGATTAACTGGTCGCCTGGATGGAGCCCGATCCACGGGAGCCAGGCAAGCGCACCGACCCATAGGGGCGGAATCCGGGGGCATTGTCTCCAACCTGTTCCCTGGTCCCTGACATCACAACCGGGACACATACTCCTTGCCGGAAACGGCAAGATAGCGCAGTTCGGCCATATCCAGCAGGGCTATCCCGCGTCCCTTAACCTCGATCAGCCGCGCATCGATCAGGCGCTTCAACACCCGGCTGAGGGTCTCCTGGGCCATGCCGAGATGACAGGCGATATCGCTGCGGCTCATTCTCAGCTCAACTCGCGGCGCCGCGCCTTTGTCCATCTCCGGCAGCCGCCGGCACATCTCCAGCAGAAAATCGGCCACCCGGGCGTCACTGTGCATCCGGTGGCGGTATAACGACGCCTGGAGCAGCGCCTGCTCGGAGGCAAATGCCTGACCGATGGATTGGATCGCCTGCAGGTTGTCCTGCGAGCGGCCAAGCAGCAGGCGGCGGGGCAGTCGGCACAACTGGCAGTCCATCGTCGCCATGGCGCGTGCGCGTTTCATGTCGTTATTGAACAGGCTGCGGGTACCGAACAGCTCGCCAGGCAGGCGGAAGCTGGCCCACTCCAGATCGCCGGACCGCTCGCTGATCCGGATACAGCCGCTGCGAACCACATAAACCGTGTCGGGAGAAAATTGCAGGCCCTGGCGCACCACGTGCAGCGCCTCGCCTTCGGAAGCACGCCCACCGTAGGGACAGATGGCATTCAGCGGACAGGATTCCGCCTGTATCATACCGCTTCCGATGTCGGCACAACCGGCATCACTTGACCTGCACAGGGTTAAACAGGGACTTGGCAGCATCGGTTTCACCTCCTTTTTGGTTCCTCTTTTCACGGCGGACTTCACCATGACAAGCGGAACAACGACGCCATGTACAGGTACTCTGTCAAGATGATATTGATGTCAATATCATCTTGACAGAGTACAAGGGGCGACCCAAAGGCCGCCCCTGTATCCTAGGTTGATAACACGCCGGATCAGACGATATTGCGAGGCGCGAAGGACATGGAGCGGAACTCGCTCTTGTACTTCGACTCGCCGATCTTCTTCACCCGGGCCACACCCATCTTGTAGTTGTAGTTGCCGCTGATCTGGTCAGGCACGCGACCCTGCAACGCATTACTGGGCTGGCTGGTATTGATGAAGTAAGAGTACATGGTCCCCTTCTTCACATGCGGCGTCACAATGGCAACCGCGGTTACCGCCGCTTTGTTCAGCTCGATCCAGCCGTTTTTCAGCAGCTCGGCGAAGTTGAAGTCAGCGCCGTGCACGCCCTTGATGGTCTGGCGGAAGTTCGGCACCCGGTCGGAAAACAGGAGCAGTTGATCGCCCGACTCGATACCGCGTGCGGCGGCATCATCCGGGTGGATCTCGGTCCAGTTCTCCGGCCAGCGCTGGGCAATATAGGCCCGCCGGTCCACGTCATCAAAGCCGGACTGCCAGACTTCGTTGATGCGGCCATTAGTGTGCCAAAGTTCGTCCTCTTTCGGTTTCATCCACTCCCAGTAATCGGAGAACAGATCCCACGGATGTTTCTGGATGTTCACCTTGCCGGTCTGTGAATTGAAGTGCGTGCCCTTCTTGTTCACCATGTTGGCACCGGTTGTCCGCCCCTCGGCTACCATCTGATCTTCTGTCACAGTGGTATCGTGCAGACGTTTGGTACCCAGCAGCTCGCCGGTTTTGTAGTTGTAGAAGGTCGGTCCCTGGATACCGGTGGTGCCCAACTCACGCAACTTCTCATGCAGGGTCTTGCCCTCCGCATGGGCGGCCACCTTGATCATGTGGTAGGCCTTGCGGTTGCCGCGGCTGTAACGGGAAGACTCCTCGCACACCTGATTGGCGTCCTTCCAGTCAAAACCGTCGAAGCCCATGCGTTTGCCGAGTTCCGCCATGATCCACCAGTCCGGCTTGGCATCGCCCGGGGCGTCGTAGAACTTGGAGTAGAGCCGCAGGCGACGCTCACCGTTGGCGCGGATGAAGTCCGACTCGCCCCAGGTGGCCGCCGGCAGCACGATATCCGCGAAGCGGGAGCCGATCGGATCACGCAGGTAGATCTCCTGGTTGAGCACCACGGTACCACCGGAATCGGCACGCGCCTTCAGGGTATCGATGATCTCCTGCTTGTCGAAGGATCGGACCTGGTTCGGATTGTTGGTGACCAGTTCCTCGAACTTGGCGTTGAGACCGCCCGATCCGCACATGGACTGGATCCAGGTGGTGCCGATGACATGGGCAAAGCGGGTATGACCGGAGTAGAAGTAGCGGTCACAGTCCAGCGCCTGACGCCGACGGCCCGGACGCTTCTGGGCCGACTTGTTGCGCGGATAGCTACCACCGCCGGTACCGCCACGCTGGTGGCCACCCAGACGACCGACAACCTGACCCGGCCGGCCACCTGCGCCACAAATGGTCGCCAATGAACTCACTACATTGGTATTGCCGGTATTGTTGGACCAGTAGAATCCCTTCTCGATAGCGAACGAGGTCTTCATCCGGCTGCCGTCCGCCTTCGGCTTGGCCAACATCTCCGCCGCCTTGTAGATATCGGCGGGATCGATATTGGCGATCTGGGCCGCGACCTTGGGATCATACTCTTTCTGCGCCAGGTTCCACTTCTTGTAGTCCTCGAAGCCCTTGGTCTGGAATTTGCCCCAGGTCGTACGCCACTGCCAGGGGGTATTGCGGGTGCCCTGGCCAAAGCCGGAGTCGGACTCCCACTTGTTGTTGACCCATTTCTCGATCCACGCCTTGTCCTCCCAGCCGTTCTCCAGGATGACCCGGGCGATGGCCCCCATAACCGGCACGTCGGTGCCGGGGTCGATCTGCAGGAACAGGGCGTTGCCGCGGCTCTTGGCATAGGCGATGCCGGCGGTTTCACGCACGTTGATCCAGACCGTCTTCTGCCCGGCATCGATCGCCGGTTTGATATATTGGGTGAACAGGATGGTCTTGGTCTCGTAGGGATCGGTACCACAGATCATCAGCGACTCGGCCGAACTCCAATCCTGGTAGGAGGGACCGAAGTTATCGAAACCGGCGTCACGGAATCCCGGCGTGGAGGTTACATCAGCCGGCGTGTCGTGGTAGGTGAAGTTGGGCGTCTTCATGTGGCGAAGCGCAAACTTCTTGATGGCATAGGTGTTCTCGATGTACTGGTAGGAATAGGTCTTCATGCCGTAGGCATTGACACCATGCTTGTTCACCACATGCTTCATCACCTCGGTGGCCACATCCAGGGCCATGTCCCAGGAGACCGGCTGCAGGGTGCCGTTGATGCGAATCATCGGCGACATCAACCGATCCTTGGTCGGTTTATCCGGGTTGTAGACCTTCTCGGCCAGGCAACCGCCGCGAATGGAGGAGTCACCGGCCAGGTTGACCGCCTTGGCATCCTTGTCCGGAATGATCACCACATTGTGCGGACGACCGTCATGCATCACCACGTTGTGCTGGGTGGGGGCTACCCAGGCCTGCAGCGGGCCGGACGGGAAGCTCACCTTCAGGGCGTTCTCATGCGCCTGGTCACCGCCATCCGGGGTACCCACCGGCCAGCGGTAGACCTTGTAGCCGCAGGCCACGATGCAGTAGTCGCAGCAGGTGGTCAGCACCTCCGCGTTCACCGGAGGCAGAGGCGTCTTGTCCTCGGGAAGATAGTACTTGCTAGACATGATTATGACTCCTGGGATTCCATCAGGTTTTGATTACGGCCAAACAGCAGACCCATGACACCGACGGCGTAGATGTCATCGCCATCCAGTTCCAGCAGTACCTGGGGAATGCTCTGGTAGGCCTGGCCCGAGACGATGATGCCGTGGCGGGTCAGGTCGTAGGTGGAGAGGTGCAGCGGGCACTGGCCCAGTACACGGTGCTCACCGACCGCCTGATACTTGCCATTCATGAATCCGCCCTGATGGGTACAGAGATAACTGAACGCCACCACATCGCGCTGCGGACCGATACCGCCGCCCGCTTTGGCCCCATCCATCTTGACCACGAAGCACTGGGAGTTCTGGTTCTTGTCGGGATAGTTGAAATCCAGCGGCGTGTTCTCCTTCAGCTGGCTCAGTTTGCCGATGTGCTGACGCGGATAACCCACCACCCGGGCCTTGGCATGGGCCTCGCCCGGAAACAGGTTGAGTGAGATGGTACTGACCGCGGCCGCCGTGGTGCCGGTGTACATCAGAAACTGACGGCGGTTGAGCATGCACTGGGCGTGCCCGGCGGCTGTCTCGTCTTTTTTGATTAATTCAGACATTACTTTGCCTCCTGTGCCGCTTCGAGCTCGGCACGCGTAAACAGTGGCGCGTATTCGGGCAGCGCGGGCTTCTCGGTGGTGATAGGATCACCCGAGAAGGACTCCAGGAATGCCACCAGATCCGCCTTCTCCTGATCGGTCAGACCCAGGGGCTTGATCAACTTGGACTTGTTCTCGGCGAACTGGGTGGTGCGACCCTCTTCATCGAAGCCGCCCCGGTTATAGAACTCGACCACATCCTCCAGCGTGTAGAGGATACCGTTGTGCATGTAGGGCGCGGTATGGGCGGTATAACGCAGGGAGGGCGTACGGAACTTGCCCTTGTCCCACTTGTTCTTGCTGCGGTAGTAGAAGCCCCAATCCGACTTGGCGGTGCGGTACCCCTCCTCGGTCTGGCCCTTGGCGTACTGCTCGTAACGGAAGGTGATCTGCGCCAACCCATCCTCTTCCCAACGTTTGTTGGCCGGCACGCCGATGTTGTGATAATCCATATCCGATGCCATGGCACCGTTATGGCACTGGATACAACCCGCTTTGCCCTCGAACAGCGCCTTGCCACGCACCTGCTCCGCGCTCAATGCCGCCTTGTCGCCCTGCAGGTATTTGTCCAGCGGGGTGTCGCGCTGTACCAGGGTGGTCTCGTAGGCCGCGATGGCCCGCCAGACGTTCTCGATCAGCGGCCATTCGTCACCGAACACATCCTTGAAGCGTTTGCGGTACTCGGGAATCAACGCCAGACGCGCCTCCATGATGTCGCTCTCGCCGTTGCCGGCCACGCCACCAGTGGCGGCGGACTTGGCCTGTTTCTCCAGAGAACTGGCGGAACCGGCCCAGAACAGGCGGGGATAGTAGGCGCTGTTGATAATGGTCTGGCTGTTGCGCCAGTGCACGGTGCCGGGATAGCCGCGGGAGAAGTCTTCCGCCCAGGCCCAGCCCTGCTCCGGTTCATGACAGGTGGAACAACCGGTGGAGGCGTCACCGCCCACCCGGGGATCGAAGAACAGCAGTTTGCCCAACTCAGCCTTGTCCGGCGTGGTCAGGTTATCCGCTGCCTGGGGCGGCGGGCCGAGCGGCGCCAGGGGCGCGAAGGCCGCCTGTTCACTCTTGGCGAGCATCGCCTTGCCCACCGGCGCCATCGTAGCGGCCTCCTGCTTGCTGGCCTGGGCATTACAACCGGCCAATAGCACGGTCGATACAGCGGCGGCCACCAAGGTAGGAGCAAATTTCATCTTTCTCATGACTCTCTCCTCAACTCAGTTACGGACCTGGGTCCAGTTGTCGATGGCCGGATACTCAGCCGGATACTCACCCTTCCAGACATACTGGTCGCTGGTGAGCTGATCGCCGGAGAGGGCCTCCAGGAAGGCCACCAGGTCCTTCTTTTCCGCCTTGCTCAGCTGCAACGGTTTCAGCAGCGGGCTCTTGTTGCGGTCCTTGCCGCCGCCCTGGTTGTAAAACTCCACCACCTCGGCCAGGGTGTTGAGGGTGCCGTTGTGCATGTAGGGCGCGGTGTACTTCAGTTCACGCAGGCTGGGGGTGATGAACTTGCCCATGTCCTTCGGATCCAGGGTGATGTTGAGGTAGCCCGGATCGCGCTTGAGCGCCATATAGTTGGGAATGCCCTGGAACATGGTGAAGGCGACAAAGGCCTGGTGGTTCATCGGGTCCAGGAACACGTCGAGGTTCTCCGGCACGCCGGTGTTGTGCGGTTTCTGGTCGCTGAGCAGCGGGCCATTGTGGCACTGGATACAGCCCGCCTTGTCCTTGAACAGGGCCATGCCACTCTTGGCGGAAGCGGACAGCTTGCCGCTGTCGAAGGGCGCATTCCGCGAGGTCAGGCTCTTCAGGTACTCGGGGATCATGCTGCGGGCGCCGCCGTTGCTCGGCTCGTTCTTTCCGGCCGCCTTGAACATCTCCACATAGACCGGATCCTGCTTCAACCGCTCCTGCATGATGCGCATGTCCATGTTCATGATGTAATCCTCGGTGATCATCTCACGGGTCACATCATTCAGGTCGGTGCCGATGCGGCCGTCATGCAGCCACACCTTCTTGTAGGCCGTGTTGATCACGCTCGGCGCGTTACGGAAGTTGCCGTTACCGGGATAGCCCGGCGACAGCGCCTCCTTGCTGCCAAAGCCGTTTTCCGGCGCGTGGCAGGTGGAACAGGCGATACCGGCATCACCGGAAAGCCGCTTGTCGAAGAACAGCCGCTTACCCAGTTCGGCCTTGGCCGCATCCACTTTCAATGCAGGCAGGGGACCGATATCCGGATACTCGCCCGCTTGCGCGCTCACTGCCACACCCAGCCCCATCACCGCGGCCAGGAGAGCACGCCCGTTCGTGACTCGTACACCCATTGGAATTCCTCCAGGTCAATTATTGCTTTGCCGGTTATTTCAGCTGCGAACCATCGCACCTGAACTTTTTAATAAACCGACGGTCTGAAACGCGCTTAGTGTTTTGCAGTTTTCAGGCCACATTTTTTGTGGTAATTATTTTTGTTATTAATCAAGTTGTTATATGCTACGCGATGATTCTGATCAATATTTTTTGGGTGTGGGATTGAATGAACTGTTCCATGTGCAGGGATGTAAAAACCGGAAAGTTCATTTTGTTCAAACAACGGGAATCGTGGAATACAGCGCTGGTGTTCTGGAAGAGGCGGTCATCCGCGTGGGCACAAAACCGCGCCCACCCTACAAGGCTTCATCCAGGCCACGGGGCTGAGGTAGGATGCTGGTGAGGCACGAACCGCATCAATTTCAGTGCCTGCGACCGATGCGGTTCGCAAGCTCACCAGCATCCTACAGAACAGCACAATTTTTGTGCCCACCTGCTGCGTCGATGCGAGCCCTTAATACAATCTGTGTTCATCCGTGTGGATCAGTGGTTCGGAAAGAGGCGGCCGCGCTGTTCCCCCGTTACCGGTACCACCCATAGGGCGGGCCGTGCCCGCCGACGGCGCCCACGGGGCGCCCTATGATCGGTTTTCAGGATGGAGCACGAACAGCGTCACTCGTTGGCGAGCAGATAACGGACCGCTTCGAGGATCACCGGGGACGGGGTGGCGTGGGGAAAGATAAATCGCAGGATGCCCTGCCGGGAGACCAGATAGATCACCGACGAGTGGTTTACCGCATAGCCGAAGGATGAGCCCTCCAGCTCCACCTGGTAATAGCGGGCACCGTATTGTGCCGCAACCTGCGCCACTGCCTCCGGACTTCCGGTGATGCCGGTAATTTTCTCATGGAAATAGTCGGCATACTCATCCAGCACGGCAAAGGTGTCACGCTCCGGATCGACACTGACAAACAGTCCCTGCACCTGGGACAATTCGGCCTCGTCCAGACCATTCAGCACCTGGGTCATGATAGAGAGCGAGGTGGGGCAGACATCCGGGCACTTGGTGTAGCCGAAGTAGAGCAGCACCACCTGGTCGCGGAAATCCTTCAGGGCGATGGGTCCGCGACTGGAGTCGAGCTGGAAATCACCGCCGACGGGAGCCTCGCTGATCTGCGGTGCGTCTTGGGCCGAGGGGAAACCCTCCGCCATTACCGTGGCGCTCCAGAACGAGATAAAAAGCACGATCAACGGCAGTGTAGGGCGAGCACGCTTTTTCTGCCCACGCGGTTCATTCAACCCCCACATGATTCATCTCCTGTCATTGATGCGGTCATCCGTGTGCCGTGTCGATACAACGGGACCGTTACGGGTGCAATAGCCAGCAAATGTAGGATGGATAAGCCGGTAGGCGCATCCACCAACTAATCCGACCTGCGTCCGTGGAATAAAATCAGTTCCCCGGATTATTAAAGAATACTCTCGCAGAGACGCCAAGAGCGCCAAGATTGATAGCGAGTTTTCTTTGCGCTCTTGGCGTCTCTGCGAGATATATCAGTGCTACGGTGGATGCGCCTACCGGCTTATCCACCCTACCAACTGGGCTCAAAAACCGTTCCGTTCCGTAGGATGCTGGTGAGCTTGCGAACCGCATCGGTTGTGGGCATCGAAATTGATGCGGTTCGTGCCTCACCGGCATCCTACATCTGGATACAGTAACCAGTCACGGGTCAGGCACAACAAACGTGCCCACCCCGCGCGGGCTCTCAGCGCTTCTTGCGCTGTACCGATACCAACCAAAGTCCGGCGAGAAAAATCAACAGGGCAATACCGATGGGCAGTCCATAAACCTTGTAGACATCCATCTCCGGCGGCAGGAACAGCCAGTACCAGGTACTCAGGGTGTGCTTTGACCCCACCTCCCCGTTGCTGCCATCCCAGTTGGCGAACGAGACCGGCATGAACTGCCCTTCCTGGAATACCATGTCGCCATTCCCCGCATCCCTGGGCCGCTTCATCAGCACACGCCACTTGCCGTCCTGCCAGGCACCTTGCGCCGTGAACGAACCATCGGCATCACGCGGTTTCAGCTTTTTATCCGGCCCACTGCCCTCCAGGAGCATGCCCACGGCATCCCGCGCCGGTTCCACGCTGCCCGCGTTCCAGTACCAGATGGTGGTATTGCGCTTGGCGTCGCCGTGCCGATAGAGCGGTTTCTCCACCATGGGCGCGGAGAGGTACCCATCCTCACGGGGGAACTGGATGGCGAAGGCATCCGGGTGCATTTCAAGATTCTCGTCCTGCAGCTCGGTGAAATACTCGATACCCGGACGGCTCTCGGTGCGGTCATCCATCTCCAGCAGGAAGGCGATCTCCTTGTCGTCGTAGAGCGCCCGCACTGTCACCGCATCATTCAGTGGGGTGAACAGACGATCGGCTTTGATGATATTGGGCACCAGCTGCAGCGTGACCGCCGGCGCCTCCGACCAGCGCTGATCGTCCAGCGTGGCCGGCACGCCACCTGCCACCTTCATGCCCGCCACCACCGGACCATCCTTCGGCTGTACCGTGGTTTCACGCAGACTGTAGACATAGTTGGCGATATGCCAGCGGTCCTCCAGGCTCACCGGGTCCTTGTTGCCCTCTTCCACCGCGCGATGCGCAGGCATCGGGGTGCCGGGAATACCAATGGAGAGCCGGGTGTAGATATTGCGGATGGTGGTCTCGCGTGACTTCTCGCCTTTCACCCGTGCCTCGGTAGCCCGCCAGGTCCAGGGCTTGGTCAGGTCACGCGGCCAGATGCGGTTGCCCCAGTCATCCTGCAACTGCTTGCCGGACATGATGTTACCCCGCCCAGTATTGCCGTGGCACTCGGAACAGGACTTTTCGAAGGCAACCTTGCCCTTGGCCAGGGACTCTTCGGAATAGGTGATCTGTCCCTCCTGCGGTTCCTGGTCGGTGATCACCCGGAAATCGCTTTTCGTATAGCGGCCCTCGTCATCGAACGCTGCTTCATCGGCGCCCTCCGGCGGCCAGGCCGAGGTGAAATCAAAGCCCTTGATCACCGGCAACAGGCTGCGGATCTGATCATCCGTCATCATCGAGCCCCAGCCGGGCATGCCGGTTCCGGGCAGGCCGTATTTGATCGTGTCAAACAGATCCTCATCCCTGGGCAGGGTGGTGCCGGGCGTCGTCTTGTACTTGAACAGGGCCAGACTGAAGTCGCGGGGCTTGGGGTACATACGCTCCGCCGCGATACCATCACCCATGCCCTGCTCGCCATGGCACACCTCGCAGCGGAATTGGTAGAGCTCCTTGCCCTTTATGCCCGCCCGCTTTGCCAGCACCTTGTCCTTCATCCCGGTAACGGTCTTTGAAACCGCCGGATCCCAGATACGCGGCACCTGGCCGTTGTAATCAAACAGGAAGGTGATGACGTTCCAGACATCCTGCTCCTTGAGCATCTCATGCCATACCGGCATGGCCGAGTTCCATGGCGTACCCTCTTTCGGCAGGCCCGGTCCACCCGTGGTGATACGCCAGAACAGGAAGGACTCCTGCAACTGGGGAATAATGGTGGCGTCCTGGAAATTGATCGGCTGCGGATTGAATCCGGCCGCATAGTGTCCCTTGCCATCCAGCAGATCGCCATGACAGTAGAAGCAGTTCTGGTAATAGACATCCCGGCCGGCGGTGACCGCCGCCTGATATTTCTCCCATCCCGCCTCTTCATCCCGGGCCAGGGTCTGGAGGATCTCTTCCCTCACCGGGTTTTCCAGTGTCCCCAGGTCAAAGGTCTTGTTGAACACCTTGACCGACGCCGGCGGCGCCGGATGCACCTGGCGCAACTCCACGGGGGCATCACTGGTGGGCAACACCATTCCATATACGGTATAGCCGACAATGGCCGGGACCAGCAACAGCAACGACCAGCGCACCAGCGCCTTGCCGTCATCACGCAAGGTGGAAAGTATCGGCGCCTTGAATTCAACCCAGCGACTGTCATCAAAGGCGAAATAGAGCAGCACGGCAATCACGGTGATCACCATGTACTGCACCATCAGCGTCTTCGGCATCAGTGCCGAGTGCGCTTCGCCGGTCAGCAGATTGATCAGGACAAAAATATTATCGAACAGTAGATAGGCGCCGATCATGACCAGCACGGCCTGCCAAAAGGCAGGGATTCTGATTGCATTCACTGTTTCTTCTCCGCCAACAACTTCACGATCATCTCCAACTCCCTGACCGTCATCTTTTCCGCAAAATCACCCGGCATGGCAGCGGGGAAGCCCTCCGCGATCACCGCATTGGGATCGATAATACTCTGCCGGATCTCTCCTTCGTTCAGACGGGCACCCACGTGGCCCAGACCCGGCCCCACCAGGGTATCGTCATTGTCCAGGGCATGGCATGCCGTGCAGGTATACTTGGCCACTGCCTCTTCCCCGCTGGCTGCCGGCGCCGGTGCGGCGCCAGCCCCTCCCGGAGCGGCGTCACTTTTCGCCACTTCCGCCGCCGCATCGGGTGAGGGCAGCACTACCGTGACCTCGTTTCCGTCCTTCGCCTGCAGATAGGCGATAATGGCGTCCACCTCGATGTCGCTCAGCTGGATCGGTGCCTTATCGACGGCCGGCATGGGCGACTCGGCGTCATCACTTCCCTTCTTGCCCCAGCCGGCTACCACGTAGGCGCTTGGTTCGAGCATCGACTCCAGGATATAGGAAGCCGCATCGGTCGCCTTGCCCTGGTAGCGCTCATCGGCCAGCCGTTCCGTCGTAATGGCGACCATGTTTGTGCCCTGCACATCCGGTGCCCGACCCAGGGGTGCCGGTTTGTGGCAGAGTGTGCAAGTGCCCTTGTTGTTGAACAGATCCTCGCCCATGGCGACAAAGTCATCCATGGTCAACGCACTGAGATCCACCTTGACATCCACCGGTGCGTCGCCCTCTACCTGGGGCAGCATATTGGCCACGCCGGTAAACACCAGGGTCAGCCCAAGGCTGAAACCCACTGTCTTGATCAATACACTCATGCCACTCCCTCCATCGCCGCCGCGCGAACAGGCACCGGCTGTCTGCTGCTGCCGAGATTGGCGATCCAGAACATGAACAGGACGAACAGCAGGAACAGCACGGTCACGATGGTGATCATATTGCCGGCATAACCGATGGTCGGGATGAAGTTATCTGGCGAGTTATCCTGCATCACCGTATAGACATGCCAGTGGGTCTTGACCGAGGAGCGCACATAGCCCATCAGCCCCATCAACCAGGTAAAGGCGATGGGCAGCGCAAACAGGGCGTACTGGGCGCGATCGGGAATCCGACCCCAGTGTGACGGCAGGGTCCTGGCGCCGCGGAACATCAGGCTGTCGATCACGATACCGGAGATGATGACCACCAGTGTGGAGGCGACCTGCGCCACCGAGGAGCCCACCTTGTAGACCGTATTGGTGAAGTAACCGAAATAGATCCCGAGGAAGATGACATTCAGGATCGCCACCACATAGATCGCCACCAGCAGCGCATTGCCGACGGGCGCCCAGGAGACGGTCGCCACCTTATCCGACCGCCGGTAGAGCTGGAACGAGAGGAAGGTGACGATCAGCATCAGGTTCACCGCGATGTTCTTCGCCGGCATGATGCCGAGAGGACCGAGGTAGTGATGATGGCTGCCGCCCAGCGCGGCGATCTCCGATGCCGACAGCAGCAGCGTATGGGGCGTTACCCAGATGAGGAAACAGACCACCAGGATCAGGGCGATATACTTGATCAACCACTGATAGCGAGACGAGCCCTCGGTGCGCGACATACCGGCCCAGAGGTAGTAGTTGGCCGCCAGCAGGATGGTGCCGATCAGCACCGCCTGAACGATAAACAGCCAGGCCAGGATACCGCCCATGGCGGTGATGCCCATCTGCTGTGAGTAGGCGTAGATCTCCGCCATCAGCCAGTAGCCGGCAAACGGCAGCGGCAGGAAAGCCAGCAGGGCAATGAAATTGGAGGTATAACCCATCCAGTCATAATGCGCCCGTTTTGCCGGATCCCGGGTGCTGAGGAATTTGAAGGCCGCGTAGGCACCCACGACCGCGCCGCCAAAGGCGATATTGGCGATAAACCGGTGCAGGTTGATCGGGTTCCACAACGGCCCCTTCATCACCTCCCAGATATTACCGACAATCGCCCCCACTTCATTCACGCCGGAGGGCGCCATCATAAAGGTGGCCCAGGAGTTGGCCATCACCATGATGGTCATACCGGCACCATTGAGCAGCAGACCCAGGGTCAGGTGCAACCATTTCAGGTTGCCATAACGCATGGCGTTCCAGCCGTAGTAATAGGTGTAGAGGAAAAAGCTCTCCAGGAAAAAGAGCCCGGCGTAGACGATCCACTGGGCGCCGAACACCCGCATCATGTAGCCCATGAAATCGGGATAGAGCACAAACAGGGCCAGCGCCAGGGTGCCGCCAAAAATCGCGGTAATGGAGAAGCCGGTAAGGCTGATCTTCATGAACTCATGCGCCATGTCGTCATAGCGCTCGTCACCCGTGGACTGCCCCACCAGTTCGATAATCAACACAAACAGCGGCACCGCCAGCACCAGGGCACCGAAGAAGAGATGCATCTGGGCCAGAATCCACACCACGGCGCGACTGCTGACGCCGATATCGGGATAATCCTTGCGCGTCGGACGCGGCGCCACGTAGACCGGCGCCTCCTCGGTCGCCACCTCCGCAACCGGTTCGGTTTCCGGCGCGGGCTCGCCCTCGACCCACACCTGACCCACCGGAGCGATCCGTTGCGCGACGCTCTCGCCGCCCGTGTCCTGGGCCGCCTGCACCATTGCACTCAGCGAGAACCCAAGCAACAGGGTCAGCAGCATGGCAACCAGCGACGGCTTCCAGCACGACCTGCCGGAAGCAAAATCATTTCTATACATCATTGAAAAAACCCCGGTTCTCTTCACTGCGCTGGACTCAAGTCCATATTCAGCGGCAGCCCCTGAATACTCATCACAAAATGGTCAAGTCCATAGAACGCGGCCAGGACCACCACAAAAGCCATGACAGTCGCCGCAACGACCATCCCTCTCTGCATATTTTTATCCACGCAACCTCCTTAACTGTGCCTAACCGTGCTGAACAACCACACCGCCGGAGTAGATCAGCAGCCAGTAGAAGAAAACCAACAAGGCCAGCAGCGTGGCGAGAAACAGTTTTGGCCCCCAGGCTTTTTTTCCTGGATCCCGGACGGTTTCACTATGCTCATCAGGTGCACGATTCATTTTTTCCCCAGCCACACCACAAAGGTGTTTTCGAATATCTGTTTATGTGAAGCTCCCAAGGCCAGAGCAAAATGCAGGCCAACAAAACAGACGCCAGACAACCAAACCGAAGAAAACAGCTGATCCCACGGCTAACCCTTGATAACACTGCAACTAGCGCGCAACCGGAAAGAGCGCCCGGCAGACGGGTATAACACCGGATCAACCGGTTTCAGGCGCAGGAGTACAGAACGAACTATTCACACGGCACTTTTCAATGGCATTTTTTATTCAACCGCACGCGGGGATGGTGACTATTGTGTTTTGGATAGCGGAACAGGTGAACACTTTGTTCACGCCATGCCGGATTTCCGGCCGCGATTGAACAATTCGTGCCACCCGAAAAGGATTGAAAATACCCACCACAGGCCGCGACCGCGGAATCAATCAACATTTTTCAACTGGTACGATTAGTGCATTCTCACTGGGCAACTCAAACACCAGGACATTTGCATTCCCATGCCTTCATGCAACCAAACTGTCGAAGCACTGTGTGAACTCATTCAAACGGGCGATGAAGCAGACCGCTGCCATGCCATACGCGCACTGGGCGCACTGAAGGCGGAGAGCGCCGTCACGCAGCTCATCCCCTATCTGCGGAACGAGGATATCGATGTCTGTGTCGATGCGGCGGACGCCCTGGGCAAGATCGGCTCAGCGGTCGCGGTTCCCGACTTGGTTGAAGCCCTGAACAACGAGACGGACGGCGAAATCTGTGCGTCGATAGCGGAGGCGGTCGGCCATATCGGTGGAGAAGCTGCCATCCAGGCGTTACATCGAGTCATGAACCAGCGCCCGGAGGGGATGGAGTGGGAGAGTGACTGGGATCCCTGGTGGAATGTGCAACTGGAAGCGGTAAAGGCACTGGGCAGATTGCGGGCGGAGTCCGTCGTCGATGACCTGGAAAGAATTCTTGACGACGAGAACGAGCAGGATATCGAGAATGAAATCCTGCGCGCCCTGGCACAGATCCCAAATCGCGGGGTCGAAACGCTGATCGCCCGCCTGCAGAACAGCGAACGCCGCCCACAATCCCGTTATCGCGCCGCCCGGGCACTGCGATATGCCGAGCCCGATCAGGCGGTCAAGGCGTTGGGCCGGGCGCTGCAGGACAGTGAACCTGAGGTAAGGGCCGAGGCGGCCGAATCCCTGGCGGCGCTCCATGCTACCCACTACCTGCGGGCACTGCTGCTGATGCTGCGTGACCCCGAGGAACGGGTCCGGGATGCCGCGATCAGGTCAGTCTTGCAATTGAGTGGAACGGGCTCCGCCGTCGACGGGCTCCAGGAGGCCCTGCTTCCCCTGCTGCGTGATCCCAGCAGTCAGGTGCGGCGCACCCTGATGAACGCATTGATTCCAGTGGCCGGTGTCAATCCGTTGTCCGCACGGAACCTGGAGGCAGTCAGCGACAGCCTGATGGATGGCAGCGTGGAGACGGCCTCCGCGGCCGCTTCACTGCTGGGACACAATGGCGACACGGCGGCCGAGCCGACACTGCTGGTCATATTGCAGAATCGCGCGGGCCATCCGATGGTACGCCGCGAGGCGGCCCTGGCACTCGGCCGCATGGGATGCCTGACCGGGGAGACCGTTGAAATCCTCACCCAGTGCATCGGCGACCGGCAGCAACCCGTTCGGCTGGCGGCGCTCGCCGCCCTGATGGAGCTGGATAAAAACAGCGTATTATCCTCTGCTGAAGCGGAAGCGCATCCCCGTCCCCTGGAAATCATCATCTCCGCCGTCAGGGGCGAGATCACGCTCGCTCCGGATCGCCAGGAGATCCTTGAGAAACTGCAACAGACAGCCACCGCGGATGCCGACAGCCCCGCCATTGAGAATCCACACAACGACGACGAGGCGGTGGACGCCGATCCACTGCGAGTGCCCGCGGATTACAATCCGGATGCCTATGCAACCGAAATTTCGACAGAAGACTCGGCAGCTCTGGAGGTGACGCAGGAGGTAACACCGGAGCCGCTCCCTGAAGTGCTGGCCGATTATATTCAGCCGCCCCCACCGACAGTCGATCTGCAGCTGCCGGAAAAGGCTGGCCGTATTGTCCAGGCCGGGGAAGTGAGGCAGGCGATCTCCACCCTGGATGCCATTGCCATGGACAATGTGGAGGTCACCCTGGGGATATCCGAGCCCGCGACGGAAACTGAAGCGGATGAAGAGACGCAGGAATTTCTGGCGGTGGTGGATGAAAACATCAATACCATGAAACGCCTTCGCTCACAGCGGAACATTACACCGGAGCAGGATGTACGTCGCCTGGGGGCACGCATTCTCGCGGACAGCCATAGCAGCGATGCGGTCTCCGCACTTGTACAGGCTTTGAGTGACGACGATAGTCTGCTGCGACGCGAAGCGGCCGATGCCATCGGCCTGATCGGCAGACGCAATCCCGCCACGCCGGGATTGATGGATGCGGTGGGCATCTTGATCACCCAATTAACCGTCGGTGATATGGAACAAAGGGTCACCTGTGCCCGTGCCCTGGGAAACCTGGGCAACCGCGTCGCGCTCGCTCCGTTGATCGAAACCTTGCATGATGAAAATGCCAATGTACAGGTTCAGGCGATCGGCGCCTTGGCACAACTGGCTGTGCATGGAGCCGACCCGGACGAGGCGGATCATATGGTCATCCGCAACATTCCACCCCTCGCCGTGGCCAGGAAGTTATTGGAAAAACTGGACAGTCCGGAAATGGCGGTTCGTGTGGCGGCATCACGCGCGCTGGGACCGCTTGTCGACAAAGCGTCTGACAAGACCTTTTCTAAAACAGCGGCGGCCAAAATAATCGACAGCGTGGCCAACTGGTCCGGCGAGGAGGCGCGGCCCATCGGCCAGGCGCTGCAGCTATTCGACTTTGATTTTTGTGCCGACCGGCTCCTGTGCCAGCTGAAATGTGCCGACAGCAGCCTCAAGCGCAGCGTCTACATCGAAATACTGGAAACATTATTGAATACAAACCCTCAGCAGCCCCAGCAGGCTGCCTGACGCTAACGGTCATTACGATCAGGAGAATCCGTATGAAGAAGTTATTACTTTCCCTCAGTGTCGCCACCCTCTGCACACTCCCGCTGGCGGCCCAGTCCGCGGCCTACAAGGAGGCTGCGGTCAGCGGCGGCGGCAGCATCACCGGCAAGGTCAAGTTTGCCGGCAAGGATGAGTCGGCCAAGAGCTACACCATATCCAAGGATAACGATGTCTGCGGCAACGGCAGCCGCGAAATCGATTTCGTGCGGGTAAAGGATGGCCATCTGTTGGACAGCGTGGTCTACCTGGATAAAGTGAAAGAGGGTAAGGCCTTCCCGGCGGAGGTTGCCGACGCCACGGTCACCCAGAAGGGGTGTGAATTCAGCCCGTTTCTTCAGGTGATGCGTAACGAAAATAATCTGGCGGCGGTGAATAAGGACCCGGTACTGCACAACATCCATACCTATGAGTTGCTCACCGGCTCCTACACCGGCCCGAAAAAGACCCAGAGCAATGTCAGCCAGCCCGAACCCAACACCGTAACCAAGCAGGTGGACCTGAAAAAGGGACCGGCGATGAAGATCGAGTGCGATGCGCATGATTTCATGCACGGCTTTGTGTTTGTCGCCCAGAACCCCTACTTCGCCGTGGTCCAGGAGGATGGCTCGTTCACCATCGACAACGTACCGCCCGGTAAATACACCATCAAGGCGTGGCACGGCCTGCTGAAAAACCAGAAAGGCTCCGTCGAAGTGGCGGCCAATGGCACCGCGACCGTTGACTTCACGTTCAAATAAATGAGTGCAGCGCGGAAACAGAAATGGCAGCCCACCCCGCTGGATTATCTGGCCATGGTGGGGGGCGCCATCAACGCCCTGGTGATTGCCGTCATCCTCGGTTACTGGCTTCTGCAATAACCACAGTTTGTAGTTTGGTATGCATTCCCACGCGGAGCTTGGGAACGAGAAAGTCCGCGGGACCTGCAAGTACATGAATCCGCCTTACCTGAATCCCGGAGCGATCCCGATGAACGCACAGCCACAGCCACGTGATGACGCCACCCAACCGCTGACGGCTTACAAAGCCATTCTGCTGGCCGTGGACTCATCGGATCACAGTAATCGCGCCACCCGGGAGGCGGTGGATCTGGCCTGCCGGTTCGGCAGCCGGCTGACTTCCGCACACGTCTACGCCGCCAAACTGCATGACCTGCGCTTTCGGCAGATGGAGGGTGGTCTCCCGGACCAGTTCCGGGAAGAGCAGGAGCTGGAACGGCAGCGCGACGTGCACGACTCGCTGATCACCAAGGGACTCTCCATCATCACCGACTCCTACCTGGATCAGGTGGACCGACAGGCGGCAGCTTCACAACTGACCATTCAACGGCGCTCGCTGGAAGGGAAAAACTACCGCGAGTTGTCCCGGGAGACCAACAGCGGCCGTTACGACCTGCTGGTGATGGGCGCCCTTGGTCTGGGTGCGGTCAAGGGCAGTCGCCTGGGCACGGTCTGCCAGCGGGTGACGCGGCGCAGCCAGATTGACACATTGATTGTCAAGCAACCGGAACGCGCCCTCGGCGACGGTCCCATTGTGGTGGGCATCGACGGCTCGCCCAAATCCTATGGCGGCCTGTTGACCGCGCTTTCGCTTGCCGGCACCTGGCATGTTCCGGTCAAGGTGATTTCCGCTTTTGACCCCTATTATCACTACGTCGCCTTTAACCGCATTGCCGGAGTGCTCTCGGAAGAGGCGGGAAAAGTATTCCGCTTTCAGGAGCAGGAGAAGCTGCACGAGGAGATCATCGACTCCGGCCTGGCCAAAATCTATCAAGGTCATCTGGCCGTGGCCCAGGGTATCGCCAAGGATTACGGCATGGAGATTGAGACCGTGCTGCTGGATGGCAAACCCCACGAGGTGATGCTGCGCTATCTGCAGGAGACCAACCCCTCGCTGCTGATTCTCGGCACCACCGGCATTCATGCCGACGACGAACTGGACATCGGCGGCAATACCGAATATCTGCTCAATGACGCCCCCTGCGCGGTACTGCTCAGCCAGCAGACCTACACACCCCGGCTCGACCGGCTGGCCGAGGTCACCACCTCCTGGACCCATGAGGCCGAACAGCGCATGGAGCGGGTCCCCTCCTTTGTCCGGCCCATGGCGAGGATGGCCATTCTGCGTTATGCCCAGGAGCAGGGGCATACCGTCATTACCGAAAGCATTGTCGAAGAGGCCACCGCGCAACTGATGCCCAACCACGCCGAGCAGGCGATGGAGGAGATTGTCGAGGCCTATGACAGCGGCAAACTCAAGCAAAATCCGACCGCGGAACAGGCCATGCGCTGGAGCGACGAGGCCACCCGCCTGTTGCTCACGGTCAAGGATCTCAGTCTGCGCGGCAATCTCAGTATGCGGGCGGAGAAGCGCGCCCGCGGCGAGGGCACGCGCCAGGTCGAGGCCGCCCATATCCGCCACTTTGTTGAGAATCAACCCGTTTCCGGAGCGGCACACGACCCAATCCAGCCCCCCTTGGATGAAGCCGTTGTCGCCCCGGATCATTCACCCGCCGGCGACCTGACCTGGCAAACCGCCGCCCTGGCACGCCTGATGCGCGTGCCCGAGGGTTTCATGCGCGACAGCTCGAAGCAGCGTATCGAGGCGTATGCCCGCCAGCAAGGTGCGGATGGGATCACCCTGGCCGTGGCTGAGGCGGGACTGGCCGAGGCGCGTTCCGCGATGATGGAGATGAACGTGGCTGATGAGAGACCACATGGGGAGAAACCACAGGGGGATAAGCCAAGCACCTGCCCCTTCGCCGGCGCCGGCGCCAATACCCAGCCTGGCCAGGCCGCTGCTCCGGCGGAGACCGCCAAACCGAACGTCCTGGAGTGGACCGCGGAGGCACGCGCCATGCTCGGCGGCGTACCGGTGGGATTCTGCCGGGACATGTCGGTCAACGCCGCCGAATCCATCGCCCGGCATAACGGGGTGCGGGTCATCGATGCCGCCTTCATCTCCCAGGTGCTGGAGACGATCAAGAACGGCTCGGAATCGGCCGGTACCAGCATGGCCTGGAGCGCGGAGGCCGAACAGCGCCTCAGCCGGGTGCCGGATTTCGTACGCGGCATGCTGGTACGCGAAATCGAGGATTGGGCCGGGCGCCAAGGCAAGACCACCATCGATCGGGAGGCAGTGGATGTGGTCAGGGCACAGTGGCAGGAGCGCGGCGCCTTCCATCTCGACCCGGCCGACCCGCGCAACAGTGGGTGATTATCTTGTATAACCGCATCGTAACTACTCACGGGCTGATTGGCCTAACTTGCCGGCCTCGCGTGATGGCTTATCTCCTCGAATCCGGCCCCATTTTCAGCGCCTGCCCAAACTCGCTTCGCTCAGACAAGGGCAGGCTTGAATCTGAAAAAGGGGCCGGATTCAAGGCGCCATCAAGATCGGCCAACAAGCCAGGCCAATCACTTACAGGCCGGGTGAGTAGTTGCACCTTGTCGCGTACGTTGGGTTAAACGCGCATGCATGATCTTTACCTGATCGCCATCAACCTGACCCGGCGTTGCAACCTGGCCTGTGAGCATTGCTATATGAATGCCGATGGCCGCGCCAGCGATGCCGGCGAGCTCGGCACCGCCGAGGTGACGCAACTGCTCGACGAGATTGCCGCGCGCGGCACCGAGACCATGGTGGTGCTGACCGGCGGCGAACCGCTGCTAAGACGCGACCTGGAACGGCTGGTGACCTATGGAAGCCGACTGGGACTGGCCATGGTGGTGGGCACCAATGGGGTGTTGTTGAACGAATCCCGGGTGGTATCACTGAAACAGGCCGGCGTCATGGGCATCGGCATCAGTCTCGATTCACTGGAGCCCGACAGCCACGACCGCTTCCGCGGCTGTAACGGCAGTTGGGAAAAGACCCTGGCTGGCATGGACTTCTGCCGCCGGCATGAGGTGCCGTTTCAGGTCCATTTCTCGGTCACCGACCAGAATGCCCACGAGGTGCGGTCGATGATCGATTTCACCCGGGCGGCCGGCGCCCATGTGCTGAACATCTTCTTCCTGGTCTGCACCGGGCGCGGCGAGTCCATGTCCGATATCTCGCCGGCCCGCTACGAAGCGGTGCTGAACGAACTGGTCGAGGCCCAGGCCAACACCCCCGAACTGCTGATCCGCGCCCGTTGCGCCCCGCATTTCAAGCGCGTGGCCTATGAGCACAACCCGGACTCCCCCTTGACCCGGGCCCAGGGCTACGAGGGGGGGGGCTGTCTGGCCGGCATTCACTACTGCCGCATCACCCCGGAGGGCGCGGTGACCGCCTGCCCCTATATCCCGGATGAGCAGGGCAATATCCGCCAGGAGAGTTTCTGGCGGATCTGGGATCACGCACCGCAAATGCAATCGCTGCGCCAGCCCGCGCTGACCGGCAAATGCGGCAAATGCGAATACCGCAAACTCTGCGGCGGCTGCCGCGCCCGGCCGCTGGGTATCGCCCGCGCGGCGGAACCGATGGCGTTACCGTCCGATGCGACAGAGTACCAACTCCTCACCACCGAGCAGCTCGGGCATGGCGAGGCCTTGATGCGGGCCGATCCCTGGTGCGGGCACTACCCGACCGGCAAGGCGTTGATAGAACCCCTGAACGAGAGCGGGCCTACGACCATAAGCTGGTCTCCCGAGGCGGAACAGCGCCTGGCCCGGGTCCCCGGTTTTTTGCGCAAGATGGTGCGCAAGCGGGCCGAGGCCCATGCCGTGGAACAGGGGGAATCGCAGGTCACGGTGGCGCACATGAGCGCCCTGGCGGCCAAACGGTTTGGCGACAACATGCCCGCACGGCCAACCGCTTCCGGGGATCAGGCTACTCCTGGGAATCAGGCCTCAGGGGAGACCCCCCCGGAGTCGCCGTTACGGCGGTTGGCCTGGACCGCCGAGGCGACGGAGTATCTGCAACAAACCCCCACCTTTCTGCGCGAGGGGGTGTTTGCCGTGGCGGAGGATGTCGCCCGCCAGGAGGGCCGGCTTGAGGTCAACATCAACCTGCTGCGGCGCCTGGAAGCGGAAGACGATCCGGCGCGCACGCTGTTCTGGGAGGATCAGGCGGAGGAACTGCTGGAGGTGGTGCTGGCCGGCCGCGCCCCGCAGGTGGCGCTGTTCGTTCGACCCAGTATGGAGGCGGCCGCCGAGCGGGAGGCCAAACGCCGCGATTCGATCGTGGTCAACGAGGCCGACGTGGCCGTGGTGATCGCCACCGACATGGCCGGCGTAGAGTGGGACGCGGATGCCCTGGCGCGGGTCGAATCGGCACCGGATTTCGTCCGCGGCGGGATCAAGAAGGCGGCCGAGTTCGGCGCCCGGCGCGAGGGGCTAAGCCGGATCACCGCCGAGGATCTGACCCGGTTCCGCAACCGCGCGATGATGCGCGCGGTGCGCCGCATGAAGGGCTTCGGCATGGCCGACCTCGACTTTGACGCCTTCGCCATCGCCCGGGAGCGGGTACCCCGGCTCAAGGGGAATGAACAGGCCGTGAAGCGCTTCCAACAGATCCGCTCCTATGTCGAATCGAAACAGGCGCCCGATGGCGGTGGCCTGGGGCTGCTGGACCGTGATCTGCTGGAGCGGATGCGGGCCGAGCTGAGACGCTGAGGAAAATCATGGCGAACCCCCAAGTATTGATTATCGGCGCCGGCATCTCCGGACTCTCGACCGCCTGGTGGCTGGCGCGGCAAGGCATCGCCGTTGAAGTCTGGGAAGCGGACGGCCGTCCCGGCGGCAAGATCCGCAGCACCCATGAAGCGGGCTATCTCACCGAACGCGCCGCCGGGCTGCTGGTCAACTTCCGCCCGGAGATCGACCGGCTGGTCGATCAGTGTGGTCTTGCCGGGTCCAAACGCACCCGGCCGGAAGACCTCAATCGCTATGTGGTGCACCGGGGCCGCCTCACCGCCGTGCCGATGCAAATCGCCGGCCTGATCCACTCACCGCTGTGGAGTTGGCAGGCCAAGCTGCGCCTGCTGGCGGAGGGATTCATCCCCCGGGGCGAGCAGCCGGACGAGAGCGCCAGCCGGTTCATCACCCGGCGCCTGGGCCGCGAGGTATTGGAAACGGCGTTCGATCCTTTCATTGCCGGCACCCTGGCCTCCGATCCGGCATTGGCCGAGGCCCGATCGGTGCTGCCCCGCCTGACCGCCCTGGAACAACGCTACGGCAGTATCACCCTGGGCGTGCTGATCAACAGCCTGCTGAAAAGGAAAAAACGCCGGACCAACAGCGCCGACACCTTCTCGTTCCAGGGCGGCATGTCCGAGTTAACCGACCGGCTGAGCCGCGCGCCGGGGGTCAGCATACGCTATCACACGCGGGTAACCGGGATCGAACCCGCCGGGCGTGGCTGGCGGGTCACCGCCCGCTCGGGTATGGGTTCGGGCAGGGCCACGCACACCCGCCAGGTCTCCCAACTGGTGATCACCATACCCGCCGATAGCGCCTCGATGCTGCTATCCGATCTGGACCGGCCATTGAGCGGCTTGCTGTCGCAAATCCACTATGCCCCGGTCTCCATCGTGCATCTCGGCATGGATGAACGCCAGGTGGGACACCCCCTGGACGGCACCGGTTTCCTGGTCCCGGGGAAGGAAAAACTGGGTTTTAACGGTAATCTGTGGATGAGCCGCCTGTTTCCCGGCCGTGCCCCCGAGGGCAAGACACTGCTCACCAGCTATCTGGGCGGAGCGCGCCAGGCCGACAGCATCGGCTGGAGCGATGAGCGGATAGTCAGCCTGCTGCTCGGCCAGCTGTCGCCGCTGATCGACCTGCAAGGTGAAGCGGATTACATCCGCGTCGACCGTCATCCCCGGGGGCTGCCGCTCTATCATGGGCAACATCAGGCCCGGGTGGAGGCCATACGCGCGCGCCTGTCGAACCACCCGGGACTCCACTTGACGGCCAACTACCTGGATGGCGTCTCGGTCCGGGACCGGATTTTTCAGGGGAGCAGAACGGCCCGGGCGATCCTGGAGAGCCTGCCGCGGGCCACCCTGCAACAGGCCATTCAGACAACCCACGCCTTGACGGCATAGCGACCCGGCAGGCATATAATGAAACTGACGACGCCAATCAGGCGACAGCAATTAATTTGGCTCCTCCGCGCAATCCGTGGATGGATATATCTCTCGCCAAGAGCGCAAAACACGCAAAGTTTGCAGAGAATGATTGGTTCTCCTTGGCGTTCCTGGCGTCTTGGCGAGAGAAAATGTATTCCCTACGCACCCACGGATGCTTCGGACGGAACATTAATTTAAATCATGACCGCACCACAGGTTTTAGACAATGCACAACAACCGCCCTTCCGGCCGTTACGGCTGGTGGCGGTGGTGCTGTTGATCCTGCTCGGCATCTCCGGCGCCGCCCAATGGTACTCCCGCAACGTCACCCTGCCTCGCTATTGCGAGGATCCGGCCACGGTGCTGGAACGGGTACACCGGCTGCTGACCGAGGCGCAACCGGCGGGGGAAGGGGACCGCAAACCCTACATCATCGCGGCGCGGCTTACCTTTCTGATCCCACGGGGCCATGATGAGCCGCTGACCGCTTACCTGAACCGGCTGCAGAGGCATATGGAGCAACAATGCCGATAACCCCGCCCATGCCGCAGTCACGCCTGAGCCTGCTGAAAGGGTTCGCAGGCATTTTCATGTCGCTCTTGCTGATGCTGGGAATAGTCGGTTCGATGCACTATTACACCTACTACACCACCGAGCGCAGCAATCGTGAAGCCAGCGAAAACCTCAATGTGGACCTGGCCCGACGCATGATCGTCAGCGATATCTCCAGCGTGGCCAGCGATCTGATGTTTCTGGCCCGGCATGTCGAACAGCAGGGGCTGTTGCAGGCACCGCGGCACGTCCTGGAACAACGTGTTGCCCTGGAGTTCTCCGTCTTTGCCGAAGAAAAGGGACTGTTCGATCAGATCCGTTATCTGGACAGGAAGGGCCGGGAGGTTGTGCGGGTCAACTACAATGGCGGACAGCTGCGCACCGTGCCCCGCGATGAGCTCCAGAACAAGGCGGACCGCTACTATATTCGGGATGTAATGAGCCAATCACGCGGCGGACTCTACCTCTCGCCACTGGATCTCAATATCGAAGATGGAAAAATAGAGTACCCGTTAAAACCGATGATCCGTTTTGCCACCCCGGTATTTGACGATGCGGGGGTAAAACAGGGCGCCATCATGCTCAACTATTTTGGTGACCGGCTGATCGGCAACTTCACTCAGGCCGCGGCCAATATTGCCGATCATGTCGTACTGGTGAATGAGCAGGGCTATTGGCTGAAAAGCCTGAACCGAAAAGATGAGTGGGGCTTTATGTTCGGCAGCGACAAGACATTCGCCACCGAACAGCCACGCGCCTGGGATATCATCCAGCGATCCGAGAGCGGCCAGTTCCAGACATCCGCGGGACTCTTTACCTTCCACACCGTTTCACCGCTCAGCGTGGCCAGGCAAACATCCCAATCCGGCAGTCCAGTGGTCCAGAGCAATCCCCCGGGCCACTGGAAAATCATTGCCCAGGTCTCTTCCCGTGAACTGTCGGCGACGCTGCCGTTTTTCATCCAGCAGCATCTGGCGCTCTATCTCGGCATGCTCGGGCTGATCATCATCAGCGCGTTGTTTCTCGCCCACTCACAGTACCACCACCGGCGCACCGATGCCCAACGTGAGTATGAACAACGATTCCGCCATACCCTTGAAAATATCGAATTGGTGGCGGTTGCACTGGATCGCCAGGGCCTGATCACCTTCTGTAATGACTATTTTCTGCGCCTTACCGACTGGAAACGCAAGGATGTCATTGGCAAGACATGGATAGAGGCCTTTGTCCCGGACGAATTTAAAGCCGAGATGCTGGGCATCATCGACCGGATGCGCCATCCCGAGCAATTCCCACCCCGCTATGAGGGCCGGGTGCTGGCCCGTGACGGCAGTCTGCTGCTGATCGCCTGGAACAACACCCTCTCCTACAGCCCCGCCGGGGCGGTGATCGGCGTAACCGGTATAGGTGAGGACATCACCGAGCAACGTCGTTCCGAAGAAGAGTTGCGCAAACTGAACCGTGCGGTGGAACAGAGTCCCAGTGTTGTCATGATCACCAACAGGCAGGGGCTGATCGACTATGTCAATCCAAAGTTTACCGAGGTGTCCGGCTATACCCGGGAAGAGGTGGTCGGCAGAAACCCACGGATTCTGAAGTCCGGAGAAACCAGCAAGGCCGAGTATAAAAATCTTTGGGCAACGGTCTACCGGGGCGAGGAGTGGCGGGGCGAATTCCATAATCGCCGGAAATCGGGGGAGCTCTATTGGGAGAGTGCCACTATATCCGCTATTCGAAATCCCGAAGGTGAAATCACCCACTTTCTTGCCGTCAAAGAGGATATTACCGAACATAAGCGGCTCGAAGCGGAAGTTGAGGAGCGCAATCGTGAGCTGTCCAAAAACCAGGCGCTGGCCGCCATGGGGCGCATGGCCAGCATGATCGCCCATGACCTGCGCAATCCCCTCTCCTCGGTGAAGATGACGCTGCAGATCCTGGGCAAACAGAACGGAGACCAAGCACTGGCGGAGACGGACGAATTGCGCCAGATCTCGCTGGAGCAGATCCGCTACATGGAGGAGATCCTTTCCGACATGCTCACCTATTCAAAACCCGATGCGCTGAACCCGGAATGGATCACCATCGATCGGGTGATCGATATGGCGATCGGCCTGTCACAGCGCAAGATCGAGGAGTACGATGTCCAGGTTTCAACCCAGTATCATCCGGGCCTGCCGACCCTTTATGGTGATGCCACCAAACTCCGCCAGGTATTCAGCAATCTCATTACCAACGCCGCCCAGTCGACCGATGGCATCCACAGGCCCCGGGTGGCCATTGACGTCATGGTGGAATTGGGCGTAAGCGGCACCTGTATCCGGGTGGATATCTGTGACAACGGCAATGGAATTGATCTCGAGGAACGGGAACGGCTGTTTGAGCCATTCTTCACCACCCGAACCAAGGGAACGGGGCTCGGTCTGGCCATTGTCAAACGCATCCTCGATCAACATCAGGCCGCCATTGAACTCCTGCCCAATGAACCGCAGGGCACCCGGGTCAGCGTGGTATTACCCATTTCACCGAATTCCATTCAGCATGATGAAGAGCAATCAGCGGAGAACAGCCCGGCATGAGCAAAATCCTTGTTGTCGATGACGACGTAGCCAGCTGCCGGACACTGCAGGTTCATCTGCGCAACCAGGGACATGACGTGGAGATCGCCCACAGTGTCGACCAGGGTCTTGCGGCGGCGGAGACCAAACCCGACCTGGTCATTCTGGATATCCGCATGCCTGGCCGTTCCGGACTGGAGGGCATTCCCGATTTCAAAACCGCCCTGCCCCAGGCCAAGATCATCATGATCACCGCCTTCCACGATATGGAGAGCACCATCGAGGCGATGCAGAGCGGGGCGGATGATTATATTCACAAACCGATCGATATCGACGAACTGGAAAGTGCCATCGCCAAGCTGATGGTACCGGTCCAGGAGAGTGAAAATCTGTTGCCCGCTCATATAGGCGATACCAGCAGCCTCTCCATGGTCGGGCGCAGCCGGGGGATGAAAGAGGTATTCAAGACCATCGGCATGGTGGCAAAAAGCCCGGCCACGGTACTTATTACCGGCGAATCCGGCACAGGCAAAGAGTTGGTGGCACGCGCCATTCACCGTTCGGGAGAGAACCCGGGTGGTCCCTTTGTCGCTGTCAATTGCGCGGCACTGGTGGAAACCCTGCTCGAATCCGACATGTTTGGCCACGAGAAGGGGGCCTTTACCGGTGCGGTCGGCCGGCAGGAAGGTAAATTTTCCCTGGCCAGGGGCGGTACCATCTTTCTCGATGAGGTGGGTGAGATGTCCCCCGCCATGCAGGCCAAGCTGCTGCGGGTGCTGCAGTACAAGGAGTACACCCCATTGGGAGCAAAACAGGCCCAGACAACCGATGCGCGAGTCATCACCGCCACCAATGTCAATCTCGAGGAAGCCGTGAAGGCCGGTAAGTTCAGGGAGGACCTCTATTACCGGCTACAGGTGGTCAACATCCATCTGCCACCCTTGCGGGAACGAAAAGAGGACCTGATGGACCTGATCCAGGTGCTGCTTGGGCGTATCAACAAGGAACTGCATCGGAATGTGACCCACATTTCCCAAGAGGTGCTGGATTGCCTGGAACGCTATGACTGGCCGGGCAATGTGCGGGAACTGGAGAATGTGCTGATGAAGAGTATCGCCCTCTCGCATGGCGATGCGCTTTCCCGCGACCTGCTGCCTCCGCCGCTGGATAACCTGTCCCGAAAAGACCACAATAACCATGCGAAAGCCCCGGCGGATCAAAGCCTTGAAGAGATGGAGGCAACCCATATAGCCAGGGTCCTGGAGGCAACCCAATGGCACAAGGGTCGGGCCTGTGAGATTCTCGGGATCTCCCGTCCACGTTTGCGAAGGATGATAAGGCACTACCAACTGACCCCTCCGGAACATATCGTGATTGAGCGGGAAGAGGAGGATTTTGAGTAAACCGGCCGGTATCTCTCGGCGGGGAATCCTCTATACTTTATTACCCGGGGTCGTCAACCCGATCATCAACTTGAGAGAGGAATGATTATGAATGCAGCCTGGGTAGTAGTTGCTGACACAAGCCGTGCAAGAATCTTCTCCGTGGAAAATGCCTTCAGCCCCCTGGTCGAGATCCAGACCCTGGATCACCCGGAGGCGCGGCTGCATGCCGGCGATCTGGTGACCGACAAGCCGGGCCGCGATCGCAATTCCGGTCCGCGCAGCCATGACATCGGCGATGCGGACGAGGCGAAACACGACGAAGCGGTACGCTTCGCCCACCAGGTCTGTGCCGCCCTGGAATCCGGTCGTGCCCAGGGCCATTTCAACAAGCTCCATGTCATCGCCGCACCCAGCTTCCTCGGCCTGCTGAGAAAGCAGCAACCGCAACCGCTGCAGAAAATGGTTGCTACCGAAATCTCCAAGAACCTCACCGCCCACGACGTTGAGACCATCCGCAAGAACCTGCCCCACCGACTCTAGGCAGTCGCACGTACCGGCCGTGGCGCACCGGTTGTCCCGCCACGGCCATTCGCGATTATCCCGTCATCAAGAGTCACGCCTCGCCGGCGTAGGTGAAACCGGCGTCCTCGACCGCCTGCTTGACCAGGTTGTCATCCTCCACCCCGGTCACCGTCACCAGCAACGGGGCGCCACGCATCAGGGTGATGCCGGCGGTGGCATGTAGTGGTGGTGGTGGTTGCATGGGCGTAGCGCTACCTAAAGGGGCCATCGGCCCGGGAATGACCGGGCCAGGTAATAATCGGTTAAGTGCATCAGGACTACCTAATGCAATCTTCCCCGCTTCGACCCTGTGCGCGCCATAATATTCCGTTTCACGCACCGCTCCGAAGTCGCATGGACCGCATCAGGAGGGCAAAGCAAAAAAGAAAAAGTAATAGTACAAACGTCTTATTTTTTGCGGTCAAAACTGTTCTGCATCTGGCTCGATCCGTATCGACAGAGTATACTGATGATTCTATTAAAAAATTAGATGACAGATCCGGGACCGGGTCAATGCGGTACAGCCGCGGACACTTCCCGGCAACCCAGACGCCTCGCTGAAGAACGGACAATATGACGCAAAAGCACTACGACACCCTGGTTATCGGCAGCGGTCCCGGCGGCGAAGGCGCCGCCATGAAACTGACCAAGTCGGGCCAGAAGATCGCCATTGTCGAGAAACACGACAAGGTCGGCGGTGGCTGCACCCACTGGGGCACCATCCCCAGCAAGGCGCTGCGCCACAACATCTCCATGATGGTGGATTACAAGCGCAACCCGCTGTTTCAGCACACCGTGGAACAAGTTAACGTGGACTACCCGCGCATGCTGCGGGTGGCGGACTCGGTCATCCAGGAGCAGGTGAGCACTCGCTATCGCTACTACTCCCGCAACAACGTGGATATCTTCTACGGAATCGCGACATTTGTTGACGAGCACACCCTGAACATCCTGCACTTCGACGGCTCCGCCGAACGGGTGACGGCAGATCATTTCGTGATCGCCACCGGCTCCTCCCCCTATCACCCGGAGGATGTCGATTTCTCCCACCCCCGGGTGCATGACAGCGACACCATCCTGTCACTGAAGCACACCCCGAAATCCCTGACCGTGTATGGGGCGGGGGTGATCGGCTGCGAATACGCCTCCATCTTCTGCAATCTGGACGTCAAGGTGAACCTGGTGGACACCCGCGACCGCCTGCTCTCGTTCCTGGATGACGAGATCACCGACGCCCTCAGCTACCATCTGCGCAACCAGGGGGTGGTAATCCGCAACAACGAGGAGTACACCCGGGTGGAAGCGCTAGACGACGGCGTGGTGCTGCACTGCAAATCCGGAAAAAAGTTTAAGACGGACATCCTACTCTGGGCCAACGGCCGCTCCGGCAACACCAGCGGCATGGGACTGGAGGAGATCGGCGTCCGCATCAACCACCGGGGGCAGATCGAGGTCAATGAAAAATACCAGACCGACCAGGCACATATCTTCGCCGCCGGCGACGTGGCGGGACCGCCGGGACTGGCCAGCGCCAGTTACGACCAGGGTCGTTTCGTCGGCGCCCAGATCAGTGCCGGAAAGTGCGATTGGAGCCTGATCGAACAGTTCCCCACCGGCATCTACACCAACCCGGAGATCAGCTCCCTGGGAAAAAGCGAGCGGGAACTAACGGAACAGCAGGTGCCCTACGAGGTGGGGCACGCCATGTTCAAGAGCATCGCCCGGGCACAGATCACCGGGCATACCGTGGGCATGCTGAAGATCCTGTTTCACCGCGAGACCTTCGAGATCCTCGGTATTCACTGTTTCGGCGAGACCGCCGCGGAGATCATCCACATCGGCCAGGCCATCATGTCCCAGAAGGGGAGCGCCAACAGCCTGCTCTACTTTACCGAGACCACCTTCAACTACCCGACCATGGCCGAGGCCTATCGGGTGGCGGCACTGAACGGCCTGAACCGCATCTTCTAACTCAAGTTTCGGAGTTCAGTTCCAGACACCGGGTGGGCCACCCCCTTGCCGGGACACGCTGTGAATACGTCCCTGTACGCTCGGCGTCGGCATGGCATCCTCGGCTCCGTAAACGGTACATCCCTGTACCACTCCTCCTGCCTCCGATGGTCCCGGCAAGGGGGTAGCCCGCCCTGAACGACGCCTTTTGAACTCCGAAACTTGAGTTCTAATCCCCCACCGGCTCGATCAGGCGTCGATCCGCCGCAGCCGCCGGACGGCGCCGGGGTGCCCCTGGGCGGCCGCCTTGCGGTACCAGCGGATGGCCTGCCGCGGGTCCTGCTGGCCGCCGCGCCCGATGCGGAACATCTCCGCCAGATTGTACTGGGCCATGGGATCGCCGTGCAGGGCCGCCTCGCGGTACCAGTTGATCGCCTCCAGCGGATCCGCCTCCACGCCCAGGCCCTGGTCATACAGATACCCCAGGTTGACCTGGGCATAGCCGTAACCCTGCCGGGCCGCCAGGGTCAGCCAGTGCAGCGCCTGGGCATAATCGCGCGCCACCCCGTCACCGGTGCGATACATATCCCCCAGGCAGTTGCGCGCCGCGGCATGCCCCTGCTCGGCCGCCCGGCGGTACCACTCTGCCGCCTGCGCCTGATTTCTCGCCAGTCCCAGCCCCTGATCATAACAGCGCGCCAGGCGGTACTGGGCCTCGGTATCGCCCTGCTCGGCCGCCTTGCGGAACCAGTGCACAGCCTGGCTGGGGTTGCCCTGAACGCCGATCCCCTCGTTGTAGAGCACAGCCAGGTTGTACTGGGCGTCCGCCAGTCCCTGGTTGGCGGCCCGCTGATACCAGGCGACGGCCTTGGCGAGATCCCGGGCGATCCCTTCGCCCCGGTCGAACAGCACCGCCAGTCCATATTGCGCCTGGGCGTCACCCGCCTCGGCCAGCTGAGACCAACAACGGCAGGCCTCCTCGTAGGCGCGCCGCGCATAGGCGGCCACCCCCTGCTCATAAGAGGGTCCATCCTGCCGCACAACCGCAGGGTCATCCTCATCCCGTGATATGGAACGCCGCGGAGAGAGCATCCCGGAAACTCCTTGAAGATTAAAAAACGGCGTAGTATCCCACGAAAAGCGGCGCGTTTCCCGCCCGGGATCATTTATCCAGCAATTCTAAATTTGCCGAGGCTTAGCCTCAGCATCTTTCGGCAGGGATTCATTTTTAGCCGCGAATGAACGCAAATAAACTCGAATAAATTTACTACGATCCCCTCCGGTGGTTTGATGGGCGCCAGAGCGGTGAGGCATAGCGGGCAAATTAATTGATACCGAGCATAATGGGCGGGACCCTGGAGAACCACGGATTCACACAGATAAACACGGATTCAGAATTCTGAGCCCTATCTGTGTGAATCCGTGTCCATCCGTGGTTCCTCACTAGCCGGGGCGGGGATAACGAAACGGCTATTGAAAGCCTTACTTGGAATTGCCGTCGTTTACCCGCCGGTTGCTGAAGATCCGAACGCGAGTACCAGTTATCCACAATTCCTGTGGATAAGACTGTGGAAAAGTTGCTGATATCCGCCCGGACGGCCTGTCCGTCAAACTACAATATTAATTTGGGTAGTTTTTGTACAATTTTTAATCCATATTAAAATCAAACAGTTATAACGAACACTCCGACAACCGGGAGGCCGGACCGAAAACCATCCTGAAAATTCTCAGCGATCCGGCACGGTGTTAGCAAACTCTCAAGCGGACAATGACTTAGCGACTAATCCAGACAAATATCACTCCCCGGATCCGGCCCGGGACGAAATCCTCACCCGGGGAAGCCACATCTGGCCAATCACTGGTAGAATAGCCGGATGTCACCGTCCGCAATCCCATTCTGGGCCCACAAGTCCCTCTCACAAATGACCCCCGAAGAGTGGGAGTCGCTGTGCGACGGCTGCGCCAAATGTTGCCTGCACCGCTTTGAAGATGAAGAGACCCGGGAGATTCAGTTCACCAACGTCTGCTGCCGTTATCTGGACCAGTCCGTTTGCCGCTGCAGCGACTATCCCAACCGCTCGATCAATGTGCCCGACTGCGTCAGCATCACCCTGGAGGTGTTGGAGGACCCCTACTGGCTCCCCGAGAGCTGCGCCTACCGGTTACTGGCGGAAGGGAAACCGCTGCCGGAATGGCATCCGCTGGTCTCCGGAACCGGGGAGACGGTCATCTACAGTGGCAATTCAGTGGGCGGACGGGTGATCAGTGAGCTGCAGGCCGACGACCTGGATCACCACATTATCGACTGGATCAGATAACCGCAGAGCGGCGAGACTCCCGTGGAACCGATCAGCACCATTACCGAATTCCTGGAAACCAGCGGCGCCCGACTGCGCTTTTTTGACATGGGGCGCCGAGTGGACAAGCTCCCCCGCGATCGCTTCCTGCAGTTCGAAAAGACCGAGATCCCCTACCCCTACCCGCTGCAGCGGCAGGCCTGGTTTGCCCTGCTGTTCCACGACAAAAGCGCTCGGCAGGAGCCGCTGATCTGGTTCCTGCGCCTGCCGCTGGACGAACAGGGCCGACTGCTGCAGGCGGCCCGCGACGATTTCATGCACCGCCTGATCGAGCGGATCGGCGAAAGGGTGCAGGCGGACAATGAAGATCAGCAACTGGATGCCGCGCTGCAGGACAACCCCTACAGCTTCAAGCCGAAGGAAGAGCGCATGGCGGTGTTCCATGCCCGGGTCTCCCGTCTGCTGAACGCCCCGCCCTCCCGCTTTTATGCGTATGCACAGCAGTACATTTCCGGCCAGCCCGGTTGGGAGCAGTGGTCCTTCGTCGGCTATCAGGGCATCGCCGATCTGGCGGCCCGGCTGGATCAGGATGACAACGAGACCGCCCTGGTCAAGGCCATTCCCGAGCTGCCGATCCAGCCCCTGGTCGCCCTCTGCCACTGCCTGGAGAATGAGACCACCTCCCCGGGAATAACCGAGGCCCTGCTCGACCGGGTCGTGCAGGAGCTGCAGCAGACCAACCCCGAACCCGGCCTGCTGGCGGCCGCCATCCGCGGCAGCGCCCGCTCCGCCGCGCCGGGGCCACAACGGACCCTGATCAAGCGGATTCTCTCCGCCCCGGCCGGCAACCATATAGAGATCCTGAGCGCCGTCTCCGGGCGCGCCTGGGAACAGCTGCTGGACGCCGAGCTGCGCCGGCTGTTTCTGGAGCGCCTGGCCGAGAACAGTGCCGGTCAGGAGGCGTTCAACCTCTGCATGGCCGATCTGCTCTACCTGCCGGGCATGCGCCAGCCGATCCTGGCCGCGGTCCGCGACCCCGGCCGTTCGGCACCGCTTTCGTGCGCGATCGGCGCCCTGTTCCAGGGTGTCACGCCGGGCTAGCCCACATAAGTCCACATAAGTGGGACGGAGTGCATCCTACACGCGTGCCCATCGGTATCTGTGGCTGAAGGGTAGGGACAGCAGGGCGGGAAAGAGTACCCTCTAGCTGAACGACGGAACCCGCAACCTCACCGCCACACCGCCACACCGCCACACCGCCACACTGCCACACCGCCACACCGCCACCAATCGCCGGCTAAAACCACAACAAAAACCAGTTAAATCAGTCAGTTCTGGCAAAAAATAATTTCGCGGCGGAAACCATGTCCTATGCTTAAGGTATGTCACACCTTTATCTGTCCCAACACCTGCGCGATCAGCTGGGACTGCTGGCCAGTCTCGCGTATCCGCATGAGACCTGTGGCGTCCTGTTCGGCAAGCAGGTACAGGGACATATCTCGGTGCATAAAGTGGAGCAGGTGGCCTACCCGAACCAGATGGAAGGCGACTTTCACCTGGAACTGCTCAACCAGCAGCAGCTTGACCGCAAAACCCGACAGCAGGGGCTGGAGATCGTCGGCATCTGGCGCGCCCTGCCGGACCACAGCCATGTCCCCTCAGAGAATGAACGGCACCTGGTCACCCCCGGCCACTCCTACCTGATCGCCTCCGTCACCCCGGGGGGAATCGCGGAGCTACGTTCCTGGCGTCTCAGCAGCAACCGGTTCGAAGAGGAGGACCTGGTCTCCTGACTTTCACCTGGGCTTACCGATCCCCCAGATAGGCCGGGTAGCCGGCGGCGACCAACTCCTCGCGGGGAATGAAGTGCAGGGCCGCCGAGTTGACGCAGTATCTGAGTCCGGTCGGCTCCGGACCATCGTTGAACACGTGGCCCAGATGGGAGTCGCCGTAACGGCTGCGCACCTCGGTACGCGGCAGGATCAGTTTGAAGTCGATCTTCTCCACCAGGGCGTCCGGGGTGATCGGACGGGTAAAACTGGGCCAGCCGGTTCCCGACCTGAACTTGTCGCGGGAGGAGAACAGCGGCTCACCGGTCACCACATCGACATAGATCCCCTCGCGCTTCTCATCCCAGTAGGCATTATCGAATGGTTTTTCGGTGGCCTCCTCCTGGGTGACCCGGTACTGCAGCGGCGTCAGCTGCCGGCGCAGCTGGACATCCGACGGCTTCGCATAACGCCGGCCAGCTTCCGCGACGGCGGTCAGATCCCGCTTCGGTTCTTCGCCCCGGCTCTTCTCCAGGTAAGGGTCGCGATCCGCGTTGTCGCCAGGGAAGCTGTCGCTCCCCGCGTTCACCCAAAGGGTTGTGGCCACCGCGGCCAGGGCTATGCCCACCAGATATCCTCTCATCTCTCTGCTCCTTAGCGGATTGGTCGTCTGCTTACACAGACCCCGGCCGCGCCGGGTTTGTTTCAGCCGTTATAAAACCGTGACATTTCACCTTGCGAGCGGCAGGAATCCCACCGCCGGTGGCCGAATTGCATTCGATGCTGCGAAGTGTCATGCTCCGGAAAATCCCATTATTCCCGAGCCTTAGGCATGGATATCGCACTGCTCAGAACTTTTCTGGAGGTGGCCAAGGTGCGCCATTTCGGCAAGGCGGCGGAGACGCTCTGCGTCACCCAGTCCGCCGTCAGCGCGCGCATCAAACAGCTTGAGTCGACCCTGGGCGTAGATCTGTTCATCCGCAAACGCGGCGACATCCAGTTGACCCTCGCCGGCAACCGGCTGCAGCGCCATGCCGAGACCATCGTCAAGGGGTGGGCGCGGGCGCGCCAGGATATCGCCATGGAGTCCTCACTCTCCGACTCCATTGCCATCGGCTGCATGAATGACCTCTGGGACATTCTGCTGAAGGGGCTATGCCTGCAGCTGGCCCATCAGGCCCCGGAGATGCTGCTGCAGGTGGAGATCCTGACCCGCGAGACCCTGGTGCAGCGACTCACCTCCGGTCTGCTCGATCTGGTGTTCATGTTTGAACCGCCGCAGATGTCCGAGTTGAGCATCAGCAAGGTGATGGAGGTCCCGCTGGTCATGGTCTCCTCCCGACAGGGGCTTTGCGCCGCCGATGCGGTACACTCCGGCTACACCCTGGTGGACTGGGGCAACAGTTTTGCCAGCCTGCACGCCGAATACTTTCCCGATGCGGCGGTGCCGATGATGCGCACCGGATCGGGCGGGCTGGCCTATGACCTGATCCGGCAACAGGGCGGCACCGCCTATCTTGCCGAACAGATGGTGGCCGGGGCACTGGAACAGGGCCAGCTGTTCCGGGTCGCGGACGCACCGGTGATCGAGCGGCAGGTTTATCGGGTCGTACGCCCCGAGAGCGAACACCGCAAACCGATCAGGAGCGCGCTTGCCTGTCTGCAGGCGGCGGGGGTCTGTTAGTTTTCCAGGTAGCGGGTCCATCCCGGGGAATGGGGTCGGAGTCACGCTGCCCGGAGCAAGAAGAATTTCCCATCAAGGGAATGGGGTCGGAGTCAAGCCGCCCGAACAAGAAGAATTTCGCTTCGCCGGTGCGCGGCTTGACTCCGACCCCGGTGTGGTTTCGCGGATTTATAAACGATATTCGACCCTGGCTGGCTCATCAGGAAGGCTGATGGGATGGGTTGAAGATACCGGTACGACGAGGCGCGTACCGGCATCGCCGAAATCAGAAAAAATCCGACTGTTTATCGGTATTCCTGCGGGGACTGCTGGGTTTGCGCGCACCCTCTTTGTCACGCATCGTAGAGCGCTTGCTTCTGCCCCCATCACTCTGTTTACGGTTCTTATGATGCACTTTATCAGACCATTCGCCGAGGTCGTCATCATAATCATCCCTATCGGAACGTCTACTCACTGTCAGATCTCCAACAAATATTGGCTAGAAATTGATGGTCAGGTGATATTTTTTACTGCGAAATGGATCGAAATAACAACTTAAAAATTTTATGGCATATTCAACGTGGCGGCCTGCTCCGGCTAATTAACCCTCTATATTCCAGGCCGGACGGGCGGCCAGACCGGCAGTTGGGCCGGCAAAACAGTCAATCAAAGCCATTGAAGTCGGGATCGCCCAACAGCTGTCGCAGCCGGCGCAGCTCCATTAGCTGCTCCACCCGGCGCCTTGCCTCCGGCGAACTCTTCTTCGTCTTTGATGAGATATATTCCAGATCGGACTCCTCCTCGGATTCCAGATCATCATCATCCAGAACATCATCTACCGTATTCATTCATGCCTAACTCACGCAAATAAAAGAGGCACAGTAATTACTCCCAGTGACCGGGAGAGGTAAAGTTAATATTTTTTGTCGTGAGGATGAAAATAATTGATCGATGGCCGCGCCATCGCGGCCTGCTTTCCGCGACCGGGGAGGTCCCATGACTGGGGCAATATCTAGCCGATGGGGTGACCCTGCTCCTCAAGCAGGCGGGTGATGAGCCCCATCCGCACATCGTCCCGGGGCAGCCGGGCCTTGACCACATAGCCACCACCGGGGGCCTCGGTCATGGGATTGCCGTGCTGGTCCTCCAGCGCATCCAGGATGAACTGCCGGTTACCGGCCGGTGTCAGCAACTCCAGCCGGTCACCCACGGCAAACTTGTTCTTCACGTCCAGCCACACCTTGCCCTCCCCGGCATCCTCGGCCAGCACCTCGGCCACGAACTGCTGGCGGGCGCTACGGGAGGAGTTATCCCGGTAGGATTGCAGCTCCTGGCTTTCATGGCGCTGATAGAAACCGTCGGTATAGCCGCGACTGGAGAGATTCTCCAGCTCGCCCATCAGCTCGGGACGAAACGGCCGCCCGGCGACCGCGTCATCGATCGCCTGCCGGTAGATCTGGGTGGTACGGGCGGTGTAGTAGTGGGACTTGGTGCGGCCCTCGATCTTCAGGCAGTCGACCCCGATCTGGACCAGCCGGTGAATATGCTCCACCGCCCGAAGGTCCTTGGAGTTCATTATATAGGTGCCCTGCTCATCCTCGAAGATCGGCATGTACTCCCCGGGCCGCTCCTTCTCTTCCAGCAGATAGACACTGTCGGCCGCCGGGTGGCGCGGCTGGCCCGACTGCGCCACCCCGGTCAGCTCTTCCCCCGCGGCGGTCTGCCCCACCTTGTACTCCCAGCGGCAGGAGTTGGTGCAGCTGCCCTGGTTGGCGTCGCGATGGTTGAAATAACCCGACAGCAGGCAGCGCCCGGAGTAGGCGATGCAGAGCGCGCCATGCACGAACACCTCCAGCTCCATCTCCGGGCAGGCCTGGCGGATCTCCTCCACCTCATCCAGGGAGAGTTCCCGGGAGAGGATCACCCGGGTCAGGCCCACCTGCTGCCAGAACCGGACCGAGGCAGCATTCACCGTGTTCTCCTGGACCGAGAGATGCACCGGCAGCTCCGGCCAGCGCTCGCGCACCAGCATGATCAGGCCGGGATCGGACATGATCAGGGCGTCCGGTCCCATGGCGACCACCGGCTCGATGTCCTGCATGAAGGTCTTCAGTTTCGCGCCGTGGGGCATCAGGTTGCAGGCCAGGAAGAACTGCTTGTCCTGATCGTGGGCCTCGGCGATGCCGATGGCCAGGTTCTCCTCCATGAAATCGTTATTGCGCACCCGCAGGCTGTAGCGGGGCATCCCGGCATAGACCGCGTCGGCGCCATAGGCGAAGGCGTAGCGCATGTTCTTCAGGGTTCCCGCGGGGGAGAGCAGTTCGGGTCGTTTCATGGGCTAGAGGAATATCAGCATCGTTCGTGGGGCCGGTGGGGCGAACTATAGCGCAGAGCCGGACCCAGGACCAAAGGAACATGACCCCGCATTTGACGAGGTAAGGGCTCGCGCAAGAATAATTTCGCAGTACCGAGGACGTCACTGGGCCATGTCGGCAAGGCACGCTTTGCAGGCAATGGCCGCTCCCGGCCATCGCATCCTCGGCTCCGTAAACGGTACATCCCTGTACCACTCCTCATGGCCTCCGCGGCATAAGTCCATCCATGGACAAACCTGTTCCCTTGCCAAAAAGCGAAACGCCGCCGACGGGGTCCAGTGGCGACCGAATACCGGAACTTATTTTTTCGCGAACCCTAAGCCGATACCGCCGGTTAAAGTCTCGCCCCCCGCGGCCGCTAATGCCCTGTACCCCTTTCAGCCCCGGCGTTATGGCATGAACTGCAGTCAAGAAATCAGCACTGAATCCACCAGGAGTATCACGGTCGGCGACATCATCAGCCGGAAGATTCTCAACTGTCCGCCATCGACGCCGATTATTGAAGCCGCCGCCATGATGTGGCAGGCACGCTGCAGCGCCATTGTCATCACCTACAACCAACTACCGCTGGGGATCTGGACCGAGGCGGACGCTCTGAAGCTGGACCTGACGGAGGATCAGCAGGCGGTCTATCAAGCGGTCTCCAGCGTCATGAGCCGACCGGTTAAGAGTATTGAACAGCACGCCACGCTGGAGAAGGCCGAACGGCTGCTGCAACTGGAACAGATCCGTCACCTGCTGGTCATCGACCAGGATGCCCAGCCGGTGGGTCTGCTCAGTCAGAGCGACCTGATCCGCGCCCAGGGCGTGGAGCACGATCTGCTGTTGCGCAACATCTCCACCCTGTTGAAACGGCCACTGGTCATCCTCGAGGCGCATCTGTCACTCAACCAGGCGATCAAAAGGCTACGCGAAGTCGGGGTCGATGCGGCGGCCGTTTTCTATGCCGACGATGCGCCCTACGGCATCTTCACCGAGCGCGATTTCCTCAAGACCATCGCCACCCAGTGCACCAGCGCCTGTGTCGGCGAGGTGGCCAGCCGCCCGCTGGTGATGCAACCGGACCACCTGTCGCTGATGCAGGCACGAACCATTTTCGATCAGCAGGGCTTCCGCCACCTCGGCATTACCGGCGCGGGGGGCAAACTGGTGGGTATTCTCTCCTTTTCCGAGATTCTCACCGGTATCGATCACCGGCACGTGGACGACCTGCGCAACGCCCTGCGCGAGCGGCGCATTGCCCTGGAGCATTCGCAGGAGAACCTGCACCTGGCGCAGCAGGTGATCAGGGCCTCCCGCGACGGCATCATGGTGACCGACGCCAGGGGCTTCATCCAGTCGGTCAATCCGGCATTCACCCGGATCACCGGTTACAGCGCGGAAGAGAGTATCGGCAACACCCCGGCGTTGCTCAAATCGGGCCGCCACGACGCCGCCTTCTACCAGCAGATGTGGAGCGCCGTGCACAGCGATGGCTACTGGGCCGGCGAGGTGTGGAACCGGCGCAAGAATGGCGAGATCTATCCGGAGTGGCTGAGCATCAACGTCATCCGCAATCATGAAGGCGAGATCACCAAGCTGGCGGCCATACTGTCGGACATCACCGACCGCAAGAAGAGCGAGGAGCAGATCAAGAACCTCGCCTTCTATGATGTGCTCACCGGCCTGCCCAACCGGCGCCTGTTCAATGACCGTCTCACCGTGGCCATCGCCAACGCCCACCGCCACGACCACCTGCTGGGGATCGTGTTCATCGACCTGGACCTGTTCAAGCGCATCAACGATACCCTGGGACACGGCGCCGGCGACCAGTTGCTGGTGGAGGTGGCCCGGCGGATCCAGAGGGAAATGCGCGAGGGCGACACCGCCGCCCGCATGGGGGGCGATGAATTCACCCTGCTGCTGCAGGAGATCGAGGACGCCGATGCCGCAGTGGCCATGGTGCATCGGATTATCGGCGCCATCGCCAAGCCGATTACCCTGGCCAACAACACGCTCTACATCACCGCCAGTATCGGCATCAGCATCTACCCCCACGATGGCAACAACAGCGAGACCCTGATCCGCAACGCGGATACCGCCATGTACCGTGCCAAGGATGACGGCAGAAACAGCTACCAGCTCTACACCGCCACCATGAACGCCACCTCCCTGGAGCACCTGGCGATGGAGAGCAACCTGCGCAAGGCGATCAAGGAGCGGGAGTTCACCCTGCACTACCAGGCCAAGGTGCTGGCGGAGAGCGGCCGGATCACCGGCGTTGAGGCGTTGATCCGCTGGCAACACGCCGAACTGGGCTATATCGCACCCGCCCTGTTCATCCCGCTGGCGGAGAATATCGGCCTCATCCCCGAACTGGGCGACTGGGTGCTGGAGACCGCCATCAACCAGTGCCGCGACTGGATCGGCAAGGGCCTGGGGGAGTTCCGTATCGCGGTCAATGTCTCGGCACGCCAGCTGATCCAGCCCGAATTCAGCGAGCGGCTGATCGGCATGCTACAACAGGCGCGGGTGGAGCCCCGCTACCTGGAGCTGGAACTGACCGAGAGCGCGGTGATGGAGCGTCCGCACGAAGTCATTCCCATGCTCACGGCCCTGAAGAGCCACGGCATCCATATCTCCATCGACGACTTCGGCACCGGCTACTCCAACTTCGGCTACCTGAAACGGCTGCCGATCGACAAGCTGAAGATCGATCTCTCGTTCATCCGCGATGTACCGACCAACCGGGATGACGCCGAACTGGTGGCGGCGATGATCGCCATGGCCCACAAACTGAGGCTGTCGGTGATCGCCGAGGGGGTGGAGAACCGGCAGCAGATCGATTTCCTCAAACAGCACCACTGCGACGAACTGCAGGGCTACTTCATTACCCGTCCCCTGCCGGCCAAGTCCATCGAGCCGCTCCTGATTGCCGGCACCTTCGCACTGGATCGGTGATCAGACTTCCGGTCTAGGATTGCGCGTAAAGTTATTGGGCCGCGGCTTTGTTCGGCGCCGGGTTTACAGTATTCTCCCCATTCAGAACAACGACTACCCCACAACCTTTGTAGCACCGGGCAGATCCATGAGCAGCCGACAGACCCCCTTTGCAGATGATGCCGCCATCGTGGTACAGGCCCTGGCCGACTACATCCGTGAGTCGGCCGGGCAGGCGGCCCCGGTGATCCACCAGGAGTCCCTGGAGCGCTTGATCGATCAACTCGATCTGCGCCGACACCTAGCGCAGGGCGACCTGAGCGGAGAATCCCTGAAACGGTTCGTCACCGACTACCTGGCGGCCACCACGCGCCTCCACCATCCCGGCTTTCTGGCCCATCAGGTGGCCGTGCCCCACCCCACCGGCGCGCTCGGCTCGCTGATCGACGGCGCCACCAACAATGCCATGGCCATTTACGAGATGGGTCCGGCGGCCGCCAGCATCGAATACTTCATGGTCAACTGGATGCTGGAAAAAATCGGCTGGCGCGGGGTGCCCAGCAACCGCCAGCTCGACCCGCAGTCGCTCCACGCCGGGGGCGTCCTGACCCATGGCGGATCGCTGGCCAACCTCACCGCCTTGCTGGCGGCACGCAGTGCCCGGGTGCCGACGTTCTGGAAGAGCGGCAACCCCGGCAATCTGCTGGTGCTGGTGCCGGAGCAGTCGCACTATTCGATGAAACGGGCGGTGGCCATCCTCGGCCTGGGCGAGGACAACTGTCTGACCCTGCCGGCCGATGCCGACGGCCGGGTGCTGCCCTCGGCGATGGAGCGGCAGATTAGCGAACTGCAATCCCGGGGCAAGCGCATCATGGCCATCGTCGCCAACGCCTGCGGCACCGCGGCCGGGCTGTACGATCCGCTGCCGGAGATCGCCGCCATCTGCCGCCGGCACGCCATCTGGCTGCATGTGGACGCGGCCCACGGCGGCGGCGCCCTGGTGTCGGACAAGCTGCGCCACCTGCTCGCCGGGATCGACCAGGCCGACTCGGTGGTCTGGGATGCCCACAAGATGATGTGCACCCCCACCGTCTGCGCCGGCGTGCTGGTACGCGATCACCGCCACCTGGACCACGCCTTCGAACAGGAGGCGAGCTACCTGTTGCACGCCAAGGACCAGCCCGGCTTCGACTTCATCTCGCGCACCGTGGAGTGCACCAAGGCGGGGCTGGGACTGCGCCTGTTCATGACTATTGCGGCGATGGGCGAGCAGGGGCTGGCGGGACATGTGGAGGGGCTGGTGCAGCGTGCCCGGGAGGCGGCCGAACTGATCACGGGCCGGCCCGGGTTCGAGCTGGCCATCCGCCCCGAGACCAATATCCTCTGCTTCCGGATCGACGGGGATGATCACATCCAACTGGAGATCCGCCGCCGGCTGCTGGAGCGGGGCGACTTCTACATCTCCTCCACGCTCTACAAGGGCCGTCGCTGGCTGCGCCTGGTGTTCATGAATCCGGCAACCAGCCTCAACGACATCCGGACACTGCTGGATGAGATAACCGATATCCACTCGCGGATCGACTGAAACCGAGCGGCACCGGTGGCATAGCGCCGACCTGGGTGGCCGGTCCTCCTATCCGGTTACGCCAGGAGAGCTGCCGATGCCGAATAACTACTCACCGGTCTCATAAGTGATTGGCCTGCCTTGCCGGCCTCACACGACGGCTTGTCTCCTCGAATCGGCCAACAAGGCAGGCCAATCACCCCGTGAGGTGTGACGGTCCCAATTCAATTAGTCGCCTTGATGGCCGCTTCAACTTCCGATTGGAGCGTCGCCGACAGCCCCTTATCCAGGGCCAGTCTGAAGTGCTTTTTCGCCTTCTCGTGATCACCCAGATCCCGCAGGGTCAGCGCCAGATGGTAATCGGCGCGTCCCGAATCGGTTATCCCGTCGGCCGCTTTGCTCAATGCGGTCTGGGCACTCTTGAGGTCGCCACTACGATACAACGCCCAACCCCAAAGGTCCTGGATATACGGGGCATCCGGCAGTTCGGCATACACCTTCTCCGCCAGATCACGTGCTTTCTGGATATTCTGATTCATATCCAGCAGGTTGCTGGCCAGGTTATCCATGGCCGCCAGGTAATTGGCATTCAACGCAAGGGCCGCTTCATATTGCCGATTCGCCATATCCAGCTGTCCGGCCGCCTGATACAGCGTACCCAGTTCGTAGGCCAATACCGCCTTAGTCGGATTCACTGCGGCACCCTGTTTCAGAATCTCTATGGCCTGGGAAAGTTTACCCTGATCAAACTGGACTCCGGCCAGGGCGATCCAACCTTTTTCACCGCTGGGATTTATGTCGATATACTGGCGCAGATAGCGAGTGGCGAGTGCGTAGTTCTTCTCTGCACGTGCCGCTTCCCCCCCGAGCAATAGGGCCGGCACATGCGGTTGCGGTCGATCAATCAAGGCGGCCAGGGTCTTCTGCGACGCCTGGATCCGTCCGCTTGACGCCTGCAGATCAGCCAGCCCGTATAAAAAATCATCATTATCCGGATATTTCCGTGTGGCCCGTTCCAACACATCAATGGCATAGTCATTCATGCGTTCGTTCAGCAACACCGGAATCATGACCTGGAGGATACGTGCGGTGTCGGCTTCATCGACGATTTTCAACGCCAGCTCATATTCATCCATGGCCTTGATCACCTGCCCGGCCAACAAAAAGACCCTGGCCAGTCCGAACCGGGCATGGGCCTCGGCATCCGGTACGCGTTCCATCAAGCCTCGCGCCGCCGCCTGGGCCGCTTGTGTATCCTTTGTCACTTCCGCCAGACCCATCTCCAGCTGAAACAGGTTCAACGGATTGCCCGCAACCAGCGGCCGCAGCGACGCGTCCCACTGCGCGGATTTCTTCGTTTCGCCCAGAGCCGCGTAGGACAGCGTCAGATACAGGGCCGCCTGAGTGGGATAGCGTTTGTTTGCAAGCTTGTCCGGGGACAACACCGGCGACAACAGATCGATAATCGCCCGGTAGGCCTGTACCTGTTTATAGTTGCGGGCCAGATCTATATGGTAATCCTTCAGCCCGGCGATCTGGGCCGAAGGAAGCTTCTCCAGATAAAAAATGGCCTCCCGCGTGTCGCCCGACTGCTGCGCCAACCAGCCCAGATAGCGGTTGGCCAGGTTATCGTCCGGGGTTGCACGCACCACCTGCTGCAACAGTGTTCGGCCAATCTTAACGTCCCCGTTGAGAATCTTGGTTACACCATATTTGGTGATCACATCCGCCTTCACCGGAGGAAGTGCCATAAGCCGGCGGAAGGCCTCCTCGGCGGCCTTGAAATTTTTCATCATCATCAGGGAGATACCCGCCAGCTCAAGGGCATCCTTATCCTTGGGCCGTTGTGCCAGAATTCTGGCTATCTGAACATTTGCCTCCTGTTGCTTGCCCGCCTGGATCAGCTGCACAATCTCCTGCAACTGACTGTCACGGATAATCGCCGGATTAGTGATGCTCAGCGAATCAATTGCGGGGGTTTCCAGGGATGACGATTGTTCAATGGTGATGGCATGGCTCACCGGGGCCATGGATAACATGAGTACTACGCCCATAAACAACCGCAACATGTTGACGTCCTCTTGTGTGGTTCGATTCATCCCTACTGGCTGACGCCAAGGGAATATTCCAGGCGAATGGCTTCCGCATGGGTGTTATTCCACATCAGGCAGAGCACCTGGGACTCCTGGACCCGGTATCCCTTCATGTCGGGCGTGCTGCCGACCAGAGACGGACCAAAAAGATAAATGATCCTACCCAGCGTCACGTCATGGTAGTGGACATTGAACTCGACATCCACGCTGGCATCGAATTCATAGTGTAACTGCTGGTTTGCTCTCACCAGGAGACACTCTTCATGCATCTTTCCCGGCATTATGGTTTTTTCAACCAGTTCCCCGCCCGCCCGCTCAATGGCTGAATGCTGGGCGGGATAGGCGAACAGGCTGATCAGCGCTCCCGCCATGAAAACCGTCGCCTGACTGCCACGCCAAGCTGCCATTGGATTATTATTATTGTGAGACATGTGTAAAAATTATAGTCGGGAATTTTTATTGGACCAGCCAAATCCCGCGCTTCCGCGAAGCATCTGTATCTGATATTAAAAAGGGACCCCATAAATGGGGTCCCCGGGGTTTGCTCAACCAGGCATCGGATATGCAGCCTGATCAATCCCGCCCACGCTGATTGAATCGCCAACCCAGTCCGGCCAGGCCAATACCCAACAGGAACAGCGTACCGGGAATCGGAACACCGGGTGGCGGGGGCGGCGTCTGGCTACAGAGCGGATCACTCAGACTGTTGCAGAGATTGATCGTCAACAGGCCGAAATCACCCACACTGGCGGAATCAAAGGCGCGCGCCTGGATGAGGTACTGTCCCGGCGCATAACCGGTGGTATCCCAGCTCAGCAGTTGAGTCGCCGTATTAAAGGTCGGCAACGCGTTGATGAAGCCCGCGCCGAGCACCAGCACCGGATCCCAGGTTCCCGGCGGGCCGAGCAGGGCGCCGTCTTCCGGGTCGGTGGCGGTGAAGGTATGCAGAATGGGTCCGGGACCGACCAGGGCATTGATCACCATATCATCCACCATCGGTGCCTGGTTGGCGGCGGCATCCACGCCGTCGAACATCCAGTCGAACTCCACCATGGAACCGTCACTGGCGATAATGTTGCCGCTGAAGGCGGCGTCGGCACCCACATTCTGTCCACCCAACGAAGTGTTGTCGGTGATCTGGGCGCGGTTGGCATCACCGATAATGGTCATCTGGCCGGTGGTGGTGTTGACGGTGAAGCCCGGCACCTGCGAGTTGATATTCAGATTCAGGTCCTGGTTGTAGCTCAGGGCCAGGGCATCCGGAGAGGTGGCGTTGAGCCCCTGAGAATAGTCATTGCCGGCGAGGCGACTCACCTCGGGCTGAATGGTGCCGAAATCGAAATTGATCGGCGCGGCATCGTTACCGTCCCAGTTGATGGATGAGTTGAGATCCCAGGAACTCTCAATCCAGTTGGCCAGGCTGCCGGCGGTGGCCACCCGGCAGCAACTGCCCGCGGTGATATTCAGGACGCCCTGGGTGACATTGCTGATATCGACGGTGTAGACCGTGGTCTGCTTGTCATAACGCGAATCCGAGGTGTCCGTGACTGCACTTTGAAACGTCATGCCACCGACACCGGTGACCGTCGGTGTATTGGACTCGACAGTGTTCTTGCGCCAGAAGGTGGTCTGCACAACCGTCAATATGCCGTTTTCAATCGTTGGTATCATGGCGCCGCCGCGGAAATGGGACGCCTCCGCGGTGATGGCAGCGGTCCCCAGCGAGGCCGCGATCGCCGCGCATGCCAGGGTTTTGCGAAATGTCTTATTCATTATCTCCCTCCGGGATTACCCTTTATTACGCCGTTTCACTGAGCCGCATCGGAAGCAGCCATAACCGATAAGACGATTCCTGGATAATCCAGAAATTCCTCGATGCGGTTATCTTAAGCATTTTTGGTGCCATTGATTCTAATGCGAATACATCGCATTGTTTTTCAATGTAATTAAGCAGTTCATACTATGTTTAAATTCTTTATTGCGAGTTCACATTGTAAAATTTGCCGACAATGGACTCCCTAGGCTTCAATTGCGCAACCACGGCGTGGATACCAACCTCGATTCCGTGGTAATCCAGCCCTGTCCCGTACCGGCTTTGTTGGCGGCGGACACCATCCACGAACCGGAGCTCACAAGCACCTGGACACCTCAAAAACAGTTCATCAGCGAGGAGAAGACAAACAATGGCTGAAGGAGCGGCGCTCCGGCGTGCAGCGGGCCAGGTGGAACCCGCTCGACAAGGAACGCGATCTGATCCGGGTGCATATTGATCCGGTTCAACTGGATTCGAAGGAAGATGGACGCATCGTTTGTCGGACGGAGCGCGTGGATTTCCGCGGCAAGGCTCTCTTTAATGACCGGCTCGGCCGATGGGTGTATAAGGAGGCAAACGGCGAGGGACCATGCTACCGGCGATCATCGATATTGAAGCTTCCGGGTTCGGGCGTGACAGCTATCCGATAGAGGTGGGCGTGGTGCTCCCTGACCGGCGCAGTTTCTGTCATATCATCCGGCCGGCAGCGCACTGGACCTTCTGGGACAAAAGCGCTGAAGCGGTGCACGGCATCTCCAGGCGACTGCTGCTGGAGAAGGGTAGACCGCCCGCTGAAGTGGCCGACACGCTGAACCGGCTGCTCGGTGGCCGCACGCTCTATACCGATGCCTGGGGTCATGACATCTCCTGGATCGGCAAGCTCTATGAGCTGGCAGGGGTACCACAACTGTTCACCCTGGACAGTCTGCGCAGCCTGATCAGCGAACAGCAGGTGGCACTCTGGCACCCCACCAAGGAACAAGTGATCCTGGAGCTGAACCTGACCCGTCACCGCGCCAGCACCGACGCGATGATTTTACAGGAGACCTTCAGGCGCACCCATGGCATCTGTGGCGAGGGTTGATCCGGCTACCCGTCCAACACGCCACAGACAGCGCCGCTTCGGCAACCTGGTAAAGAGACGCGCCCACCCGCCTGCCCGCCGGGTGAACGCCGCATCAACCACAAACACGACACAGGCAGCAGAATGCAATGCGACCTTCCGACCTGATCCAGGCCCTGGCCGTGGTGGTTATCTGGGGATTCAATTTTGTGGTGATCAAGGTCGCGGTGACGGAAATCCCGCCGCTGGCCCTGACCGCGTTGCGTTTTGCCTTTGTCGCCCTGCTGGTCGCACCCTTTTTCCGCCCGACCCGCGCCCAGTTCAGCAGTATTGCCGTACTGGCCGCGGTGCTGGGCTTTGGCCATTTCGGCATGCTGTTTATCGGCCTGCGTGGTGCCGATGCCGCCACCACCGCGCTGATGATCCAGCTCGGTATCCCGTTCAGCGTCATCCTCTCCACCCTGCTGTTCGCCGACAGCCTGGGCCGGGTGCGTATCCTCGGCATGGCCCTGGCCTTCTCCGGCGCCGCCCTGCTGGCGGGCGAACCAAAGGGCGGCACCCCCCTGGCGCTGCTCGCGCTGCTGGTCTCGGCCTTCTGCTGGGCCTGGGCCAACGCGCTGATCAAACGCCACAGCGAGATACACCCCCTGACGATCATCGGCTGGATGAGCCTGCTGGCCATTCCCATCCTGACCGGCGCCTCCTGGCTGTTTGAATCCGGACAATTGGCCGCCATCCAGTCCGCCCGCTGGGCCACTTGGGCGGCCCTCGGCTATATCGTCATCGGCTCCTCCATCGTCGCCTACTATCTCTGGTATCGGCTGATCGCCCGCCTCAGCATCAACCAGGTGGTACCGTTCTCGCTCCTGGCGCCGCTGATCGGCGTGGCCGCCGGCATCCTGATCCTGGATGAGGCATTTACCCTGTACAAGGCCATCGGCGGCACCCTGACCATCGCCGGGGTCAGCCTGATCGAGCTGCGCCAGGCGCGGCGGCGGAAGCAGGCGCTGACATCCGATTCCTGACCGCCGCCAACCGCGGGTTTTGCCGCGCAGTCGCTTGACGGGTGCAATACTACCGGGATCACAGACAGCGGGGATGAATTCCTTATACTGGCCCCTCATTTCAGCGGACGTCGCCTATGTTACGGACAGCACGAGAGTGGATTCTGGCCTTTGCAGCGGCCACTGCCGTCCTGCTTGGTTCGGTGCTGGGAGCGGCTGCGGCGCCGGCCGGCACCCAAGCGGCAGGAGAAACCCCGTTCCGTACCCTGGCCGCCGCGGTAGCCCAGGCCGGTCGGCTGGAACGCTACGACTTCGCCACCATCGCCCTGAACGAATTGGTCGCCGCCTACGAGAGCAGCTATCGGGAGAGCGCCGACGAGCAACACGACAAACCGAAGGCACGACTGAAACTGGCGCGCTGGAGAAGGGAGTCGCAGGCATTTATCGATCAACTCAACGTACTGCGGGCCGCGGTCAGCGATCAAAGCCTGATTGAGATTGAATCCAACCAGTCCGGTCCGCTGCTGCTGTTCATTGACAATGTCCCGGTGCTCATCAGCGGACCGGAAATCGCCAGGGCCGGGCTGATGGAACAGCGAATTATGCAAGGCTACTGCCTGCTGCATGACTGCGCGCGCTACCACGCCACCCCGCCCACGCCAGTGCTTGCCGAGGTGCCCCGGGTTCGCGGCGGCTGGCACCTGCAACACCGCCAGGGGGCGATCTACGAGACCGCGGACGGGCTGATGTTTGTATTTCGCACCCTGGAGGACCGGGTGGAAAAACAGGCACGTTGCGAGGCCATCGCCGCTGATTTACGCCTGCTCGTCGGCCACCTCCAGACCGCACGCCAGGCCGGACATGCCATCGACTGGCAGCAGCTGAGCATCGCCACCCTGCAAGACGGCATCACCGAACAGATCGTCATCAATGCCGCCGGGGTCTACCTGAATATGGATCTGGGATTCTTCGGCAACGGCAAGGAGCTGCTGTCGCCGTTTCGCGACTGGGTCCGCAAGCGGGTGGCCGGGGAGCCGGCCAGCGTCGTCATTACCGAGGCGGAGCAATTGATCCGCTAACGCGATACACCTCAACCGCCCCCGAACAGGCTCTGCCGCAGCGACCGGGCCATGCCGGAGAGCTGCGATTCGGCACGACTGCTCTCCATGATCTCCGGCCACGCCAGGTGGGCCAGGTGAAAGGCGCTCTCCCCGTTCTCGACGTCCACCAATCGGAAGATGACGATGGACTCGCCCTTCAGGGAGCGACAGTTGATCAGCGACAGGGAGAGGCCGGCAAACCAGGCCGCCGTCTGCGCCATCAACGAGAGTCGCCGGTCACCCTGAAACGGCGGGGTGTGGGAAAAGTCGGTGATCAGCGCGCTCAGCTGTTCCGCCAGGTTGAGCAGCTCTTCACCTTCGGTGTGTTTCACGCGACGGGTTATCTGTTCCAGGCTGGAGCGCTGGATCACGGAGAAGAGCAACAGCCGGGTGTGATCGTCGTAGATATAGATGGAGGTCCCGCCCACAGCATCCGCATCGAGCCGGGTCGGCATCCATCCCTTGGTCAGCAGTTTTTGATCGTAATCCTTCCTTGCCTTGTATTTGCAGAAATCAGCGACGTTGCCCATTGATACACCTCAGGTGACCGCTTCATTACCTTAAGGGTAGTTTAACCCCCCGGGAGTAACAAGCTTCCTTTGGAATGATTATCCGATCGCCAGGGGTCTCCAATTTAATATTGCCGGGGTAACTACTCACGGGGTGATTGGCCTGCCTTGTTGGCCTCACACGATGGCTTGTTTCCGCGAATCCAGCCTCATTTTCAGCGCCTGCCCAAGCCGCTCCCGGCCATCCCTGGCCTTCGCGGCATAAGTCCTTCCCTGGACAAAACTCGCTTCGCTCAAACAAGGACAGGCTTGACTCTGAAAAAGGGGCCGGATTCGAGGCGCCATCAAGATCGGCCAACAAGGCAGGCCAATCGCTTATAGACCGGGTGAGTAGTTACTTGCCGGGTAAAGCTGTTTCAGTTTTGTAGGGTGAGGAGTGGTACAAGGATGTACCGTTTACGGACCTGAGGATGGCATGCGCTGTCGCTTGCCCACCCGACAAAAGTATTTTATCAAATTGAAGTGGTACTCAGGCCATCGACTGGTAATAGATATTCTGTGGATGCTTGGCCTCGGCAAAGAAGTACCAGCGCTCGGCAATCAGTCCCAGGTACTGCAGGGCGAATGCGGCGATCGGCAGCGAGGGGGACTCCAGGCTGTAGGCGCTGGCAATCAGCGCCACCGGCAGCGGAAACACCGCCAGCAGAAAGAACCAGCGGATCAGTCGCAGCGCCCCCGGGGTGCGGCCGTGGAAAAACTCCCGGGTATTGAAGGCACCCCCCATGAAGCCCTGGCTCAGCTGTTTCATATTGGGATGGCGCACCCCGATCGCGGTGCGCAGCCCGTACCTGTTGCGTAGCGCCCGGTTACGCGCCAGGGAGGCGCCGCGGGAGCCGGCACCGAGCAGGGTGAAGACCATCGCCCAGCTACTGAACAGGGGGACCAGGTCGGCGCCGATGTAGGCGGAAAATGCCGCGGCGAACATAAAGCCGGAGGCCAGCCCGAGCAGGGTGTAGTTGAGCACCGTCAGCGGGGTGTGCCACTCCTGGAGAAATTTGAGGCTGGCATAGATCATGGCGGTGCAGACGAACAGGGCGAAGGCGACGATACTGGCCAGCAGGCCGATGATCAGGGACAGATCCACCGGCAGGGTCTCCGCCACCAGGAACAGCGGAGCGGTCCAGCCGAAGTAGTGCACGACGCCATAGAGGAACACCAGCAGCATGAACAGCGGCAGCACGATCACCTCGCGCGACAGCCAGGAGGTGCGCCACTGGGTGACCGCGCGCCAGGCACGCTCCGGCCGTCCCAGGTGAAACACCGAGGCAACCAGGCCGAGGAGCAGGAACAGCAACGACAGGAGACTGCCCACGGCGTGGAAGCCCTGGCTCTCCTGGACCGGTATCAGGTCGGCCAGGGCGTACACCTGGCCGGTGAACAGGGCCAGGAACAGACCCTGTCCGATACCGATCAGGGTGGTGAGAAAAATTACCGAAAATGCCGGATGCATCGTTTTATCCTATTTCCTGATTTGCTCTTCTGCCGGCCCGCAATCCGTAGGTTGGGGCGAGCCTGCGAACCCCAACATGGCGCATTGACCGGACCTTCTTTCGTTGGGGTTCGCTCCACTCACCCCAACCTACGTGTGACACAGTCCTCGTTCCCATGCTCCGAGACTGTGAAAGAATTGCCAAATGACGCGAAAAGGGGGGTACCCAAACCCTTCCCGAGATGGCGATCGCCTCTCTACGGGCTTCTCAGGCGGTCAATTTTTTTGCCGCGTTGATCAGCCTGAATACTTTCACAGTCTCTCCGCGTGGGAATGCATACCCAACGCGTAAGGTAGGCGCGTAGTTCTGAGCCCACCTCATTCCCGTACCGCACCGTCCGCGTGGGCTGAGCTGCAGATTTTTCGTCATTCCGGCGCAGGCCGGAATCCAGGAATACCGCCACCATTAAGCAGGCTGGATCCCGGCCTGCGCCGGGATGACGGTGGTTCTTGGCTTAAGTAAGTGCCATTCGGGTAGACACTAGTCTGAGCCCACCTCTTCCCATGCCACACCGTCCGCGTGGGCACAAAAAACGTGCCCACCCTACCGACGATCCCGTCCTCGTTCCCGCGCTCCGCGTGGGAATGCATACCAATTACCAGGCCACATCGTCCAGGGTATCGCCCTGCTCGATCGGCATCTCCACCTCTTCCTTGCGCAGCGGGTTATCCGCGCGGATCAGCTCGTCCTCGTGGATCTGCATCTGGCTGCGACGCCGCGGCAGGTAGTGGTTGGCCGGCTGGGTACCCCACTCCGGCTGCAGCTGGTAGCCGCCCTGTTCGCGGATCGCCACCGAGGCGGCCGAGTCGGGATCGTGAATATCGCCGAAAATGCGCGCCGAGGTGGGACAGGCCAGCACGCAGGCCGGCTTGCGCTCCGACTCCTGCAGGGTCTGGTCGGTGACCCGATCCACACACAGGGTGCACTTCTTCATCACCTTGTTCTGGGCATCGATCTCGCGGGCGCCGTAGGGGCAGGCCCAGGAGCAGTATTTGCAGCCGATGCACTTGTCGTAATCCACCAGCACGATGCCGTTGTCCGCGCGCTTGTAGCTGGCCCCGGTGGGGCAGACCGGCACACAGGGCGGATCCTCGCAGTGCAGGCAGGATTTGGGAAAATGGATGGTCTCAGTATGCGGAAAACAGCCCACCTCGTAGGTCTGCACCCGATTGAAGAAGACCCCGCTCGGATCGGCGCCATAGGGGTTCTCGTCCGGTAGCGGACCGGCCCAGCCGGAGCTGTTCCACTCCTTGCAACTGGTGACACAGGCGTGGCAGCCGACGCAGACATTCAGATCGATAACCAGTGCCAGTTGGCTCATACCTTGCTCCCCTTCTTCCTGCCCGGTTTTTTGCCCAACTGGCCGGCAAAAAACGCCTGCCAACGGCCGCGGCGAACCTTCTGGCCCGGCAGGGGTTTCATCACGCTGAACTGGGGTAATGTCAGCGCCGGTTCATCCGCGCCCGCCTTGTAGATCTTCACCCGCACGTCGAACCAGGCCGCCTGGCCGGTGACCGGGTCGGAGTTGGAGAGGTGTTCGCCCGACTCGCAGGGCGGCAGCTCCTCCGGGATCAGGTGGTTGAGCAGAAAGCCCTTCTGCGACTCGTTGGCGTTGGGCGCCAGGCCCCAGGCGCCGGCCGCCTTGCCGATGGCGTTCCAGGTCCAGACCGTGCCCGGCTCCACCGCCTCGGAGTAACGGCACATGCAGCGCACCTTGCCGGTGGGCGACTCGACCCAGATCCAGTCGCCGTCGTCGATCCCCTTGGCGTGCGCCAGGATCGGGTTGACGAACAGATAGTTATGGGTATGGATCTGCCGCAGCCAGGCGTTCTGGGAGTCCCAGGAGTGGTACATGGCCATCGGCCGCTGGGTCAGGGCATTCAATGGATACTCGTGGGTATCCACCAGGCGTGACAGCAGCGGCTCGCTGTAGAACGGCAACGGATCGAAGTGCATTTCGATACGCTTGCGCAGCCGCTCCGGCGGCTGGCGCCCCTTACCCTTACCCTGGGCGGCGAGGCGGAACTTCTGCAGCACCTCGGAGTAGAGGTGAATGGTGATCGGCTCGGCGTAGCGGATCATGCCGTGGTTGCGCGCCCAGTGCAGGTAGCCCTTGTTCCAGTTGCGCATGTACTGGTAGGACTTGGGCAGCTTGTAGTGGTAGTAGCAGTCGTTCTTCTGGTACATCTCCCACTGCCGCGGGTTGGGCTCGCCCTTGAGGAACTTCTCGCCGCCCTTGCCGCGCCAGCCGGCCAGAAAGCCGATACCGGAACCGGGCGAGGTCTCGTAATTGGTGATGAAATCGGGATAGTCGCGGTATTTGCGCTCGCCCTTCTCATTGATGAACGCGGGCAGCTTGAGGCGGCTGCCCAACTCCACCAGCACCTCCTGGAACGGCTTGCATTGACCGGTGGGCGGCACCACCGGGATACGCACCGAGTCCACCGGCCCCTCGAACTCGGAGATCGGCCGGTCCAGCATGGAGAGGGCGTCGTAGCGCTCCAGGTAGGTGGTATCGGGCAGCACCAGGTCGGCGAAGGCCACGGTCTCCGACTGGAAGGCGTCGCAGACGATCAGGAACGGGATCTTGTACTCGCCCTGCTCGTCCTTGTCGGTGAGCATGTGGCGGATCTGCTCGGTGTTCATGGAGGAGTTCCAGGCCATGTTGGCCATGAACAGCAGCATGGTATCGATGGAATAGGGGTCGCCGCGCCAGGCGTTGGTGATGGCGTTGTGCATCAGCCCGTGCACCGACAGCGGGTACTCCCAGGAGAACGCCTTGTCCAGGCGCACCGCCTCGCCCTGCTCGTCGACGAACAGGTCTTCCGGCTTCGCCGGCCAGCCCAGCGGCATGCCATCCAGCGGCGTGTTGGGCTTGACCGCGTCGGGTGAATTCGGCGGCTTGGGGCAGGGCGGAATCGGCCGCGGGAACGGCGCCTTGTGGCGGAAGCCGCCGGGCCGGTCGATGGTGCCGAGCAGGGTCATGAGGATGCTCAGGGCGCGGATCGACTGGAAACCGTTGGAGTGGGCGGCGATGCCGCGCATGGCGTGGAACGCCACCGGGTTGCCGGTGATCGACTCGTGCTCGTTCTCCCAGCTGTCGGTCCACTGGATCGGCAGTTCGATCTTCTGGTCGCGGGCGGTGACGCCCATCTCGTGGGCCAGGCGGCGGATGGTGGCGGCCGGGATACCGGTAATCCCCTCGGCCCACTCCGGGGTGTACTCCTCCAGCCGATCCTTGAGCAGCTGGAAGGCCGGTTTCACCTTGGTGCCATCTTCCAGCCGGAACGACCCCAGCAGCCGGGGCTCGGTACCAGGGGTGTGAGTGGAGATCTCCTTGTCCAGATCGCGATCCCACCAGAGCTTGTTCTCGGGATCGAAACAGCCCTCCTCCACGTGCATCTCGAAACGGGAGAAGAGACCGTGATCATCGCGCCGGGGATCGTCCACCACCAGTTCGGCGGCATTCGAGTACTGGATCAGGAATTCGCGATCGAACAGGCCCTGGTTGATCAGTTCGTGATTGATGGCCAGGATCAGTGCGCCGTCGGTGCCCGGCTTGATCGGCACCCACTCGTCGGCAATCGCCGAATAGCCGGAGCGGATCGGGTTGATGGAGATGAAGCGGCCGCCACGCCGTTTGAATTTCGAGATGTGGATCTTCAACGGGTTGGAGTCGTGATCCTCGGCGGTGCCGATCATCACAAACAGCTTGGCCCGCTCCAGGTCCGGCCCACCGAACTCCCAGAACGAACCGCCGATGGTATAGATCATGCCGGCCGCCATGTTGACCGAACAGAAGCCGCCGTGAGCCGCGTAATTGGGCGTGCCGAACTGCTTGGCGAACAGACCGGTAAGGGCCTGCATCTGGTCCCGGCCGGTGAACAGGGCGAACTTCTTCGGGTCCTCGGCGCGGATCCGCGCCAGCCGCTCGCTGATCATCTCGAACGCCTGTTCCCAGGAGATCTCCTCGAACTCGGAGGTGCCCCGCTCCGCACCCTGCCGCCGTAACAGGGGTTTGGTGATACGCGCCGGCGAGTACTGCTTCATGATGCCGGAGGAGCCCTTGGCGCAGATCACCCCCTGGTTGTGGGGATGGTTGGGGTTACCCTCGATGTGGCGGATCTGGCCGTCGCGCAGCGTCACCCGGATACCGCAACGGCAGGCGCACATGTAGCAGGTGGTGGTCTTGACCTCCACACGGCCCAGGTCGTTGTCGGATTGGGTGGTTGGATCTTGCATGGGCATTCCCGAATTCAAGGTATGATAAAAATCATTAATTAATCTTATTCTAATATTCGCTTTGTTGCGCTGCAACTGCAGGGTTGTTTATGGAGACATGGAGTGAGTGAATGGCCCAAAAGGATTTACCCTACCTTATAATTCATGGGTTTATGGAACGAATCAGCGGACACGGAACAGGGATTTAGCATAGCGGGCGGAGTCAAATGGCACTTACTTAAGCCAAGAACCACCGTCATCCCGGCGCAGGCCGGGATCCATATCCACCAATGGTGGTCGCTTCTCTGGATTCCGGCCTGCGCCGGAATGACGATCCACTTACTTTCACGGGAATAGACTGCCTAATTAAGTGCCATTCAGGTCAGAGTCAAATTTGATCAAGGAAATGGGACATTTTATACGCCACTGTCCATCAAATTTGACTCCGACACCATCACGCATTCCCGGCAGATTGGTCACGCATCCCCTGCAGACGTGGTTGTGCGCCACAGGCCTAATAAGGCACCTGGGGACCACGCCAATCTGGTCCGATCGGCCTCGCACGGGCAATGGCAGCATCGGCGGAACCCCAGCCCTCACAACGGGTAGCCCCCTTACGACCCCGCCAGAAGTTGAGCCACCCCTTGCACAGGGCGTAGAAGTGGAAAAAACGCAGCGCCATACGACGCTGGCCGGATCGCAGCGGCTCGCGGCTGCAGATCAGCTTGTCGTCATACATGAAGCGCTCCGAAAGCCCGATCGCCCCCCAGGCCCGTACCCGGGTATGTGTTCCAAGGGGCAGGCGGGGACCCAACACCACCGCGTCCAACAGATCTCCCTCCCCGCCGATATAGCCGGGAACACTACCGTAGTTGAAGGGGCACGGCAGTGGCGACACAAAATCAATATGCCCGCTGCTCCCACGCTTGAGAAAGCTGCCACGGGGGATCTCTATCACTACCTCCACCTCGGGAGGGTCCGCGGAAGGGTTCGCGTGTCGATTTTCAAGTGTTTGCATACTTTAGAGGATAGCGGATATCCCCTGGCCGACAGGCCTGCCCTCGAGGCAGGTGACACTGAAGTGGCCTCAACCGGTCCGTGCCGGTTGCTAGTCGTCTGGACTACTGCTTTAGATCAAGTACAAATCGGATCCGCTGAACTACCCTGACCTTGAGACGGAACCTATTCAGGAGTAATCATGCAGGCCTTGCAAGGGGGTTACAACTATCTGCTGGTAGCCCTTTCCGTCATGGTAGCGATTGCATCCTCCTTTGTAGCCCTGACCAGCGTCACCCGGATCTATGCAACCACAAACCGCAAATGGGACGTCATCTGGATCGCGGCCTTTGGGCTCAGCCTGGGGTCCGGTATCTGGGGCATGCATTTCATCGGCATGCTGGCATTCCATCTGCCGATCCCGGTTCACTATGACACCAGCCTGACACTGCTCTCCCTGATCCTGGCGGTAATCGTCTGTTCCCTGGCCGTCATTCCCATCCGTTCAGGCCAGGCGATCAATCCGGCAAAAGCGGTTCAGCTGGGCGCCATCGTGGGCTCCGGCATAGCCGGCATGCACTACACGGGCATGGCCGCCATGGTGCTGAATGCGCGCATGCAGCACGACTTGCCCATCGTCCTGCTGTCGGTGGTCATCGCCGTGGTAGTCTCGTCCATCGCCCTGTTGCTGATCAACCACTTCCGTGGTTCACCGACGTTCCACCAGTTGCGGCTGAAAATCATCGCCGCCATCATCATGGGCATTGCGGTGGCATCGATGCACTACACCGCCATGCTGGGGGTGGATTTCTATCCGGCCGGCGTTGACACAACTTTTACAGATTACCTCGACACCGACCTGCTGGCGGCCATGGTGATCGTCATTGTCTCACTGATCCAGGGCGGCATATTTACCACTACCCTGCTCGATGAATCCCATGAACTGACGATCAAGCGGGCCGAAACGGCCTCCGCGCTCTATGACGTGCTGGCGGTTGCCCATGGTGGCAGGCCGCTACGGGAAATCCTGGACAGATCGCTCAACATCATTCTCAACGTCCGCTGGCTGGCGGTGGAATCCAAGGGGAGCATTTTCCTGACCGATCGGTCCGAGAACAGCCTGGAGATGACCGCTTCACATAATCTGGGGGCCGCGCTAATGGCCAAATGCGACCGGGTTGATTTCGGCACCTGTCTGTGCGGCATGGCCGCACAGCAACGGCAGACCGTATACAAATCTGGATTGGACCATGACCATGCAACGCAGCTATCCGGCATGCAGCCACACGGCCACTACTGCATTCCAATACTGGACAAGCAACGGACCCTGGGCGTGATCAATCTCTATGTCAAACATGGCCACAAACAGTCCCCCGTCGAGGTGCAGTTCCTCGAATCCGTATCGAACGCACTCGCCAGCGTGATCAAGCAGAAACAGATGGAGCAGGCGCTTGAACAGATGTCCTATGAGGATCCGCTGACCGGCATAGCCAACCGCAGGAAATTCAAGGACACCATCGACCGGGCGGTGAAACTCAGCACACGCGGTGGCGACGGGTTCGGCTTGCTGCTGATTGATCTGGACCGGTTCAAACCGGTAAATGACCGGTACGGCCATGAGGTGGGCGACCGCCTGCTGATCGCCGTCTGCCGGAGAATCCAAAAATGCCTGAGGGAGACGGATCTGCTCGCCCGGATGGGTGGTGACGAGTTTGCCGTATTGCTGGATTTCGTCAGCGGCCGGGAGGCCATTCGGCAGATTGCCGACAGGATCATGAGCGCCCTGCTCGAGCCCTTCCCTATCGACCAGCATGCAATTGAAATTGGCGCCAGCATCGGTGCCTGCATCTTTCCGGCACATGGCAACACACCCGACGAACTACTCAAGCAGGCCGATGTGGCGCTCTACCTGGCCAAGGAGCGGAGATCGGAAGTTCGCTTCGCCCAGGAGGCAGCCAATACCCGCTAACCGACCGGCCACCCTGGCTAGGAGCCTAAGTGGCGCGGCTAATTGATTTGTGTATTCCGGATGAGCTTGCCTACCCGAAGGCCGACTGGCATTGGCGCATAGCAGCCGTTGGCTTGGATATGTATGAAAGTCAGTTATCGACATGAAGCGGACGCTCGTCTTGTGGCTGTTCAACAAGGTCGTCGGCTGATAGACTCAGGTATATTAAGGAATGAGCTTCTATGGGCGGGATGCGCGGGCTATATAAACAGCATTAAAGGGTAGTCAGTGGCAACAGGATTAAGCTCAAAACTTACGGGGCAAATCGGTGAGCACCTAGTAACCGCCGAGTTAGGTCGAAAGGGCATTATTGCAACGCCATTCTCCGGCAACGTTCCCGATATAGATATTCTTGCTCATGCCAACGGTGTCACAGGCCATATACAAGTTAAAGCAATTAACAAAGACTCTTGGCAGTTTGATATCCGGAAGTTCCTAGATATTGAGGTTACCTCGAAAGGGCAGAAGGTTTTGGGGGTGAACCAAGAGCTCGATAGGAAGATCATCTGTGTTTTCGTGTCTCTCGGCGAAGCGCTGGGTGATGACAAGTTCTATATCTTCCGGTGGGGTTGGTTGCAAGAATACTTCTTTGAACGCTACAAAGGCAGAAAGGCGCCGAAAAACATTAACTCGTTCCACTGTGCTATTTGGGAGCGAGACATGGGAGGGTGCTTAGATAAATGGAAGCTGATTACAAGAAAATTC
>NZ_JANIOA010000080.1 GCF_025175675.1 Sedimenticola hydrogenitrophicus
ACCACTTGCCATCCGCGGGCAATGCCCATAGTATTGACGGTTTTCTTGGCTATTTGCGGCCGCGCCAAGACGGCCGGCTAACGCTCTTCCCGGTTTGGAGACCTAAGGATAACGACCATGTCGAATGCTTTGATGGCCACATATAAAAGGCTCCCGGTCAGTTTTGAACGGGGTGAGGGGGTCTGGCTCTGGGACACCCAGGGCAAGCGCTATCTGGATGCCCTCTCCGGCATCGCCGTCTGCGGCCTGGGACACGCCCATCCGGCTATCCACAAGGCCATCTGCGACCAGGCCGCCACCCTGCTGCACACCTCCAACCTGTACCAGATTCCGCTCCAGGAGCAACTGGCGGAGAAACTGTCGGCCCTGGCGGGCATGCAGCAGGTGTTCTTCGCCAACTCCGGCGCCGAGGCCAACGAGGCGGCAATCAAGATCGCCCGCTTCTATGGCAACCAGAAGGGCATCCAGAACCCCACCATCGTGGTGATGGACAAGAGTTTTCACGGCCGCACCCTGGCCACCCTGACCGCCACCGGCAACCGCAAGGTACAGGCCGGCTTCGAGCCGCTGGTGCAGGGTTTTGTGCGCATCCCCTTTGGCGATATCGACAGCCTGAAGAGTGTCGCGGAGAACAGCCCCAACGTGGTGGCCGTACTGGTGGAGCCGGTGCAGGGCGAGGGCGGCATCAATATTCCGGCCGATGACTACCTCAAACAGGTCCGCCAGATCTGCGACCAGCACGAGTGGCTGATGATGCTGGACGAGATCCAGACCGGCATCGGCCGCAGCGGCAAATTCTTCTCCCATCAGCACCAGGCGATCGTGCCCGATGTCATGACCCTGGCCAAGGCGCTCGGCAACGGCATGCCGATCGGCGCCTGCCTGGTCAGCGGCCGGGCCACGGATCTCCTGGGTCCGGGCAACCACGGCACCACCTTCGGCGGCAATCCGCTGGCCTGCCGGGTCGGACTGACGGTGATCGAGACGGTGGAGAAGCTGAACCTCACCACCCGGGCGGAGGTATTGGGGGCCAAATTGCTGGCCGACTTCGCCGATGCCCTGACCGATGTCGCCGGCGTGGAAGAGATCCGCGGACAGGGTCTGCTGATCGGTATCGAACTGGATCGCCCCTGCGGTGAGCTGGTGACCCGGGCGCTGGAAAAGGGGCTGCTGATCAACGTCACCGCCGACTCGGTGATCCGCCTGCTGCCGCCGCTGATCATGAGCGACAAGGAGGCCGTCAATCTGGTAGAGGTGCTCTCCGCGCTGATCCGGGATTTCCTGGCCGAAGAGAGCGATTGATGCGTGATACCCGCGCAAGGTAGACGACTATGACAGCCCAAGGCACCCAACCCGTCAGACATTTTCTCTCGCTGCTGGATCTCACGCCCGATGAACTGCGCGCACTGATTCGCCGGGCCAGCGAGCTGAAGCGCAGCCTGCGCGCCGGCGAGATCCATGAGCCGCTGAAAAACCAGACCCTGGGGATGATCTTCGAGAAATCCTCGACCCGCACCCGCATCTCCTTCGAGGCGGGCATCACCCAGCTCGGCGGTCACGCCCTGTTCCTGTCGTCACGCGACACCCAGCTGGGACGCGGCGAACCGATCGAGGACAGCGCCCGGGTGATCTCGCGGATGGTGGACTGCGTCATGATCCGCACCTTCGAGCACGCCAAGGTGGAGCTGTTTGCCGCCCACTCCCGGGTGCCGGTGATCAACGCCCTGACCGACCTGCTGCACCCCTGCCAGCTGCTGGCGGACATGCAGACCTACCTCGAACACCGTGGCGATATCGCCGGCAAGACCGTCACCTGGGTGGGCGACGGCAACAACATGTGCCACTCCTACATCAACGCCGCCCGGCAGTTCGATTTCAGGCTGAATATCGCCTGCCCCGTGGGGCATGAACCGAATGCGGCGATCCTGCAGGCGGCCGGCGATCGCTGCCAGGTGATCCGCGATCCGCTGGACGCCGCCAGCGGCGCCGACCTGGTGGTCACCGATGTCTGGGCCAGCATGGGCCAGGAGGAGGAGCAGCGGCAGCGCGCGGTCACCTTCGCCAACTACCAGGTGAATGACCAGCTGATGGCGCAGGCACAACCGAACGCCCTGTTCATGCACTGCCTGCCGGCGCATCGCGGCGAAGAGGTGACCGCCTCGGTGATCGACCGGCCGGACAGCGTGGTCTGGGACGAGGCGGAGAACCGCATGCACTCCCAGAAAGCGCTGCTGGAAATGCTGCTCCGCCGCTGACCTGCCACGGGGCGTCGAATCGCGATGCCCCGGTCAATCCTCCAGCCGGAACCCCACCTTGATCACCACCTGCCAGTGGGCGACCTTGCCGTCCTGCACGTGGCCACGCGTCTCCACCACCTCGAACCAGTCCATGTTACGGATGGTGTTGGCCGCATGCACCAGGGCGTTCTCCACCGCCTTGTCCGAACTCTCGCTGGACGTACCCACCAGTTCCAACTTCTTGTAGATATGCGAACTCATGCCGGATCTCCTTTTATTTGATTGGTTACTACTTGCCCCTATCCGCACCACAGAGACACGGAGAACCCAGAGAAATCATATTGAGAAGGGGCGGAGTCAAGCCGCGTATATCAGGGAATTGATTGATCCATTCCGGCCGGCCTGACTCCGGCCCCCGATCGCAATACCAATGATCCGCTCCGTTACGTTGCCCGGTTCCACCGCTGTGTCCTCCGTGTCTCAGTGGTGCATTGGAGGGCCTCTTATGGACGCCCCGGGTGAGTAGTTACTGTGGCCGTTTATTTACTATAGCCGACCCAAGGCGATAGGGTGCCTTGCCCGTCCCGCCCATCCATGGCAAAGTCCCCGGCCTGAGGCAAGGCAACCCGTGAGCTGAAATCGTGAAACTCTCCTACCAAGACCTGAGACAGGGCATCTGCTGTATCGACACCTTCTATTACCGCCCCAATCTGGACGGCTGTTATCTGATCCAGCAGGACGACGAGGCGGCGCTGATCGATACCGGGACCTCCCACGTGGCACCGGCAGTGATGGAGCTGCTGGCACTGCGCGGTCTCAAGCCCGAACAGGTCAAGTACGTCATCCCCACCCACGTGCACCTGGACCATGCCGGCGGCACCGGACAGCTGATGGCCCTGCTGCCGCAGGCGCAGATGGTGATCCATCCGCGCGGCGCGCGACACATGAACCACCCGGAGAAGATCGTCGCCGGCACCATCGCTGTCTATGGCGAAGAAGTGTTCCGGGAGCGCTACGGCACCATCCTGCCAGTACCGGAAGAGCGCACCATCGAGGCGGAGGATGGCTTCGAGGTCTCGCTGGCCGGCCGCAAACTGCGCTGCATCCACACCGAAGGCCATGCCCGTCACCACTTCTGCGTCTGGGACGGGCAGAGCCGGGGACTGTTCACCGGCGACACCTTCGGCATGTCCTACCGCGAGCTGGACACCGAGCAGGGACCCTTCATGATACTCCCCTCCACCCCCATCGACTTCGATCCGGAGGCATGGCACGACTCCCTGGAGCGGTTGCTCCGCCTGAATCCGACCCAGCTCTACCTGACCCACTTCTGCCGCATCGACCAGCCCGCACTGCGCGCCCAGGCGCTGCACCGGGAGATCGACGACTACGTCGCCATCGCCCTCGGCGCCGGTGGCGCGCAGCGTGAATTGCAGATCCGCGACGAGCTGACCCGCTACTACCGAAAGCGCCTCCGGGAGCACGGCTCACGGCTGAGCGACGCGGAGATCGACGAAGTGCTCGGCATGGACATGGAACTCTGCGCGCAGGGGCTCGAGGTGTGGCTGAAGCGGCGCGAGAAGCAGGGCTGACCGGGCATGGAATTTTTTCGCCGGTTCAGCGCCGACGCCGATGAGACAAGGGTGCGGCAACTGATCACCCTGGCGCGGCTACCGCAGCTCTGCGCCTCGATCGACGCGCTACTGGAAGATCAAGGAGATTGGGGACGCATCTACTGCGTCTGGGGGGAGTTCAGGGTTCGGCGCGAGCCGATCCGCAACGGCGTGCGCCTCACCCTGCCGGGCTGCCCCAATGCCCTGGCCTGGACCGTCACCGCGGAACAGCAAAGCGTCACCATCCACCGCACCATCAACCGCGCGGATCACGACGCCGACTTTGTCGCCTCGATCGAACAATTTGTGGAGGATTGGCAGCGTGGTCTGTCCCAGGCATTTCAGGGTCAAACCGGCTCGCTGTAGGGTGGGTTAGCGGCGCACAGCCACGACACTTCCTGGCTGCAACAACTCCCCGAGCGCCGCGTAACCCACCGATTCCTCGACCGCCAAACAGCGGGTTACGGGCGCACGGGGCAATATGTGCGAGATGTGCCTGCCGGTCTGATCGGTTACGCCGTGCCTCCTCCACTCATCCTACAACTCTTTTTG
>NZ_JANIOA010000081.1 GCF_025175675.1 Sedimenticola hydrogenitrophicus
AAATTATTTTGACCTCGACAAAAGGATCACCACCATGCCCGAAGCCTTTATCTGCGACGCCATCCGTACCCCGATCGGCCGCTACGGCGGCAGCCTGGCCACCGTGCGCAGCGACGACCTGGCCGCCCTGCCGGTACGGGCGCTGATGGAACGCAATCCCGATGTCGACTGGTACCGGCTGGATGACCTGATCTATGGCTGCGCCAACCAGGCCGGTGAGGACAACCGCAACGTGGCGCGCATGACCGCCCTGCTGGCCGGCCTGCCCGACACCGTGCCCGGCGCTACCCTGAACCGGCTGTGCGGCTCCGGCATGGACGCCGTCGGCAGCGCCGCCCGCGCCATCAAGAGCAGCGAGGCGCAGCTGATGATCGCCGGCGGGGTGGAGTCCATGTCCCGCGCCCCGTTCGTCATGGGCAAGGCGGAGAGTGCCTTCTCGCGCCAGGCAGAGATCTTTGACACCACCATCGGCTGGCGCTTCATCAATCCGCGCATGAAGGCGCTGTACGGCGTCGACTCCATGCCGGAGACCGCCGAGAACCTGGCCGTGGAGTTCGGCATCAGCCGCGCGGACCAGGACGCCTTCGCCCTGCGCTCCCAGCAGTTGACCGGGGCCGCCCAGGACGCGGGCAGGCTGACCGAGGAGATCGTCCCGGTCAGCCTGCCCCAGCGCAAGGGCGACCCGCTCCTGTTCGACCGGGATGAGCATGCCCGCCCCCAGACCCAAATCGAGCAGCTGGCCAAACTGCGCCCTATTGTCCACCCCGAGGGCAGCGTCACCGCCGGCAACGCCTCCGGGGTCAACGACGGCGCCTGCGCCCTGTTGATCGCCTCGGAAGCGGCGGCCCGCCAGCAGGGGCTGACCCCGCGCGCCCGCATCCTCGGCATGGCCACCGCCGGCGTGCCGCCGCGCACCATGGGCTTCGGCCCGGCCCCGGCCAGTGAGAAGCTGCTGCAGCGCCTTGGACTGGGACTGGCGCAGATGGATGTGATCGAACTGAACGAGGCGTTCGCCGCCCAGGCCCTGGCGGTGACCCGCCACTTGGGGCTGGCCGATGACGACGAGCGCATCAACCCCAACGGTGGCGCTATCGCCCTGGGTCATCCGCTCGGTATGAGCGGCGCGCGCCTGCTCACCACCGCCAGCTACCAGTTGCAGCGCAGCGGCGGCCGCTACGCCCTCTGCACCATGTGCATCGGCGTGGGCCAGGGCATCGCAGTGGTAATCGAGCGGGTATAACGGGAGGTAACTGCTCACTTACATACCGGGTGAGTCACGATAGGAGAAACAAACCGTAGGATGCCGGTGAGCTTGCGAACCGCATCATCCACTGGACGCAAGAGCGGCAACGATGCGGTTCGTTTCACTCACCGCATCCTACGTTCTGAGAGCAACAGTCACACTGACCACTATCAGGAACAGCGCTATGAACAACAACACACCCGACCTGGACGGCATCACCGCCCTGCTGCAGACCCGCACCCGCGATGGCCACCAGACCCTGAACGACGCCGAATTGCGGCAGCTGCTGGAGATGGCCGGGCTGCCCCTTGGCAGCAAGCAGCGCGGTGAACAGGCGAGTGGTCCCGAACTGGTCCTCTCCCTGACCAACACCCGGGAGTTCGGCATGGTGGTCAGCGCCGGGCTGGGCGGCACGACCGGTAGCCTGCTGGCCCCTGCCCTGCAAAAGGGCCAGGGCAACGTAAGCGCCGCCGCCGACCTGACCAACGGCGAGGACCTGCTGGCCAGCTTTAAAAAGACCATCGCCTGGCGCCAGTTGGACGGCAGCGTGAATGACCAGACCCTGATCGACAGCTTCGATGCCTTCATCCACCTGGGCCGGCACTACGCCCCGACCAACCCGGAGGCGCCGTTCGTGATCGAGCGCCTGGAACTCAACCCGTTCAGCTTCAGCGACAACCGCATCGCTTTCAGTGAAGGGACGTGCACATTCACGCGACCGGCGCCGATCCCGGCACCCCGTCCGGTCGCCAAGATCGGCCGGATGCTGCACCCGAAATCCATCGGCATCATCGGCGTCTCCGGCAGCAAGATGAACTTCGGCCGCATCATCCTCAAAAACATCCTGGCCAGCGGCTACCCGGCCGCGCAGATCACCATCATCCGCCCAAACGAGGAGGAGATCGACGGCGTCAAGTGCGCCGGGAGTCTCGCCAGCCTGGAGCACAAGCTGGACCTGTTCGTGGTGGCCATCGCCGCCGACGCGGTCTACGACCTGGTGGACGAAGTGATCGCCAACGACGCCGCCGAGGCGGTAATGCTGATCCCCGGCGGCCTGGGCGAGACCGCCGCCAGCCGTGACCAGGCGGCGGCGATGATGAAACGCATCAACGAGGCACACCGTAGCGAGGACGGCGGCCCGGTGTTCCTGGGTGGCAACTGCCTCGGCATCGTCTCCCACCCGGGCGAGTACGATACCTGGTTCATCCCCAAGAACCGCCTGCCCCAGGGGCAGAAAAAAGCCCAGCGCAACTCCGCCCTGATCAGCCAGAGCGGCGCCTTCATGATCACCCGCTTGAGCCACAACCCCTGGCTTGATCCCGCCTACATGACCGCCCTGGGCAACCAGAACGACCTCACCCACGGCGACATGGTCAACTACTTCGCCGAGCTGGACGGCATCGACACCATCGGCGTCTACGCCGAGGGCTTCCGTGATCTGGACGGCCTGCACTTCGCCAGGGGCGTGCGCAAGGCGGTACTGAAAGGCAAGCAGGTGGTGCTCTACAAGGCCGGCCGCTCCGGCGCGGGCGCCAACGCCACCATGGGCCACACCGCCTCCATCGCCGGAGATTTCGCGCTGCTGGAAGCGGTCATCACCCAAGCCGGCGGCATGGTGTGCGACGACTTCGAACGCTTCAACGACCTGTTCTACATCGCCGACTGCCTGCACGACAAGCGCATCGGCGGCAATCGTCTGGGCGCGGTCAGCGGTGCCGGCTTCGAGGCGGTGGGCATGGCCGACAATATTGCGGCGGACGGCTTCTCCCTGGAAGTGGCCGCGATGGCTCCCGAGACTGAGGCCCGGATTGGCGAAATCCTCAAGGCGAAACGGCTGGACGCCCTGATGGAGATCCGCAACCCCATGGACATCAATCCCGGTGCCGACGACGAGGCGCACCTGCAGTGCGCCGAGGCGATGGCCAGCGATCCCAACATCGATGCCGTGGTGGTGGGCCTCGACCCCATGTCGCCGGTGATGCGCACCCTGGTGGACAACAAGCTGCGCCCCGGCTACGACATCAGCGACGAGCAGAGCATCGCCCACCAGATGCCGAAAATGGTGGCTGCACTGGACAAGCCGCTGATCGGCATCGTCGACGGCGGTGAGCTCTACGAACCCCTGGTGGCCGCCATGAAGGACCGCGGCGTCTGCGTGTTCCGCTCCTGCGGCGCCGGCGTCAAGGCGCTGTCCAGCTACACCCGGGCGCGGTTGCGGGCGGCGGAGATCAGGAAGCTGTTTGACTGATGGGTTGACCGGGTGTCGGGATCGGTCATTTGGCCGGTCCCGAGCTGTCAACTCCGCACTTGCCCGTTGCCCCACCACGAGTAGTTGTTGCTCTGACCCTGAAATCGCGAACTCTTTAGGTGAGTGCATATCGCGTCATATGACTTCTGAAACACACCTTAAGGATGGCCAAAGACAATTATTGTTTTTGAAGAAAATTCAAAAATGGCTATTTTGGGATTATCCTACAGCCTCGTTAGGCCTCTCGTAAGGAGCAGCGTATGCACCAAATAACTGGAAGCTGTCACTGTGGAAGCATCGGCGTTTCGGTGGGGTTACCGCGTGCGCCACACGAATACTGTCCTCGAGTTTGTGATTGCGACTTTTGCCGTAAGCATGGTGCATCATATTTCTCTGATCCAGGAGGGACCCTAAGCCTTCGGGTTTCTGACCCGAAGCTACTTCACAGTTACCGGCAGGGTAGTGAAACAGCCGAAATGCTGTTGTGCGGAAACTGTGGCGTCCTCATCGGAGGACTTTTCCGTAGTGATGGAGAGGTATTTGGAGCTATAAACACGAGAATTATCGACGGTAATGTGCAGTTCGGCGACAACAAAATCACCTCTCCAAAGCTGCTAGCAGTTGAGGAAAAAACTGAGAGATGGCGGAAATTGTGGTTTCCAAATGTTGATATAAATTATGTCGAGGCCTAACCATTCGCTGTAGATGGTAGGTTGGGGCGAGGAACGAACCCCAACAATATTTGGC
>NZ_JANIOA010000082.1 GCF_025175675.1 Sedimenticola hydrogenitrophicus
GTTCTTTGCGTTCTTTGCGGTTGAATCGAGTAATTCAGGTAGGGTTATAGATGGTTCCTGAGCCCCAGCTGCTCCGGATGGGGCTGCAGGTAGACCTGCCGTGCGATATAGGGGTCGGGGTGCAGCCGAAAGTAGTGCCGGAACAGGGTAATGGGTACCACCAGCGGGACCTCGCCCAGCCGGTAGCGCTCGATGCTCTCTCCCAGCACCCGTTTGTCATGGGTGTCGATGTGACGCTTCAGGTAGCCCATGATGTGTTGCAGTACATTGGTATGTCCCTTGCGGTTGACCGGTCGCTGCAACGCTGTCATCAGTCCTTGGATATAAGTCTCGCTGATACGCGGGAGCGCATTCTTCGGCACGTTTGCCAGTAGCCGGCCCATACGCTTGTAGGCGGCCTGGGAGTGGGCCATCACCAGGTATTTATGCCGGGCATGGAAATCGATCAGCCGGGCCGGTGTGAGTCCTTCGCCCAGCAACTGTTGCCAGTGGTGGTAGACGAATACCCGGTTGATGAAATTCTCCCGCAGCACCGCATCATTGAGCCGCCCCTCGTCCTCGACCGGCAGGTTGGGGTAGTGCTCCATCAGCAGACGGGCGAAGATGCCGGAGCCCTTGCGCTCGGCGCTGCCGCCCTGCGCGGGGTAGACCTTGACCCGCTTCATGCCGCAGCTGGGGGAGTCCTTCTTCAGGATATAGCCGCTGATCCCGTCCAGGCTGGCCAGCGCCTTTTTCGAGTACGCCTCCAGTAGGTGCGTTACATCGATGTCCGGGTTGTCCACCCCGACGACGTGCGGATTGTTCGGATCACCCACCAGGCGGATCGGCGGCCGCGGTACCGGCATGCCGCTGCCCACCTCCGGACAGATCGGTACAAAGCGCACATAATCCGCCAGCTGCTCGGTGATAAACCGGTCGCGCTTGTGGCCGCCGTCGTAACGCACCGGCTCCCCCAGCAGGCAACTGCTGACGCCGATGGTGACGGGGTTGTCGTTGTTCTGTTGCATGGATCGATAACCGGTTTCTGTGCTGTAAGGGCCTGTCAATAAATAACTACGACGTGATCTCCGCCAGCGCCTTGGCCAGGGTGTCGTATTGAAAATGGAATCCGGCCTCGGGCAGGCGCTCCGAGATCAGGTATTGCCCGGAGGCCAGCGCTTCGGCCCCCTTGCCGAAACGCAACTTGAGGGCCAGCAGGGGCACCGGCAACAGGGCGGGTCGGTGCAGCTGCCGGCCTAGCGCCCGGGCGAATTCGCGGTTGCTGGTGGCGTCGGGGGCGCTGAGGTGGTAGACCCCCACCATCTCGGGGTGGTCGAGGGCAAAGCGGTAGGCGCGCACCAGATCGTGGATATGAATCCACGAGAAGGGTTGGCTGCCGTCGCCGACCGGACCGCCCAGCCCCAGGCGGAATGGCGGCAGCAGCTGTTTCATCATGCCGCCGTCGCGACCCAATACCAGGCTGAGCCGGAAGATCAGGGTGCGTACCCCAAGCACCTCCGCCCCGTGGGCCGCCTGCTCCCAGTCGCGGGTAAGGTGGCCGAAAAATCCGCCGGCGTTGGGCGCATCGGCCTCGCTGTAACGGCCGCTGCTGTCGAAGGCGCCGAGGGCGGAGGTGGAGATGAACAGTCCCGGCCGCTGCTCCAGCAGCCGTATCGCCTGTACCAGGGCGCGGGTGGTCAACACCCGGCTGTCGTACAGGGCCTGCATGTACTGCTCGGTCCAGCGGCGGGCGATGTTCTCCCCAGCCAGATTGATCACGGCATCGCAGCCTTGCAACTGCTCGGCCAGTTGCGCCGTCTCTGCCTGGACCTCACTGCGTCCCAGTTTGAGCAGCTCATGGCCCTCGTTCTCCAGCGCGTGGCAGAGGTGGCTGCCGACAAATCCGGTGGCACCGGTAATGGCGATCTTCATGCGCGCTCCTGATGGATTGACGGTTGCCTGACGGCCTGCCTCAAGCATAGCCGAGACCGGTAGCGATGAACCCTTCTCCGGGTGCTTTTCTCAGGGGGCCGGATAGCGCAGGGCAAAGCCGCTGCGGATCTGCTGGGCCAGCTCTTGCACAATCATGCTGGCACCGCGCCCCGGCAGGCGCAGGTTGATGTAGTAGCGCGGCAGCGGCGGCAGGCCGCTGCCGGGGTCGAGCATGGCCAGGCTCTCGGGGATCACCTGGGACATGTAGGGGGCGATGGCCATGTCCGCTTCCAGGGTGGCCAGTACCGGTTCGATGCTGCCCACCTGGCAGATGGAGATCCACTCCAGCCCGGCGCCGTTCAGCGCCTCCACCGCCGAGGCGCGAAAGTCGCACGACTCCAGCCCGAGGGCCACCGGCAGCGGCTGGCGATGGCTCGCCTCGCCGTTGATGGCGCCGATCCAGACCAGGGCGTCGGTGAGCAGCAATTCCTCCGGATCCCCCTTCACCGACTCGGTGGTGAGGGTGAGGTCGATCTCCTGCTTCTTCAGCATCTCCAGCAGTACCGGGGTGGAGTCGCTGATCAGGGTGACGCGAATGTTGGGGAATTCACGGCTGAAGCGTTTCAGAATCGGTGGCAGGAACGGGCGCACGATATCCGGCGGCACCCCGAGCAGGATCTCCCCGGTGAACTCCGGCTGGCGCATCAGCTGCAGCAGTTCATCGTTCAGGGCCAGCAGCCGGTTGGCGCTGGCGACCAGCTTCTCGCCGTCCGGGGTGAGCTGCATCTGTTTCTGGCGCCGGTCGAACAGCTGTTTGCCGAAATAGCCCTCCAGGCGCTTGATCTGCTGACTCACCGCCCCCTGGGTGAGATTGAGCACCTGGGCGGCCCGGGTCATGCCGCCGCTTTCGGCGACCGCCAGAAAGGCGCGGATCAGGCCGACGTCGATATCACGGTTCATGGTTTACCTTTCATTAGAGGTAACTACTCACCCGGTCTGCA
>NZ_JANIOA010000083.1 GCF_025175675.1 Sedimenticola hydrogenitrophicus
CCTACAACGTCAACGACCAGCTGACCCAATCCAACAAGGGCCAAGGGGACGCGCAGGACCGCGCCGAGATCCTGCGCTTCGTCTACAACAACGACGGCCAGATCCTCTACCGCTTCCATGACACCGGTGAAGGCAGCCAGATCACCCACACCGAATACGCCTACGCCAACGGCCACCCCAGCGGCCAGACCGGCAACACCGAAGACGACATCAATGGCAGCCAGACCCTGCTCGACACCGGGCGCTACAACCTGATGCAGCCCTACGGCGAAGACTACCCGGCCAGCGCCGTCACCTTCTACACCGTCCAGGCCGGCGACAGCCTGCAGGCGATCGCCGGCGCCGTCTACGGCAACCCCAGCCTCTGGTACCTGATCGCCGAAGCCAACGGCCTCGACCCGGACAGCGCCCTGAGCGAAGGCCAGCGGCTGCAGATCCCCCACAGCGTCCAGTCCGGCAGACTGACCGCCGACACCCACGTGGTCTACGACGAAGGCGAGATCATCGGCTCCACCCTGCCGAACCTGAAATCCGATCCGCAGGATAGCGGGGGCTGTGGCGGGTTATTGTCCATCCTCATCGTTGTGGTGATCGCCATCGTGGTGGTCATAGCAACTCAAGGGTTGGCTACAGCGTTCTTAGGCGGCGAAGCAGGGGCTGCTGCAGCCACACTCGGTGCAAAGGGTTTGGCCTATGCCGCTGCCGGGGCGATCGTTGGGGCTGCTGCATCCATCGTCCAGCAGGGCCTGTTCATCGCCCTGGGCTATCAGGACGAGTTCAGCTGGAAATCGGTGGCCGCGGGTGCCATCAGCGGGGCCCTGTCCGGGGCTGCCCAGGGCATTTGAAAAAGGTGACGGAGGGAATAAATTATATACAGTTGTAAACCAGAAGCCGCCGTACCGCTGTAGCAATCTTTGTTAGTCTGGTAGCATCAGTAATTCAAAACATAACATTGTCATAAGGATATGCAATGCCAAGAAGAGCACGGATGTACATACCTGGGCTGCCGTACCATATTGTCCAAAGAGGCAATAATAGGGAAGCCTGTTTTGTTGAGCCGGAAAACTATCAATTCTATTTGGATTTGTGGCAGCAGATGAGTGAGCGATATGGGGTACAAGTCCATGCTTTTTGTCTAATGACGAATCACATCCATTTTCTAGCCACGCCTATTACGCCAGATTCACTATCCAATACATTGAAAGTAGTTGGCAGCCGTTATGCCTACTATTTTAATAAGAAGTATGGGCGCTCGGGTACTATGTGGGAAGGGAGGCACAAATCGAGTCTGGTGCAGCAGAATCGATATTTACTTACTTGCTACCGATATATCGAGTTGAATCCAGTAAGGGCTGGAATGGTCAATCGACCAGAAGAGTACAAATGGTCAAGCTATGGAGCGAATGCTTGGGGAGATCCAGGTTGGGTCACTCCTCATGAAGAGTATCTTGCACTAGCAAAGGAGAGGGAGGATCGATTGCATGCCTATAAGGCTTTGTTTCAAGCTGAGCTGAGTGAATTTGACCTAAATGAAGTGAGAGAATCTGTCCATTATTGCCTCCCTTTGGGAGATGATCGTTTCAGGTTACAGATTGAATCGAAATATGGTATTAAGTTGGGTCAGGCGAAAAGAGGCAGGCCAAGATCAGAAAGGTTGATAGAGTAGGGAGGTGTATAAAGTTTATTCCCTCCGTCACCTTTAGTTCGGTATAAAGTTTATTCCCTCCGTCACCTTTAGTTCTATAAAGTTTATTCCCTCCGTCACCTTTAGTTCTGAGCCACCATAGTTGATGGGATATATCGTATCCCACTCATCCATTCTGCTCACGGTACCGCGCCATGCCGATTTATCAACCTACGGCTCTGGAACAAGCCTACCAATCAACTCCGCAACAATAAATCCACAAATCACACCCGTGATATTGGCCGCCAGATCCAGCCACTCCCCATACCGGTTCACATAGGGTTGCAACAGTTCGATTACCCCACTGTAGGCAATAAACAACAGGCCGAGCGCTATCCACCGGTCTGGCTTACGCAACGCCACGGGAATCATGAGCGCTGCGTAGGCGATCAGGTGATGGGTTTTGTCCGTTCCCGGAATCGGAGGAAGATCCTTCAGCGGCCAGAGGGACAGGGCCGTTATGGCGGCAAGGGTGAAGAGGGTAAGGAAAATCCAGTTGGTCTTTATCAGGGGCAGCAGTTTGGTCATCAGATCGGCTCGGGTGTATTCTCAATGTTAATTCAAGGTCGAAGTTTGTCGCCTTTCATTTGATCCATGTGCAAGGTAGCAAGGATGGGTGGAGTCGGTACGACGTAACCCATCGTCATTCGCCGAAATAGTTCGCAAACCTCGTATCACATGCCCAACTGCTCAGTGTTGTTTGTCCATTTGTTTGATTTGATTACGTCCGCGTGGGCACAAAAAGCGTGCCCACCCTACTTGGCTCGCAACGGGATATGATGTATATGCGTGATGATGTTGGGGTTCGTTCCTCAACCCAACCTACGGCTTTCAGGTATTTATGCCGCAATGCCTTCCACTATCAGATGGCTTACGTCAGTCCGCTGGCTTGCATGCTCAAATGTTA
>NZ_JANIOA010000084.1 GCF_025175675.1 Sedimenticola hydrogenitrophicus
AAGTAACGTACATATCGTCGGCCAAGCGCCTGCATCAAGTACGAGACTCCGTCACCAGTCGCCGGCGTAACGAGCAGGTGTACGTGGTTTGTCATGAAGACCCACGCATGTATCGCCACGTCGAATTGCCTGGCGTACTCTTCCAGCCAATGCGCATATGCGGCAAAGTCCTCGTCTGAGCCGAAACAAGCCTGGCGGTTGTTTCCGCGCTGAATGACGTGTTGCGGAATGCCTGGGAGGCGTATTCTGGGTAAGCGAGCCATAGATCGTCCTTGATCGTCAGCGATGTGGAGAGCGGTAGTATACATGAACCTACGTATACGATATTGGGTTTTTCATCTGACCCCAAATATGGTAAAAAAATAGGCCGCGCCTTCCATGTTGGCACGTCGGGATCGGGACATCCTTGTTTGTCCATTTGTTGATTTTATTGCATCCGCGTGGGCACAAAATGCGTGCCCACCCTACCTGGCTTTCTCCATCGCGTCGCGTAATCTGTATCACCCAGTGGCAGCGTCCAAGAGTTTTTCATCTGACCCCAAATATCATACGTTCCGACATGGCCCAGCCAACGACCGCTCTGGAATACAGGTCGATCAGCACGGCCAAGTAGAGCCAGCCCTCGTCGGTTCTGACGTAGGTGATATCGCCGACATAGGCCTTGTCGGGCACAGTCACCTGGAACTCGCGATTCAAGCGATTTGGCGCCACCGGCAGACCATGATTGGAATTGGTGGTCGCCTTGAATTTTCGCTTGGTCTTGACCGTCAGTCCCTGACGCCTCATCAGGCGGCGAACACGAGGCCGACTTAGCGATTCCCCTTGATCCGCCAGTTCTTCCCTTATGCGGCGTGCTCCGTACGTCTGACGGCTCTTCTGGTGAATCTCCGCCACCTTGGAGCCCAGGCGCTTATCCTCTCGACTGCGGTTGCTCTCCGGCCGCGTCAGCCAGTCATAGAAGGCGCTCCTCGAGACCTCCAGAATCCGGCACATCCGCTCTACAGAGAACAGCCCGCGCTGCTTCTTGATGAAGGCGTACTTCACGAGCTTTCCTTCGCAAAGTACGCTGCCGCCTTTTTTAGGATGTCGCGCTCCTCCGTCAAGCGCTTGTTTTCCTTGCGTAATCGCTTTAACTCATCATACAGATGTTCTTCTTCAACGCACCCCGCCTTCTGCTTTTGAGGGCGGTGGTACTTGCTGATCCAGGTATGCAGGGTGTTGGCGTTGACACCCAACTCCTCTGCAATCTTGGTCACTGGTTGATCACTCTCCACAGCAAGTTTGACCGCGGACTCCCTGAATTCAGCTGTATACTGGGTCTGTTTTTTCTGGTTACTCATCTCGTTACACACTCTCTGATTGGCCCTCAACATTACTTGAGGTTGTGTGTCCGGGATAGTCTAACCACATCAATATGGATCGGTACTCTGATCGTATTTGGGCTTTTCTCGTACCATTCCAGAAACGGCTTCTTTAGGTGGCATCCCATTTCCGCCGCATTTAGGATCGTTATAGTCGTACCATTCACCATCAACCATACATTTGGCGCTATGGGCCAGCGGTGAGGATAAAAGCAGTGCAAAGATTAAGATGATGTTACGCTTCATTTTTAGTCGCCCTATTATTCTCTCTCGGAACTTGGTAACTGGTGGCACTGGACCTTATGCCACCAGTTTATCTTCGCCGGGTGGGCCATCAAATAGTGTGAGTACCGGGACATCGATTAGGGTGGCTACGCTCAGCAGCCCGGTCAATAGAGTACCCATCTAATTTATTCAATCTCTCCTTGTCCGTAACTGTATCTTGAACCAAATGATCCACTGACAGGCTCTTTTTTTGTTAGTTTATAAATACTATTGACAAGGGAGTTACTGCTATACCCAAGTGGTCCATTCATCTCTTCATCAGAGAAAAAAACTATTTTAGCAATCCTTCTAAATACATCGGGATACTGTTCATAAATCATATGAACTTTTTCTATTCTTGAGCACTTAGTACCTCTGATTCTTTTAGGAATACTATGCGTTATCTTTTTAGACAAGCGCGGTTCAAGTCTCGCAAAGTGACGTAATATCTCGCCTACAATTCCGTCATCATCTTTTAGGTTATCCATAATTAGTACCTTTTTAGTGAATTGATCGATTACTCGCAGGGATATTCCTTATTTCTTGTCCAGCAGGGCCAATAAGACCTTCATACATGTCCGGAACTACAAATACTAAAACCGGCAATATTCCATTATCTATCTCCTGAGTTACTGCTACGGTTTTAATACCGGCATAAGTACATGGAACAAGAGTCATGGATGAATCCAGAAGCTCTTGCAAAAGTTCGGCAGCACCTTCTAAATGTTTACGCTGTGTTTTGTCCATAAAACTCTCCTTTTAAGGGTATTTATAAGCTACTGTTTAGCTGCTGAATTAAAGGTTACCGGTATTTTTCTTATATCCAGTTGACGGTCTATTTTTCTTACTCAACTGTTGAACAGTTAATACCATTTTATAAATGAATATCATGATTGATATCGTCATTTGTAATCT
>NZ_JANIOA010000085.1 GCF_025175675.1 Sedimenticola hydrogenitrophicus
GCCTAACGAACAAGGTTAGATCGTGCGAGCGAAGCGAGCCACGATCTGAACCGTTTGTTGGACAAGCCCGAGAGGCGGTAGGCGGGTTAGCTCTTTAAGAAAATATATTATTGATGTCGCGGGTGCTCAAGATGCACGATGGCGGCGCATTTTGAACACCCGCGCATTCCGTTGACGTTATATCAAGGAAAGGGGGCATTTGGCGGTTATCTTGCCGGTTTTGCTCATTTTGTAGGTGAACGAAAACCTCAGCGTTCAACACTGCACTCGGTGTCTTCGGATTGAGGCTTGTGCTTACATAGCCATCGGCATTATCCCCGTTTTTATCTTGCACCTGGGTTCCGGAAATATCCGTGTTCGGATGATTTTCATTGGCGCGCCACAGCATCGACAGATGAGTTTCGGCCGCGCTCTCATCCATGCCACTCCCCGATTGGGATCCAGATTGAGCAGATACTGAATCAGCTGGATCAGCCGCTTGCTGTTGGGGTGCAGGAAGCCGTAGTTTCTGGCCCGCCGGAAGCCCTTGGGTAGCACATGCTGGACGATCAGCCACAGGAATTGCGCACCGGGAACGGTGCGATACTCGATCTCTCGGGTCTTGCCGTTGCGGTAGCGGAAGGTCACCTGGCCGTTTTCACAGGCGACGATGTCCTGTTCCTGAATCACGCCACGATAGAGATAGCGCCCCAGATAGACCAACGCCTTGTCCCCGCTCCCCACGGCCTTGCAGTCCACCACCCAATCCTTGGGCGTGGCATCCGGCAAGGCGAGACCGGCCTGGGAAATCGCCGCCAGCAGCTTGGCGCGAAACACCTTCGCCAGGGCCTTATGGTTGAACAGATAACGGCGCTTACCCTTGCCTTTCTTGGTTCGCCAAAGTCTTTTCGCGACATGGATGGCGGCGGCCGGTACCACCATGTGAATATGCGGGTGATAGTCCAGGCGCCGGGAGTGGGTATGCAGCACCGTCGTTGCCCCCGGCATCCCCTGAAGCTGTCGGTCATTCTGACTGAAGGTGCACACCGTCTCCCAGCTGCACCGGGTCATCGGGGTGTAGATCGCCCGCTGGTGACGCCACGCCAGGGACCTGAGCTCGGCGGGCAAGGTGAAGGTCAGCAGAAAATAGTCCGCCGGCAACTGCTTCTTGAGCTGCCGTTCTATCCACTGTTGGCTCTCATGGGATTGGCAGTGCGGGCAGTTGCGATGCCCGCAGGAGTGGGGAACCAGCATTTGGTGGTGACATGAATCACAGGCGGCCTGCATTTTGGGGCCGAGTTGGCTGCGACAATCCTTCATGGCGGCCAGCGCCCGGCGATGGGAGGGGAGCAGGTATTCCTGATACTGGGCCAGGAATGGTGCCTCGAAGGCGGTGATGATCGATGACAGCCTCATTTGACCTTCCCCCAGTCGATGGAGAAGCCGTTCATCAGCTGATTGATCAGCCTGTCGGCATTCTCTGTGGTGTGGGAGGTGAGGTGGGTGTACTTGGCCGTGGTGAGGATGCTGCGGTGGCCCAGGAGCTGTTTGACCGCCAGCAGGTCAAGACCGGACTCGATCAGATGCGTGGCGTAGCTGTGGCGCAGACTGTGGGGCGTGATCTTTTTTTTATCCCGCAGGCCTCGGCCACCTTGCGTAGCGTGATCTGCACGCCGCCGCGATCCAGCGGCGTGGTGGCGCTGCGCGCCCCCGCCAGGCCGGCGTGGCGGTTCGGAAACAGCAGCACGGGATTGCGGTGCAGCGCCCAGAAGCGGCGCAGCACATCGCGCGTCGCATCGGGCAAGGGCACCAGGCGGTCCTTGTTGCCCTTGGCATCGCGGATGTGGACGCGACGGCGCACGGCATCGATATCGCCGACCTGCAGGCGCAAGCCCTCGCCGAGGCGCAGGCCCAGGCTGTAGACGGTGAAGTAGAAGACCCGGTAACTGAGCTTATGGGTGGCCTTGAACAAGCGATCGGCCTCCTCGATGGTGACGATATCGGGCAGGCGTTGCGTCTTGGGTGGCTTGATCAGGTCGATGTTGACCCAGGGCCTGTCGAGCACATGGGTGTAGTAGAACTTGAGCCCGTAGAGATCGAGCTTGACGGCGCTCCAGGAGTGGGTGTCCAGCAGATCGGAGAAATAGTCGGTGAGCTGCTGTTTGGAGAGATCATCGATGTCATGGGCGAAATAGCCGCCGATGCGTCGGATGGCGCGCGCGTAGGCTTCGATGGTCTTGGGCTGGAGCCCCTTGAGTTTGAGGTGTTGCAGGTGCTTGTTGTAATTGCGCTTGAATTTTCTCTCGGCTGATGATGTCATGGTTCAGTAACCTCATGATCCGTGGTGGGATATCCCCTCTTTATTGAGGGCGTGAGGTTACATTTTATGTCTATTCAGGGGTTGGTGATGAATCGATGTGCTTTTCTCCGCGAAGCGGCTTCGTCCAACAA
>NZ_JANIOA010000086.1 GCF_025175675.1 Sedimenticola hydrogenitrophicus
GAAGCTGAATCCTGCTCTCTATTCTACCCATTGGTTATCAACAACAGCCCCTTGTTAGCTGATTTCATCTGTTCGATCTTTGAGTACAAATTGCCTCAGAACTCTCTCACCGCGCATGACATATAAAATGTAGACCTTATTGCGCTCTAGCCGGTAAAAAATGCGACAGGGACCGACTATCACCTCACGGTAGTGAGTGCCCGTCAATTCGTCGGGCAGCTTACCGGATTCAGGAAATTTCTTTAATCGCTTAACGGTATTGAATACATCTTGAACAAGCTTCTTTGCGGCACTTGGTTTATCAAGTGCAATGTATTCAGCTATTTCGTCAAGATCATTTAGTGCGGGCTCGGTCCATTTTATTTGAGCCATTTACTCATTTTCTCTTCCGCTTCCGATTCAGAATAGACTCGGCCTTCAAAAACAGCCTTTTCGCCTCTGGCGATACCTTCAAGAATTCGCATTCGATTTTGCATCGACTCGTAATCTTCAAAATCTACAAGATACGCCGAAGGGTGCCCATGCTCGGTAATTAGAACTGGCTCTCTGGTATCATGTAGCTCCGCAAGGATTTTGGTTGCTTGCCGCTTCAATGTTGTGACTAGTTCAGTTTTCATAAAAGTGATACTATTCTATCACTTTGTACGGTGCAAGAACTTTTTGCAGCTGACGATAAAGTCACTTCTACTCCTGAGTTGTTACTCTGACCCCGAACTCCTTGCGCTGCACACTCCTGTTGCACCCTGCCGAACCCATCGGCAGGGTACTGATGTGCAGGATAAGGTCGCTTTGTATCCAATAGCACCAACACACCTCAAACAACCTCGCTGCTAACTCTACCCAAGCGATTTCAATGGGTATACTGCCCGACCGAATAACCGTTGCAGGAATGACTCCTTATCAATTTGTGGGTGTCCATGTTGCCCCATTGCTCATCTCAAAGGGTGAACTACCTGACCGAATGGCCGTTGCAGGAATGACTCCCTATCAATTTGTGGGTGTCCATGTTTGCCTGGGTGTCCATGTTTGCCCACCATGTTTGCCATGGGTGTCCATGTTTGCCCACCTTTTCGGTTGCTATTTGTGGGTGTCCACAATTGCTCTCGCTCCATTCGACCCTGGCCTCTTTTATCTCTACTTTGCTCACGCGCTCCATCCTGTTTCCTTCCCTCGTTGAACGCTAGCCAAGTATTCTTGGAATGTATCCGGAAACCCAACAACTTCGTTTGTTGCGGGATCAACTTTCACCGAGAAAGCTTTCAGAACTACGTACTCCACTCCTTCAGGAACCTGTTGCTTTTGCGAAGCAACCTCGTGCTTTTGTTCGGCCTCCATATCATTCTCGTTCTTATTTAGAGAATCTTCGATGTCCTTTATGCGGGTGTAAACAAGTTCTCCGAACTTCGATGCATCATCCGTTGTTGCAATCTTCCCTCTATGCACAACGCTGTTCCGCGTTTTGGCGATATTTGGATTCAGCTTGAGCGGTTCGCCATGTTCAAGTAAGCGCAAGAAATGGAAAGCACCGAACTGGCGTTCAGACTGTGCTGCAACTTCTTTCCATGACTTTTCGATTTGTTCTGGCGCAATGCGGCGGGATCTCAACACGACACGGATGTAGAACTCGTAACACCTCTCTAGCGCTGTACTAAAGGTGGAAATGGCTTCATTCGCATAGCCTTCTAACAACGCGCTGGATGCCGATTGCAGGAGAACTTCATAACGCCTCGAATCATAGACAACGATGCTTTGATGCCCCTTATCGCAGGAAACATGGACGTACCCAACATCATCCAGTTCTCCATCGAAGAGTTTCAATTGGTACTTCTTTGGATCGGTCACATTGGCACAGGTTACACACGGTACTTTGACGCGCATCTCTTGTAGGCCTCACAGCTATATCAACGAGACCCGCTGTCTCGTTATACATTTTTGTGTTTATTTCCGAATTCTGGGGACACAATACTTAACTCCTGCAATTAAATATCGTGTCCCCAGAACTCTCCGGAGTGATCTCAATGGGTGAACTACCTGACCGAATGACCGTTGCAGGAATGATTCCTTATCAATTTGTGGGTGTCCATAATTACTGTCGGAAGGACTCCTTATCAATTTGTGGGTGTCCATGTTTGCCGTTGCAGGAATGACTCCTCTTCAATTTGTGGGTGTCCATAATTGCTTTATTAGGCTTTCCGCCCCCAACCTTTGCTTTTGAGTGAGGCGTATTTCCAATTCATTGCGCTTCTTGATGTATTTTTCAGATGGGTATTTACCAGAGGCTGCAAGGCTATACCACGCATAAGCACGGACTAAATCTTTACCTGTTCCTTGGCCATTTTCATACATTTCTCCAACTAAGAACTGCGCTATACTGTCACCTTGATAAGCAGCCATTTTGAACCATTTTAGGGATTCTTCGTAATTT
>NZ_JANIOA010000087.1 GCF_025175675.1 Sedimenticola hydrogenitrophicus
TGAGCGTAACCACCCTAATCGATGTCCCGGCACTCACACTATTTGATGGCCTACCCGGCAAAGATAAACGGGTGGTATAAGGTCCCGTACCACCCGTTACCCAGTTCCGAGAGCGGATCCTCAGAAGTCGGGCAACTCGTCTTCAAAGGGTTCAAACAGGTCGGGCTGATTCCGCTCTTCGACGAGACTCTGCTGATGCCTCCGTAGTTGGGCGAAGTAGTGGTTCTCGAAGGCGGAGGTCAGGTCGTAAAGGAAGTCGAGGATCTCGGTGGCAGCATCATCGGTCAGGTCCGGTGCTGCAGCCAGCATAAGAGGCGTGTGCTCCATAGGTATCTCCTTGGGTTGGTCACGTACGCTTTCTGGCCTTGGACGGGCTTGGCGTAAAGAGTTCCAGAAAGAGCTTTTCATCCAGTTGGGTGAGTTCACGTTGTGCGGCTGTCGCCAGCAGTTCTCCGGCCATACCGGTGAGTACCCGGTAGTTGCCAACCGCATGATCACAGAGGGTAGTGGCCAGTTCCTTACTCATGAGATGGGGCGCACCGGCGGTGCGCAGCAGATGATTCAAGCACTCGCCCAGCTCCTCTCGTGTGGCATACTCCATGATCAGGCGGGTACGGATACGACTGCCCAGGGGAAGCAGTTCATCGCGCCGTAATTTGTGGTTCAGACGGGCATCTCCGGCCAACACCACGCTGAGCAGATTGCGTGAGTCAAACTGCATACTCGAGAGCAGTCGCAGTTCATTGAGTACACCGGCGTGCATCTCCTGGGCTTCATCGATCAGCAACACCGGGCGCAGCAGGGTACCCTCCAGGTGGGCCAACCACCGCTCACGCAGCGCCTTGAAGCCCCCCCACCGGTTGTGCGGGCGTAGTTCCACCCCGAACAGATCCCCCATCTCACGATAGAAGTCGGCCAGGTTGCCACTGGGGTGAACGATGGCCCCCACCGTCAGGTCATGCCGTTGCCCCAGGCGTTGTGCCAGCACGCGCAGCACCACACTCTTGCCGGTGCCCGGATCACCGCTGATCATGGCAAAGCCCCCCTCCCGGATCAGTCCCTGTTCGACCCGCCAGCAGAAGCTTTCCACCTTGGCGTTGCTATAGAGCGCCTCTAACGGCAGTTCGGGTGAGAAGGGATTCCATTTGAGCCCATACAGGGCGAGTAGTTTTTTGTTCACTTGTCGGTCTCCTGATTGATGGGCAGATAGGCCGGCGGGTAACCGGTGGCCGCATAGTCGGCCAAGCACTGGCGCAGCAGGGGTGGCAATGCATTGCCCGATGGTGTCTCCTCCAGCGATGCTCTGGTGCTGCGGGCTCTTCGTCGACCCTCGGCATTGGCGCTCTTGTCGAGCGGCATGAGCGGGCACAGGGGCTTGAGTGTGCGGGGATCGATCAGCTCCACCGCGCGGAGATCCCAGCGGGCGAAGCGGAGCATCGGCTGTTCGAGATGACGGTAGCGATCGGGGATCTCGAAGCGTATCCCCTGCAACGTGACGGTGCCATCACTACGGCGCTGCTTGCGCCGCGCTGTACAACGAAAGGCGCTGCGCAGGGTCTGGCTGTCGGGGCAGTCGCGCCCCACGTTGGCGGCATCCAGATAGCGCTGTAGTGGGGTGTTGGCGATCTCACTGTGGTACGTGCGGTGGTGTGCCTGTTCCACCCAGGCCTGGGTGATCTCATTGAGCCGCTCCAGCGTCAGATCCTCCACCCCCGCCAACATCGCCATCAGCCGCCCCTCCAGGGTGGCCCAGAAGCACTCCTGTTTGGCATTCTGGTAGGGGCTGTAGGGCAGCGTGGTCTCATGCACGATGCCCAACGCATGCAGCCCTGCGGTGAACTCCTCCGCCTTCATCGCCGCACCGTTGTCGGTCATCAGGGCTCTGGGAAGCGCACGCTTCTGCAGTGCCTGGGAGAGGCCATGGATCAGTACCTCTGCCGTCTCTTCCAGATACCACTGCAGGTGACAGATCAGCCGGGAGTGGTCATCGATAAAGCAGAGCAGTCGCGGGGTAACCCAATCCCCGGAGGCGGTGATGATACGCCGTGACCCATGGTGGAAGTCAGCATGCCAGAGCCCATGAACATAGTCGGCTTCATAGCTGCGCACCTCGGCATTGGCTAATCGCTGTTGTGCCTGTTCCCCTCCAGGGGTGTTGCGCCTGGGGCGATGCTTGCGGCGCAAGTCACGGGCTTTCATGTAGCGGCGCAGCGTGTTGTAGGAGGGTAAGGGTTGCAGATCATGCTGCTCCTTCGCCAAGACCACCAGGTTGTCGTAGTGCAGCTGCACGGTCCAGCCGGTATAGCGCCGGTATTGTGCCTCTATGGCCTGGATCAGTGCGGCGCTCAGGGTGCGGAACTGACCCGCATCACCACGCACCTCTCGACGCAGGGCGGCAATAGGATCTTGCG
>NZ_JANIOA010000088.1 GCF_025175675.1 Sedimenticola hydrogenitrophicus
CAGGCCTTCCCGAGTTCACAACATTCCAAGGAAATAACGCCTCCAACTTCTCGACCGTATCCGCTGCCGCTATGTGCTTGATCACATGATGCATGTAATCGTAAGGCTCCAACCCGTTGGCCTTCGCCGTCTCGATCAGGCTGAAGCAGGTGGCGCTGGCTTTGGCACCACGTGAGGTATCAGCAAATAACCAGGCCCGCCGTCCAACCGCGAAGGGCCGGATGGCGTTTTCCGCCAAGGCATTGCTGATGCGCAGCCGGCCATCTTTGCAATAGCCGATCAGCAGTTCCCATTGGTTCAGCGTGTAGTTGATGGCCTTCCAGGTCAGACTGTCTTTCGGTACCCGGCGCTGATTGGCTTCCATCCATGCCTTCAAGTCATCGAGAACCGGTTCTGCCAGCGCTTGGCGCTTCGCGGTTTTTTGCTCGGGGTCGAGGTCGTCGATCCGTTTCTCAATCGCATAGAGCTCGCGGATTTTACCAATGGCGACATCTGCCTTGCTGACCTTGGCGCCCTTCTTTTTGACGGGTGCGGCCTTGCTGGCTTCGACGAACTTGCGCCGTGCATGATCCCAGCAGCCGATCCGGGTGAGCGAGTTCTCCCGACAGACCCGGTTGTAGCCGACATAACCATCGGTTTGCAATACACCCTCGAAGCCATCGAGCAGGCGTAGCGGCACCTCCTCGCTGCGAGAGGGATCGTATTCGAACAGCACCACCGGCTGGTTCGGCGGACCACCCCGGATCAACCACATCCATTTGTCCGAAGTCGCTAGTTTTCCGTCTTCCTTGAGTACCTGCAATCGGGTTTCGTCTGCCTGCAGGTAATCACCACTCAATTGCTGTTCCCGCAGCAGGTTGATCAGCGGCCTGAAAACGTCATCCAACCGGATAATCCAGTTGGCCATGCTGGTGCGGCTGATGTTGCCGCCATAGCGTGCCAGCATCTTCTCCAGTCGGTACAGCGGCAATCCATCGGCGTACTTGGAGACCAGGATGTAGGTCAGCAGTTGTACGCTGGCGATGCATTTGCCCAGCGGGTGTGCCACTCGGGCGGCGGCCTTGATGCGCTGCCCACCATAGGCATCATCAAAGACGGCCTTCTCCTGCCAGTATTCAATGATCTGAGCCTTGGCCGGGACGATATCGAGCTCTTCCTTCACCTTGGTGAAGAAGGTCTTGCTGGCACCGGCCTTCTCTTCTTCGCTCAATGGGAGATGGACCTGGATCCGGGGCAGTTTGTCGGAGAAGCCTTCGCGTTTCTTGCGAGATGCCTTTTTGGCGGGTTCTTCGTCTAACTGGGCTTCGAGTTCGCTCAGGGAGACTTCCAGTTCCGCTTCGTCGAAGAGGTCGCCCTGGAAGGGGAGCTTTTCGCTTTTCGCGCCGAAGCGCCGGATCTGGGCCAAGCGTAGTGCCTCTTCCATTAGCCGCAGCTGTTTCTCTTGCTCCGCAATCAGATGATCCCGATCAGCGATGCAGTGCTCCTGATCAGCGAGAAGGCAGTCTTTTTGCTCGATGATACGCAGCAGTTCCCGCACATCAGGCGTCGATGTAACTATCGGTTTTTCTGCTGTTTTCTTGGCATCCCGCATGGGGCTTATTGTACCAGAACAGGCACTGCCAAGCATCAGAACGAGGCTTCGTAATACAGCTTTTTGTGCCCCTTGAGCAGACTGATATCGTAGCCGTCGAGTAGCCAGTTGATCTGCTGTCCACTCAGCGGCAGGATCTCGTCATCCGGCTGCGGCCAGCGAAATTTCTCCTCGGCCAGGCTCTTGTAGTAGAGCACGAAGCCGTTGTCCTCCCAGAACAGGCATTTGATCTTGTTCCGCTGGCGGTTGGTGAAGGCATACAGCCCGCCATCGAACGGGTTATGCTCCAGCTCCTGCTCGACTATGGCGGCGAGGCCGCGAAAGCTTTTTCTGAAATCCACCGGTTCCCGGTACAGGTAGATGTTTGGCATGTTGTTGGCGGGCCGGAAACTGCGGTTCACGCCAGGCGCCCCAGCAGTTGCTGGACCAGCGCAATATTGCCCTGCGAAATGCCGCGCAGTTCCAGGCCGCTGGGCAGAACGAGGGTGAGCTCTGTGGCCGGTTCCGGCGCTGATAGGGTGACCGGAATAAAATCCGATGCCCGTTTCCGCTCCGCTCGCGGGTGCTGGCGATATTTACGCAGCCAGTAAACAAACTGCGGGTAATTCAGGTTGTTGGCATTGCAGAATCCTTTCTGGGATTGCCCGGAGGCTTTCCACGTCTCTATCTGTTTCCACCAGTAGCGTTGGCGGCCGTCGTGCGAGGTCTTACTGGACATGATGTTCTCCCGTTGTTAGTGACGGGAAAAGTATTCGATAGCTCAACTCTAAAAAACAGGTGTCGGTTCTGGGGCGCTTAC
>NZ_JANIOA010000089.1 GCF_025175675.1 Sedimenticola hydrogenitrophicus
GAATGAAATCGGCAACGCCATCGGCGAAGGGATTGCGACGGCGTCGGGACTGCGCACCGCGGCGGGTAATGCCACAGCGGCGGCCCAGCGATTGGCCGCCCATGTCAGGCCAACGCATCGCCAGGCGGAAGCGGCGTCGATGGCTGCCTTGGGTGAGTTCGAGAGCCGCGCCGTGGGGGCGCGACATCGGGCGGCGGAGGATCAATCGCTGGCGGCGCTTGACAGAGCCGGTACGAACGCGGTTGGGATAGCGCTGGATCCCAACGTGGGCATTCAGGTTGCCGCGGCCGGCGATCTGGGCTTCCTCCCCTTGGTCGAACGTCAAGACCAGGATCTCGCCTTTGTCGCCAAGTACGGTGAGTTGTTGGCCGAAAAAGGTGCGCTCACGACGGATGCCAGCATCGAGCTGGTGCGTGGTCTGGATGGTGAAATCAGTTGGGATTTTGCCAAGCTGTTTGGTAGCGAAGGCGTAGGGGAGCTGTTAGGTATTTCAGTCGGACCGCGGTTTGATGTGCCTTTGCGGAGCAAGCTCGAAGCGGCTTCTGACCTGAGCTTGTCGAGCGATGTGCCGCGTATTTTTGCGGGCATCTCGACGGATGCAAGCTTTGAGGATCAAGTCATTGCGGCCTTCAACATGATCGGAGGACGCGCCACCGACGAGCAGATGCTCGGTGTTATCAACCAGATCCGCGCAAACCGCAACACCAGCAGCAGTGCCTTTGTCCTGGATATCACGGCAGCGAGATTGACCTCGGAGGCCGGGGCACTGGAGGCGCGCGGCTTTGGGTATGATACAATACAGAAGCTCAGCTTTGACGGAGACTTCTTTGCAGGGCCTACGGGTCCTACAATAGGTGGGAAGTTGCTGACTTCGTTCATGGCGGGGATATCAGAAAACGTAAGTTTTGCGACGGACAAGCTGGCGCCGGCAGATCTCAGAAGCGAGGCGAGAAACAGCTTAATCGTTGACGCGGCTCTAACCCTGGGTCCGGTTGCTGCAGGCAGGTTGTTCAAACTGGGCGGGGCTTTGTCAGCAGGTCGTGCGGCAGGCGTTCAAAACACCACGTTAAGTCGTGGAGCCGAACTGCGTGCGAAGTACGGCCATCTGAGTCCCCAGGAGCGTACAGCCAAAATTGATGAGCTTTCGCGACTTAACTATGAGCGCCGCCTTTCGGAGTCCATAGGGAGCCAGGACTACGTCTTTAGGTATCTATCGGAAGACGGGCTCGATAAGTCGCTACGCTATGGAAGTGTCCGTGGCTATACTACAACGGAGTTTTCCCATTCAAGCAGCTCTGTTGCGCGCGGTGCTCAGATCAAGCCTGAGTGGGGTGAGCCAGCTTATGGCGTAGCGATTCCGGTAGATAAGGTTCGCGGATTTAGTGTCGCAAGACCTTTCGGGAATCAAGGTAGTCGGGGCTGGGAGGTTTATACAAACTCCTATCCTGAGGCGGGCTCGGGCGGATGGAGCCAATTCCTTCTTGATCCTGTGCCCATCGAGGACGTCCACATCTTCAGGTTGAAACCATGAGCTGTGGGGTCTGTCAGTTGCACCAGGGAGGGTTTGCTTCTGAGCAGGAATTCGCTCGTTTCAGGAAGCGTATTGGGTTGCTGGTAAAGAGCGATGAGTTGGAAAACCTTGGGCAGATAGATTTGTCGGGGCCATTTATTAAAATTAAGTATCAGTGTAAGCAATGCGGGCAGCTCTGGGTGTTGGAGTTCCCCGACCAAGCATTTCGCGGAGGTTGGAAGAAACTGCCATGAATACAGCCATAGAGAAAAAAACAGTCGATATTATTCTGCCTTCTGGATTGAATGAGGCATCAGAACGTGCTCTGTCTATATGTGAATTGTTCATTGGGCGAATCTTGGCCTCAGGCATAGAACATATATCGGTGTCAGTAGATACCTCTGCTGTTTTTGTGGAGAGCAACAATGCTGGCGTTAAAGACGCGATAACGCTGATCTTGCGTTCGAAAAAAATTGAGCCATTCTACCGCCAGTTTCTTGATTTGTTGCATTCTAATGAGATTAGTGATGAGTTAGGCGAAGTCCGGTGCGTATTGGGCGGAAGTAGATTGGCTTTAGGGGTTACCGAAAAAAAGGGTTTTCCCGATTTTTCCTGGAACATAACAACGCGGTAAGAAAATAAAAAGGAAGGAAGTAAGCGGCCGACACCGGCCGGGCTCTTTGACAATTTGGACAGGACAACCGGCGCGGGTGGGCGCTCGCCCGCGCCGTCACCCGTTTCGAATACGATGTCCAGAACAACCTCGTCAAAGAGATCGACGCCAACGGCGGCGAGACCCGCCGTACCTGGAACGCT
>NZ_JANIOA010000009.1 GCF_025175675.1 Sedimenticola hydrogenitrophicus
CCCGGATTTAAAGATATCTACAAATAAGAAAAAATGTGCCAAGTGAAAATTGCCTATAACGATTCGTTCCAATGCCGTTGCCAACGGATCGTCTGACGCTCACCGAAGTTTTCGATATTGAGGGGCCTAGCCGTGCGTCTCTGGTCGTTACATCCCAAGTATCTCGATCCCCAGTGGTTGGTGGCACTATGGAGAGAGAGTCTTCTGGCGCAGGCAGTCCTGCGTGGAGATACCCGTGGTTACCGGAACCATCCACAACTGGACCGCTTCAAGAGCCATCCGTCACCTCTTGCGGCCATTTCACTATATCTTACGGGCATACATGATGAGGCGACAGAGCGGGGCTGCACCTTCGATAAGAAGAAGATCAGGACGGTCCGGAAGGCGGTTTCTCTCACAGTCACCAAGGGTCAATTGGATTACGAGTGGCTCCATCTGCTGAATAAGCTGAAGTTGCGCAACCCTGCGCTGTATCGGGATTGGCAAAATGTGGCGGTTCCGGATGCACACCCTATTTTTAGCGTGCATGCTGGAGATGTGGAGCCCTGGGAGCGTTATTAGGGGTGCCACCCGACAGTTGGGTCATTTGACAATAAAGAGGCGACCCACGCGTTCCCGGCACTCCCTTCCACAGGAAGTGCGTCCAGCGAATCCTTGAGGGCAAGGGGCTGAATGACTAGCGGCGTGCCCGGGAGCAGGAGGCTAAGCACGATCACAACGGGCCGTTGCACGGATTGCCGAGAAACCGGGCCAGAGCGAAAAACCGGTTTACGCAATGTTGTGGCTTGACTGATCACAAATGTCGACCAAGATTGTTGATGCAACAGCTTTCTAAAGCTTTGGGCTTATCACAATGGAGAAGTGACATGGCTGAGCAAGCAAAGAACACCATTTGCCTTTGGTACGATGGCGATGCCGAGGACGCGGCGCGGTTCTACGCCGAGACCTTTCCCGATTCGTTTGTCGGCGCGGTGCACCGCGCTCCGGGAGACTTTCCTTCCGGGAAGGAAGGGGATGTATTGATGGTCGAGTTTACTGTGATGGGCATTCCCTGCATTGGGCTCAATGGCGGATCCGCGTTCAAGCACAATGAAGCGTTCTCGTTTCAGGTCGCAACCGCTGACCAAGACGAAACGGATCGCTACTGGAACGCAATTGTCGGCAATGGCGGCCAAGAAAACGCCTGCGGCTGGTGCAAGGACAAATGGGGATTGTCCTGGCAGATTACGCCGATTGCCCTGACGAAGGCGGTCACCGATCCCGATCCCGCTGCCGCCAAGCGCGCGTTCGATGCAATGATGCAGATGTATAAGATCGACATCGCTACAATCGAGGCGGCGCACCGCGGTTGAGGTTCGTGGTGGACCAAATAACCTAACCACTACGATGAGCGTGTTGGCGGCACTAGGCCCTGGGAGCGGGAGTCTAACCTATGAGAATTATTGTCAATATTGATGTTCCGGAACTCAGCCAAGCAATCGAATTCTACACCGCAGCATTGGGGCTCAAACACAGCCGCACTCTGGATGAGGAGGTAGCAGAGCTTTCGGGGGCTGCTTCCGTAATCTGTCTTTTACAAAATGCTTCAGGCTCAAACGTAGCAAGTACGTTATCGGAAGCACGAGGGTACTCCAGGCACTGGACACCCGTTCATATTGATTTTGTTGTCGACGACCTTGAAAAGGCCACCGCGCGGGCTCTCGGTGCCGGGGCAACGCGTGAAAGCGAGCGTATTGAATGGCATGGTTCAAAGTGCATCACTTTCTCGGATCCATTTGGTCATGGGTTTTGCCTTATCGAGTTCGCAGGTGAAACGTACAGCGAGAATGGTTGAATTCGCCTAACATCTATATGACCTCCCCAGTCAAGGGTGAATTGATCGGAATAAGGAGATTGTGATGTCCAGTGGAACAGGTACGGTCCGGCTACACCGGGTACTGCGGGCGCCCACCGAGCGAATCTATAAGGCGTTTACAGATAAAAGTGCTTTAGAGCGTTGGCTCCCTCCCTTCGGATTTACCGGTACGATCCATGCTATTGATGTCCGCGTTGGTGGCGGCTATCGTATGTCTTTCACGAATTTTGCTACCGGAAGCAGTCATTCGTTTACGGTCGAATATGTCGAGCTGGTGCCGAATGAACGGATTCGACACACAGACCGCTTCGACGACGCAAACCTCCCTGGTGAAATGGTTGTGTCAATCGACCTCAACGCCGTCTCCTGTGGGACGGATATCAACATTGTTCAGGAAGGCATTCCCTCGGTAATCCCGGTGGAAATGTGCTACCTCGGGTGGCAAGAGTCACTTGAGCAGCTTGCCCGGCTCGTTGAGCCGGATATTCCTGACAATGGATGAGCGAAAAATGGACAAAAATGCGCCGCCCGACTATACGCAGCAAACGGATTTTCCACAGTTTTGTTAGGCGTCAATTTAAACGGAGGCATGAAAATGACACGAGTGCGGGTTGAGAGTTTCACCATCTCGCTTGACGGCTACGGAGCGGGTTCGGATCAAAGCGTTAACAATCCGCTCGGCGTCGGCGGTGAAACCCTGCACAAGTGGATGGTTTCCACCCGCACGTTTCGGAGAATGCAAGGGCAGGAGGGCGGGACCAGCGGCGTGGATGAGCAGTTTGCTGCACGGGGTTTCGAGAACGTAGGTGCGTGGATCCTGGGACGGAATATGTTTGGCCCGGTTCGTGGTCCCTGGCCCGACCTGACATGGAAGGGCTGGTGGGGCGCCAAACCGCCCTACGAGTGTCCTGTCTTCGTCCTGACTCACCACGCCCGTCCGCCCCTAAAGATGGAGAACGCCACCACCTTCCACTTTGTCACGGAGGGCATCCACCAGGCGCTTGAATCGGCCCGGGCGGCCGCAGGCGGCAAGGATATCCGCATCGGCGGCGGTTCCAGCACCATTCGACAGTACCTCCGCGAAGGCCTGATCGATGAATTGCACATCGCCATTTCGCCGGTCCTCCTCGGCCGTGGCGAACCACTGTTCACGGACCTGGATCTTCCGGCCCTGGGATACGCGTGTGTCGAGCACGCATTTTCGGACTCGGCCACCCACGTTTTTTTGAAACGAGGGGATCCCAAATGACACCCGACATGTCGGCCCGGCCAACCGTGGAGATCCCCTGTCACCACACATTCGCTATCCAGATCCAGGCGGCAATGATCACGGGTTATGGCAGCCTTAGTCGCATTCGGGGCAAATCCGCTTGCGCAGTGGCACAATATGGCCCAGTTAAACCGACTTGCAGGAGTCAGAATTGCCATGGGACCACTGAAGGGGATCAAGGTACTGGACCTGAGCCGCATCCTGGCCGGACCCTGGGCCACCCAGCTGCTGGCCGATTACGGGGCCACGGTGTGGAAGATCGAGCGGCCGGGGGTGGGGGATGACACCCGCCACTGGGGACCCCCGTTTCTCAAGGATAGCGAGAGTGCCGATACGGCGGAATCGGCCTATTACCTCTCCACCAACCGGGGCAAGCACTCCATTGCCGTGGATATCACCAGCGAAGTGGGGCAGGCGGTTATCCGTCGGCTGGTCGCCCGGGCCGACATCCTGGTGGAGAATTTCAAGGTCGGTGGATTGGCCAAGTACGGCCTGGACTACCCTAGCCTCTGTGTCGACAATCCAGATCTGATCTATTGCTCCATCACCGGGTTCGGTCAGACCGGCCCGGATGCCGGCCAAGCCGGCTATGACGCCATGGTGCAGGCGCGGGGCGGTCTCATGAGCATCACCGGGGAGCGGGACGGGCTGCCCGGGGCCGGCCCACAGAAGGTCGGGGTGGCGGTGGCGGATCTGATGGCCGGGATGTATGCGGTCAGCGCCATCCTGGCGGCGCTGCATCACCGCGACCAGACCGGTGAAGGGCAGCAGATCGATCTCGGGCTGCTGGACAGCCAGGTGGCCTGGCTGGCCAACCAGGGTATGAACTACCTGATCGGTGGCGAGGCGCCGGTGCGCCAGGGCACCGCCCATCCCAATATCGTGCCCTACCAGGCGCTGCCCACCCGGGACGGTTTCCTGATGCTGGCGGTCGGTAACGACCGCCAGTTCGCCGCCTGCTGCCGGGTGTTGGGCCGGCCGGCATTGGCCGAGGATTCGCGGTTTACCAGTAACCGGCTGCGGGTCGAGTACCGGGAGCAGTTGATCCCGCTGCTGGAGGGGCTGTTCAGGCGTAAGACCACCGCCGAGTGGGCGGGGCTGCTGGCGGCGGAACAGGTGCCCTGCGGACCGATCAACGACATCGCCGAGGTATTCGAGGATCCCCAGGTGCTGGCCCGGGGTATGCGGCTGGAGCTGCCCCATCCGCTGGCTGGCACGGTGCCCCAGGTGGCCAATCCGGTCAAATTCTCCCGCACCCCGATCGAGTATCAAGGCGCACCCCCGCTGCTCGGCGCGGATACCGAGGCGGTGCTGCGGGCGCTGTCGGATGAAGAGGTGCCCGGGGAGTTCTAATTTGGCTACCGCGTTGCGACCGGCTCCAGGCCGGAACGGGCGACCGGCCGGAAGCTGAGCGGAAGTTCATTACGCGCCGCGGCATAGAGTTTGTGCTGGGTCTGCTTGAACAGGACCCCAATCTCGTGGGGCGTGGTGTGGGTAATGACCGCCTTGATCTGCCAGGGCGACCGGTCCACTGTCAGCGACAGCTCCACCTCCATGCCGACCGGCAGGGTCAGGGCGTGGGTCTCCAGCAGCGCCCCCTCAGGGGTCAGGCTGCCCAGGGTGGCGGAGAAGATGCGTCCGTGGTAGACGATCTGGGCCGGCAGCAGCAGGTTGATATGGTTGTTGCGGCACTCGTGCGGATGGTTCATGTGGGTTCTCTTCTGTTGGTCCTTGGTTTCAGGGCAGAAGGCTATCGAATCAACATGTCACCCCGGTTGCACGCAGGTTAAGCTTTTGTTTCGTCCGCTGCCGGCAGGCAGCGGCCAGACCACGAACGGACGGCCAGGAGCCTTTCAATTAGATGTTACCGGATGAAGCTGTTTTGGTTTCGTAGGGTGGATAAGCCGGAAGGCGCATCCACCCTACAACAGTACGTTATCAAATTGAGGTAGTACTGGTTTTACCAGGCAGTATCAAGTTGAAGCACTACTAAGGGCTCGCGCAAAAATAAGTTTCGGTATTCGGTCGCAACTGGACCCCGCTGGCGGCGTTACGCTTTTTGGCAAGGGAACAGTCATTGCCTGCAAAGCGTGCCTTGCCCGCGTGGCCCAGTTACGCCCTCGGTACTGCGAAATTATTCTTGCGCGAGCCCTTAGGAGAGCGCGGCCACCAGCTGGCGCAGGGCCTGGCCCCGGTGGCTCAGGGCGTTCTTCTGGTCCGCGCTCAGTTGGGCGGAACTGCAGCCGAATTCGGGTACCAGGAACAGCGGATCGTAGCCGAAGCCGTTCTCGCCCTGGGCGGCGTGCAGGATGCGTCCCTCCCAGGTTCCCTGGCAGATGATCGGGGTGGGATCGTCGGCGTGACGCAGGTAGACCAGCACACACTGGAAGCGGGCGGTACGATCCTCATCCGCCACCCCCTGCAGATCGGCCAGCAGCTTGTCGTTGTTGGCCTGATCGTCACAGGCGGGGCCGGCAAAGCGCGCCGAGTAGATGCCGGGCGCCCCGTTGAGCGCATCCACCTCGATGCCCGAATCGTCGGCAATGGCCGGCAGGCCGCTGTGGCGGGCGGCATTGCGTGCCTTGAGGATGGCGTTTTCCACGAAGGTCAGGCCGGTCTCCTCCGCTTCCGGCGTGGCGAATTGGCTCTGCGGAATCACCTGAATCTCCTGTTGCGCCAGCAACTGATTGATTTCGCGTACCTTGCCGGCGTTATTGCTCGCCAGTACAACCCTTTCTCCACGATGACTCGGTGACATGACTCGGTTTCCTGCTGTGAATTGACTGGGGGGATTCTACCCCGGATCAGGGAGGATTTCCCGCCATCCGTGCGCGGCTTGACTCCAACCTCTTTGCATGGTGGCCACACAGCGCCGTAGCCTGGATGAAGCCGCCACTGCCAAAACTGGAATGATCACCTATGCCCGCGGCGGCGTAATCCGGGGTTTGGGTCAGACCCCGTGCATTGCCCCGGATTACGCCCGTCTGGGGTTGCGTATCTGTCGGGCTTTTGTGAGGCGGGCTTCATCCAGGTTACAAACTAACCAACTCTTTCGATTGCGCCCGGAACACGGCTTTATGGGAAAGCGGAGTCAGGCTGTGTACAATCGGGCGGTTTTTGATGGTTAAAGGTGCTTTCAATGCTCGAAGTGGCGGGGTTGGCCTGCATCCGGGGTGACCGGAAACTCTTTTCCGATCTCAGCTTCACGCTGGGGGAGGGGGAGCTGTTGCGCCTGCATGGGCATAACGGCAGCGGCAAGACCACGCTGATGCGCACGCTGTGCGGATTGAGCCGGGAGAGTGCCGGTGAGATTCGCTGGAACGGGGCGTCGATCCACAAGCTGGGCGAGGAGTTTACCCGCGAGGTGGTCTATATCGGGCACAAGAACGGCATCAAGGACGACTTGACCGGGGTCGAGAACCTGCGTGTCTGCAGCGCCCTGGATGGCTGCCCGGTCACCGAGCGGCAGGCCTGGGATGCCCTGGAGCGCATGGGGTTGATGGGCCACGAGGACCTGCCCAGTCGGGTGCTCTCCCAAGGCCAGAAGCGGCGGGTGGCGCTGGCGCGGCTGCTGTTGAACAAGTCGCGGCTGTGGATCCTGGATGAGCCTTTTACCGCGCTGGATGTGGCGGCGGTGGATTTCCTGCAGTCGATCATTCGCGACCATATCAATAGTGGCGGCATGGTGATCCTGACCACCCATCAGGAGGTCAAGATCACCCGGGAACAAGTGCTGGAGCTGCGTCTCGGCTGGAAGGAGGCGGGGCATGTTTAACGCCTTCCGCACCCTGCTGGGGCGAGATCTGCTACTGGCGATGCGGCGCCGTTCCGATCTGTTCACCACGCTGTTCTTCTTTGTTATCGTGGTCAGCCTGTTCCCCCTCGGCATCGGGCCGGAGATGAAAACCCTGCGCCTGATCGCACCCGGAGTCTTCTGGGTGGCGGCGCTGCTGGCCTCCATGCTGGCCCTGGAGCGGCTGTTTGCGGTGGACTACGAGGATGGCGCCCTGGAGCAGATGCTGCTCACCCCGCAGCCGCTGTTTATCCTGGTGCTGGCCAAGGTGATCGCCCACTGGCTGGTGACCGGCCTGCCGCTGGTGCTGATGGCACCCCTGCTGGGACTGCAGTATGACCTCGCCAGCGATGCCCTGGGGGTGATGGTGGTGTCGCTGCTGCTGGGTACTCCGGCGCTGAGCCTGATTGGGGCGATCGGGGCGGCGCTGACTCTGGGCCTGCGGGGTGGTGGGGTGCTGGTCTCGCTGCTGGTGTTGCCGCTCTATATCCCGGTGCTGATCTTCGGTTCGGGTGCGGTGGAGGCGACCGCCTCCGGCATGGGCGGACAGGGACATCTCCTCATGCTGGGCGCCATTCTGGTACTATCCCTGTTGCTCGCTCCGCTGGCCGCCTCCGCGGCACTCAGAATTTCCGTTGAGTAGCTGGCCGTCGAGTAGCTGGAATAAGAAATTGTCAGGATAGACAATTTCTACGGCCGAAGGCCGCCCGTCAGGGTGCGGCACAGGGATGTGCGGCATAAAATCTGCATATTCTTGCCATATTTTGCCTTTGGTCAATGTCCATGCACGGCAGAATTGGGTATAACTGCCCCCCGTGGTGAAAAATTGTCAGGATAGCCAATTTTCACGGCCGAAGGCCGCCCGTCAAGGCGCGACACAGGGATGTGCCGCATGAAAAATTGTCAGGATAGCCAATTTTCACGGCCGAAGGCCGCCCGTCAGGGTGCGGCACAGGGATGTGCCGCATGAAAAATTCACCAGAAACGGGAACCAAACCCTGTTTGTATTATCAAACTTCGGAATAGCCGGTCCTAACACATCCAATGAATTCCAGATTAATCAATTGGTTCAAATTTTCCTCACCAGCCACTTTCTACCCCTTGGCGGGGCGCCTGATTCCCATTTTCAGCGTACTGGCGATAGTGCTAATCGGCGTCGGACTCTATATGAGCTTTTTTGTCGCCCCTACCGATTACAAGCAGGGTGAAGGCTACCGCATCATTTTCGTCCATGTGCCGGCGGCCTGGATGTCCATGTTCATCTACCTGATCATGGCCTTCTGGGCGGCGCTCGGCCTGGTGTTCAACACCCGGCTGTCGGGCATGATGACCCGAGCCCTGGCGCCCACCGGTGCGATCTTCGCCTTCCTGGCGCTCTGGACCGGCGCCTTCTGGGGTAAGCCGATGTGGGGGACCTGGTGGGTGTGGGATGCGCGGCTGACCTCGGAACTGATCCTGCTGTTTCTCTATTTCGGTTACCTGGCCCTGCAGGGGGCCATCGACGACACCCGCCGGGCCGACCGGGCGGGCGCCTTGCTGGTGCTGGTGGGGGTGGTGAATATTCCCATCATCTACTACTCGGTACGGTGGTGGAACACCCTGCATCAAGGGGCCAGCATCAGTATGGATAACGGTTCAACAATGGCTGCTACCATGCTCTGGACCATGCTGATCATGGCCCTGGGCTTCTGGGCCTACACCATTGCGGTGGCCCTGGCCCGCGTGCGCTCCATCATCCTGGAACGGGAAGCGGATACCACCTGGGTCAGCGAGCTGGCGGAGGTTAGGCGGTGAGTGTGGCGGAATTTTTTGATATGGGTGGCTACGCCCTTTATGTGTGGGGCTCGTTTGGGGTCTCAGCGCTGTTGATGGTGCTGGAACCGATCATGCTGCGAAGCCATCGGCGCGCCGTACTGCAACGGATTGCCCGAATCATCCGAATCAAGGCAGGAGAGAAGGTATGAAGGCAAGGCATAAACGACTCGGGTTTCTGGTTGCCGGGCTGGCGGGGCTCGGCTTGGCCTCCTGGCTGGTATTCAATGCCCTCGACAGTAATCTCTCCTACTTCTTCTCACCCTCTGATGTGGTGCAGAACAAGGCGCCGACGGATCATGTCTATCGACTCGGTGGCATGGTACAGAACGGCAGCCTTGAGCGTGGCCAGGAGCTGACGGTGCGCTTTCTGGTGACCGATACCGCCAATACCGTCAAGGTTGCCTATACCGGCATCCTGCCGGACCTGTTCGCCGAGGGTCAGGGGGTGATCGCCCAGGGACGCATGGGAGCGGACGGCGTGTTCATTGCCGACGAAGTGCTCGCCAAGCACGATGAGAACTACATGCCACCCGAGGTGGCGGATGCCCTGGACAAGGCGCATAAGGGCGCACCAGACGGAGTAGCCAACAAATGATTCCCGAACTCGGACACGTGGCGCTGATCCTGGCGCTGTCACTGGCACTGATTCAGGCCACCCTGCCGGTCATCGGTGCCCATCGGCGTATCGCCAGCTGGGTGGCGGTGGCCAAACCGGCGGCCCTGGGACAGCTGTTGTTCATGCTAGTGGCCTATGGCTGCCTGACCTACGCCTTTCTGATGAATGATTTTTCGGTCAGTTATGTGGCGCAGAACTCCAATACCGCCCTGCCGTCGATCTATCTGATCTCCGGTGTGTGGGGTGCCCACGAAGGGTCACTGCTGCTCTGGGCGCTGATTCTCTCCGGCTGGACCGCGGCGGTGGTGCTGTTCAGCCGCAGCATGCCGGAGGCCATGCTGGCCCGGGTGGTCGGCGTGATGGGCATGATCAGCGTCGGTTTCCTGCTGTTCATGCTGTTCACCTCGAACCCGTTTGACCGGCTGATCAACCCCCCGATCGAGGGTCGGGACCTCAATCCCCTGTTGCAGGACGTGGGTCTGATCATCCATCCGCCGCTGCTCTATATGGGCTACGTGGGGTTCTCGGTGGCCTTCGCCTTCGCCATCGCCGCCATGCTGGGTGGCCGCCTGGACGCCGCCTGGGCGCGCTGGTCACGGCCCTGGACCAATGTGGCCTGGGCGTTTCTTACCCTGGGTATCGTGCTCGGCAGCTGGTGGGCCTATTACGAACTGGGCTGGGGCGGCTGGTGGTTCTGGGATCCGGTGGAGAACGCCTCGTTCATGCCCTGGCTGGTGGGAACGGCGCTGATCCACTCCCTGGCGGTGACCGAGAAGCGCGGGGCATTCAAGGCCTGGACCGTGCTGCTGGCCATTTTCGCCTTCTCACTCAGCCTGCTGGGCACCTTCCTGGTTCGCTCCGGGGTGCTGACCTCGGTGCACGCTTTCGCCACCGACCCGGCCCGGGGCATCTTTATCCTGCTCTTCCTGGTGGTGGTCATCGGCGGCTCCCTGCTGCTCTACTCCTGGCGGGCGTCGCAGATCCGCAGCAGCGTCAGTTTCAAGCTGGTCTCCCGGGAGACGGCCCTGCTGCTGAACAACGTGATCCTGGTGGTGGCCGCCTGCAGTGTGCTGCTCGGCACCCTCTATCCCCTGGCGATCGATGCCCTGGGCCTGGGCAAGATCTCGGTGGGACCGCCCTATTTCAATACGGTATTCATCCCCCTGACCGCCCCGCTGGCGGCGCTGGTGGGGGTCGGTGCCCTGGCCCGCTGGCGCCAGGACAGTGGACAGCGGCTGTTTGCGCGGCTGCGTTTCTCGCTGTTGTTCAGTGTGATCGCCGGACTCGGTCTGACGCTGCTGGCGCCCCATTACTCCTGGGCCGCGGCGCTGGCCCTGGTGTTGGCGATCTGGGTGCTGCTCAGCACCCTGCAGTGGCTGTTCGAGCGCCACAGCGCCGGCCGCGCCTTTACCCGGACCCTGGCCAACACCCCCCGCTCCGGCTGGGGCATGATGCTGGCCCACCTCGGGGTGGCGGTATTCGTGGTGGGCATCACCCTGACCAGCGTCTACAGCGAAGAGAAAGATGTTCGCCTCGAACCGGGGCAGAGCTACCACCTGGGTGGATACGATTTCCATTTCCAGGGGGTGAAGCAGATACAGGGACCCAACTACCAGGCCTTCCGCGCTGAGGTCGACATCTATCAGGGCGAGCGCAAGATCAGCCACCTCAGTCCGGAGAAGCGCAACTACAAGGGCGGTCAGCCGATGACCGAGGCGGGCATCGATGCCGGCCTGTTCCGCGACCTGTTTGTCGCCCTCGGCGAACCCCTGGGAGATGAGGGCGCCTGGAGCGTGCGGCTCTATCACAAGCCGTTTGTCCGCTGGATCTGGCTGGGTGGGCTGTTGATGGCCCTGGGCGGCCTGCTGGCGGCGGCCGATCGCCGCTATTATCGATTGAAAAACAAGGCCAGCGTTGCTGTTAACAGCGTCGCTGTCGACGAGGCCACGGTGGGTACGGCATGAAGGCACGTTTTCTCATACCGCTGGGGATTTTCCTGGCGCTGGCACTGCTGCTCGGCATCGGCCTGACGCTCAATCCACGGGATGTCCCGTCGGTGCTGATCAACGAAAAGGCGCCAACGTTCAACCTGCCGGACCTGTTTGACCTGGAGAAGCGGGTCAGCTCCCAGGACATGCAGGGCAAGGTGTGGCTGATGAATGTCTGGGGCACCTGGTGTCCGGAGTGCTGGCGGGAGCATGAGTTCCTCAATCACCTGGCGAAAGACCAAGGGGTCACCTTCATCGGCATAAACTGGCGCGATGATCGGGACGAGGCGCTCTCCTTTCTGACCAGCAAGGGCAACCCGTTTGCCGCGGTCGGGTTCGATCCGGAAAGCGAGGCGATCATGGACTGGGGCGTGTATGGCGCGCCGGAGACCTTCGTGATCGACAAGCAGGGGCTGATTCGCAAGAAACACACCGGCCCCCTCTACCAGCAGGTGTGGGACAAAGAGTTCCGGCCCCTGCTGCAACAGCTGGCGGGCGAGTCATGATCCGTGTCTGGCTGTTGCTGCTGCTGTTGCTGCTGCTGTTGCTGCCGCTGTTTTCCCAGGCGGCCATCGAGGCGAACCAGTTCGATGACCCGGAGAAGGAGGCGCGCTACAAGCAGCTGATCACCGAGCTGCGCTGTCTGGTCTGTCAGAACCAGAATCTGGCCGACTCCAACGCCGAACTGGCTCAGGATATGCGCCGCAAGACCTACGAGTTGGTGCAGGGCGGTGCCAGCAGCGACGACGTGGTCGACTACATGGTCAAGCGCTATGGGGATTTCGTGCTCTACCGTCCGCCGTTCCGGCTCTCGACCCTGCTGCTCTGGCTGGGGCCTTTTGCCATTCTCGCCGGTGGCGTCGCCATCCTATTGGTATTCATTCGGGGACGCGGCAGACAGCCCGGCGCCCAGCTCAGTGACAACGACCTGCAGAGAGCCAAGGCATTGCTTGGCGAAGAAGACAATAAATCATGACACTTTTCTGGATTATCACGGCGGCCATGATAGTGGTCGCACTAGCCTTCATTGTGCCTTCCCTGTGGCGTAAATCAGTGCTACGGGTTTCGGATCGCGACAAGCAGAATGTGGTCATTGCCCGCGAGCGGCTGGCCGAACTCAACAATGAGCTTGCCGCCGGCACCCTGTCGGACGAAGAGTACGAGCAGACCAAGCTGGAGCTGGAGCAGACCCTGCTGATTGATCTGGAGGCCGGTGACGAGGCGGCACAGGCCGGCGGCCCCGGGAAGGCTGGCATGCTGACGCTATTGTTCTCGGTCCTGTTCGTCGCGGTGGTCACGGTCTCGGCCTATCTCTACCTCGGCACGCCCCAACTGGTTGACCCCGCGGCCATGCAGGCGCAACAGGCCGACCAGGAGTTGCCCTCGATCGAGGAGATGATGACGGCCCTGGTGGATCGGCTGAAGGAGAATCCTGAGGATGCGGAGGGGTGGTATCTGTTGGGACGCACCTACATGGCGGTGAAGGATTACCAGAAGGCGGCCTTTGCCTTCGACAAGCTGAATCAGCTGGTGAGCGACCAGCCCTCCATCATGCTGGCGTTGGCGGATTCGCTGGCGATGGCGGCGGGTGGGGATATGCAGGGGCGTCCGGCCGAACTGATCCGCAGGGCGGTCGACCTGGCGCCACAAGATCAGACCGCCCTCTGGCTGGCCGGGATGGTGGAGGACCAGGCGGGCAATCATGCCCGTGCGCTGGAGTACTGGGGGCGGCTCAAGCCGATGCTGGCCGATGACCTGGAATCCACCCAGCAGGTCGACCGGCTGATGGCGGCGGCACAACGCAAGCTGACCGCTGCCGGCCCCGGCGAGGCGGAGCAGAAAACAGCGGCGGCGCTGCCGACGGGGCAGGCCATCACCGCCCACATCACCCTGGCTGCGGAACTGGCCGCCCGGGTGCAGCCGGAGGAGAGCCTGTTCGTCTACGCGCGGGCCCTGCAGGGGCCGAAAATGCCGCTGGCGGCGGTGCGCCTGAAGGTGAGTGACCTGCCGGCCACGATCCAGCTCAATGACGGCCAGGCAATGGTGCCGGGAATGAATCTGTCCAGCTTTGACCAGGTGGTGGTGGGGGCGCGGATCTCCCGCTCCGGCAATGCCATTGCCGCCAGCGGCGATCTGCTGGGTGAGGTGTCGCCGGTGGCGGTGCAGGGCGATGTGGTGGTCGAACTGGTGATCGACTCGGTGATTCCGTAACCGATCGGCGATCGGGTTCAACCGTATTGCAGGAGAAATGTCGGCCGCGAATGGTGAATACTCACCCCCATCATCCGTGGACCCCCTGGGATGTATAGCAAGATTTGGTGGGTGCGCCTGGCGGCTTATCCACCCTACAAAACTACCACCTGTAGCACCACGTCCCTCCAACTATGCCCTGAATGTAGGGTGGATAAGCTTGCGCATCCACCATCATCCGGTCGTGGCGGCTTTATGCAACCCGGAGCTTGATGGGGTGTCAAAAAAGGCCTTGCCGACGGGCAAGGCCTTTGGTGTTTCAACGACCTGGCGTTACAGGCACTCGCCCTTGGAGCCGACCGCGCAGACCCGGCCGTCGGTCCAGGTGGCATTGTCCAGCTTGGCGGCGATCAGGATGGCGCCCTCCATGTTGGCTCCCCGCAGATTGGCCCCACTCAGGTCCGCGTCAAGGAAGTTGGCCCCCTTCAGGTTCGCCAGCATCAGGTTGGCACCCTGCAGGTTGACCGCATGCAGGGCGGCATGCTCCAGATTGCTCAACATCAGGTTGGCGCCCTGCAGATTGGCCAGGTGTAGAATGGCGCGGGAGAGATTGGCCCCCTGCAGATTGGCGTTATCCAGCCGCATGGAGGCCATGGAGGCTTCGTGCATATCCACCCCGGGTATCTGGGCGCCGATCCGCACCGCCCATGAGCACTGCGCCTGCGGCTCAAACTTGCAGGTGGTGTTTTCGATCGGGCCGGAGGTCTCGATATCCTTGCGCCAGGCATTGGATTCGATGGCATAAGTGGAGAGGAGTGCTACGGTGACTCCCATGACGGTCGTGCGAAGGGTGTGTGAAATCATCATCTGTTCCCCTGGTTCTCCTGCCCGGTTCAGGGCGTCGGTGGTTAAAGGGCTCGCGCAAAAATAAGCTTCGGTATTCGGTCGCCATTGGGCCCCGCTGGCGGCGTTACGCTTTTTGCCAAGGGAGCGGCCATTGCCTGCAAAGCGTGCCTTGCCGGCGTGGCGCCCAGAGTAACCCGGCGACGCCCCCGGTACTGCAAAATTTTCTTGCGCGAGCCCCAAGTAATCTGTCCCTACCCGGTCGAGTGGGAGAGATGCGGGCCTATCAATACAGCTTATGTTACCCAAATAATATTCTATCGGATTTGATCCAGATCTATTGTCCCCTGATTTCACGCCGCCTGGAGGCGGGTTTTGGCTGGGCAACTTTCGCGGATCTGTCCCGGATGCGAAGCCACACTCTAGTGTGTATGGATTAAAGTTGACCGCAATCCAGTCGATATGATTTTTATGTCGGCATACATTTAGATTATGAACGCTATGAATACACTCTACAAAACGACCCGCCCGATGGCCCTGGTGATTGTCCTGGCGGCTCTGGCGGCCGGGGCGGTAACGGCACTCCTCGGCGGATATCTGGGACTCGGTAATGCAGCGGTAATGGCGGTTGTGGTGGTGGTTTCGCTGACGGCGGCGCTGCTCCCGGCCTATTACCTGCTATTAAAACCCCTGCTACGCAATGTCGGCCTGATCCACTGCCTGGTGGAGACCCGGGGCGACCTGGATGCGGAACAGAACCGCCGGTTATCGGCACTGGGAGAGGGTGTCGGCGGGACAGAACTGAAGGCGGTAGCGGAGACGTTGCGGGAGTATTACAGCTGCGGTATCGGTGTGGTCAAGCGCAGCGGCAAGATTGCCATTGCCGGGGCCGAGGTCTCCTACGCCGCGGATGTGTTGAAGCGGCGTATCGACGATCAGATCGAGCATATTCGCAATATTACCGACGCGACCGGCCAGATCTCCCACAATATCGAACAAGCGGTGACCAATTCCGAAACCCTGAAAGAGCTCTCCCGCCAGACCCGGCGCGCCAGCTATATCGGCCAGGAGGCGATCGGGGAGGCGGCCGAGCAGATGCGCAATACCGGCAGCCATGCCCGCGAGGCGGCCGAGCTGATCGCCAAGCTCGAGGAGGGCGCCGGCCAGATCTCCCAGATCACCAAGGTGATCAGCGAGATCGCCGACCAGACCAATCTGCTGGCCCTGAACGCGGCTATCGAAGCGGCCCGGGCGGGCGAGCAGGGGCGCGGATTTGCCGTGGTCGCCGAGGAGGTGCGCAATCTCGCCACGCGCACCTCCAAGGCCACCACCGAGATCGGCCAGATGGTACAGCGGATCAACACAGAGACGGGTAATGCCGGCAACACCATGCGCGCCCTGGTGGATGAGGTGCAGGAGAGCCGGCTGCGCACCGAGAAGGTGGATACCCAGCTGCTGGAGATCCTGGAGCACGCCCGGGAGGTGGAGTCGAGGGTGATCTCCGCGGCGGAGCGTTCGGCGCAGAACCGCGAGCACCAGGCGCAGATCAACCATTCGCTGGAGGTATTTACCCAGACCCTGAACGACTCCTCGGATAAGGTGGATTCGGTGGCCGGCCAATCCCTGGAATTGTCAGAGATGGCCGAGGCGATTTACGAACTGCTGGGTGATGCCGGACTGCAAGATGAGCACGGCGTCGCTTACGCCGAGGGGTGTGCCGCGGTGGCGGCGATCAGCCAGCTGTTTGAAAAGGCGCTGGCGCAGGGGCAGTTGAGCCTGGATCAGCTTTTTGACCGCAATTACCAGCCCATTGCCGGGACCAACCCGCAGAAGTACAAGTCCCAGTTTGATGGCTTCACCGACACCAATTTCCCGTCGATCCAGGAGCCGATCCTGTCCCGTCACAGTTTTATGGCCTATGCCGGCGCGGTGGACAACAACGGCTATTTTCCCACCCATAACAAACGTTATTCACAGGCGCTCAGCGGCGACTACGACAAGGACCTGCTGGCCAACCGGACCAAGCGGATCTTTAATGACCGCACCGGTGCCCGTTGCGCCAGTTCCACCAAGCCGTTCCTGCTGCAGACCTACAAACGGGACACCGGGGAGGTGATGCACGATCTGACTATCCCGATCTACATCGCCGGCCGGCACTGGGGCGGGTTCAGGATCGGTTACCAGTCCTCCGATTAGCCGCGCGTCACCGTGCTGAACAAAAACCCGGCCCGGCCGGGTTTTTTGCCGTCTGCCGTTTCATTCCCTCGCTATGTTGGTTGAGTCCGAAAGACTCCCTGAATCTGCCATACTGATGCTGACGGAGCCCGACGGCTAACCCAACAGTTGCATTAATCAGGAACCAATGATTTGTTTCACCCCGTTATCTGCCGGATGAGATAGACATGTTGCATGGTTTCCTGGAATGTACCGCTGGTGAAGTCCAGAATTGCACCCGTAGGAGCGGCGCCCCGCCGCGATTTCGGCCCGGGGGCGGGCCTCCTGCAGGTCGATTTTTGCAACGATCTGGTTATGACAAATTTCACCCATGGAACAAGGATTGACCTATGTCCGATATCGATACCCGACTGAACGCCGATCTGAGCCGCGAGGCGCTGGAGGCGCACTGGATGCCGTTTACCGGCAACCGCGATTTCAAACAGAACCCCCGGATGCTGGTGGCCGCCGAGGGCAACTATTACCGCAGCGCCGACGGGCGGCGGATCCTCGACGGGGTGTCCGGCCTCTGGTGCTGCGGCGCCGGGCATAACCTGCCGGAAATTGCCGAGGCAATCATCGCCCAGTTGGGGCGCATGGACTACTCGCCCGGCTTCCAGTTCGGCCACCCGCTCTCGTTCGAGCTGGCCAACCGCCTCAAGCAGTTGACGCCGGACGGGCTGGATTATGTGTTCTTCTCCAACTCCGGCTCCGAGGCGGTGGAGACCGCGCTGAAGATGGCGCGTGCCTACTGGCGTCTCAAGGGGATGCCGGGCAAGAACAAGCTGATCGGCCGCGCCAAGGGCTATCATGGAGTCAATTTTGGCGGTGTCAGCGTGGGCGGGATCGGGCCGAACCGCAAGCTGTTCGGCACCCTCCTGGATGCGGATCATCTCTCCCACACCCTGCTGGAGGAGAACGCCTTCAGTCGTGGCGTGCCGGCCCATGGTGTGGGTCTGGCCGATCAACTGGAGGAGCTGGTGGCGCTGCACGATGCCTCCAATATCGCCGCCGTGGTGGTCGAGCCGGTGGCCGGGTCGGCCGGCGTCATCGTGCCGCCCGAGGGCTATCTGCAGCGACTGCGGGAGATCTGTGATCGGCACGCTATCCTGCTGATCTTCGATGAGGTGATCACCGGCTTCGGCCGCACCGGGCATGCCTTCGCCGCGGATGCCTTTGGTGTGGTACCGGACATCATGACCCTGGCCAAGGGACTGACCAACGGGGTGGTGCCGATGGGGGCGACGCTGGCCCGCGGTGAGATCTACCAGACCTTCATGGAACAGGGCGGTCCCGGCTATCTGGTGGAGTTCCCCCACGGCTACACCTATTCCGCCCACCCGCTGGCCTGCGCGGCCGGGTTGGCCGCTCTGGAGCTGTTCGAACGGGAGCGGTTGACGGAGCGCGCACGTGAACTGGCACCCTATTTCGAGGCCGGCCTGCACAGCCTGAAGGGCTTCCCCCACGTAACCGACATTCGTAATTACGGCCTGGCCGGGGCGCTACAGATCGCCCCCCATAAAGGGGAGCCGGCGCGTCGTCCCTGGGAGATCGCCATGCGCTGCTGGGAGCGCGGGGTCTATGTGCGTTATGGCGGCGACACCCTCCAGTTCGGACCGGCCATGACCATGGAACGGGAGGAGATAGACCGCTTGGTCAATGTGGTGGGGGACTGCCTCAGGGGCCTTTGAAACCCGGGCCGCCGGTTCGCCGGCCCGTCCGGGACCAACCTCCGCGACCCGGGAGCCACTGTTACCGCAGGCCTCGGGAGGATTGCCTGGGCACCAAACGGATAACAAAATATTCATAAATGCGTCATCACTCCTTAAGAAACCGCTAATGTGACCGATATTAAATAGTGATCCGGTTCACAAACCGGGGTGCCGGGAGCGCGCGTTGCTCCTATCTGATGGATGCGGGTGGGGTTGAATGCGATTCGCCGACATGTCCGGTTCAGACCGGCGGGCGGAATGGTTGCCTGATTGATGTGTTATGAAGAAAATCCATTGGGATGAAGGGCTGAGTATTGGTGACCCCGAGCTGGACGGGGAGCACAAGCAATTCATCGCGCTGCTCAATCGGCTCATTGACCTGATCGACGAATCGCCGGATGCGGAACAGGTGCATCGGATTCTGGATGAGCTGGAGCAACTGGCCGTCGAGCACAGCCGCCATGAGGAGATGCTCAGCCTCTCCGCCGGGGCGGACTCCAGGGAAGAGCAACGGCGCGAGCACAGTGACTTCCGCTCGGCCATCATCGAGGCCAGGAACCAGCTGCGGCCAGACGATCTGGGGAGCTCCCTGATCGATATGACCGAGTCCCTGGTCAAGTTGCTGATTAACCATATTATCGATCAGGACCTGGACCTGGCGCCGCTGCTGGCGGAGCGGGAGCTGAAGAATCACTCCCTGGCGGAATATCTGGTGGTCAAGTTCCAGAAGGTCTCCTTCGTGCGCGGCCTCGAGATGCTGGTGGTCATCTCCCTGCTGCCGATGCTGGTGTTTGCCGGAATGATCATGGTCCAGTCCTGGCAGGCGGCGGTCGGCGCCAGCGATGTGGCGCGGTTGGCCAATTTCAGTCAGCGGGTCGGTGGTCTCGTCCATGAGCTGCAGAAGGAGCGTGGCCTCAGCGCCGGTTTTCTGACCAGTGAAGATCGGGCGTTCGGGATCGCCCTGCGGCTGCAGCGCCGGCACAGCGATGGTGAACTGGCGCTGTTTCGCTCGGACTTGGAGTCGCGGAAGCTGGTGGGCCGGCTGGAGCGGATCGGTAATCTGGCGGCCAAGGTGGTGGTCCGCCTGGAGGTCCTGGCCCGTTACCGTGACCGCATCGACCAGCGGCAGATAGCTCCCCGGGAGAGCTTCGACGGCTTTACCGGGCTGATCTCCGAACTGACCGGACTGACCAACCAGATAGCCATTTTCTCCCGCCTTCACAGCGCCTCCGAGTTGTTTCAGGCCAATGCCCTGCTGCTCCAGTATGCGGAGATGGGCGGGCGTGAGCGGGCGGTGGTCTCCGGGGCATTCGGCAGGGGGCAATTCACCCGGGATGAATATCGGCAACTGGTCGCGCTGACCTCGGAGCAGGGGACGCTGGAGCGGCAGTTTCACTCCTTCCTCTCGGAGCGCCAGTGGCTGCGCTGGCGTGCCCATTACTCAACGGAGGCGGTCATTGCCTATAAGCGGCTCAGTGACCACGCCCTGGAGGCCGGCAGTGGCGACGGCAAGGTCTCGGTGGACAGCTTCACCTGGTTCAAGGTGGCCACCCAGCGCATCAACCTGATCAATGCGTTCCAGCAGCAGATGCTCAGTCAATTGCTGGAGGAGATGAAGCGGCAGCGCAGTCTCTCCACGGCCGTCTTCATGATGACGGTGTTTGGCGGCGGCGCCATGGTGCTGCTGATCGGTTACGTGGCGCTGCAGCTGGCCCGGTCGATCCGCCTGCCCATCCTCAGCCTGACCGAAGGGATGCGGGCGTTGACCGCGGGCGACAAGTCGTTGCGCATACCGTTTGCCAAGCGCCGGGACGAACTGGGGGATATGGTGCTGGCCTATGAGACATTTCGGCGCAAGCTGATCCGGGCCGATATGTTGAGCCTGGGCGAGCAGCTGGGGCCGCTGACGGTCAGTCGGCATGTCCTGGCATTGAAGCGCAGCACGGCGGAGGGGGAGGAGTATAAGCGGCTGGCCAGCATCGACTCCCTGACCGGCGTGATCAACCGCCGTGAATTCATGAAACGGGCCAAAATGGAGGTGGCGCGGCTGTTGCGCCATCAGGGCGAGTTGTCGGTGATGCTGCTGGATGTGGATTACTTCAAGCAGGTGAACGACAACTATGGCCATCCCGCCGGTGACCGGGTACTGAAGTTTGTCGCCCAGGCCATCGTCTCGGCGCTGCGCGAAGAGGATATCCTGGGCCGCATCGGCGGAGAGGAGTTCGCCGTGCTATTGCCCGCCACCGACCAGCCGTCCGCCGGCGCCACGGCGGAGCGGGTGAGGACGGCCATCGAAAATCTGCGCATCCAGGTTGGTGAGGACGAGATCAAAGTCACCATCAGCATCGGGCTCAGCGAGATTGCCGGCGGCGAGGCGTCGATCGAGGCGGCCATGCAGCGGGCCGACCGGGCGCTCTATCGGGCCAAGGATAACGGGCGTAACCGGGTCTGCAGCAAGCCGGCTGTTGCGCCGGAGACGAGTGCCTGACCCACCCGAAACTCCACATGGGGGCTGTAGGATGCTGGTGAGCTTGCGAACCGCATCATTGGCTGGCCGCTGGACCGATGCGGTTCGTATTACTCACCGCATCCTACGGGTTGTAGTTTTAGGGCGAAGGATGGGTGGAGCGTCCCGATGAACTCGCTGCTGGCTCCCTCTCCGGCGCGCAACCCATCGCGCATCTGCATCCGCAGATGGGTTACGGCGCGCTCGACCGCCGCGAACAGCCGTCACAAGGGTGCCGCGCCTGCACCCATCCTACACGCTATGAATGAATCCACCGCCCGATGCGCTATCCCTCCAACGCCTGCCGCTGCAGCGCCATGATCTCGCGGATGCCGCCATCCGCCAGCGCCAACATGGCATTCAGCTCCTGCAGGTGAAAGGCGTGTCCTTCCGCCGTCCCCTGGACCTCGATAAAGGCCCCGGCCTCGTTCATCACCACGTTCATGTCGGTCTCCGCCTGGGAGTCCTCGGCATAATCGAGGTCCAGTACCGGTACCCCCCGATAGATGCCGACCGAGACCGAGGCGAGCTGGCCGTGAATCGGATCGCTGGCGAGTTTGCCGGACTCCCGCAGCTTGGCGACGGCATCGCACAGCGCCACATAGGCGCCCGAGATGGAGGCCGTGCGGGTGCCGCCGTCCGCCTGAATGACGTCGCAGTCCAGGGTGATGGTGCGTTCGCCCAGGGCCTGAAGGTCGGTCACCGCGCGCAGGCTGCGGCCGATCAGCCGCTGGATTTCCAGGGTGCGGCCGCCCTGTTTGCCCCGGCTTGCCTCCCGTGCCATGCGGCTGTCGGTGGAGCGGGGCAGCATGCCGTATTCGGCGGTCACCCAGCCCTGGCCGCTGCCCTTGAGGAAGGGCGGTACGCGCTCCTCGACCGAGGCGGTGCAAATAACCTGGGTATCGCCGAACGAGATCAGTACCGATCCCTCCGCATGCTTGGTGAAGTGTCGGGTAATGCGGACGGAGCGCATCTGCTCGGGGGTGCGGCCACTGGGTCTCATTCTTTCTCCTGCTTGATTTCGGTTTCAAAATTGTTGATGGCGTTCTGCAGCTCGGCAATGGCCCGGGCCAGGTTGCTCTCTTCCGCGGGCTCCGGCTGTTCGCTCCGGGTCTCGTCCAGCTTGTCTTGGTCCCCCTGCTGCATCCGCAGGGCGAGCAGGGTGATGTTATCACTGTCCGGAAAGGCATTGTGGGCCGCCTGTTCGGCCAGCTTGCGGACCGCGTCCGACAGCGGCAGCGTACTGAACAGGGTGTTCAGCAGTTCCTCTTCGCTGATGCTCCCCCAGAGTCCGTCGCTGCACAGCAGCAGGATATCCCCGGCCTCCAGCTTGTGTTTGCCCAGGGTGATGTCCGGGGAGGCCAGCGCACCGCCCAGGCAGCGGGTGACATAGTTGCGCTGGGGATGGTTCTTCTGCTGTTTGGCGGTGATCACCCCCTGCTGTTTCAGCCGTTCGACATAGGAGTGGTCAATGGTCTTGGAGAGTACCCGGCGCTCCCGCAGCAGATAGAGCCGGCTGTCGCCGGCATGTGCCCAGTGGGCCACACTCTTCTGCACCAGGCAGGCCACCGCCGTGGTGCGCGGATCGATGGCCGGCTGCTGTTCATAACCGAAGGCAACGATATTTTCATGCGCCTTGTGCAGCAGGCGGGTGAGAAAGCTGCTGGGATTGAGGATTGGGTGGGGGATCCGGTTGAAATAGCTCTGGCAGGTATCGATCAACACCTGCGCCGCCGCCTCACCCCGTGGATGGCCGCCCATGCCATCACCCAGCCCCAGCAGGACGCTGCCACCGTCGGTCACCCGGATACAGCGGTCCTGATTGATCTTGCGGTCGCCTATCAGGCTGCTGAAGGCGGATTCACCGGGTTGTATACTCATTCAGGGGGGTTCTCCTTGAGCAAATCGTCGGTTGTCGCCGGTGGTGTCTGGGGGTTGTTGGCCGGGCGCCCCCGTTCCTGGGTCAGTGCCTCCAGCATGACACCGGCATTCTGCGGTCTTAGCAGGGGGTCCACCTCCATCGCCCAGTCGATCACATCCAGCAGGTAGGCGGGGTACTGTTTCCGGTACAGACTGGCGACCGGTTTCATGGAATCCTGCGCGTGCCGTTCGATGGCCGAGGGCGGCGGTTTGCCCTCGATGCAGGAGCGCATGGTGGCGCCGATGGCGTAGACGTCGCTCCACGGGCCGACGTAACCGGAGGAGTAGTACTGCTCGACCGGGGCGAACCCGGGAGTCACCACCTGGGAGGATTGCCGGCTGCGCGTGGTGGCGAACTGGTGCACGGCGCCAAAGTCCAGCAGCAGGGGATTGCCGCCCGGCCGCAGGTGGATATTGCTGGGTTTGATGTCCAGGTGCAGTTGTCCCTCGGAGTGGATCAGGTTCAGGGCGTCCAGCACCGCCGGGAAGACCGTCAGCAGAAAGGTGGTGCTGAGTCCGCCATTGCGCTTTTTTACATAGCTGCCCAGGTTTTTGCCATGCTCATAGTCCATCACCAGGTAGGCGGTGTTGTTGGCCAGGAAGAAGGTGCGGACATTGACGATATTGGGGTGGCGCAGGGTGGCCAGCGCCTTGGCCTCCAGGTAGAAGAGCTTGCGCCCGTTGTGGAAGGCGTCGCACTGTTTCTCGCCGCTCACCTGCACCCGGCCGGCCGGATCCCGCACCGCCAGCTTCTTCGGCAGGTACTCCTTGATCACCACATGGTCCTGGGTGTCCTCGTCCTCGGCCAGATAAATCAGGCTGAAGCCGCCGCTCCCGATCAGTTTGATGATCGAGTAACAGTCAATGACGGTACCGGATGGTAGGCTGTCCCTGTTCTGTTCCGCGGGTGAAGAAATAATCGGCTCCGGATGCACTCTGTACGAATGCGCATTATGATACACCTAACACCGTCAACGGCCGTGAGGATCTCGGCAGTCCGGTCGATCGGCGGGTAGATCACTGCCTGCGTTGTCATGATGATACGCAGTACTCTTCCAAGTATAAATAACAGGTGCGCACATGATCTGCAGTATGACCTCATTTTCAAGAAGAGAGAGCCGCGACGAGCTGGGTGAACTGGTATGCGAACTCCGCTCGGTCAACCACCGCTACCTGGAGCTGTTTGTGCGGCTGCCGGAAGAGTTGCGCGCCCTGGAACCGCTGGTCAGGGAGCGGGTGGCGGCCCGACTGGGGCGTGGCAAGGTGGACTGCCTGTTCCGTTTCGTGCCGTCGAAGAGTGCCACCGCCGGGGTGGCGGTGAATCAACGCTTCGCCCAGCAGATCATCGATGCGGCCGGTGAAGTCGGACGTCTGCTGCATGAGTCGGTGCCCCCCCGGGCCATGGAGATCCTGCGCTGGCCCGGGGTGCTGGAGACCGAGGAGGTGGATCTGACGCCAGTGCATCAAAAGGCGGCGGAGCTGCTGGATGAGACCCTCGATGGCCTGATCGACTCGCGCCGGCGCGAGGGTGGTCGCCTGGCGGAGCTGATCAGCCAGCGTTGCGGGGCGATGCGCGAGGAGGTGACCAAGGTGAAGCAGCTGATGCCGCAGCTGCTGGTGTCGCTGCGTGACCGGCTGCGAGCCCGGCTGGCCGAACTGACGACCGAGCTGGATGAGGGGCGCATCGAACAGGAGATGGTACTGCTGACCCAGCGGCTCGATGTGGATGAGGAGATGGACCGCCTGCAGACCCATCTGGATGAGGTGGAGGCGGTACTCGCCCGGGACGAGCCGGTGGGACGGCGGCTGGATTTCCTGATGCAGGAGCTGAACCGGGAGGCCAACACCCTGGGCTCCAAATCCAATGACGTGGAGATGACCCGGGTGTCGGTGGAGCTGAAGGTGCTGATCGAGCAGATGCGCGAGCAGATCCAGAATATAGAATAGGTACAGGGCGTTGCCATGTCCGTCGCTTGCCCGGAGGGCGGGCGGGCCGGGGAGTCGCGACGCGCCATGTACCGTCAGAGAACGGAAGGAAAAGCGGAAACAACATGACTACAGGTACCCTGTTTATAGTGTCCGCCCCGTCGGGGGCGGGTAAGACCAGCCTGCTGAAGGCACTGGTGGAGACCGAGGAACGTGTGCGGGTCTCCATCTCCCACACCACCCGTCCCCGAAGACCGGGCGAGAGCGATGCCGTGGACTACCATTTCGTGGATAGCGATGCCTTTAACCGGATGATCGAGGCGGGTGCATTTCTGGAGCATGCCGAGGTGTTCGGCAATTTTTACGGTACTTCCGAGGCTGGTATCCGCGAGCAGATGGAGCGCGGCAATGACGTAATCCTGGAGATCGACTGGCAGGGCGCGCGGCAGGTCCGCGAGCGGTTCCCGGCGGCGGTCTCGGTGTTCATCCTGCCGCCCACCCCGGAGGCACTACGCCAGCGGCTGGGCAGCCGGGGGCAGGACAGCGAGGCGGTGATCCAGCGACGCCTGGGCGAGGCGAGGGAAGAGATGTCGCACTATCCCGAATACGACTACATCGTGGTCAACGACCTGTTCGACCAGGCCCTGGGCGAGCTGCGGGCGATCATCACGGCGCAGCGGCTGCGCCAGTCGGTACAGGCGCAACGGCTGCAGGAGCGGCTGCGCTCGTTGCTGGCCTGAATCACCATTCCGACTACAGCCATGCTAAATTTGGCGGGACCCTGGAGAACCACGGATTCACACAAATAAACACGGATTCAGAATTCCGATCTCCCATCTGTGTGGATCCCTGTCCATCCGGGGTTCCTTGCCAGTCGGGGCCGGGATAACTAAACGGCTATTGAAAGCCATACTTGGAATTGCTGCTCCGGCTGGCTGGTGCGCACGCGGGCATTGTTATACTATTAAATGTTCCGGTCGTGACGGCCGGCGTGATTGTACTATTTTCTTCCCCGGGGACAGCGTATCCGGGGATTGGACCTTCGGAGTGTATTGAACATGGCCCGCGTTACAGTTGAAGATTGCCTTGAGCATGTGGATAACCGTTTTGACCTGGTGTTGCTGGCGACCAAGCGCGCACGCCAGTTGAGCCATGGCGTGGCGCCGCTGCTGGCCTGGGAGAATGACAAGCCGACCGTCGTGGCCCTGCGCGAGATCGCCGCCGGCCTGGTGGACGATCATCTGGTGGCCCCCAAATCCCAATCCGAAGTGGACATGAGCGCCCTGGAAGACAACTTCGGTTCGGATGGCCTGGTGGATGAGCAGGCCTTTGCCAGATAAGGAATGGGTACCCGAGGTCTCTCAATAGAAATAATCAGCCCGTATCTTGCCGAGGCTGCGTTGGTCTGTGGCGCAGCCTTCGACCGGTTTATCGTATGAGCAGTCCGGCCGGTGTCCAACCTTCTGAATCGAATAACAAACCGCGCTTCCTGATCAGCGATCTCTGCGTCTATCTCGAATCCTATCTGAGTGTCGAGCAGATTCGTGAAGTCTACCGTGCCTATGTCTTCAGCGCCGAGGCGCACGAGGGGCAGAAGCGCCTCAGTGGCGAGCCTTACATCTACCACCCCCTGGCCGTGGCCCGGATCCTGGCCGATATCCGCCTCGACCACCGCTGTCTCATGGCCGCCATCATGCATGATGTACTGGAGGACACCCCGGTCACCATGGCCAAGCTGGTAGCCGAATTCGGTGAAGAGGTGGCCGCCCTGGTGGACGGCGTCAGCAAGCTGAACCAGATCAATTTCCCCTCCAAGGCCGAGGCCCAGGCCGCCAGTTTCCGCAAGATGCTGCTGGCCATGACCCAGGATATCCGCATTATCCTGATCAAGCTGGCCGACCGGCTGCACAACATGCGAACCCTGGAGGTGATGCGCCCGGAGAAGTGCCGGCGGATCGCCCGCGAGACCCTGGAGATCTATGCCCCGATCGCCCATCGGCTGGGTATCTACCGGTTGCGTACCGAGCTGGAGGAGCTCTGTTTCGCCGCCTACTGGCCGATGCGCTACCGCGCCCTGAAAGAGGCGGTGCGCGCCGCCCGGGGTAACCGCAAGGAGGTGATGGCCAACATCGATGCCGCGCTGGTCGGCCGCCTGGAGCAGGATGGGATCGTCGGTGTGGTGCGTGGCAGGGAGAAGCACCTCTACAGCATCTACACCAAGATGCGCGACAAAAAGCTCTCCTTCTCCGAAGTGGTGGACGTCTACGCCTTCCGCATCATCGTCGACCGCCTGGACACCTGCTACCGGGTGCTGGGGGTGGTGCACAACCTCTACAAGCCGGTCCCCGGACGCTTCAAGGACTACATCGCCATCCCCAAGGCGAACGGTTATCAGTCGCTGCACACCCTGCTGTTCGGGCCCCACGGCCTGCCGATCGAGATCCAGATCCGCACCGTGGAGATGGACCGCATGGCGGAATCGGGCATCGCCGCGCACTGGCTCTACAAGTCCAGCGACAACCAGAGCGGCAAGGCCCACGCCGATGCCTCCAGTTGGCTGAAGAATCTGCTGGAGCTGCAGAAGGACGCGGGCGACTCCATGGAGTTCCTGGAACACGTGAAGGTGGACCTGTTCCCGGACGAGGTCTATGTCTTCACCCCGCGCGGCAAGATCATGGTGCTGGCCAAAGGGGCTACGGTGATCGATTTCGCCTACGCGGTGCACTCCGACGTGGGCAACCACACAGTGGCGGCCCGGGTCGACCGGCACATGGTGCCGCTGCGTACCCGCCTGTACAGCGGCCAGACGGTGGAGATCATCACCTCCGACTCGGCCAACCCCAGTGCCGCCTGGCTCAACTTCGTGGTAACGGGCAAGGCACGGGCCAATATCCGCGGCTACCTGAAGAACCTGCGCCATCAGGAGGCGGTCACCCTGGGGCGGCGGCTGGTGAACAAGGATCTGGCGCAGCACAATCTCACCATTGATGAGATTCCGGAGGCACGGCTCGGCCGTCTGCTGGAGGATTTCCATCTGACCAGCAAGGAGGCGTTACTGGAGGAGATCGGCCTGGGTAACCGCATGCCGCTGTTGGTGGCACGCCGGCTGACCGATTCCGACAGTGAAATCCCCCGGGAAGAGATGCCGCCCCAGGCCGGTTCGGCGCCGCTGGCGATTACCGGTACCGAAGGCATGGTGGTGCGGTTCGCCAAGTGCTGCCGGCCGTTGCCGGGAGACGAAATCGTCGCCATTTTCAATCCCGGCAAGGGTATCGTGGTGCACCGGCATGAGTGCCGCAATCTCGGCGATTTCCGCAAGAGCGACAGCTGGCTGGATGTGAACTGGGAGAAGGAGCCGGTGGGCGATTTCACCACCGAGATCAAGGTGGATGTGGGCAACAAGCGGGGCGCCCTGGCGTCCGTGGCCTCGGCCATCTCGGAGATGGGCTCCAACATCAAGAACGTCAATATGGAGGAGCGGGACGGTCTCACCTCCACGCTCCATTTCGTGGTGGCGGTGGATAGCCGCATCCACCTGGCCAATATCATGCGCCGTCTGCGCCAGTTGAAGACGGTGCTGCGCATTCACCGCGTCGGTTGAATAGACAGAGGGCAAACAGCAATGGAAAAAGAGATCATTCGAACCGACCTGGCACCGCAGGCGATCGGCACCTATTCCCAGGCGGTCAAGGTCGGGACCACGGTCTATCTCTCCGGACAGATTCCCCTGGTGCCGGAGACCATGGAGATGGTGACGGGCGATATGGAGGCGCAGATCCGTCGCGTCTTCGATAATCTGCAGGCGGTGGCCCGGGCGGCCGGCGGCGAACTCCGGGATGTAGTCAAACTGAATATCTTTCTTACCGACCTGGTGCACTTCCCCCTGGTGAACAGCGTTATGGCGGAGTACTTCGCCCAGCCCTACCCGGCGCGGGCGGCCATCGGCGTGGCCCAGTTGCCCAAGGGGGCGGACGTGGAGATGGATGCGGTGATAGTGCTCTCGAGCGGCGGCTGACACCTGCCCGCTACGGCTACTCCCCCTGCACCGTGACGGTGATTTGGCGGCGCTGCGGCGCGGTTCGATGTTCCCACAGGTAGAGCCCCTGCCAGGTGCCCCGGGCGCAGTGCCCGGCGGTGACCGGCAGGGTCAGGTCCATGTTGGTCAGGATCGAACGGATATGGGCCGGCATGTCATCGGGCCCCTCCAGCGTGTGTTCGTAGGCCGGGTCGCCATCCGGTACCAGCCGCGCCATGAACTGCTCCAGATCGCGGCGCACCGCCGGATCGGCGTTCTCGCACAGGGTGAGCGAGGCGCTGGTATGGTGGGTATAGACATGGCACAGGCCGGTACTGATGCCGGAATCACTCACCACCCGCTCCACCTCCCGGGTGATGTTGTAGGTGCCCCTGCCGTTGCACTGAATCTGCAGTATTGCTTGATGGATCATCCCGAAAACCTCTCTTTTACCGCTAAGGACGCAAAGAACCCGAAGGAAAAAATCGACTTGTATTTGCCCGCTCCTTCACCTGCCGGGTTAGACCGGAGGAGTGGTACAGGGATGTCCCGATAACGGAGCCGAGGATGCAATGCACCGTTTACGGACCTGAGGACGGAAATGTAGGTAACCATTGTATCTCTTTGCGTACCTTGCGTTCTTGGCGGTTGATTCGAGGCATTCAGGATCATCGCTTCTCCCGGGTCGTCTGGCGGCTCAGCTGCGCACCTCGCCGATCTTCTCGCGCACCGAATCCAGCTTGCCCTGCATGCGGTTGCCGCTGCCCTGGCGGATATCCAGCGTCAGGGTGGAGTAGACCCGCGCGCAGCCGGCCCTTTCCAGTATCCGGTAGGCCGCCTCCACCAGGGCCAGCGCCTCGGGCAGGGTATCGGTCTCGATAATGGTGCCCATGGGGGTCAGCTGGTAGTCACTGCCGCTGTCACGGATCATGCCGATTATCTGGCTCACATAGGCGCCCACACTCTCCCCCTTGTCGGTCGGGAACATGGCAAACTCCAACAGTACGGACATGGCCGGTCTCCTCTATTTGTTCTCTCTAGGTTTTCCATGTGGATTTATCTGGTAATATTATCACCCAATTGATTAGCTGCCGGTCTTGTCATGTTTGTCAGGTTAAGCGTGGCACAGGGAAGCGCCGCTGGCCATGATTGCCATATTCATCAAGAGGGATGCGACGGATGCCGGAAGGGGGGGCTTTGAACAATCACGCTGGGGTTCCAGGATTGGACCAGCTGCCGGTAACCGCCCTCAAGGGGGTCGGTTCACGCAACAGCGAGAAACTGGCCAAGATCGGCGTCAGGACCGTTCAGGACATCCTCTTTCACCTGCCGTTCCGCTATCAGGATCGCACCCGGGTGGTGCCGATCGGCTCGCTGCGTCCTGGCGACAGCGTGGTGGTGGAGGGCGAGATCGAACTGGCGGATATCCGCTTCGGGCGTCGCCGCTCGCTGTTGATCCGGCTGACCGACGGCAGCGGCGCCCTGACCCTGCGCTTCTTTCATTTCTCCACCGCCCAGAAGGCGGCGCTGAGCCGCGGTCGCCGGCTGCGCTGTTATGGCGAGGTGCGCCCCGGTCCCGCCGGCTATGAGATGGTCCATCCCGAGTATCAACCTGTCGGGGAAGGGGAGAGTCCGGCGGTGGAGGAGAGTCTGACCCCGGTCTACCCCACCACCGAGGGGATGCACCAGCTCAGCTGGCGCGCCATGGCGGGGCGGGCGCTGGCCCTGTTGCGGGCCGATCCCGCCGCCCTGCCGGAGTGGCTGCCGGAGGAGTTGCTGCAGCGCTTTCGCCTGCCCGATCTGGCCGCCGCCCTGGGTTACCTGCACCGGCCGCCGGCGGACGCCCCCCAGGCGCAGCTGCTGGCCGGCGCTCATCCGGCCCAGCAGCGTCTCGCCTTCGAGGAGCTGATGGCGCACCAGCTTAGCCTGCGGGCGACCCGCCAGCGCCAGAAACGTCAGCAGGCACCGGCCCTGACCGCTACCCGGCGGCTGACCCGGCCTTTTATCGAGCGGCTCGGCTTCACCCTGACCGGGGCCCAGCGGCGGGTGCTGCGGGAGATCGCCCGTGACCTGGAGCAGACCCACCCGATGCTACGCCTGGTGCAGGGGGATGTGGGCTCGGGCAAGACCGTGGTGGCGGCGTTGGCGGCCCTGCAGGCGGTGGAGGCGGGGCACCAGGTGGCGCTGATGGCGCCCACCGAGCTGCTGGCGGAGCAGCACCTGCGGGTGCTGCGGCAGTGGCTCGAACCGCTGGGGCTGGACGTGGCCTGGCTCACCGGGCGCCACAAGGGCAAGGCGCGCGAGCAGCTGCTGGAGGGGCTGGTCGCCGGGAGCACCCCGATTGTCGTGGGTACCCATGCCCTGTTTCAGGCGGATGTCGATTTCCAGGCGCTGGGCCTGGTGATTATCGATGAGCAGCACCGCTTCGGCGTGCACCAGCGAATGGCGTTGCGCGAGAAGGGCGGCGGCAGCGCGGTGCCCCATCAACTGATCATGACCGCCACGCCGATCCCCCGTACCCTGGCGATGACCGCCTATGCCGATCTGGATCTCTCGGTGATCGACGAGCTGCCGCCGGGGCGCACCCCGGTGGCCACGGTGGCGATCCCGGACAGCCGCCGTGGCGAGGTGGTGGAGCGGGTGCGCAGCGCCTGTGTGGCGGGGCGTCAGGCCTACTGGGTCTGCACCCTGATCGAGGAGTCGGAGGCGTTGCAGTGCCAGGCGGCCGAGGAGGCGGCGCGCATGCTCCAGGAGGCGCTGCCGGAGCTGCGCGTCGGCCTGGTGCACGGGCGGCTCAAGGCGGCCGAGAAGGAGGCGGTAATGGCGGCCTTCAAGGAGGCCGGGCTGGACCTGCTGGTGGCCACCACCGTGATCGAGGTCGGGGTGGACGTGCCCAATGCCAGCCTGATGATTATCGAGAACCCCGAGCGGCTCGGCCTGGCCCAGCTGCATCAGCTGCGCGGCCGGGTCGGCCGCGGCGCGGTGGAGAGCCACTGCGTGCTGATGTACCACCCGCCGCTGTCACAGAATGCCCAGCAGCGGCTTGGCGTGATGCGCGCCTCCACCGACGGCTTCGAGATCGCCCAGAAGGACCTGGAGCTGCGCGGCCCCGGTGAGGTGCTGGGTACCCGGCAGACCGGCGAGATGCAGTTCCGCATTGCCGATCTGCTGCGGGATCAGCCCCTGTTGGCGGAGGTGCAGCAGGCCGCCCAGCTGCTCCTGGAGCGCTATCCGGAGCGGGTCACCCCGCTGGTGCGGCGCTGGGTCGGCGACCGCCAGCACTACATCAACGCCTGAGGTGACAGTGCGGTAAACGCCCAGGGTCCTGATGCCGTTCCGCCTGATTTTCAGGGGGGTGTAGGATGCCGGTGAGGCACGAACCGCATCATTTACCGGCTTCCGGATCGATGCGGTTCGCAAGCTCACCAGCATCCTACCCAAAAAAACCGTCATAGGGCGCCCCGTGGGCGTCGTCGGCGGGCACGGCCCGCGCTATGGTGCATGAGCGCGGCCATTTGCATTTATAGGGGAATCGGGGAAAAAAATCGGTGATAATGACCTATTTGCAGTCAGCGGAAGTCGTTCTTGAAGCATCAATACAGCAGGTGCGAACCTCACTGGAGCCCCTGGTGCCGGTTTCGGCATCACCAGGTGCCCCCGGAGATCGAGCAGTGGTTGCGCGATCGTGGCTCATTGACGGCGCGCCTGAAGAGCGCCTCGCACGGGGACTTCCGGGTCAATCTGCTGCGACAGGGGTGGGCGCGACCGCTGGACAGCGAACGTCGCCTGCTGGGCATGCGCCGGGGTGGGATCGCCATCCTGCGCGAAGTGGAACTGATCTGCGGCGGCGTCCCCTGGGTATTCGCCCGCACCCTGATTCCGGCACCTAGCCTGAAGGGGCCGGCCCGGCGGCTGGCGCTGCTGGGCACGCGGCCGCTGGGCGAGGTGCTGTTCGCCGATCCGGGCATGCGGCGCGGGATTACCCAGATGGCGCGGCTGAACGCCCGGCATGCCCTGTTCGCCTCCGCCACCGCGCACTTGCAGCCGGTAGCGGAGATCTGGGGGCGGCGTACCCTGTTTCACCTGGCGGGAAAGCCGCTGCTGGTGAATGAACTGTTTTTACCCAATATTCCAGCGAGTCCCACATGAGTCATTCGCCATCCGACCTCAACACCGCTGCGACGCCACGCACCTTGGGCCGACAGCTGGACGGCTATATTCGCCTGGTCCGGCTGGACAAGCCGATCGGCATCCTGCTGCTGCTGTGGCCGGCGCTCTGGGCCCTGTGGCTGGCCGGCGCCGGTGAACCGCGCTGGGGGGTGGTGCTGATCTTCATCCTCGGTGTGGCACTGATGCGCTCCGCCGGTTGCGCCATCAATGATTACGCCGACCGGCATATCGACGGCCAGGTGAAACGCACCTGTGGCCGGCCGATCGCCACCGGCGTGGTGTCGCCGAAAGAGGCGCTCTGGGTGTTTGCCGTGCTCTGTCTGATCGCCTTCGGCCTGGTGCTGCTGCTCAACCGCCAGACCGTGCTGATGTCGGTGGTGGCGGTGCTGCTGGCGGCCCTCTATCCGTTCATGAAACGCTATACCCACCTGCCCCAACTGGTGTTGGGCATGGCCTTCGGCTGGGCGGTACCGATGGCCTACATGGCCCTGCTCGGCGACATCCCGACGGTGGCCTGGGTGCTCTATGCGGCCGCCATCCTCTGGGCGCTGATCTATGACACCGAGTACGCCATGGTCGACCGCGAGGATGATCTGCGTATCGGGGTCAAGTCCACCGCCATCCTGTTTGGCCGCCAGGACCGGTTGATCATCGGCCTGCTGCAGCTGGCGATGCTGGCGCTGCTGGTGCTGGTGGGTGCCCGGGAGGGGCTGGGGATGGCCTATTATCTGGGGCTTGCGGTAGCGGCGGCGCTGTTCGTTCGCCAGCAGGTGCTGATCCGCGGGCGCGAGCCGGCCGCCTGTTTTAGCGCCTTCCGCAACAACAACTGTGTCGGCATGACGATCTTCTTCGGCCTGCTGCTGGATTATCTGCTCGGGTGAGTGTTCGGCAGGGGACCCGGACCGTGCCGAAGCGCGTCCGGGTCCCCGGTCGGCTTATACGGAGCCCGACTTACGCTCGTTCCATTTCGCCGCCTGCTCATCCCAGTCGTCGGTGCGGACATAGGGATTGGTACGCGGCTGGGAGATCATCTCCGGCTCGATCTCCAGGCCGAGACCCTCGAGGAAGTTGATCAGGCCGATGCGTTCGATCATCTCACCGGTGCGCTCGTGCTCCAGGGCGTTCTCGGCGAAGAAGTCGAGGATGCTGGTGCTCAGCTCCTCCAGCCACTCGAAGTCCTCGTCGCTCTCCAGCTTGTGGAACGGCACGACCACCGTGCCCATCAGATCACCGATCTTCAGGGTGCGCTTGCCGCCCACCAGGATGGTCACGCCCTTGTCGTCACCCGGGGAGAGGGCCTTGGTCATCACGTTGATGCAGTGCATGCAGCGCACGCAGTTGGGATTGTCCACGACCAGGGTGTCGTCGTCGTTCAGGGACAGGGCCTGGGTCGGGCAGCGGGTGATCACATTGTCGATGGTGTATTTGCGTCCCTTCTTGGCGACGAACGCCTGCACCTCGGCCTGATCCACCTTGATGTCGTCACGCCAGGTGCCGATCATCGCCACATCGGCGCGCTGGATCGAGTTCATGCAGTCGTTGGCGCAGCCGGAGGCCTTGAACTTCAGCTTGTAGGGCAGGGCCGGGCGGTGCATGTCGTCCAGGTTGGCGTTGACACAGGTGCGCATCGCGCGGGCCTCGTCGTAGCAGGACTGTTCGCAACGGGCGGCGCCCACGCAGGACATGCCGGTGCGTACCGCCGGGCCGGCACCGCCCAGGTCGAAGCCCGCCTTGTTGATCTCGTCGAAGGCCTTCTGCACATTCTCCGTGGAACAGCCCTGGAACATGATGTCCCCGGACTGGCCATGGAAGGCGATCAGCCCGGAACCGTATTTCTCCCAGATGTCGCACAGGTGGCGGATGGTCTTGGTGTCGTAGTGCATGCCGGGTGGGGGGATCACGCGCAGGGTGTGGAATTCGGCCGCCGCTGGGAACAGCGGCTTGTTGTTTTCATCCTTCAGTTCGGTGAACCGGGGAATGATGCCGCCGCCATAACCCATGACGCCGACGGTGCCGCCTTTCCAGTAGCCTTTGCGGGTTTCATATGAAGTTTCGAGCTGGCCCAGCAGATCGACCATCATATCGCTGTTTTTCGCCAGACGTTTCAGGCCGGTAACAAAGCTCGGCCAGGGACCTCCCTCCAGCTGATCCAGCATCGGGGTATCATGCATTGGTTTTGTCATACTGCTCCTCCCAAAATTACCAGTCATCCGGAGTGTTGGCTCGATCTGTCGGTCCGGGACTGCCATTCGTGTGTGACCCGCCTATATATGGGGGCTTGGGGAAGATGATAGATCAAAGCAATACCAAGTAAACCACTAGGTTATTGGGGTATCGGAAACACCTACCGCGCCGAACCGTAGGGGCAGGCCCCCGTGCCTGCCCTTTGTTCCAGATCCCCCGGGGACCAGGGCAACCACAGGGGGTTGCCCCTACCCATCCCTGGAGTAACTACTCACCCGGGTTGTAAGCGATCGGCCTGCCTTGTTGGCCGATCTTGATGGCGCCTCGAAATCAGCCCTATTTTCAGATTCAAGCCTGCCCTTGTTTGAGCGCAGCGAGTTTGGGCAGGCGCTGAAAATGGGGCCGAATTCGAGGAAACAAGCCATCGTGTGAGGCCGGCAAGGCAGGCCAATCACCCCGTGAGCAGTTACCCTCCGGACAAAAAAAAGCCCGGCGGGGTGCCGGGCGTAAAATCTCTCTATGCACTGTTCAGAGAGAGGAGGATTTCTGCCTGAAGGCCGCTGCGGGCCGTCGGGACTTTGCTGCACCCGCTGTATGCGGGTGCCGCCGATGCATTACTTTTCCAGGACCTCTTCGGCCGCTGCGGTGACTTTGCTGTTAAACGTGTTGATGCCGTTTTCCAGCCAGCTGCGATACTCGTTGCCGGCCTGGGTGGCGAGGTTGACCGCGTCACGGCCCTTGCCGGCAAGGTTTTCGCCGAGGGTCCTGCCCAGGGCCAACTGGCTGTCGAACAACGCCTTGGGATCGCTGGAGTGGCCGGTGACGGACAGCTGCTCGATGCCGGCGTCTACAAATACCGCGAAGGTATCCAGCTGTTTCTCAACCAGTTGTTCCCAGGTGCGCAGGTTGATTTCCGCCAGGGCACGGATATTTTCGTAGCCGTTGATTCCGAACTCTTTGAACAGCTCAAGATTTGCCTTGGGATCTTTCATCGCGCGTTGTTCTCCACCAATGGTGCGTTGCAACAATATTGCAATGCAGCATAATGGCTCGGGGGCGGTGTGTCAATAGGTCAGCGAAAAAAATTTGTGCGATGCACAACCCGATTCGGCTGGTTCGCTCGCAGCTGGGATCCGGCCCCGAAGTGGCTCGATGGACGCCGGTGCCGGGGCGGGTGGGGGGTTATTCTTCTTCTTTTTTTCTGTTGGCGGCGCCAGCCAGGCCGGCGGCCTTGAAAAAGCTTTTCTGCATGTCGGCCCACATGCGCATGTTCTGTTCGGCCATGCTGGTGATCGCCTTGACCGGGTCGGTACCAACCGTGTTGTTCAACTGCTCCTGCTGTTGCACGAACATGGAGAGGCTCTCCTCCAGGTAGCGGGCCAGCATGCCCTGCACCGTGCCGCCGTAGAAGCGGATGATCTGGGACAGCATCTTGGCGCTGAACAGCGGCGCTCCGCCGGACTCCTCATCCAGCATGATTTGCAGCAGGATGGAGCGGGTGAGGTCCTCGTTGGTGTTGGTGTCGACCACCTGGAAATCCATTCCACTCATGACCAACTCCCGAATATCACTCAGTGTGATGTAGCGACTGAGCTCCGTATCGTAGAGGCGACGATTGGGATATTTTTTTATAATTCTGGTGTTGGACATGGAGCTGGATCCTCGATTGAATTACCACCTGCGGCCACAGTTTACCCGGGAATATTGGCAAAGGGAAAACTCTTTGGATTTGTCGGGTCGAAGGGCCGGAGGGAGGATGCTGGCAGGCGCGGTCATACACCGTTAGCCGGCGGATTTTGCGGCTGCGGGGGGAGGGAGGTGACGGGGCCGATCCGACAGTTTCCGGACCAGCCCCGTGATGGCTCCTAGTCGCGTTCCACGGCCAGGGCGACACCCATGCCGCCGCCGACGCAGAGAGTCGCCAGTCCCTTCTTGGCGTCACGTTTAGCCATCTCGTGCAGCAGCGAGACCAGGATTCGGGCACCGGATGCGCCGATCGGATGGCCCAGGGCGATGGCGCCACCGTTGACGTTGATCTTCTCCAGGTCCCAGCCCAGCTCCTTGTTGACCGACATCGCCTGGGCGGCAAATGCCTCGTTGGCCTCCACCAGATCCAGGTCGCCAACCGACCAGCCGGCCTTTTCCAGGCACTTGGTGGTGGCGGTGATGGGGCCGGTGCCCATGATGGCGGGATCGACGCCGCTGGCGGCGAACGCCTTGATCCGGGCCAGCGGGGTCAGCCCCAGTTCCAGTGCCTTGCTCTCTTTCATGACGATTACGGCGGCGGCGCCGTCGTTGAGGCCGGAGGCGTTGCCGGCGGTGACCGTGCCGTCACGGTCGAACGCCGGGCGCAGCTTGCCCAGGGTCTCGGCCGTGGTGCCGTGGCGCGGGAACTCGTCGCTGTCGAAGATGACCGGGTCGCCCCTGCGCTGCGGGATCTCCAGCGGGATAATTTCGTCGCGGAACCGGTTGGCCTTCTGTGCGGCCTCCGCCTTCTGCTGCGAGGCGGCGGCAAACTGGTCCTGCGCCTCGCGGCTGAATTCGAACTTGCTGGCGATATTCTCCGCCGTGACGCCCATGTGGTACTGGTTGAATGCGTCCCACAGCCCGTCGACGATCATGCTGTCTTTCAGCTTCCAGTCGCCCATGGTCTGGCCCTTGCGGGAGCCCGGGACCACATGGGGGGAGAGACTCATGTTCTCCTGGCCGCCGGCGATCACGATCTCCGCATCACCACAGGCCACCGCCTGCATCGCCAGATGCACCGCCTTCAGGCCGCTGCCGCAGACCTTGTTAATGGTCATGGCGGGAACCTCCTGCGGCAGGCCGGCGCCGAGGGTGGCCTGGCGTGCGGGATTCTGTCCGCAGCCGGCGGTCAGGACCTGGCCCAGGATCACCTCATCGATCTGTTCGGGAGAGAGCTTGGTGCGTTCCAGAAGACCGGCGATCACCTTGGCGCCCAGTTCGCTGGCCGGGATGCCGGCGAGGGCTCCGGAGAAGCTGCCGATTGCGGTTCTGCCTGCCGCGACGATTACGATGTTATCACTCATACGCATTACCTATATGCTGTCATGTGCAGGGGGGCCGCGATGACACACCCCTAATTGTTGCGCCGGTGGGCGCCCGGAGTATCCATTTCTACTATACACAAGTCAGTGTAATGCAAATTGCTGCACCGCACTACACCGGTTTGCATGCTAGTATGCGGCGTGATAACGACGGCAGAGTTAAGGACCGATGGGGGAAGGTGACTTCTTGAACGATGACTGGCTGGAGGCGCAGCGCAACTACTGGGCCGAGTGGTCGGCGCGTGCCGGGCAGGGGGGCGCCGGGGCTGAACCTGCGCTCAACCCCTGGGAACAGGCGCTCAATCAGTGGTGGCAGAGCCTGGCCCCGGCCGCACCGCAGGTGGTTCAGGAATTGCTGGAGAAGACGCTGGCCCAGGGCCGGCAGCTGTTCCAGCTGGCCGAGCAGTTTGCCGCAACCCGGCAGCGACCGGAGGGCGGCCCGGACTGGCAGGCGGCGGCACAGCAGACCATTGGCGATCTGCGCGGGATCATCGCCGGTATCACCGCTAGCATGAGTCCGCTGCCGGGGGCGGTTACCGACGGCGCCGCTGATTATCTGCAGCGGTTGTCTGCCCTGCCGGGACTCGGTCTGGGGCAACGTAGCCAGGCGCAACAGCGGGAGGTGATTGCCCGTCTGCTGCGATTTCAGAAGGCCCATCAGGCCTACGAGCAGTTTTTTGTCGACTTGGGCAAACAGGCCATCGCCCGGCTGCAGGATGAGATCGCCAGGCTTGACGGGCAGGGCGAGACGCTCGATTCCGCCAGGGCGCTGTATGATCTCTGGGTCTCGGTTTGCGAGGGGGAGTATGCCGAGCAGGTGATGACACCGGCGTATGTCGAACTTTACGGGGAGTTGATCAACAGCCAGATGGCGCTCAAGCAGCAGCTGCGCGACATGCTGGACGAGACCTTCACCCTGCTGGGCATGCCCACCACCCGGGATTTTCGTGCCCAGGAGCAGCGGGCGCATCAGGATCGTCAGGCCCTCCGCGCGCTGCAGGCCGAGGTCGCGTCCATGCGCCGGGTCCCGGCAAAGAAACGCGCCGGGCCCCGGAAAAGGCCGGCCGCGGCGGGAAAATAGCATGGCTCCCATCGATTTGCCGCCTGAAAAACTGATCGCGGAAGTGATCGAGTACAGCCGCAAACTGCAGGCGGGTGCCGAACACCTGTGCACTGCCGGGGGGCTTGCCAGCGAAGCGATTCCCACCGGGGTTTCGCCCCGCGAGGCGATCTACCGTGAGGACAAGCTGACCCTCTACCGCTATCTGCCCGACGTAGCGTCCAACCCGGTGTCCGACTCAGTTTCCGACCCAGGGTCTAATCCGGTGCCGCTGCTGATCGTCTATGCGCTGGTGAATCGTCCCTACATGGCCGATCTCCAGGAGGACCGGTCGACCATCAAGGGCCTGCTGGCCAGCGGCCAGCCGGTCTATCTGATCGACTGGGGCTATCCGGACGGCGCCGACCGCTTTCTCACCCTGGACGACTATATCAACGGTTATATCGACCGCTGTGTCGACCGGCTGCGGGAGCGCCACCAGGTTGAGCGGATCAATCTGCTGGGGATCTGCCAGGGCGGCACCATGAGCCTCTGCTATACCGCCCTGCACCAGCCGAAGGTGCGCAACCTGATTACCATGGTGACGCCGGTCGATTTCCAGACCCCGGACAACATGCTCAGCGCCTGGGTACGGCACCTGGATGTGGATCTGCTGGTGGATGTGCAGGGCAATATCCCCGGCGACTTCCTCAACTGGACCTTCCTGGCGCTGAAACCCTTCACCCTGGCCGGACAGAAGTACGTGCAGCTGGTTGATATCCTGGAGGATCAGGCGCAGGTGGAGAATTTTCTGCGCATGGAGAAGTGGATCTTCGACAGCCCGGCCCAGGCGGGGGAGGCCTTCCGTCAGTTTATCAAGCAGTTCTATCAGCAGAACGGGCTGATCCGCGGGGAGGTGATCCTGGGGGAGCAGCCGGTGAAGCTGAACAAGATCACCTGCCCGCTGCTGAACATCTACGGCGAGCAGGATCACCTGGTGCCGCCGGACGCCTCCCGGGCCCTCAAGGGCCAAACCGGCAGCACGGATTACAGCGAGTTGGCCTTCCCCGGCGGCCATATCGGCATCTATGTCAGCGGCAAGGCCCAGGCGCTGATCCCGCCCAGCATCGGTCGCTGGCTGGACGAGCGCTGATCCGGGAAGATACCCGTATCAGATCATCTTGCGCAGCTCGTACTCCAGGATCCCTTCAGCGCCCGCCGCCTTCAGGCGCGGGATCAGGTCGCGCACCGTGCCGCTGTCGACCACCGTCTCCACCGCCAGCCACTCCTGATCGTAGAGATGGCTGACGGTCGGGGCGTGCAGGCTGGGCAGCATGCCGACCACCAGTTCCAGCTGGTCCGCCGGTACGTTCATCTTCAGCGCCACCTTCTGGCGGGCGGTCAGCGCGGCCCGCAACAGGGTGGCGATCTGTTCGATCTTGGCCCGCTTCCAGGGGTCCTGCATCGCCTGTTTGTTGGCGATCAGCCGAGTCTCGGTGAGCAGGATGTCACAGACGATGCGCAGGCCGTGGGCGCGGATGGTGCTGCCGGTCTCGGTGATCTCCACCACCGCATCCACCAGGCCTTCCACCACCTTGGCCTCGGTGGCGCCCCAGGAGAACTCCACCTGGGCGTCGATGCCCCGCTGCGCCAGGTAGCGCTTGGTGAAGGAGACCAGTTCGGTGGAGATCTTCTTGCCCTGCAGATCCTCGATGGACTGGATCGGTGACTCCTTGGGTACCACCAGCACCCAGCGACAGGGCTGATCGGAACTCTTGGAGTAGACCAGTTCGCTGATCTCCACCACCTCGTTTTCCGATTCGGTTTCGAGAATCCAGTCGTGTCCGGTGAGGCCCAGGTCGAGGGTGCCGTTGGCTACATAGGGGGCCATCTCCTGGGAGCGCACCAGGGCGCAGCTGATATCGGCGTCGTCGATTGAGGGAAAGTAGTTGCGTGACCGGGGCGTGATGTTCCAGCCGGCCTGCTTGAACAGGGAGAGGGTGGCGCTCTCCAGGCTACCCTTGGGGATACCGAGTTTCAGTTGTGGCATAGGACTCATTCTTGGTTTGTGGTGACAATGTTTGTGGTGACAATGCGGGAGCCGATTCTACCTGCTTATCGGGGTGAAGATCCATTCGGCCAGCCGGTGTGGGTCCTAAGGGTTGCATGACAAGGGGTCGGAGTCAGGCCATCCTACCGGTCTGTTTCAGACCGCGATGGTTGGCCCGGCCTGACTCCGACCCCCTATTGGGTTTGCCGCCAGTTCGAAACGCCCTGGTCCAGCTATTGATTGTCGCGCAGGTATTGGTAGATCTGGTCTTTCAACAGCGCCCGGTTCTTTTTCATCTCTTCCATGTTGAAATCATCGATCGGCTGGTTGAGCACTTCCAGCTGGCGGATCTCGCTGTCCAGGCTGTCGTGGCGTTCCATCAGGCCGGCAAATTCAGGATCGTTGTGGTGCAGGTTCCTGATGGTCTCCTCCAGGTTGGGAAACTCGTGGAGGATATCGTGTGTTTCCCCAAGCATGGCATGTCTCCTCGTGTCGGATATCGAATCACAGATTTGGGTCAGAGATTTCGGTTACACCGATTTTAATTATAGGGTGCCATCGCGCACTTCACATGATGTACGGCAACGGATCTGTGTTGCCGGCAGTCGGCCGGTTTTTTTCACAGGCTCTCAGGGGGTGCGCGCCACGGCCCAGACATCCACCCGGGCGACCCCGGCCCGTTTCAGCTGCCGTGCCAGCTCGTTTACCGTGTTGCTGGTGGTGACCACGTCGTCCACCAGGGCGACATGGCGGGCCGTTATCGGTTGGCTGACCTGGAAGGCACCGCGGATATTCTGGCGGCGCTGATGCTTGTTCAGGGCGTGCTGTGGCCGGGTGTGGCGGATCCTGCTGCAGCTCTGGTGATCCAGTGGAATGGCGAAGCGACGCCCGAGTGGCCTGGCCAGCTCCAGGGCCTGGTTGTAGCCGCGCTGGCGCAGCCGGCTGGGATGCAGCGGCACCGGTATCAGCAGTTCGGGCAGCGTGGCTTGCCGCTCCAGGTGGTCCCCCAGCAGCCGGCTCAGCAGCCGACCCTGGGCCAGTCGGCCGGAAAATTTAAACTGCCCAATCAAGCGGTCGATCGGTGCGGCGTAGAGGAAGGGGATCAGGCTGCGGTCGACCGCGGGCGGGTGCTGCAGGCAGTGGCCGCAGACCAGCTCCCTGCCCAAGGTCAGGGGCAGGCCGCAGCGTCGGCAGCCTTGAGCGTTGTACGGCAGCTCTTCCCGGCAACCCGCGCAGAGGCCGGCGCGGGCGGGTGCGTCGCACAGTCGGCAGTGATCCGGATAGAGTAGCGAAAGTATATTATTTATACAGCTGTAAACCACTGGAATCCATTCCGGTTGACGAGTACGCCCGCTCGGGTATCATAGCGGGCTGGTGTGACGCCCACTGTCCGCCGTACATTATCCACCATCCCCGTCATGACCGACAGAGCCAGAGGCAACACCCGACATGAATAATACGACGCCACGACACGACTGGAGCCTGGATGAGATCGAGGCGCTGCTGAATCTGCCGTTCAATGATCTGCTGTTTCAGGCCCAGTCTGTCCATCGTCAGCGCTTCGATCCCAACAAGGTGCAGGTGAGCACCCTGCTGAGCGTCAAGACCGGCGCCTGTTCCGAGGATTGCGGCTACTGTTCCCAGAGCGCCAGGCATGCCACCGACTTGGAAAAGGAGAAGCTGCTGCCGCTGGACGAGGTGAAACGCGCCGCCCGGGAGGCCAGGGAGAAGGGGGCGACCCGCTTCTGCATGGGCGCCGCCTGGCGCAACCCCACGGACAAGAACCTGGAACGGGTGGTGGAGATGATCCGCGCCGTGCATGACATGGGCATGGAGACCTGCGTCACCCTGGGCATGCTGACCGAGTCCCAGGCCCAGAGCCTCAAGGAGGCCGGGCTCGACTACTACAACCACAACCTGGACACCTCGCCGGAGTTCTACGGCAACGTGGTGACCACCCGCACCTACCAGGACCGGTTGGACACCCTGGCGCGGGTGCGCGACCGGGGCATCAATGTCTGCAGCGGCGGCATCCTCGGCATGGGCGAGTCACGCCGCGACCGCGCCTCCATGCTGCGCGAACTGGCCAATCTGCCGAAACATCCGGAGTCGGTGCCGATCAACATGCTGGTGCAGGTGGAGGGCACGCCGCTGTACGGCACCGCCGCCCTGGACCCGTTCGAATTCATCCGTACCATTGCGGTGACCCGTATCCTGATGCCGGAGTCCTACGTGCGCCTGTCGGCCGGCCGCACCGAGATGAGCGACGAGATGCAGGCCCTCTGCTTCGTGGCCGGCGCCAACTCCATGTTCTATGGCGAGCGGCTGCTGACCACCGATAACCCGGACGCCGACGCCGACCGCAGGTTGTTTGAGCGCCTGGGGCTCCATTTCGAAGAGACCCGGGAGCTGCAAGCCACCGAGAAGGAGTGCGACAACAAGCGCAAGGTCCGCCTGGCGGCCGAATTCTCCTGATCGCGGAATCGACCCGGCGTCCGGCCGTCGGCCGCCCGCCGGGTCACCCATCGAGGCACCCTCAACCCATGAGACCACTGCAACCGGAACTGGAGCGCCGCCGGGCCGCCCACCTCTACCGCCACCGCCGGGTGCTGGGCAACGCCCAGGGACCGCTGCTGCAGGTGGACGGGGAGGCGTTGCTCAGCTTCTGCAGCAACGACTACCTGGGGCTTGCCAACCATCCTGAGGTGGTTCGGGCGATGCAGCGTGGCGCCGAACGGTACGGTGCCGGCAGCGGTTCGGCCCACCTGGTGGCGGGGCACAGCGCCGCCCATCATGCGCTGGAGGAGGAGCTGGCAGCCTTCACCGGCCGCCCCCGTGCGCTGCTCTACTCTACCGGCTACATGGCCAACCAGGGGGTGATCACCGCCCTGCTGGGGCGCGGCGACAGCGTCTACCAGGACCGCCTGAACCACGCCTCGCTGATCGATGGCGGGCTGCTCAGCCGGGCCGAACTGAAACGCTATCCGCACAATGACCTGGCCGCCCTGGCCGGGCGCATGGCCTGCCAGAGCGGCGGCGACGCCCTGGTGGCGGTAGACGGGGTGTTCAGCATGGACGGTGATCTGGCGCCGCTGCCGGAACTGGCCGAGCTGTGCCGGGAGCAGGAGGCCTGGCTGCTGGTGGACGACGCCCACGGCCTCGGCGTGCTGGGGCGTGATGGCCGCGGCAGCGTGGACCATTTCGGCCTGGACGACCAGGCGGTGCCGATCCTGATGGGCACCCTGGGCAAGGCGTTCGGCACCTTCGGCGCCTTTGTCGCCGGCTCCGAGGCGCTGATCGAGACCCTGATCCAGCAGTCGCGCAGCTATATCTATACCACCGCCCTGCCGCCGGCCGTGGCCGAGGCGACCCGGGCCAGCCTGCGCCTGGTGCAGGAGGAGGGGGGGCGGCGCGAGCAGCTGCGGCAGCTGATCGGCCGGTTCCGTGAGGGGGCCGCTCAACTGGGGCTCGACCTGATGCCCTCGGAAACGGCCATCCAGCCGATCCTGGCGGGCAGCGCCGAGCACGCGCTGGGCTGGAGCCGGGCGCTGCAAGCGCAAGGCATGCTGGTGACCGCCATCCGTCCGCCCACCGTGCCGCAGGGGAGCGCGCGCCTGCGTGTGACCCTCTCCGCCAGCCACAGCACCGATCAGCTGGATCGGCTGCTGGAGGCGCTGGGGCGGCTGGACCGGGAGGAGCGGGCGTGAGACTCCATACCGAGACCAGCGGCAACGGGCCGGACCTGGTGCTGCTGCACGGCTGGGGTATGAACGCGGCGGTCTGGTCGCCGGTGGTGGATGCCCTCTCCCGGGATTATCGCATCACCCTGGTCGAACTGCCGGGCCACGGGGCGAGCGCCTACGATCCCCACTGTGCCGGTCTGGATGACTGGGTCGATGCCTGCCTGGGGGCGGCCCCGGCCCGCGCGGTCTGGATCGGCTGGTCTCTGGGTGGCCAGCTGGCCCTGCGCGCGGCCCTGCGGGCACCACGGCGGGTCAGCGCACTGGTGCTGGTCACCGCCAGCCCGCGCTTTGTGATGGGGGAGGGTTGGCCGCACGCCATGGCGCCGGCCACCCTGACCCAGTTCGCCCGGGCGTTGCGCCGGGATCATCACCAGACCCTGGAGCGCTTCCTCTCCCTGCAGGTGCAGGGAGACGAGGCGGCCCGCGAGACCCTGCGCCTGCTGCGCCAGGATATCGCCCAGCGCCCCGAGGCCGACCCGCTGGCCCTGGAGCACGGTCTGGAGCTGCTGCGCACGGTGGATCTGCGGCCCGGTCTGGGGGATCTCCGCTGCCCCACCCTGTGGCTGCTCGGCGAGCGCGACACCCTGGTCCCGGCCGATCTTGGTGACGAGCTGGAGCGGCTGATGCCGGCTGCCGAGATCCTGATTCTGCAGGGCTGCGCCCATGCCCCGTTTCTCTCCCACCCGCGGCAGTGTCTGCGGGCCCTGAACCACTTTCTGGGATCGGACCATGCCTGACCGACAGCACCGTATCAACAACCGTATCGACAAGGGGCAGGCGCGCCGCGCCTTCTCCCGTGCCGCCGATCACTACGACCAGGTAGCGGTGCTGCAGCGGGAGATCGGCCAACGCATGCTCGACCGGCTGGAACTGGTGCGCCTGCAGCCGCGGGTGATCCTGGATATCGGTGCCGGCACCGGGGTGGCTACCGCCGCCCTGGCGGCGCGCTACCGCAAGGCCCGCGTGGTAGCGCTCGATTTCGCACTGCCGATGCTGCAGCAGGCGCGCAAGCGGGGCGGCTGGCTGCGCAAACCGCGCTGCATCTGCGGCGACCTGGAACAGCTGCCGCTGGCTGACCACAGCGTGGATCTGATCTACTCCAACGCCGCCCTGCAATGGAGCAACGACCTGGACAGCGCCTTCGGCGAGTTCCGCCGGGTGCTGCGGCCGGGGGGGCTGTTGATGTTCACCACCTTCGGCCCGGACACCCTGCGGGAGCTGCGTGCCGCCTGGGCCGCCGTCGACAACGGCTCTCACGTCAGCACCTTTATCGATATGCACGACGTCGGGGATGCCCTGATGCGCGCCGGGCTTGCGGACCCGGTGATGGACGTGGACCGCCTGACCCTGACCTATGACCGGGTCGGCGGGCTGATGCGGGAGCTGAAGATCCTCGGCGCCCACAATGTCAACAGCGACCGCCGCCGCGGCCTCACCGGCAAGGGGCGGCTGCAGGCGATGCAGGCCGCCTATGAGAAGTTCCGCCGCGCCCAGGACGGCCTGCTGCCGGCCAGCTACGAGGTGGTCTACGGCCACGCCTGGGCGCCCGAGGCGGGGCACCGCTCCAACGCCCCGTCGATCTCCCTGGATCAGATCGGCAGCGACCTGAACCGGGCCGGCCGGGGCGGTTGAGTCGGTATGCGCAACGGTTATTTCATCACCGGTACCGATACCGATTGCGGCAAGACCCGGGTGACCCTGGGGCTGATGCGGCTGTTGCAAGCCCGGGGGCACCAGGTGCTGGGGATGAAGCCGGTGGCCGCCGGCGCCGTGCAGACGGCGGACGGCCTGCGCAACGACGATGCCCTGCGGCTGCAGGCCCAGGCCTCACGGCCGGTCGCTTACGAGCGGGTCAACCCCTACTGCTTCCACCCGCCCATCGCCCCCCATCTGGCCGCCGCACAGGCGGCGTGCGAAATCGATTTTGCCCGCATAAAGGGCTGTTTTGAGCAACTGGCCGCGGCGGCGGACCGGGTGCTGGTGGAGGGGGTCGGCGGCTGGCGGGTGCCACTGGGCGCGGACCGCACCCTGGCCGACCTGGCCGTCTCGCTGGGCCTGCCGGTGATCCTGGTGGTGGGGCTGCGGCTGGGCTGTATCAATCACGCCCTGCTGAGCGCCGAGGCGATCCGCGCCCGCGGGTTGCCGCTGGCCGGCTGGATCGGCAACCAGGTGGACCCGGCGATGTGCGAGCGCGAGGCCAACATCGCCACCCTGCAGCAGTGGATTGATGCCCCCTGTCTCGGCGTGATCCCGTACCTCGCCGATCCCAGCGCCGGCGCGGTCAGCGAATTCCTGCGTCTGCCCACGGATTGTTGAGCGAGAATTCCGCGCGCTCTACCCTCGAATCGAGATGCCACAGTGAATTACCTCGCCCACCTGTTCCTCTCCCCCGACGATCCTGAACTGCTGCTCGGCAGCCTGATAGCCGATTTCACCCGTGGGCGCCTGGAGACCCTGGCCCGGGACTGGTCGCCGGGGGTGATGCGGGGCATCGTCCTGCACCGCCAGGTGGACCGCTTCACCGACGACCACCCGCGGGTGATCCGCGCCCGGCGGCGTATCGCCGCCCCCTACCGGCGCTACAGCGGCATCATCCTTGATATACTGTTCGATCACTTCCTCAGCCGCTACTGGGCGGAATTCACCCGGCGCGACCGGGACGAGTTTATCCGCGACGTCTACCGGCTGCTGGAGCAGCGCCGCGAGCAGCTGCCGGCGCGCCTGCATGCCCTGGTGCCGCGCATGCGGCGCGAGGACTGGCTCGGCTCCTACCGGGAACTGGAGGTGGTCGGCCTGGTATTCGAACGGATGGCGACCCGCCTGCGCCAGCCCAACGAGCTGGGCGGGGCGCTGGTGGAGGTGCGTAGGCACTATCCCGAACTGGCAGAGGATTTCCGTCGCTTCTTCCCCGAGCTGATCGCATTTGTACAACGACAACAGGAACAGACGGACCGGCAATGATACCCGAGCATGTCAAAGAGATATTGAACAATCACGGCCTCAGCGCGCTGGAGTTCGAGCCCGGCAGCACCCCCACTTCGGAATTGGCCGCGGCGCGCATCGGCGTGGCGGTGGGGCAGATCGCCAAATCCATGCTGTTCAAGGGCAAGAACGGCAGCTTCTACCTGGTGGTCTGCCCGGGCGACCTGCGGGTCTGCAGCAAAAAGATGAAGAGCGAGACCGGAACCAAGGTGCGCATGGCGCGCGGCGACGAGACCGAGACGGTCACCGGATTCCGTCCCGGCGGGGTCTGCCCGTTCGGCGTCGAGGGGGTGGAGACCCTGCTGGATATCGGGCTGGCCGAGTATCCCCTGATCTATCCGGCGGCGGGTAACGATGCCTCCGGGGTGCCGGTCACCTTTGAACAGCTGAAACGGATCACCGGTGGCCGGGTGGTGGATGTGATGGAGCGCTGAAGCGGGTCCGGCGCCGGTTGGCTATCCAGGACGGTCATATAGTGCCGGTGCAAGGGCGATTATGCGGCCGAAGCTGATACTATAGTTCCTATTTGATACTTTCTGCTGCACTTGCAGCAGATTGTCCCGGCCAGAGGTGGCAAAAGCGCGGCGAATCTCCTATTCTTCAGGACCTTTTTTGTACAATCGAGCACCACAATGTTCCAAGACAGCCTGACCAATACCAACCTGCTCGCCGAGCGGGTGCTGATCTCTCCGGTGGATCTGAAGCGCCATCTGCCCCTGACGGCCGAGGGGGAGCGCCATGTCATCGAGGCGAGGCAGACCATCAAGCGGATCCTCAACAAGGAGGACCCGCGGTTGCTGGTGGTGACCGGCCCCTGCTCCATCCACGATGTGGCGGCGGCCAAGGAGTATGCCCTGCGCCTGAAGCAGCTGCATGATCAGTTGGGGGAGACCCTCTATATCGTCATGCGCATCTATTTCGAGAAGCCCCGTACCACGGTCGGCTGGAAGGGGCTGATCAACGATCCGCGCATGGATGACAGCTTCCATATCGAAGAGGGGCTGCACAAGGCGCGCGAGCTGCTGGTGTGGCTGGCCGAGCTGGGTCTGCCGGTGGCCACCGAGGCGCTGGACCCGTTCAATCCCCAGTACCTGGGAGACCTGTTCGCCTGGGCGGCGATCGGCGCGCGCACCACCGAGTCCCAGACCCACCGCGAAATGGCCTCCGGCCTCTCCATGCCGGTGGGCTTCAAGAACGGCACCGACGGCGGGTTGGCGGTGGCCATCAACGCCCTGGAGTCGGTAGCCAATCCGCACAGTTTCCTCGGCATCAACCAGAAGGGCCAGGTGACGGTGATCCAGACCAAGGGCAATGTGTGCGGCCACGTGATCCTGCGCGGCGGCAACAGCGGACCCAATTACGACTCGGTCAACGTGGCCCTGTGCGAGGAGGCCCTGCGCAAGGCCGGGCTACCCGGGAACATCATGATCGACTGCAGTCACGGCAACTCCAGCAAGAAGCCGGAACTGCAGCCGCTGGTGGCGGAGAACGTGGTCAACCAGATCATCGAGGGCAACCAGTCGATCACCGGCCTGATGCTGGAGAGCAACCTGGAGTTCGGCAACCAGTCCATCCCGGCCGATCTGAGTCAGCTCAAATACGGCGTCTCGGTGACCGATGCCTGTATCGACTGGGAGACCAACGAGAAACTGCTGCTCGGCATGGCGGAGAAACTGAAAAACGTGCTGCCGGCCCGCATCAAGACCTAAGCCGAATTATTCTCGCAGAGTGACTCCTCGCGGGGTGATTGGCCTGCCTTGCCGGCCTCACACGATGGCTTTTTTCCTCGAATCCGGCCCCATTTTCAGCGCCTGCCCAAACTCGCTTCGCTCAAACAAGGGCAGGCTTGAATCTGAAAAAGGGGCCGGATTCGAGGCGCCATCAAGATCGGCCAACAAGGCAGGCCAATCACTTAAAGACCGCGTGAGTAGTTACGCGATGTATAGATATCAGTCCGTGTTTACTTTGCGTTCTTTGCGTCTCTGCGAGAGATTTATAAAACAATCGGGCTGAGACGTTGGTGAGGCCAGGCGGATAAAAAAAGAGGCCGCAAGGAGATTGCGGCCTAAATCCAAAAGGAGGAGTCGGTCCAGGTGATCGCACTACTTCGATACTGCCTTCGGCCCATCACCCTGACCATGGGACAGATTTGATCACAGAACGGCAACCGGCCGCATTGCGAATTCGCAACGCGGCCGTTTTTTTTGTTCAGGGATGGAGTTATGCCGCGGAGGCCAGGGATGTGCGGGAGCGGCCATTCAAATGGTGTATGCGCTGGCGCTTATCCACCCTGTATCCGAATATTCTTCGTAGAGTGCCTAAGCCGATAAGCGCATCCACCATTGCCGTGGTATGCATTCCCACGCGGAACGTGGGAACGAGGAAATGGATCGTAGGATGTGGTGAGTGAAACGAACCGCATCAAGGCGTTTGCGCCGTTTCCTGTGGCGGCTGGTGCGGTTCGCAAGCTAACCGGCACCCTACGTCCGCCCCAGCTTGCGGGTGATGGCCAGGGCCATCTCCAGCGCCTGCTCGTAGTTGAGGCGCGGGTCCACCTGGGTCTTGTAGGCCCGTTTCAGGCCCGCCTCGTCCAGGCCACGGGCGCCGCCGATGCACTCGGTGACGTCGTCGCCGGTCAGCTCGAAGTGGACGCCGCCGAGGATGCTGCCCGCGCTGCGGTGGATGTCGATGGCCTGTTCCAGTTCGGCGAGGATATTGTCGAAGCGGCGCGTCTTGTAGCCGCTCCGGGTCGACTCGGTGTTGCCGTGCATCGGGTCGCTGACCCAGAGCACCCGGCGCCCGGTGCGCTTGACCGCCTCGATCAGCCCGGGCAGGCCGTCGCCGATCTTGTCGGCGCCGAAGCGGTGGATAAACAGCAGCTTGCCCTCCTCGTTGTCCGGGTTCAGGCGTTCCGTCAGCTCGCCGATCCACTGCGCCGACATACCCGGGCCCACCTTGACGCCGACCGGATTGCGGATGCCGCTGAAGTACTCGATGTGGGCATCGGTGGTGGCGGCGGTACGGAAGCCGATCCACGGCAGGTGGGTGGTCAGGTTGTAGTAGCCGGGACGATTGGGCACCGGGCGGGTCAGGGACTGCTCGTAGTGCAGGTGCAGCCCCTCATGGCTGGTAAAGAACTGCACCCGGCTCAGGTCGCTGTCGCGGCCGCTGCCCAGGGTCTCCATGAATTTCAGCGAATGGGAGAGCTCCGCCACCACCTGGTGGTACTCGTCCGCCAGTGGCGAGTGACCGACGAAATCCAGGTCCCAGTTCTCCGGGTGGTGCAGATCGGCGAAACCGCAATCCGACAGGGCGCGGATAAAGTTCAGGGTCATGGCGGCGCGGCCATAGCCACGCAGCAGTCGCACCGGGTCGGGGATGCGCGCCTCCGGGGTGAATTCGGGCCCGTTGATCAGGTCGCCCCGATAGCTGGGCAGGGTCACCCCGTCGATGGTCTCGGTGTCGGCGGAGCGCGGCTTGGCATACTGCCCGGCGATGCGGCCGACCCGGATCACTGGCTTGTTCAACCCATGGATCAGCAACAGGCTCATCTGCAGCAGGATCTTCAGCTTGTTGGTGATCATCTGCGCATTGCAGTCACCGAAGTTCTCCGCGCAGTCGCCGCCCTGCAGCAGGAACGCCTCGCCGCGGGCGGCGGCGGCCAACTGGCCCTTCAGCGCCTCGATCTCCCAGGAGGTGACCAGCGGCGGCAGCAGGGAGAGCTGTTCCAGGGTGGCGTCGAGCGCCTCCTGCGAGGGGTAGTTGGCCTGCTGTTTGGCGGGCTTTGCCTGCCAGGATGTGGGGTGCCATTGATTCATCTATGTGACTCGGGGTTCAGGTGGTGCGGATGGGTGCGGATGGGTCGCGACCGGTTCAGTACAACAGGCAGCATAGCGGAAATCGGCCGGCTTGGGGAGGGCGTGGGGCCGCCGTGCCAAACCGGATTGTCAGGAGCCGGGTAGGCACGGGGGCCTGCCCCTACAGGCTGGCCTGGCGGCCCAGCTCGAAGGCCTTTTCGTTGATCTCCACGAGGGTGGGCTTGCGGCCGCGAAAACGGTCCAGGATCTCGTTCTTCAGCGCCTCGGCGGGGAACGGCAGCAGTTCCGAGATGGCCCCCAGCATCACCGTGTTGACCAGCTTGAAGTTGCCCAGCTCGCGGGCAATGGCGCCGGCGTCGAAGGCGTGGTATTCGACCCCGGTGGCGGCGATCTCGCTAATTGGATCCTGCGGATAGTCGTACAGGCCGAGACTCACCACCGGCGGTTCCTGGCGGGTGGTATTGATCATGGCCACGCCGCAGGGGCGCAGGTGACTGATCCAGCGCAGCGCCTCGGCCGGTTCGAAGCCCACCAGGATATCCGCCTCGCCCGGGGGGATGGCGGGTGACAGCACCCGGGTGCCGAAACGCACATGGGAGGTGACCACGCCGCCGCGCTGGGCCATGCCCGCCACCTCGGTCTTCTTCACATCGAAGCCCTGGGAGAGGGCGGTCTGGGAGAGGATCTCGGCGGCGGTCATGACGCCCTGGCCGCCGATGCCGGCGACCAGGATATTGGTGATTTTGTTTTCGCTCACAATGGATTCTCGGTTCGGATGGGTTGATTCTTCGGTTGCGTCGGGATCACTGGCGGATGTAATCGGCCAGCGGCAGGATGGCATCCGGACCGCAGGTCTTGGGACAGAGATTGCAGCCGGTGCAGGCGCCGCTCTCGATCTTGACGAAGGCCAGCTCCTTCTCGCTGCCGTTCGGCTTGACCACCGTCTCGCGTCGCGTCACCAGGATCGCCGGACAGCCGATATCCAGGCAGTTGCCACAGCCGGTACACTTGTCGTCATCCACCGTCAGCGCCGGCTGGGCGCCGTAGTAGTCGATCAGCACGCAGGGCTGGTTGGTGATGATCACCGAGGGCTCGGGGATCTTCACCTCGTTGCGCAGCGCGGTGAACAGGGTCGGCAGCTCGTAGGGATTCACCTCGTGGATACGCTCCGGTTTCACTCCCAATGCCTCGCACAGCTTGCGGAAATCCACCTTCATCGCCTCGTTGCCGTGGATATCGCGGCCGCTGGCCGGGTTGTCCTGGCCGCCGGTCATACCGACCGCGCGGTTGTCCAGCAGCAGGATGGTGACGTTGCCCTTGTTGTAGGTGATGTCGAGCAGCCCCTGCATGCCCATGTGCATGAAGGTGGAGTCGCCGATCACGGCGATGATCTTCTTGTCCCTGTCCGCCTCGACCCGGCCCTTGTCCAGGCCGTGGGCGATGCCCATGGAGGCGCCCATGCAGATGGTGGTATCCAGGGCGTTCCAGGGGTGCCCGGCACCCAGGGTATAGCAGCCGATGTCACCGGAGATGGTGGTGTTGCGGATCTTCGACAGGCAGTAGTAGATGCCCAGGTGGGGGCAGGCCACACACATGGTGGGCGGGCGCGGGAACACATTGGCGCCGGTGGCCGGATCGATGCGCGGTGCCGGCGGTTTGATCTCGATCGGCGCCTTCACCGGCGCGGCGGTCTCGGGTACCGCCTCGCCCAGCAGTCTGGCAATGGCCGGGCGCAGTACGTTGGGGGAGAGTTCGCCGAGGCGTGGCAGGATCTCCTTGCCCAGCAGTTCGATGCCGACGGCCTTGAGCTCGGTCTCCAGGAGCGGCTCCACCTCTTCCACCACCACCAGCCGGTCCACCTGGCCGGCCAGTTCGCGGATCTTGTCGAAGGGGACCGGGTAACTCAGCCCCAGCTTGATCAGCGGGGCGTCGGGATAGGCCTCACGGACATGCATGTAGGTGGGGCCGGAGGTGATGAAACCGACCCGCCGGTCGCTGCCGGCCATGATTTGATTGAGTTCGCTGGACTCGCTGTGGCGCTGGATCTCCGCCTCGCGCTCGAACATCAGCGGTAGCCGCTTTCGCGCCACGTTGGGGGTCATGATCAAGCGCCCGGGATCCTTGACGAAGCCCTCCGCCCGGCTCGTTTCGCTGCGTTCGCCAAAGCTGACCACGCCCTTGACGTGGCAGATGCGGGTGGTGAGGCGCAGGATGACCGGGGTGTTGAAGCGCTCGGAGAGTTCGAACGCCCGCTGGGTGTATTCGTAGGCCTCCTGGGCGTCGGCCGGCTCCAGCAGCGGCACATGGGCGAAGCGGCCCCAGAAGCGGGAGTCCTGTTCGTTCTGCGAGGAGGAGAGGCCGACGTCGTCGGCCACCGCGATCACCAGGCCGGCACCGACCCCGGCCAGGGTTTGGCTCATCAGGGCGTCGGAGGCGACATTCAGGCCGACGTGTTTCATGGCGCAGAGCGCCCGGCTGCCGGCCAGCGAGGCGCCGATGGCCACCTCCAGGGAGACCTTCTCGTTCACCGACCACTCGGTATACATCTCCGGGTAGTGGGCGGCGAATTCCAGGATCTCGGTCGCCGGGGTACCGGGATAGGCGGCCGCCAGGTTGCAGCCGGCCTCCCAGGCGCCGCGTGCCACGGCCTCGTTTCCCGACATGAAGCGCCGGTTGGAACCGGCCAATGGGGGGACTGCACTCACAATGTTCACCTCTGATTCTTTAAAATCAAGCTTCCCGCCAGGCGCAGGAAGCTGTTAACTTGGCCGGCGATCAAACTTGGCCGCTGACAGTATGAAGGGGTCGGGGTCAAGCCACCCACTCGCAGACGGCGGTTTCCAACCGGCCTCGCGTGGCTTGACTCCGACCCCTGTGCGTCTCCCGTCCCGGGGTTGGATTACTTCTTCCGGTGATCTATCACCCGCACCGCCTTGCCCTCGGAGCGGGGTACCTCGCCCACCGCCTTGATCACCACCTTACAGGAAACGCCGATGAAGTCCTTGATGTCGCGCACCACCTTGGCCGCGGTGCGGTCGCGGGCCTCCTGCGGCTGCTCCATGAGTGGCGGGCTGCCCTCGACGTTGACCACCATGCTGTCCATGCTACCCTCGCGGAACAGCTCGATCTGGTAGAAGGGCGAGAGCGTCTCGCTCTGCATCAGCACCGCCTCCACCTGGGTCGGATAGACGTTGACGCCACGGATGATCAGCATATCGTCGCTGCGCCCGGTGATACGCTGCATGCGCACATGGGTGCGGCCGCATTTGCACGGCGCCGGGTTCAGTACCGAGATGTCCCGGGTGCGGTAGCGGATAACCGGAAACGCCTCCTTGGTCAGGGAGGTGAAGACGATCTCCCCCTCCTCGCCATAGGGCACCGGCTTGCCGTTGTTCACATCCACGCACTCCACCAGGAAATGGTCCTCCCAGATGTGCAGGCCACTCTTCGCCTCGATGCACTCGTTGCCGACCCCGGGGCCCATCACCTCGGAGAGGCCATAGATGTCGACACAGTCGATGCCGAGTCGGGACTCCAGTTCGTAACGCATCTCCTCGGTCCAGGGCTCGGCGCCGTGGATGCCGACCTTGAGCGGCAGCTTGCGGATATTGATTCCCATCTCCTCGGCCGTCTCGGCCAGGTTGAGGGCGTAAGAGGGGGTGCAGCTGATGGCGGTGGGGGCGAAATCCTGCAACAGCATGAGCTGCTTCTGGGTCTGGCCGCCGGACATCGGGGTGACCATCACCCCCAGCTCCTCGCCGCCGTAGTGCAGCCCCAGGCCGCCGGTAAACAGGCCGTAGCCGTAGGCGTTGTGCAGCCGGTCACCGGGATGCAGGCCAGCGGCGGCGAGACAGCGCGCTACCAGCTGGGCCCAGGTGCGGATGTCCCGCCTAGTGTAGCCTACCACGGTGGGCTTGCCGGTGGTGCCGGAGGAGGCGTGCACCCGCACCACCTGTTCGGTGGGCACGGCGAACAGTCCGAACGGGTAGTTCTCCCGCAGGTGCTCCTTCTTGGTGTAGGGCAGGTGGCGCACGTCGCTGAGCTGGCGGATGTGCTCGGGTTTGACCCCCAGGTCATCCATCGCATTCCGATAAAACTTGACCGTGTGGTAGCAGCGCTCCACTGTGGCCTTCAGGCGTTTCAGCTGCAGCGCCTCCAGCTCCTCACGCGGCATGGTCTCGAACTCGGAATGCAGTATCATCGCTTATCCCCCGGTGTTAGCCCGAATCTTTCACAAATTTGCACAGATCTCGCTTGTCTCTTGCTTCCACAAGAAATATACCCTCAGTCGGCCGTAGTCACTGATACGCCGCTCGTTGTTGTGCGCCATCCCTGGCGCACACCCTGCGGGCGGCCTTCGGCCGACCCGTTTTGCTCCAGGCAAAACAGTCGGGAATTTCCTTGTGAAAACAATATCCGGCGCAATCTCAGCACAAATTTATGAAATCTTCGGGTCAGAATTATTTTCCATCCACTCCGCGACCTTGTCCGAGCGGCGGAATACCGTGCCACTGAACAGGCCAACCAGTCGGCCATCCCCGGTCTTTACCTCCACAGTATAGAGACCGGTGCGTTTGGTGGAACTCTCCTCCCGGGCCTCGGCGACCAGGCGGTCACCCTCGCGGCTCGATCCGGGAAAGCTGAGCTGGGTCGACAGGGCAAGCGAGGTGGTGCCGTGCGAGTTGGAGGCGACCGCAAAGGTAAAATCCGCCAGGGTGAAGGTGACGCCGCCCTGGGTGACCCGGACCGCGTTCAGCATATCCGGCCTGACCGTCAGGGAGGCGCGGGCATAGCCGGGTCGGACCGCTTCCAGTCTGATGCCCAGCAGTCGGGCAAACTTGTCCTGCTGCTCCATCCACTGGCCGATGGCCTCGGCCTGTTGTTCTGTTTCTGTCGACATAAAAGCCTTATTCTAAACGCGGGACGAGGGATGACCAAGCCCTTTCTGTTGCAGGGGATACTGTTTCCGGGGAAACCGTGCGGGAGGCTACTTTACCCTGTGGCCAGACGTTCCGAAAGCAGCCCATCGTTCTTGGTCGGCCCTTATGGTTGTGGTTCAGCGCGCACGGCGTCCGCCCGGATCGTTTGCTTGCCGATACCGCTGGCGGCCGTCGCTGCGTCATTCCTCGCTACGTTCAATGATCAGGGCGATGCCCTGGCCGACACCGATGCACATGGTGCAGAGGGCGTAGCGTCCGCCAGTCTGCTGCAGCTGGTACAGGGCGGTGGTCACCAGGCGGGCACCACTCATGCCCAGGGGGTGACCGAGGGCGATGGCGCCGCCGTTGGGATTGACGTGGGCGGCGTCATCGGCCACGCCCAGATCGCGCAGTACCGCCAGCCCCTGGGCGGCGAATGCCTCGTTGAGTTCGATCACGTCCATCTGTTCGATGGAGAGGCCGGTCATGCGCAACAGCTTGCGGCTGGCCGGGGCCGGACCGAAGCCCATGATGCGCGGCTCCACGCCGACCGCCGTGGCGGCCACCACCCGGGCCTTCGGCACCAGGCCGAAGCGCTCGCCGGCGGTCTTGGAGCCGAGCAGCAGGGCGCAGGCGCCGTCATTGACCCCGGAGGCGTTGCCCGCCGTCACCGAGCCACCCTGGCGGAACGGGGTAGGCAGGCTGGCCAGCTTCTCCAGCCGGGTGTCGGGGCGGGGGTGCTCGTCCTGCTCGACCACCCGCGCCTCGCCCTTGCGCTGGGGTATGGTCACCGGCACGATCTCCCGGGCCAGGCGCCCGCTGGCCTGGGCCGCGCCGACGCGCTGCTGGCTCCTGAGGGCGAAGGCGTCCTGGTCCGCTCTGCTGACGCCGAACTGCTCCGCCACATTCTCGGCCGTCTCCGGCATCGAGTCGATGCCGTACTGCTGCTGCATCAGCTGGTTGATGAAGCGCCAGCCGATGGTGGTGTCATAAATCTCCGCCCGGCGCGAAAAGGCGCTCTCCGCCTTGGGCATGACAAACGGGGCGCGGGACATGGACTCGACGCCGCCGGCGATCATCAGCTCCGCCTCGCCGCACTTGATGGCGCGTGCCGCCATGCTCACCGCGTCCATGCCCGAGCCGCACAGCCGGTTGACCGTGGTGCCCGGCACCACCGCCGGCAGGCCGGCGAGCAGCGCCGCCATGCGCGCCACGTTACGGTTGTCCTCGCCCGCCTGGTTGGCGCAGCCATAGATCACGTCATCCACCTGCGACCAGTCGACCGCGGGGTTGCGCTCCATCAGCGCCTTCAAGGGGATCGCCCCGAGATCATCGGCGCGCACCGCGGAGAGGGCGCCGCCGAAACGGCCGATCGGGGTGCGGATGGCATCGTATATATAGGCGTCGTTCATTCTCTGCATCTCTATCTGGATAAAAATCGGGGCGGGTTGGCTTCAGGCGTAGAAACGGGTACCGCCCTCGACCTTGCGGCGCAGCAGCTGGGAGATGCGGTAACGATCCAGGCCGTAGGCCTGCCGCAGGTTCTCCAGCACCGTCAGTACCCGGGGCAGGCCGATGCGCTCGGCCCAGGCCAGCGGGCCGAGGGGGTAGTTGACCCCGCTCTGCATGGCGGTGTCGGCGCCGGCCACATCGCACACCTGCTGGAACACGGTGTCGGCAGCCTCGTTGGCCAGGGTACAGACGGTACGCATCACCACCATGCCGGGGATGTCGGCGATCACCGAGACCGGCTTGCCCAGGGCCTGGAACAGTCCGACCGCCTGCTGCAGCGCCTCGGGCGTGGCGTTGTCCCCGGGACACAGGGCGAAGCGGGTGGCGGTGGCATAGTCCAGGGCCAGGTCAAACAGGATGGTGTCTGTCAGGTGGTCGGCGGCGCCCCGGCGGGTGGCGCTGCGACCGTCGGTGAGGGCGATGCGGGTATGGCCGATGCGGATCCAGCCGTTGCCCTCGGTGCGCTTGACGCGAATGCCGGCCTGTTTCCACAGCGCCACCAGCGGTTCGGCGATACCCAGCTCGCCGGTGATTTCGATGGTCTCGGGTGGCGGGGCAGCGGGGGCGTCGACGGCGCTGGCTATAGCGGCGCCCTCGCGGTAGTCGTAGAAACCCTGACCGCTCTTGCGGCCATGCAGCCCGCCATCCACCAACTCCTTCTGGATCAGCGAGGGGAGGAAACGCGGGTCGTAATAGAAGCCGGCGTAGACGCTGCTGGTGACGACGTAGTTGACGTCGTGGCCGATCAGGTCCATGAGCTCGAACGGTCCCATGCGGAAGCCGCCTGCCTCGCGCATGATGGCGTCCAGGGTGGCGACATCGGCCGCCCCTTCTTCCAGCAGGCGCATGCCCTCGGCATAGAAGGGGCGGGCCACCCGGTTGACGATGAAACCGGGGGTGGACTTGGCGTAGACCGGGTGCTTGCCCCAGCCGGCGGCGGTGTCGAACACGGTCTGCGCCACGGCCGGGCTGGTGGTGACGCCGGAGACCACCTCCACCAGCTTCATCACCGGGGCGGGGTTGAAGAAGTGCATGCCCACCAGGTTGCCGGGGCGCGCCAGCCTGGCGGCGATGGCGGTCACCGACAGGGAGGAGGTGTTGGTGGCGAGGATGGTCTGTTCGCCGCACAGCGATTCCAGCTCGGCGAACAGCTGCCGCTTCACCTCCAGGTCCTCCAGGATCGCCTCGATCACCAGCGCCGCCTCGCTCAGTTCGTCCAGGCGGGTGGCGGCGGTGATGTTGGCCAGCAGCGTCGTGCGCTCGGCCTCGCTCATCCGCCCCCGGGCGACCTGCTTCCTCAGCCCCGCGTCGATCTGGCCGATGCCGCGTCCGATCGCCTCCGGGTTGGCGTCGAACAGCAGGGTGGGGTGGCCCGCGGCAGCGGCGATCTGGGCGATGCCGGCGCCCATGGTGCCTGCGCCGATGACGGCGACTGTCTGTTTCGTGGTGAGTGCGACCATTAGCCTATTCCCCCTTGAATTCCGCTGGGCGCTTGGCGATGAAGGCGGCGACCCCTTCCCGGTAGTCGTGGCTGCAGCCGGCGATGTACTGCAGGTCGCACTCCAGCTCCAGCTGCTGCTCCAGGCTGTTGCCGCCGGCCGCGTTGATGGCCCGCTTGGTCAGGGCCAGCCCCTTGGTGGGCTGGGTGGCCAGGTGAGTGGCCAGGCTGCGCGCCTCCTCCAGCAGCCGGTCGTCATCCACCACCTGCCAGATCAGTCCCCAGTCGGCCGCCTGTTCGGCCGACAGCTTGCCGCTGAGCATGGCCATGCCCATGGCGCGGGCACGGCCCACCAGCCGGGGCAGGGTCCAGGTGCCGCCCGAGTCGGGAATCAGGCCGATCTTGGAGAAGCCCTGGATGAAGCTGGCGGAGCGGGCCGCCAGCACGATATCGCAGGCCAGGGCGATGTTGGCACCGGCCCCGGCGGCGACCCCGTTGACCGCGCAGATCACCGGCTTGTCCAGGGTCATGAGGCTGCGTACCAGCGGGTTGTAGTTCTGTTTGATGGAGAGGCTCAGGTCGGGCATCGCCTCGCCCGGTGCCACCGCCCGGTCGTTGAGGTCCTGGCCGGCGCAGAAGCCGCGTCCGGCGCCGGTAAGCAGCAGGCAGCGGATGGAGCCGTCCTGTCGCACCTGCTTGAGGGCGTCGCGGATCTCGCCGTGCATCGTGGTGTTGAAACTGTTCAGGCTCTCCGGCCGGTTCAGGGTCAGGGTGGCGACGCCGTCCTGTACCTGGAATTGAATGGTGTCGTAACTCATGGGGCTCTCTTTTATTGACCTTTGAATTGGGGTGGGCGCTTCTCCAGGAAGGCCTCGATACCCTCCCGGCGGTCCGCGCTGGCGGCCAGGAACAGGAACGCCTTGCGTTCCAGTTCCAGGCCCTGGCTCAAGGGGGTTTCAAAGCTGGCCAGAATGGCTTCTTTCGCCAGGCGCAGTGCGATGGGGGATTTCTCCGCCATGGTCTCCGCCAGGGCGGTGGCCCGTTTCAGGGTCAGCTCGGGCTGGGTCACCTCGGCCACCAGGCCGGCGGCCAGGGCCTCGCGCGTGCCGATGAACTCGCCGCTGAGGATCAGCTTCATGGCCAGGGACTTGCCGACCGAACGCACCAGCCGCTGGGTGCCGCCGGCGCCGGGAATGATTCCCAGGTTGATTTCGGGTTGGCCGAAGCGGGCATCCTCGCCGGCGATGATGCAGTCGGCGTGCATCGCCAGCTCCAGGCCGCCGCCCAGGCAGAAGCCGTTGACCGCGGCGATGAGCGGCTTGGGAAAGCCGCGGATCGCCTGCCAGTACTGCGGGCGCCGATCCTTCCACAGTCCAACCGCGTCCAGCGCCGCCATCTCCTTGATGTCGGCGCCGGCGGCGAACACCTTGTCTGAACCGCTGAGCAGCACCACGCGGATTTGCTCATCCGCCGTCGCTGCCGCCAGGGCGTCGGCGAGTTCACCCAGCAGTGCGCTGCGCAGCGCATTGTGCGCCTCGGGGCGGTTCAACCGAATCAACTGGACGCCGTTGCGTGGCGGGTCCACCAGGATGTCCCTGTAGGCCGTCATCTCGTCTCCTCGTTTGCGCTGGTTAGGGCGACACATCCGCATGTTTTATCGGGTTGTCGTCAGCCACCCCTGGCGGAATCCCTGGTTACCGGGATGCGCTTTCAGACCTGCATGCTGTTGTATCACAACTCGATTTTAAAATACCACAAAAAATAATACAAAAGTAAAAATATTGTATCGCATTAGATTGCGGGCTACTATCAGCCACAGCTGTCTATGGCGGGACCACATGCATCAGCCCGAATGCATCAATGAGCATAGCCGCTTTTCCCTCGGGGAGTATTCGGGGCGTCCCAACAGTCCATATTTATTGAGCGTGAACACAGGCCCTGGCGGGCCGGAGGAGCGAGAGATGCGATTGAAGAGTTATGCCCGCGGTGCCTGGATCGAGGGCGAGGGACAGGGGACTCTGCTGAACAGCGCGGTGACCGGAGAGCCGGTGGCCGAGATCAACAGCCGGGGTCTCGATTTTGCCGCCATGCTGCGTTACGGCCATGAGGTGGGTGGCCTGGCGTTGCGCGCGCTGACCTTCCATGAACGGGCCTACATGCTGAAGGAGCTGGGGCTCTACCTGCAGCAGCGCAAAGAGGAGTTTTATGCCCTCTCCCGGCACACCGGCGCCACCCGTTCCGACTCCTGGATCGATATCGAGGGCGGCATCGGCACCCTGTTCGCCTACTCCAGCAAGGGGCGGCGCGAGCTACCCAACGGCCATGTCTATATAGATGGGCAGCCCGAGATGCTGTCGCGCAGGGGCAGCTTTGTCGGCCAGCATATTTATCTGCCGCTGGAGGGGGTGGCGATCCACATCAACGCCTTCAATTTCCCCTGCTGGGGCATGCTGGAGAAGCTGGCGCCCAGTTTCATCGCCGGTGTTCCCTGCATCATCAAGCCGGCCAGCCAGACCGCCTACCTGACCGAGCTGATGGTGCGCCACATGATCGAATCCGGCATTCTGCCGGAGGGCTCGTTGCAGCTGATCTGCGGCAGCGTCGGCGACCTGCTGGATCACGTCACCTGCCAGGACGCGGTCACCTTCACCGGTTCCGCCTCCACCGGCCTGATGCTGCGCCGGCACCCGGCCATTCTCAACAATTCGGTGCGCTTCACCATGGAAGCGGATTCACTCAACGCCTCCATTCTCGGTCCCGATGCCGAGCCGGGAAGCGAGGAGTTTGATCTCTACGTCAAGGAGGTGCTGCGGGAGATGACGGTCAAGTGCGGCCAGAAGTGCACGGCTATTCGTCGCGCCCTGGTACCGCGCCACCTGGCGCCCTTTGTGATCGATGCGCTGGCGGCGCGTCTCGGTCGGATGGTGGTGGGGGATCCCGACCGGGAGGGGGTGACCATGGGCGCCCTGGCCAGCAAAGACCAGTGTGCCGAGGTACGCGAGCGGATTGCCGAGCTGGCCCGCTCCTGCGAAATCGTCTATGGCGATCCGGACGAGACGGTCCCCGGTGCTGGTGCCTTCATGAAGCCGGTGCTGCTCTATTGCGATCAGCCGCTGCAGCACCGTGAGGTGCACGATGTCGAGGCGTTCGGTCCGGTCAGCACGGTGGTTCCCTACGAGGGGGTGGAGGAAGCCATTCAGCTAGCCGGGATGGGCCAGGGCAGCCTGGTCAGCTCCATCTTCACCTACGACGAGGCCTTCGCCCGGGCGATGGTAATGGGCCTGGGGGCCTGGCACGGCCGGCTGCTGATCAACAACCGCGACTGCGCCAAAGAGTCCACGGGCCACGGTTCACCGCTGCCCTATCTGATCCATGGCGGGCCGGGCCGGGCCGGCGGCGGCCAGGAGCTGGGCGGCATTCGGGGTGTACTACACTATATGCAGTGTGTCGCGCTGCAGGGATCGCCCAGCATGCTCACCGCCGTGAGCGACAAATGGATCCCGGGCGCCCGGCGCATCGAGGACCCGGTACATCCCTTCCGCAAGACCCTTGAAGAACTGCAGATCGGTGAGGGGATCGTTACCGAACAGCGCGTCGTGACCCTGGAGGACATCGAGCATTTCGCCGAGTTCAGCGGCGACCGCTTCTATGCCCACATGGATGAGGCGGCGGCCAGGGCCAATCCGTTCTTCGAGGGGCGGGTGGCGCACGGCTACTTTATCGTTTCGGCGGCCGCCGGCCTGTTCGTCGATCCGGCACCGGGTCCGGTGCTGGCCAATTACGGCCTGGAGCACCTGCGCTTCCTGACGCCACTGAATCCCGGAGACGCCATCCAGGTGACCTTTACCTGCAAACAGAAGGTGCCGCGGGTGAACGAGAATTATGGCGAGGTGCGCTGGGACTGCCAGGTGCGTAACCGGCACGGCGAACTGGTGGCCACCTATGACGTGTTGACGCTGGTGGCCAAGCGGCCGGCCGCCTAGGAGCCTGTCGCTCCGTCGCAGGGACGCGACGATAACCCGGGGGGTGGCAGCGAGATTTTTAATGATACGAAAATAAAATAAATATAAAAAATATTGTATCGTTTAAAAATGCTTGCTATGTTTCTCCCATGCCGCAACGCGGCGCATGCGGTTTGTCTATCCACACGGCCCTGGGCGGTGTGGCTACAAAGAGTCGAGGAGCGAGAACGATGAGTGAGAGAGAGCGGTTTGCAGACAAGATGGAGTTCCCCCCGGAGACCCCCCAGCCCAATATCTATCCCCTGAGCTGGGTGCGCGAGACCAGCAAGATGCAGGAGGTGTGGGAGGCCGCCCAGCGCGAGTATTGGGACCCGGAAAAACTGCCCTGGGATACCTTTGATCCGGACCAGTACAGCTGGGAAGAGCGTGAGTCGATCGCCTACTGGTGGACCCTGCTCTCGGTGTTCGACGCCTCCGCGCCACCGGTGTTTGCCGAGGCCATGATCAAGACCTACGAGGACCATGAAGAGGATCCGGTGCGCCGCTGCTTCTTCTCGGTCACCCGGGACGAACAGAACCATGAGCAGATGTGCGGCCTCGCCATCACCAAGCTGCTGGATCACCCCGATGCCATGACCTACACCCCCAAGACCGAACTGGGCCGCAAACTGCAGCGCAACGCCAAGTGGCTCTATTTCAACGGCGGGCGTTACTGGAACGGCTACAAGCAGGCGGTCCCCAAGTACAGCCTGGCGGTGCTGTTCAGCTCCTTCCTGATGGGCGAGATCGCCGCCGCCACCATCTTCCACCAGATGGCGAAGAGCTGTGAGGAGGAGGTGTTCCAGGAGGCGTTCCGCAATATCGGTCGCGACGAGGGTCGCCACATGGCCATCTGCATGGCATTGATGGAACGCGACTATCCGAGCCTGCCGGAGGAGAACAAGTCGGTCATCACCAAGCAGATCCGCGCTGGCTACCTGTTTCTGTCGGCGGTGCTGTATGAGCCGCCGATGGAGTTCTGGGATCTGCCCGAGGATTTCATTGCCGTGCAGCGTGAGGCGGAGGCGATCGCGCGCAACGCCGGTTTCGGTATACCCGCGGTCGAGGAGAAGTTGGAGAACTGGCGCAGGGCGATGCTCAACCTGAAGGGGGTGCTGGATCGCTACGACATCCCGTTCCCCGCCATCCCCGAGGTGGGCATTACCGGTCAGGAAGTGCTGGATATTGATCTGGACGAGATCATTCCGATATTCTGAGAAATTCCAGGTAACCGGGGGTGACTCGCCTCCCGGTTTTGTCCAGGGATTGGCGTAGGAGCAACCCCCCGTGGTTGCCCGGATGGTGGTGCTTCGTTGGAACAGGGCAGGCACAGGGGCCTGCCCCTGCGGCGACAAGCCGGATGGCCGGGAGCGGCTTTACCCATGGTCTGGTATTAACTGATGAAAAAAATCCGATTATATCCATCCGGTCACGAGGTGGAGTGCCAGCAGGGGGAGACCGTCCTGGCCGCGCTGGAAAAGGCGGGCTATGCCCTGCCCAACAACTGTCGTGCCGGGGCCTGCGGCGAATGCAAGATCAAGGTCCGGCAGGGCGAGTTCGACCAGGGCATGGTGCTGGACATGGCGCTGGCCCCGGAGGAGCGGGATCAGGGCTTCGGTCTGATGTGCATGGCCAAGCCGCTGTCGGATCTGCTGGAGATCGAATGGGGCACCGAAGATGCGCAACCGAAGCTGTTTCCACCGCGGGAGAACGTCTCCTTCGTGGTGGTGGAGCGGCTGGTGCGCACCCATCGTATCATTGAACTGCGGTTGCGGCCGGTGGGCAAGCCGCTACGCTACTGGCCGGGCCAGTACGTGCTGGTGAACCATCCCGACAATCAGATTCCACCGCGTGCCTACTCCATCGCCAACGCCTCACGTCCGGATGGCGAGATCAGCCTGCAGATCGCCCGGGTCGAGGGCGGCGGCATCAGCAACTGGGTGCATGCCAACCTTAAGGTGGGCGACCGGATCAAGCTGTCGGGCCCCTACGGCACCTTCATCGGTGATCCGGCGGCCGAGACCCCGGTGCTCTGCCTGGCGGCCGGTACCGGGCTGGCGCCGATCATGGCCCTGGCCGAGGCGGCCCTGAGCCGCGGCTACCGGCAACCGGTAACGGTGCTGTTCTCGGCGCCGACCAGCGACGATCTCTACGACACCGGCCGACTCCTCCTGTGGCAGGCGAAACACCGCAACTTCAAATTCGTGCGTACCCTGACCCGGGAGCAGGGCGAAGCGCCGCTGGGGCGGATCCCGGCCATCCTGCCGGAGATGTTCCCCGATCTCTCCCGGCACAGCGTCTATGCCGCCGGTAGCCCCGAGTTCGTGGAGGCCTGCATCGCCGCCGCCAGGGAGCTGGGTGCCAAAGAGGCACTGATGCATACCGAGGGCTTCTTTGAGCAGCAGTCATTACCGGAAACGCCGTCGGCTGATCGGCTGCTTTGAATGCCGCTTGAGGGATGCCTGTTTCCAGGTCGGCTTTTTCCAGAGCGGTTTTTTGCTCTCGCCAAGACGCCAAGAACGCCAAGAAAAACTGATTCCTTCGTTTAAATTCCGATTCCTGCGGTCTTTGCACTCTTGGCGTTTTTGGCGAGAGAAAATGCCTTTTCTCCGTATCCACAAGTTCTGCGGACGAGCCATTTTTGCTTGTTTCTATCTGTCGGACAGTGAAGTACCGAGTGCCTCTCAGGCCCAGGCCGCAAAGCGCTGACTGAAGCGGGGCGAGATCGGACGAAACGGACCGGCCTGGTTTTCACATAACTTCAGAATATGCTGTTCGGAGCGCGCCTCCAGGGGGCGATAGATGGCGGCGCACAGATCCTGCGCCTGTTGCCCCAGCCAGTTGTCCGGTAGCAGTTCGGCCGGTAGCTTGGGGTCCTTCAGCAGGATGCGGCGGTAGTGATGGATCAGCATGAGGCGCAGCATGAAGCAGTGCTCCGGATCTTCCTGCTCCACATGCCGGGCATTCTGCATCGCCTTGGCCAGCGACCGGTAATGCTTGATGAAGGCGCCGTACTGCTTTTCCAGCTCGCCCAGCTTGAAACACTGACGCACCATGCCCTTGGTACCGAGTCCGTACATGGGGTCATAATTGCTCGCCCGCAGCACCACCACCTGGTTGGTGACCCCGACTTGGGCGAGGATCGCCTGGGTCTGGGTGATGGCTGCGGTCGGATGGCCATAGACATTGGGCGCGATAATGCCGTAACCGAGCCAGGTCAGCTCCTTGCGCAGCCGTGCGCGCTGCTTGGCATTGATCCCCTGGGTGCCGGTGAAAACCAGGATCCAGTCGCCATTCCACTGTTTGTTGGAGGGGTAGTAGATCAGCTCGTCGTAGCCGCTGACCTTCGCCCGGGCACTCTCGGTGAGGCGATAATAGCTGCGCCGCCCGATCTTGCTGCTCGCGACAAAGTCATCCTTGGCCAGCCGGTAGACGGCGGTGCGCACCAGCCGTTCGTTGACGCCGAGGGGTTCCAGCAGGGCGGTGATGCTGCCGAGCCAGATCTCCCGGTCATGGGACTCCACCACATCACCGAACAGGGTGGCGACCAGCGACGGCGTGCGACTGGGAGGTTCCTTGCGAAATCCGTCCAGAATGGACTTGAGTTGTCGTTGAAAAGGGTTGCTGGTCACGGTTTCTCGGTCACGGGCGGAATTGGCGTGGCTGCATTCTAGCAGCCCGCAATACTTGCGTCATGATGGATGCCTCAGTCCGCAAGGCAGGATAATCACCCCGTGAGTAGTTACCAGGCGGACAGACTCCCAGCCCTGCCCCTTACCCGTAAGCGGGTCGTACTGTTGTATCCAGGCGTAGGATGGGTGGAGCGCCTCCGTGAACTCTCCGCCGGCTCCGCCTTCCGCGCGCAACCCATCGTGCACCTGCAACCGCATCTGAAGATGGGTTACGGCGCGCCTGACCGCCGCGAATAGCCTTCAACAAGGGTGCCGCGCCTCCACCCATCCTACACGTGTGTTCATCGGTATTTGTGGGTAAAGGGCAGTCCTAGGAGCCTGTCGGATTTAACACTGACCTACTGCGGAAAAGCCGAATTTGGCCAGATTTTCCGATCTTTCTCGTTAAATAGGTCCACTATTCGCCTCGAAAAATCGAAAAATCGAAAAATCTGGCTCAAATCGGCTTTCCCTCGCTACGGTCGGTCAAACCCGACAGGCGCCTAGGCTTTTTTCGGCAGGACCTCGGTGATCAGCTCGTAGCCGATCTCCTGCAGGTGCTTGTCCAGCGCCTCCGGTTCATCGGCGATGTAGCGCACGATGGCGACACGCTGGGGGCTACCGATCTGGGAGACCGGCGAGACGACGGTGGCGATATAGCCGCCGGCGTCGTTGATCTGGTGAAGCAGGCCGCCGAGGGCGCGTGCCTTGTTGGGCAGGCTGACGGCGATGCGGGTGGTGTTGTCCAGGCCGCAGCCCATGATGTCGAGGAAGAAGTCGAGGATGTCGGTCTCGCTGACCACCCCCACCAGCTCGCCGTCGGCGATCACCGGCAGGTTGCCGATCTTGCGGTCGCGGATCAGCTGGCCGGCCTCCTCCACCAGGGTGTCGGGGGTGCAGGTGATCACCTGGCGCACCATCAGCTCGCCGACGGTGACCTTGGAGGTGAGATAGTTGACCTCGCCCACCGACAGGGTGGTGATGGCCGAGGGTCCGGCCCGGTCCAGCTCCTTCTGGCTGAACAGGCCGATCAGGTGGTTGTTGTCATCCACCACCGGCAGGTAACGCCGGCCCTTGTCGCGCATCACCTGGGCCGCATGACTGAGCTTCATATCCGCCGTCACGGTATCCACCTCGCGGGTCATGATCTGTTCCACATACATAGCGTCTTCAACCTCGGTTATTTCGATTAGTAATGGTCCTGTCCCGGCAGCATACGGCGGTGCCTGAGTAGGAGCGGCGCCCCCGCCGCGAACATCGGCCCGGCGCCGGTCCAAGTGCTATCAATGCCCCAGATAGGCCTTCTGCACCGCCTCGTCGGCCAGCAGGGTGTCGGCGTCGGCAGTGAGCACCACCCGGCCGGTCTCCAGCACGTAGCCGCGATCGGCGATGCCCAGCGCCGCCTTGGCATTCTGCTCCACCAGCAGGATGGTGACGCCCTGCTCGTTGAGCTCACGCACCACGCGGAAGATCTCCGCCACCAGCAACGGCGCCAGCCCCATGGAGGGCTCGTCCAGCAGTAGCAGCTTGGGCCGACCGAGCAGCGCCCGGCCCATCGCCAGCATCTGCTGCTGGCCGCCCGACAGGGTGCCTGCCGCCTGGCGGCGCTTCTCCTGGAGGATCGGGAACAGGGCGTAGATGCGCGCCATCTCCTCGGCCATCCAGGCCTTGTCCTGGCGCTGGGTGAAGCCGCCCAGCAGCAGGTTGTCCTCCACGCTCAGCGGCGCGAACACCTGGCGCCCCTCGGGGATATGGCAGATGCCGGAGCGGACGATCTTGTGCGGCGCGCTGCGGGTGATCTCGCGGCCATCGAAGACCACCCGGCCGCCGCTCGCCTTGTGCACATTGGAGATGGTGTGTAGCAGGGTGGTCTTGCCGGCGCCGTTGGCGCCCACCATGGCCACCAGCTCCCCGGGGTGCACCTCCAGGGAGATCCCGTGCAGGGCCTGGATGGGTCCGTAATGGGAGGTCAGTCCCTCCACCTGTAACAGGGCCTCAGACGGCATACTGCACCTCTCCCCCCAGATAGGCCTCGATCACCTTCGGGTTGTTCTGTATCTCCGCCGGCAGGCCCTCGGCCAGCCGGCTGCCATAGTCGATCACCAGGATGCGGTCGGAGACCTGCATCACCAGCCCCATGTTGTGCTCCACCAGCAGCACGCTGACCCCGGTTTGGCTGATGCGCCGGATCAGCTCGCGCATCTCCACCGTCTCGGTGTCGTTGAGCCCGGCGGCCGGCTCGTCCATCAGCAGCAGCTTGGGCCGCGCGGCCAGGGCGCGGGCGATCTCCACCCGCTTGAGCACCCCGTAGGGGAGCGAGTCGGCGGGCTGGTGGATGTACTGTTCCAGGCCGCAGAACACCAGCGCCTCGCGCGCCCATTCCTGGGCCTGGCGCTCCTCGCGGAGGATATTGGGCAGGCGCAGGGCGGCGCTCCAGAGGCGGCTGCGGGTGCGCAGGTGGCAGCCCACCTTGACATTGTCCAGCACGCTCATGTTGAAGAACATCTGCAGGTTCTGGAAGGTGCGGGAGATGCCCATTTTGGCCACCTGATGGGGCAGCCGACCGACGATCTCCTGGCCCTGGAAGCGGATGTTCCCCTCGTTGGGGAGGTAGATGCCCGAGAGCATGTTGAACAGGGTGGTCTTGCCCGCCCCGTTGGGACCGATGACCGCGTAGACCTGGCTCTCCGGCACCTGGAAATGGAGGTCGGCAATGGCGGTCACACCGCCAAAGGAGATGGTCAGGTCCTGTACCTCAAGCAACGCCATGACGCTTCTCCTCCTTCTGCGGGGCCGGCTTCTGTGGGGTGGGCTTGTGCGAGGCCGGCTCCTGCGGGGCCGGCTTGCGCGGGGTGGGTGTTGCCTGACGCCGGAGTTTGCGCAGTAGATCCCCCAGGCCGACGAACAGCCCCTGGGGCAGGAAGATCATCATGCCCATGAGAATGCCGCCGAAGATCATCACCTCGTAATCCTCGAACACTACCAGCAGCTCGGGCAGGAAAGTGAGGATGAGGGCGCCGAGCACGGCGCCGTAGGTGGAGGCCATGCCGCCGAGCACCACCATAGTGACCAGCTCGATGGAGAAGAAGAAGCTGAACGAGTCGGGGCTCACGAAGGCTTGCTGGTGGGCGAACACGCTGCCGGCGACCGCGGCGATCAGGGCGGCGAGAACGAACACTCCGGTCTTGGTGGCGGCGGTGTTGATGCCCATCATCTCGGCAGCCACCTCGGAGCCGTGCAGGGCGCGCAGGGCGCGGCCGCTGCGCGAGTCGATGATGTTGAGGGCCAGCCAGACCACCACCACCAGCAGAGTGCCGATGACGATATACCAACGCTGGTCGCTGTCCACGGCCCAGCCGAATAATGACAGGGTGGGTATGCCGCCGAGGCCGTCGGGGCCGCCGGTGAGCCAGCCCAGCTGGACGATGAAGATGTGCACGATGATGCCCAGTCCGAGGGTGGCCATGGCCAGGTAGTGGCCCTTGAGGCGCAGGATCGGGCGCGCCACGACATAGGCGATGACGCCGGTGAAGGCGAGACCGAGCAGCAGGGCGGGCCAGGGATTCCAGTCGTAGCGGGCGGTCAAAATGGCCGAGCTGTAGGCACCGAGGCCGAAGAAGGCGGCATGGCCCAGAGAGATCTGCCCGGCATAGCCCATCAACAGGTTGAGGCTGACCGCGAGAATGGCGTTGAGGCCGGCGGTGACGCCGACCACGGTGACGAAATAGTTATCTGGAAACAGGATCGGCAGCAGGACGATAGCCGCCGCCAGAAGGAATAATCCGCTGAGGCGTTTCATCGTTAGACCCTCTCGACCGAGGCTTTGCCGAACAGGCCGCTGGGACGGAAGAAAAGCACCAGCAGCAGGATGATGAAGCCGATCGCGTCCTTGTAACCGGAGGAGATGAGACCGGCGGAGAGGGACTCGATGATTCCCAGCAGCAGACCGCCGGCGACCGCGCCCATGGGGTTGCCCATGCCGCCGAGGATGGCGGCGGAGAAGCCCTTGAGACCGAGCATGACGCCGGTGTCGTAGGAGGTGAAGGTGATCGGGGCGATCAGTATGCCGGCCATGGCGCCGATGGCGGCGGCGATGCCGTAGGCCAGCAGCAACATGACGCCGACGTTGATGCCCACCAGATGGGCGGCGGTCTTGTTGCAGGAGCAGGCGAGGATGGCCTTGCCCAGGGTGGTGCGGTTGAAGAAGTACTGGGCGCCGAGCACCAGGGCGACGCCGCCGCCCATGACCCAGAGGCTCTGGGGCAGCACGGTGGCGTTGCCGATCTGGATCGGCGTGTTGCCGGAGAAGGGGGGCAGGGCGAACAGGTCCTTGCCCCACACCAGCAGGGCGACGCCGCGCAGGAAGATGGAGGCGCCGATGGTGATGATGATGGTGGTGACCACCGAGGCGCCGCGGGCCGGGGCGATGGCGAAGCGCTGCAGCGCCATGCCCACCAGGGTGGTGATCAGCACGGCGCCGAGGGCGGCGGCCCACAGCGGTAGGCCGGCGTCACCGGCGGAGAGCGCCACCGCGCTCATGCCGCCAATCATCACGAACTCGCCCTGGGCGAAGTTGACCACGTCCGAGGAGTTGTAGATGATGGCAAAGCCAAGCCCCACCAGGGCATAGGTCGAACCTACGGTGATCCCGGTGAGCAGAAACTGGAGGATCAGATCGAACATCCGAAAAATCCTGTGTCAGGGAGGTCAGCGAACCGCACCTGCACAAATAAACGTGCTTGAGGCAGGTTGGCGCTGCGGCACTCCCGGGTTGTAATACGGGTTGGTTGGGTGGCGAAGCCGCTCCCTGCGGGCAGTCGGCGGCCCGGTGTCGTCACCGGACCGCCGGTCGTCGACTTACTTCACAATGGTCCAGTCACCGTTCCTGATCTCTAGCATCTGGAAGGCGTCCAGGCCGAGGCCCATGTGGTCGCTCGGGCTCATGTTGAATACCCCGCCGGTGCCGGGGAACTTGCTGGTCTTCTCGATCTCGTCACGCACCTTGGCCTTGTCGGTGGAGTCGGCGCGATCGATCGCCTCCAGGGCGATCATCAGGCCGTCATAGGCGTGGCCGCCGAAGGTGGAGACATCACCGAACTTGCTCTCGTAGAGGTTCTTGTAACCGAGCAGCACCGGGCGCTGCGGATCGCTCTCCGGCAACTGGTCGGCCACCAGCAGGGCGGCCGCCGGCAGACGTACGCCCTCGGCCGCTTCCCCGGCCAGCTCGATGTACTTCTTCGAGGCGACGCCGTGGGACTGGTAGAGCGGCAGGGTGATGCCGAGCTGACGCACGTTCTTGGTGACGATCGCCGGACCGGAACCGAAGCCGAAGTTGAGGATCGCCTGGGCGTCGGTGTCGCGGATCTTGGCCAGCTGCGCGGTCATATCGGTATCCTTGGCGCCGTACTGCTCATCGGCGACGATCTCGATATCGTAACTGGCGGCCATCGCCAGACTCTGGTTGCGCCCGGACTTGTCGAAGCCGCCGTTGCCGCTGATCAGGGCCACCTTGGCGATACCGCGACGGTTCATGTCCTCGTAGATCTTCTGTGCCGCCATGCGGTCGGTATGGGGGGTCTTGAAGGTCCACTTCTGCACCGGCTCGATGATGCTGACCGCCCCGGCCAGGGAGATGAAGGGGATCCCGGCCTTCTCCACCAGCGGCATCACCGAGAGGCTGGAACCGGAGGTGGAGCCACCGACGATCACGTCCACCTTGTCCTTCTGGATCAGGCGCTTGACGAAGTTGACCGCCTCCTTGGCATTGCCGCCGGTGTCATAGTGCATCAGCTCCACCTGGCGGCCGTCGATGCCGCCCTTGGCGTTGATGTTGTCGATGTACAGCTGCAGGGTCTTCAGCTCCGGATCGCCGAGAAACGACGCCGGGCCGGTCACGGCCAGGAAGGTGCCGATCTTGATCGGCTCCGCCGCCAGGGACTGTCCCGCCGCGCCCAGGGTGAGTGCGACGCCGATGGCCAGGGCGGTTACGCTTTTTTTAATATTCATAACGTATGATCACTCCTCAATGCTCTGTCTGTAAGTTCTTGTGAGTCGTGCATTTGAAGGGTACCGGCATGCCGTACACCGCCAACGCAGATCACTACTATACATTTTAATTATTACCGCGCGAAACCTGTGGTAACTCAAGTCATGCAACCCGGAGAAAATGAAAAATATTTCATGTCGTTCTGGGTATTGCATGTGGGTTAATGCCGTTTTGAGGGCGTTCCAGCAACTCGCGGTTCACGCTGAACCGAGACAAAAACCCTTTAAATGCCACTGTTTAAGGATTCGAGCAGAGAGCATAACGGCTAGGGTATGCTGGGGTCAACAGGATATGGAAAAATGCAAAGCGCTATGATAGAGGCTGGAAGTTCATGTAACTAACTGTAAGTACAATAAAAAATACAGTTACAAACGCAAGTAAAAATAGTTTTTTTCTGCTTTTTTTGTGTCGGAAGTGTGAAATATTTTGCCTGTTGATCCAGGCGGCGTTGCGGAACATGAAATATTATTCATGTTCCGCAGCAGTTCAGGCGATGAGATGGGCCTTCAGTTTACCCATGGCGGCCTTTTCGATCTGGCGGATGCGCTCGGCCGAGACTCCGTATTTATCCGCCAGTTCATGCAAGGTCATCTTCTTCTCCGCCAGCCAGCGCGCCTCAAGGATCTGCTTGCTGCGCTCGTCCAGTCCTTCAAGGGCCAGATAGAGCTGTTGTTTGTCGTTTGCCTCACTGTCCACGCTCTCCAACTGGCGGGAGGGCTCCATGCGCATATCGGCCAGGTAGGCGGCCGGGGCCGGGGCCTGATCGTCATCACCGTTATCAATGCCGTCGAAGGCCAGGTCGTGGTTGTTCAGGCGGCACTCCATCTCCAGCACGGTTTCCGGTTTGACACCCAGATCCCTGGCGACGCCCTCGACCTCTTCCTGAGAGAACCAGCCCAGGCGCTTCTTCGAGCTGCGCAGGTTGAAGAACAGCTTGCGCTGCGCCTTGGTGGTGGCGACCTTGACGATGCGCCAGTTGCGCAGGACGTATTCGTGGATTTCAGCCTTGATCCAGTGCACGGCAAAGGAGACCAGGCGAACCCCGTGATCGGGATCGAAACGGCGCACCGCCTTCATCAGGCCAACGGTTCCCTCCTGGATCAGGTCGGGGAGGGCCAGACCATAACCTGCATAGCCGCGGGCGATGCGGATGACGAAGCGAAGGTGGGACATCACCAGGGTGCGGGCCGCCTCCAGGTCCCCCTGCTCCTGCAGTCTCACCGCCAGGCTACGCTCCTCTTCGGCGCTCAACATCGGCAGCTGGTAGGCCGCGCTGATGTAGGCATCGATACTGCCGGTTGGCAGTGTGTTTGCGATAGCGAGTTGTTTGCTCATCTGAAATACCCTAGTTATTTGGTCTGGTATTATATTAGCACTCTTGCATATAGGGTGCTACTACATATTAGCACTCGGGGGGTGGGAGTGCTAATGGCCAGATTGGTTCCCGGCAATTCCAAATATGGCTTTCAATAGTCGTTTAATTATCCAGGCCCAGTTAATCAAGGAACCACGGATGGACACGGATTCACACAGATAGGCGATCAGAATTCTGAATCTGTGTTTATCTGTGTGAATCCGTGGTTCTCCAGGCTCCCGCCCAGCCATTATGCCCGGTGTTAATCAATTCGTTTGCAATGCCTCACCCCTCTGGTACCCACCAAACCACCGGAGGGGGTCGTAGTAAATTAATTCTCGGCTAAAAATGAATCCCTGCCAAGAGATGCTGAGCTGAGGATAAGCCTTGCCATATTTAGAATTGCTGATTGGTTCCCTGTCAGGCGGGTTCGATCTCGTGGAGATGGCGGCCCACGGCAATCCACGAGCCGATCAGCCCCAGCAGGGTGCTGCCGCCGAGCAGGACCAGCAGGGTGGCGAAATCGATGCCGCTGAGCCGGAAGCCGCTCTGATAGAGTCCGGCCAGCTGTTCGACCGGGTTGTCCAGCAGCAACAGGGAGATGCCGACCATCAGCCAGGCGGAGATGCCGCCAAACAGACCGTACCAGGCGCCGTTGTAAAGGAAGGGCCGGCGGATGAAGGCATTGGTGCCGCCGATCAGCTTGGTGATCTCGATTTCGGCATGCCGGTTCTGGATCTCCAGGCGGATGGTGTTGCCGACAATCAGCAGTACCGACAGTCCCAGCAGCGTGGCCAGGATGATGACACCGCGCCGGGCGATCTCGGTAATGGCGTGAAAGCGCCTGACCCACTGCAGATCGAGTTGGGCAAATTCCACCTCGCTGTGCTGCCTGAGCCTGGCGAGCAGTGCCTCGGCCGCGGCCGGTTCGGTCCGATCCGCGGCCGGTTCGACGATCAGCAGGGAGGGGAGAGGGTTCTCCTCCAGGCTATCCAGGACACCGGCAAAGCCGCTGAGCCGGCGGAACTCGTCCAGTGCCTCGGTCCGGCCGATCAGTCGGACCCGGGTGATGGCCGGGTCGCGCCGCAGTTGGCTGGCCAGGCTGCCCGCCTGCTCGTCACTGGTCTCCTGGGTCAGGAACAGCGAGATGCTGGCGGCACCGTCCCAGTGACCGCTGAGTGATTCCACATTACCCAGCAGCAGGTAGAGGCCGGACGGCAGCGCCAGGGCGATGCCGATCACCAGGGTGGTCATCAGGGTGGAGAGGGGGGTCCTGATCAGGCGTCCCAGACTGGCCAGCGCCACTTGCAGGTGGCGCATCAGCCAGACGTCCGCACGTAGCGAACTGCGGGGGCTGATGCGGGCCGACTGTCGCTTGCGGGGTCTGCGCATCAGTTGACCGACTCGGCGGCGTTGTCCCGGGCCAGGCGGCTCTTTTCCAGTACCAGGATGCGCCGGTTCATGCCCGAGATCAGTTCCAGATCGTGGGTGGCGATCAGCAGGGTGACGCCGACATCGTTGAACTGCTCGAACAGGTTCATGATCTCCCGGGAGAGGGTGGGGTCCAGGTTGCCGGTGGGCTCATCGGCCAGTACCACGGGCGGTTTGCTCACCACCGCGCGGGCGATACCGACCCGCTGCTGCTCGCCGCCAGAGAGGGTGACTGGCAGGTTTTTCTCCTTACAGAGCAGCCCCACCTTGTCCAGCGCGGCGCGCACCCGGCGGCCGATCTCGATATGCCCGAGGCCGGCCACCACCAGCGGCATGGCGACGTTATCGAACACCGTGCGGTCATGGAGCAGGCGGTGATCCTGGAAGATCATGCCCACCTCGCGGCGATGATAGGGGATCTGGCCGCGGCCCAGCCGGGTCAGGTTGCGCCCGGCCACCCGCACCTGCCCCCGGGTGCTCCGCTCCAGCAGTCCGATCAGCTTGAGCAGGGTGCTCTTGCCGGCGCCCGAGTGTCCGGTGAGAAACACCATCTCGCCCGGATCGATATGGAAGCTGACGTTGCTCAGCCCCTCATGTCCGCCGGGGTAGCGTTTGGTGACGTTGTCAAAGTGGATCATAGGCAGTGGCTATGTTGGGTCTATTCCGCAAACAGGGCGTTGACGAATTCAGTGCCGTCAAAGTGGCGCAGGTCTTCGATGGTTTCGCCGACCCCGATAAAGCGGATCGGCAGACCGAGCTTCTCGGCGATGGCGAAGACGATGCCGCCCTTGGCCGTACCGTCGAGCTTGGTCAGGGTGATGCCGGTCAGGCCCACCGTCTGGTTGAACTGGACCGCCTGATTGAGCGCATTCTGTCCGGTGGTGGCATCCACCACCAGCATCACCTCGTGGGGGGCGTCGGGATCGATCTTCTTCATCACCCGGGCGATCTTGGCCAGCTCCTCCATCAGGTTGCCCTTGGTGTGGAGGCGTCCGGCGGTATCGGCAATCAGCACATCGATGCCACGTGCGGTGGCTGCCTGCAGGGCGTCGAAGATCACCGAGGCGGAGTCTGCACCGGTGTGTTGGGCCACCACCGGGATGCCGTTGCGCTCGCCCCAGCTCTGCAACTGCTCCACCGCCGCGGCGCGGAAGGTATCCCCGGCGGCCAGCATGACACTCTGCCCCTCGTCCCGCAGCCGCTTGGCCAGCTTGCCGATGGTGGTGGTCTTGCCGGCCCCGTTGATGCCGACCATCAGGATCACCTGGGGTCTGCCGGGTTCGGCCTGGCGGACCGGTCGCTCACAGCGGTTGAGGATCTGCTCCAGCTGTTGCTTCAGTATCGCCGTCAGGCGTTCCGGGTCGGACAGCTCCTTGCGTCTTACCCGTCCGGTCAGGTCATCGATAATGCGGCTGGTGGCGTCCACCCCCACATCCGCCATCAGCAGCAGGGTCTCCAGCTCCTCCAGCAGGTCGGTATCGATGCTCTTGCGGCCCAGTACCAGATTGGCCAGTCCATCGGTGAAGTTGCTGCGGGTCTTTACCAGGCGGTTCTTGAGGCGGGCAAACAGGCCCTCTTTCCCTTCTGGCCTTACCTCCGGCTCCGCGGCACTGGCGGGCTCGCTCGGGGTCTCCTGGGGGGGTGTTTTCTTTCCAAATCCAAACATGCTGGTTTATCCGCTATGCCATTGAACTGATGACAACAGCTCTTGTCTCTTGTAAGGGAATCCGGTGCTGGACCCAATGTTGGATCCAGTGCCGCACTGTGAAAATAATCCGCCGGTCGGTTTTAAATGCTAAAGTCGGATCGTAACATTTTGCGGGGAATCAACCTATCCCTGTTGCGCCGATGTCGGGCACAGGGTGTCATGGAACACATTATGAGACTACTCCTCAGTGCAGCGTTGCTGCTGCTTTCCGGCCCGGTATTGGCCGAATCCCTGGTGACGGAAAACCTGGTGCACGAGACCGTGCTCGATAACGGCATGAAAGTGATCGTCAAGGAGGATCACCGGGCGCCGATCATGGTCTCCCAGGTCTGGTACAAGGTGGGGTCCTCCTACGAACCGGACGGCTTCACCGGCCTCTCCCATGCCCTTGAGCACATGATGTTCAAGGGGACCGAGAGCCATCCTCCCGGTGAGTTCTCCCGCATCATTGCCGCCAACGGCGGCAGCGAGAACGCCTTTACCGGGCGCGATTACACCGCCTATTTCCAGACCATGTCCAACGACCGGCTGGAGATTTCCCTGGAGCTGGAGGCGGACCGGATGCGCAATCTGACCCTGCCGGCCGAGGAGTTCGCCAAGGAGATCGAGGTGATAAAGGAGGAGCGCCGCCTGCGTACCGAGGATAAGCCGACCGGGCAGCTCTATGAACAGTTCACGGCACTGAGCTACCGTAGCCTGCCCTATGCCAACCCGGTGATCGGCTGGATGAATGACCTGGAACAGATGCGGGTGGAGGATCTGGCCGCCTGGTACCGGCGCTGGTATGCACCCAACAACGCCACCCTGGTGGTGGTCGGGGATGTGGAGCCGCAAGCCGTATTCCAGTTGGCCAGGAAGTATTTCGGTCCGCTGAAGCAGGAGCAGATACCGGTACTCAAGCCGCTGCGGGAGCCGCCACAGAAGGGCGAGGTCCGTTCCGTGGTCAAAATACCCGCTAATGAACCCTACCTGCTAATGGGCTACAAGACCCCGGCAGCGACCTCGGCGGAGCGTCCCTGGGAGCCCTATGCGCTGGAGATGCTGGTGGCGATACTGGATGGCGGCAACAGCTCCCGCTTCAGCCGCAATCTGGTCCGCGGCAGCGAGGTGGCCGTCTCGGCCAGCGCCGGCTACAACGCCTTCACCCGCCTGCCGGGGATGCTGACGCTCGACGGGACCCCGGCCAGGGGTCGCGACATCGGCCAACTGGAGAAGGCATTGCGTGAGGAGATCGCTCGCCTGCACAGCGATCCGGTGACCGAAGAGGAGTTGGAGCGGGTGCGGACCCAGGTGATCGCCTCCAAGGTGTTCGAGCTCGATTCGGTATTCTATCAGGCGATGGAGATCGGCACGCTGGAGACCATCGGGCTCGACTGGCGATTGATCGACCAGTATGTGGAGGAGTTGAAGAAGGTAACCCCGGAACAGGTGCGTGAGGTGGCGCAACGTTACCTGCGGGATGAGAATCTGACCGTCACCCTATTGCAGCCGCTGCCGATGGACGACGGCAAACCGGTGCGCAGCTCGACAGGGGGACGTCATGGGAGTTAAGACGATGGGATTTAGGGCTCGCGCAAGAATAATTTCGCAGTACCGAGGGCGTAACTGGGCTCCGTTGGCAAGGCACGCTTTGCAGGCAATGGCCGTTCCCTTGCCAAAAAGCGTAACGCCGCCAGCGGGGTCCAGTTGCGACCGAATACCGAAACTTATTTTGGCGCGAGCCCTTGGAATGCTGGTACTGTTGTTGATGCTGCTCCCGGTCCAGCTCTGGGCCGCGCCGGCGATCCAGAGCTGGACCACCGAAAAGGGCGCCCGGGTGCTGTTCGTACCGGCCCCGGAGCTGCCTATGCTGGATCTGCGGGTGGTGTTCGATGGCGGCAGTGCGCGCGGGGCCATTCCCGGTGTCGCCTCACTCACCAGCGCGTTGCTGGAAGAGGGGGCCGGTGACTGGGATGCCGATGAGATCGCCCAGCGGCTGGACAGCGTCGGTGCCAAGATGTCGGCCAGCTCTCAGCGCGACATGGCCTCGCTGACCGTGCGCACCCTGACCGAGAAGCGGGCGCTGACCGAGACCATGGACACGGTGGCCCAGGTGCTGGGCGCGCCGCGATTCGATCCGCTGGCCTTCGAGCGCAACCGCAAGGCGATGCTGGTGTCGCTGAATCATGACGAGCAGTCACCCGGCACGGTGGCCCAACGGACCTTTATGCACACCCTGTTCGGGGAGCATCCCTATGCCGCCCAGGTGGAGGGCACCCAGGAGTCCCTGGCGCGCGTCACCCGCGAGGATGTGATCACCCACTATAAAAAATACTATGTGGCGAAGAATGCGGTGATCGCCATTGTCGGCGCGGTGGAGCGCGCCGAGGCCGAGCATCTGGCGGAGCTGGTCAGCAGCGGTCTGCAGCCGGGAGAGCGGGCGCCCGAACTGCCTCAGGTGTCCGATCTGCAGGCCTCGCGGACCCTGGTCCTGCCGTTCCCCTCCAGCCAGTCGCATATCCTGATGGGGCAGCCCGGCATGCAGCGGGGTGATCCGGACTACTTCGTGCTTTACGTGGGCAACCATATCCTCGGTGGCAGCGGCCTGGTCTCGCAACTGAGTGACGAGGTGCGGGAGAAACGGGGCCTCTCCTACAGTGTCTACAGCTACTTCTCACCCATGCGCCGGAACGGCCCGTTCCTGATTGGCGCCCAGACCCAGAACGCCAAGGCCGCGGAGACCCTGGAGGTGATCCGCCAGACCCTGGCCCGGTTTATCGAGCAGGGACCGGGCGAGACGGAGCTGACCGCCGCCAAGCAGAACATCACCGGTGGATTCCCGCTGCGCATCGCCAGTAACAGCAAGATCCTGGAGTACATCGCCATGCTGGGTTTCTACGACCTGCCGCTGGACTATCTCGATACCTTTGTCGACAACATCAACAGCGTCACCAGCGAACAGATCCGCGACGCCTTCCAGCGCCGCATCAAGCCGGATCAATTGCTCACCGTGGTGGTGGGCAATGAGCAGACGCCGGCGCCGGCCAACTGAAGCCGTTGGTGAAACCGCGACAGCATGGATCGGGTTCCGGCCCGGGCGCCGGACAGCGCAACCAGATACGCCTGATCGGCGGGACGCATCGCGGGCGGCGCCTGGAGTTTCCCGACAGTCCCGGATTGCGTCCCACCGCCGATCGCACCCGCGAGACCCTGTTCAACTGGCTGCAGCCGCTGCTCCCCGGGGCGCGCTGTCTGGACCTGTTTGCCGGCAGCGGCGCGCTGGGTTTTGAGGCGGCTTCCCGCGGCGCCGGAGCGGTGACCCTGCTGGAGCAGGATCCGCGGGTGGCCGGCCAGCTGGAGGCCAACCGGGCGCTGCTGGGGCTTACGCAGATGGATATCCAGCAGGCGGATGCACTGGACTGGCTCGATCGGGAGCCACGGCCGTTCGATATCGTTTTCCTCGACCCCCCCTTCGCCGATCACCTGCTTACAGAGTGCTGCGGCAAACTGGAGCGGCGCGGCTGGCTGGGGAGCGATCCGCGTATCTACCTGGAGTGGGACCTGCACGGCCCAGCCCCCGAATTCCCCGCGCACTGGATCCGGCTGAAAGAGAAAAAGGCCGGTCAGGTGGCCTACGCGCTCTATACCCGCTGATCCCCGGCGCTGCGGGTTCGCCGCTGTGCCTGCCCTTTTTCCGGATGCCCGGGAACATCGGGCAACCACGGGGGGTTGCCCCTACATCCATCCCTGGACAAAAAAATCGGGAAAATGCGATTTCTCATTTGACTTTGTCACATCCGATACTATTATCTCGCACCCTGGGGAATAAAATGGGCTCGATCCGCGTTACGCCGGGGATCGGTCTCTTCGCGGTAAGGTACGGCGCCGAAATCGAACCATCGCCGTCATCCGTTACCATAATTTTTCTGTCGTTATGCGATTGCCGACGGGTACGGCGCCGATCCGGGCAATCAAAGACGAAGGACCTACGCCATGGCCATTGCAATCTACCCAGGTACATTCGATCCCATCACCAACGGTCATACCGACCTGATTCAGCGGGCCGCCAAGCTGTTTGACAAGGTGATCGTGGCGGTGGCGGCCAGCAGCGGCAAGCGTCCCCGCTTCTCGCTTCAGGAGCGGGTCGATCTGGCCAACCGGGTGCTGGCCGGCGTGGACCGGGTCGAGATCATCGACTTCGATATCCTGCTGGTGGACTTCACCCGGCAGTGCAAGGCGGACGTGATCCTGCGTGGTCTGCGCGCGGTGTCCGATTTTGAATACGAGTTCCAGCTGGCGGGGATGAACCGGCGACTGGCGCCGGAGGTGGAGACCATGTTCCTCACCCCGGCCGAGCAGTTCGCCTATATCTCCTCAAGCCTGGTAAAGGAAATTGCCGCCCTGGGGGGGAATGTGTCAGAGTTTGTCCATCCCCTCGTTATCGAGGCGCTTAACGGCAAGCAACCGGTTTAACCTAGAAGATATGAGGTGAAGGACCTCTTTCAGGAGTTTGTGTTATGGCATTAATGATTACTGACGAGTGCATCAACTGCGATGTATGCGAGCCCGAGTGCCCGAACGGGGCCATCTCCCAGGGCGACGAGATCTATGAGATCAACCCCGATCTCTGCACCGAGTGCGTCGGGCACTACGACGAGCCGCAGTGTGTGGAGGTCTGTCCGGTCGACTGTATCCCCAAGGATCTGGATCACGAAGAGACCCATGAGGAGCTGCTGGAGAAGTACGAGCGCATCACCGCCTGATCCTGTCTGCAATCCGGAATAAAAAGGCCCCGCTACCACGGGGCCTTTTTATTCCAGGGAGAGACTTGTACCGCCGAGGCCAGGATATGCGGGCGAAATATGGAAAAGATTGCCCCTCGGGCATAGCGCCGCCGACAGTACTTTACCGGGTCGGAGTCAATTTTGATCCGGGACAACGAACCGTGCCGCCAGCTGGTCGGTGGTGATCGGTTGTCGGCGCGCCGGCGTTGCGGACCCGGCAGGGGGTGGCGCCCGGAACAACACCCCCGTGGCCAGCTGATCCCCCTGCTGCAGATGCTGGGCGGCCAGCAACGGATCGGCGGTGGTGGCCCCGCTCTGCTCATGCACGGTCTGTTTCCACGCCCGCTGTTCCGGATGGTAGGTGATGCAAGGGCTCAGCACATGGATAAAGGCGAAGCCGGGATACTCGATCCCCTGGATCAGCAGCTCGGTCAGTCCGCCAGGATCACCGGAAAATCCCCGCGCAATAAAGCCCGCGCCCGCGGCCAGAGCGATGGCGGCCGGGTTGAAACCAGGTAGCCCGGTGCCGTGGGGCGTCAGCCGGCTGCCGGTCCAGTCCGGCGGCGTGGTGGGCGAGGCCTGCCCCTTGGTCATGCCGTACACCTGGTTGTCCATGACGATGTAGGTGAGGTCCAGGTTGCGCCGGCAGGCGTGGATGAAGTGGTTGCCGCCGATGGAAAAACCGTCGCCGTCGCCGCCGGCCACCAGCACCGTCAGCTCCGGCCGCGCCGCCTTCAGCCCGCTGGCGAGGGGCAGGGCGCGGCCGTGAATGCCGTGGAAACCGTAGACATGGGTGTAGGCGGGCAACCGGGATGAGCAGCCGATGCCGGAGACTACCGCCACCTGCTCCCGGGGCAGGGCCAGCTGGGCCAGCGCCTTGGTGATGGCGCTGAGCACGGCGAAGTGGCCGCAGCCGGCGCACCAGACCGGCTTGACGTCCGACTTGTAATCCTTCGGCTTCAGGGATGGCAGGGGAGGTGGGCCGTGCATCTTATGCTCCTTGCATTACGCGGTTGACGATCTCCCCGGGCCGCAGCGGCAGCGGACCGGGGCGCGCCAGGGAGCCGGCACCGGGCGGCAACAGCTTGCGCGCGTTGAGGTGGTCATAGAACTGACCGCCGTGGTTCTGTTCCACCACCAGCAGATGGGACGCGTCGGCGATGGCCGCGCGGAACGCCGCCTCGGGGATCGGCGAAAGCAGGCGCAGCGCCACGCTGCGTGTCGGGTGACCGGACCGGGTGAGCCGTTCAGCCGCCTCCCGCACGGCGCCGCTGGCGGAGCCCCAGGTGATCAGGCAGATAGCCCCTGCGCCGCCGATCTCGGCCCAGTCATCGCCGTAATCGAAACCGGTCAGCTTGTCACGCCGCTTGTCCAGCTGCTGTTGATGGTCGGCGGCGGTCGCCGAGGGCGTCCCCCGCTGGTCGTGTTCCAGTCCATCGGCAGTAAACATGCAGCCGGCATCCCCCGGGATGGCCATCGGCGAGACCGCGTCATCGGTGAGGGTGTAGCGCTGATAATGGGTCCGATCCACTGCCCGCTTGCGGCTGCCTTTCAATCCCGGTGCGCGGGGCGGATCGATCACCGCCCGAGCCTGCCCCAGGAACTGGTCGGTGAGCACAATGGCCACGGTTTGCAGTGTCTCGGCCAGCTTCACCGCCCACTCGGTGGTAAAGACACTATCGCGGATGGAAAGCGCGGCGAGCACCAGGTGTGGGGCGTCGCCATGCAGGCCGTAGAGGGCGAGATTGAGATCGGACTGCTCGGATTTGGTCGGGATGCCGGTGGAGGGGCCGCCGCGCATCACGTTGCTGACCACAATCGGCGTCTCGCTGGCCACGGCCAGGCCGAGCCCCTCCATCATCAGGCTGAGGCCGGGACCGGAGGTGGCGGTGAGGGCGGGGATGCCGCCGAAGGAGGCGCCGATGATCATGTTGACGGAGGCCAGCTCATCCTCCGCCTGCACCAGTTCGCCGCCCAGCCGCTCCAGGTTGGGCGCCAGCCACTCCAGCAGCTCGCTGGCCGGGGTGATGGGGTAGGCGGCGACAAAGCGGATGCCGCCCTGCAGGGCGCCCAGGCCGCACGCCTCGTTGCCGCTGATATTCCAGCGTTTTGGAGGCACCACGGGGGCGCTCAGCGGCAGCGGCCGGGGGGCGGGCGGTGCCGCGGCGTAACCCTGCTCAATACAGCGCAGGCCGGCACCGACGATGGTCTCGCCTTTCGGTTTCAGCAGATCGCAGGCGGCGGTGCACAGCGTCTCCAGCGGTATACCCAACAGTTGCCCCAGCAGGCCCAGCCCCACCATGTTGGCGCGGCCGTTCTCCGTCGCTTCGGCCAGTCGGGTCAGCGGCGTGGCGATCCGTCTTTGCGTCGCGCCGTCAAAGCACGGCGGTATGTCGCCCCTGTCGCTGTCATGCAGGATGATCGTGTCGGCACCGACCGGCAGCTCGTCGGCAAAGCGGTCGACGTGGAGCCAGTCCAGGGCTAACAGGAGATCGAAGCGGTCATCCAGGTTCTCCACCGGCTGCTCGGCCAGACGCAGCATGATGGCGGATTCACCGCCGCGGATCTGCGGACCCGACGAGCGCGCCAGCAGCGCATAGAGACCCATCCGGGCAATACTCTCCAGGAGTATTTTTCCGCAGGTCACCACCCCGGTGCCCCCGGAACCGATGATGGACACGGAGAGGCTGCGGGTCGCGGTAAGATCGGTTTTCCTGTCCACGGGTGACTCCCTGCGCCGGCCTGCGGACCGCTCTGGCGGGAGGGTCACAGGTTGCTTTTCGATTTTCATACTCGCACTTCCCGCACAGGAAAGTAATGATAAAAATCATTCCCGGAATAAAAAGGTCCGTCTGATTTCCAGCCCTTGCGCGTCGCCTTGCCCGGTCGCCTGTTCACCCTCCCAATTGGGAGGTGCCGAATACACTCCCTTACGCATAATGAAGCTGTGGCAGTGACGAATGCAGGTCAGGATGGGCCGGTCGTTGTGGCGAATGAAGGATGCCAATGAATTTCCGGTTCGCTAAGCCGGTTCGCTAGGGAGGTGCAGACAATGAACAGGAAACTTCGTTATGCGGTACCGATTGTGGCGGCGTTTGCCGTGGGCTGCAACAGCACCACGGGAAGCCTGAGCAAGGAGAATATGGGCTCTACCCTGGGGGCGGTCGGCGGCGCGCTGATCGGTGCCAAGGTGGCGGGCGGCAACAACCGCTGGCTCGGTGCCGCCATCGGTGGGGCGCTGGGATTCTATGCCGGCAAGGTAATCGGTCGGAACCTGGATGAGCGGGACCGTCAGGCGCTGGCGGCGCAGACCATCGAGGTACTGGATCAGCCAACCGCCTCGGTCTCCACCTGGCAGAGTGATCGCAGCGGTGCCGCGGCGGAGATAAAGACCGGGGAAATCAGCTACAAAAGCGAACCCCGCGAAGTGAAACGACTGGCGACGGTTGAGGCCGTTCCCAACATCCGCCTGGAGAGCCGGCAGTACCAGACCACCTCGGCCCTGCGGGTGCGATCCGGCCCGGGTACCCGCTATCAAACCATCACCACGCTGCAACCCGGTGACCGGGTCGATTCCGCCGGACGTACCGAAAATGGCTGGCTGATGCTGGCCAAGAAAGGGATAACGGTCGGCTATGTGCATGGCGACTATGTCACACCCTATAACCCCATCGAGCAGGCGAAGGCCGAGGGTATCGATCTGGACAGTGTCGCGGTCGAATCCCTGCCCCGTCAGGAGGGGTTTGCCGGTATCGACCTGGACAACATGGAGACGACCACATCCACCGTCACCGCGCAACTGGGTTGCCGCGATGTGCAGATCAGCGTCACCACCGACCAGGGCACGGAAAACGAGACTACCCAGGCGTGTCAGAAGCCGGATGGCGTCTGGGAGCTGGGTTGAAGGAGGCTTGTCATGTGCGAAAAAGTCGGGTCCACCGGCCTTGCCCTGTTGCTCTGTTTCAGCAGCACGGCCAGCGCGGACAAGATGTTGGCGCATAGCAAATCCCTGGGGATGTCGTTTACCGCCCTGGGGGATACCTGGTGCGCGCCGGAGGTAAGGATGCGGATCGACGCTGCGGACGCCGGAAAATTCGCCACGCCCGACTATGGCGACATTATCCAGCGCCTTGGCCAGGTGATGGCCCGGGAATGCCCCGATGCCGAGCGGTTGTCCCTCGCCGGCAGGAGTGACGGCCGGCTGGTATGGAGTGGCGACGCCGGGAAAGGCGACGGATGGCGTATCCGGCAGCCGGCGACAGCCTCCGCGGCGAAGACACCCGACAGTGAAAAAACCGGGCCGGCGGCCCCTGAGGTAGTAGCCGAAATCCCGTCTGCCGCACCGCCGGATGTGAGCGTCGACACACCTCTCTCAAGTCAGCCTGCGGTGGCGGCACCCGCGGCACCGGTTCCAGCGCGGCAAGCCGTGAACGTAGCTTCATCCGCGCAGGCGCCTGTCGAAGCGGTGGCGCGGATGGATCGGATGGAGGATCAGATGGAAATCGCCGGAGGGAAGCCCGGCACACCCGCATCGGCAGCGATCCGAATCCCCGATTGCGAGGCGATCGTGACCTGGGCCTCCAGGGCCTACCAGGAGGATAAGGACACGTTACGGACCAGCGACGGCGGCCGGCTGTTCCAAAGCGGCACCTGGCTGCTCTCGGGGTTCAAGGACGAATACTGGATACCGGTGTTCGGCGCGCCGTTCCCCGAAACCACGCCGGCCGAGTACGCGAAATTCGCGCAAACCGCGGAAGCCTGCCGGCGGGAACGGCGGCCCGAGATGCTGGGCCTGCCACGTGGCCATCCACGACGCGACTTCCTGGGCGGTGCCGACGATTACGTGCTGCGTGCCGCCCTCGGCCGACAGCTCAACCCGCAGACCGCGGCACCGGTGCTGGCGCGCTACAAGGCCGCCTACAAGGCATACAGTGAAGCAATCGTAACCCGCGACGCGCAATTCAGCGCGCTGAAGAGCCTGCCGCCCGAAAAGGAGAGCTTCACGACCCTGGACGCGATGAAGAAGGATAAAAAGCTGATTGCCCTGGGTCCGCAGCGGGCGCGGCATGTGCAGCTTCTGGAGGCCGCCACGCTCGACCTCGCCGACCGGATGGTCATGGCGGCGGCCGAGGAGATCAAGAAATTCCCCGAAAGCCTTGATGGGCTGCGCGGTCTGATCGCCTACCGGGCGACGGCGCGGGCGGAGCTCAGCAGCTACAAGAGCAGAAAGGTGCAGGAGTTCCTGGCTATCGAGGCGGAGCGGACCAATGCCCTGGCAGCGGCGGCGTTGCCGGGATTCGTCGCCGAACTGCTGGCGGCGCCGGCCAGCGCCGAAGGCAAGGCGACGGTGCAGGCGGCCGTCAACAAACTGTTCCCGCAACAACCGCTGCCACGCAACATCCGCGCCTACCGCAAGGCGGTGACGAAGCGGCTGGCCAAGATCGACGAGGAGATAAAGAGCGTCGCCTGCAATGGCACCCTGGCCAGGCACGACTTGAGCGGCGACGCCGCCACGCCGCTGCTCGGGCCGGGCGGTGAATTCACCTTCGGCGCCTTCGTCTGCGCGCTCACCGACAAGGGTCTCGCCTTCGGCGAGTACAAGAAGCCGGGGTTCTTTGGCAGCACACACGAGCTGGTCATGCAGATACCGTCGGGCCCCTCCCTGGTCTTCGAGATGGAGCTGGTGGAGGCCATCAAGGGTAAGCCGAAGATGCTGGTCGGCACCCGCATGAAGGACCCGACCCGGACGCGGGACCTGACCGTGACGGCCTGGCAGGAATTGGCTGCGGAACTGACCGGCTACACGCCCCCGGGCATCGCAGGGGAGGAGTTGCTGCCGGCCGCGCAGGCCAAGCTCGACAGCACGCCACAGGGGTGCGTGACAACAGTCTATACCCAGAGCGTGACTGCCTTCCCCGTCACTCTGCAGGCGGGGGCGATGGACCGGGACACCATCCGGCGGTTCGCACTGCTTGGCGATCTCGGCCTCATCGAAGTGGAAGAGCGGCCGAGCCAGAACGTCTCCTACCGGAACTACCGCTACACCCTGACCGCGATGGCCGAACCCTACTTCCAGGGTAAGCACGGCCTGTGTTTCGCCAAGCTCGCGGCCGAGGACATCAGCGATATCTCGGCACCGTTCAAGCGCGACGGACGCACCTATGTGACGGGCATCCTGGAAGCATCCCCCATTCTGCCCGAATTCGCTCTCGATCCACGATTCGCACAGGCGGTGGATGGACCGATTCGCGGCCTGATCAACTCGATGAAGACCGGCCAGGCCATACAGTCCAAGGTTACCTTCGTCCGGACCGACGCAGGCTGGAAAGCTTCGAACTAGGGTAAAATTGATGCCTCACGCCGCTGCCCTGGACAGGGTGGCGCGTCGCAGATGGACGAAAACAGCCGTCACCAGGTACATGATCAGGGAATAGACCGCCGCCGGTACCGCCATGGCCGGTGCCGCCAACAGGCCCGCCGCGATGGCGATCGCGGTACCGCCGCTCTGCATGCCGGTCTCGATCACGATGGCGGTGGTCTGCTGCGGCCGCAGATTGGTCAGCAGGGCGAGGGCATAGGCACAAGCCATGCCCAGCAGGCACAGGGTCAAGGCAGCGGGACCGGCGGCCAGCAGCATATCCGGCAGTTTCTGGCGTTCGCGGTATACCAGTGCCGCGATCAGCAGGACCAGCGCGGTCACCGCGATCCGAATTACATAGGGTCTGGCTCTGTCGGTAAAAGCGGGCGCGAAATGTTGCAGCGCCATACCGATCAGGGTCGGCAGCAGTACCATCTGCACCACGCGTTCCGAAATATCCGCAAAGCCCAGGGTCAACGCGGTATCGGTATCGGTATCGGCGAACAGGCGCGCGGCAATGCTGACATAGAGGGGGATGGTGACCACGGGAAGCAGCTTGCTGACCGCGGTCAGCGTCAGTGACAGGGCGGCATCACCCCGCGCCAGGTAGGTAAACAGGGTTGAAGTCGAGGCCGACGGACTGGCCGCCAGCAGTACCAGGCCGATACTCAGTTCGGCCGTCAATGGAAAAGTTCCAGCCACCAGAAAGGCCAATCCGGGGAAAACCACAAACATGGTCAGCAGACCGATCCCGGCGGCATGCGGCATGCCCAGCAGGGCGGTAAAGTCGCTTACCCGCAGGCTCATGCCGACGCCCAGCATCATCGCGGCGATCACCAGCGGCAGTAGCACCTGTATCGGAATACCCGCTTCCATGGCCGTCGCCCTCGCGTACCGGGGGTTGCGCGGGCCGCCGCCTGGCAACCCTGATGGAATCTACTGTAGCACCTGGCGTGGGAAATTGTCGTCCCCAGGGTGGCGTAGCGCAGTGCCGCCATCGGGTTGGTGATTGAGTAGTAACTACTCACGGGGTGAATGGCTTGTCTTGTTGGCCGATCTTGATGGCGCCTCGAATCCGGTCCCTTTTTCAGATTCAAGCCTGCCCTTGTTTGAGCGGAGCGAGTTTGGGCAGGCGCTGAAAATGGGGCCGGATTCGAGGAGACAAGCCATCACGTGAGGCCGGCAAGGCAGGCTAATCACTTAAAGGCCGGGTAAGTAGTTACATTGAGTAATCGTAAATCCCGACTATTATAGGGGGGAATAGCCGTTAACTTCTTCTGCATTAGCGCCTATTCACATTGAAAGCGAACTGTTTTTCGAGTTGGCGTCAGCCGGGGAAAGGGGCGGATCACCACCGGCGTGTTGAGCGGCCGCCAGGAGCCTGATTATGGAGCGGCATCAGCGGTTAATCGACCAGATCTACGCGGCGGCGCTCGATGCGTCCGGCTGGCCGGTTGTCATGGAGTCCATGGAGCAGAAATTCGGTTGTATCGCCTCGGGCATTTATACCGCCCACCCCTACTCGGGGCGGGTGTCGCTGACCGAACTGCGGGGCATCGATGCGGAACTGCTGGAGACCTACATCAACCACTTCCTGCTCGACAACCCCTGGCAAGCGGTCCCGTCACTGCAGCGGCAGGGGTGCGTCCGCACCGACGCCGCGCTCGATCGTCATTACAAGCAGCCGGGCTTCTATCACAAGACGGAGTTGTACAACGACTGGATGAAACCCCAGGATTTCATCCATACCCTGGGTGTCAATCTGTACGTGGACAGTCACTCCCAGACCAAGTGCTTTCTCTATCGGCCACGGCAGATGGGGGCGTTCTCAACGCATGATGTTGCCCGTTTCAAGTGGATCGCCGGTCATCTTGCCAATGCGGTGTGCGTGGCGCGGCGACTTTCGATTCAGCGCTCCATGATCGACGACCTGCAGGGTGTCGTCGATCGGATGGCGCTGGGAGTGGTGTTTCTCGACCCGGCAGGACATATCCTGCAGGCCAACCGTTTTGCCGAAGAGTTGCTCGGGCGGCATGATGGCGTGTTGACGAGGGAGTCCCGAGTGGTCGCCAGCCACCGTAAGGACCAGGGAAAACTGAATGGGGCGATGCGTTGTGCATTGGCGGCGCGCTATGGAGACACCCCGGGCGCGGCGCACATGGTCAGCCTGCGCCGGCCGGATGGAAAGCAGCCTCTCTGCGCCATACTCGTTCCCCTGTCTTGTGGAGATTCCGGACCATTTTTGATGGAGAAGGCGGCCATCGCGCTGATCCTGAACGATCCGGAATGTGATTCCCTCATCTCAACGGATTGGCTGCGGCAGCGTTTTCAGTTCAACTCCACGGAGGCCCGACTGGCGCAGGACCTGAGTCGTGGTTGCGACCTGCGCCAGGCGGCGGGCAAGGCGGGCATCACCTACCAAACCGCACGCTGGTACCTGAAAGGGATTTTCCAGAAGACCGGCGTCGACCGGCAGGCGGAGCTGGTCCGTCTGCTGCTATCGGAACAGATCATGCTGCGCCAGCACCAGGCGCGGTAACCGGTCCCTCTTCAACAAGCGAACCCTCCCGATTGGGAGGTGTATCTCCCGGACTACTTGGGTAAAACAGAGTTGCGCACGACCCTGTGCCGTATCAGGGTTGGGAGGTTGCTTTCATATCGCAAGGAGGAGAGGAAATGGCGCTTATCGAATGTACAGAGTGTGGAAACCGTCTCTCTGACGCGGCCGCCACATGCCCGACCTGCGGCGCGCCGGTGCCACGGACCCCCGGCCCCGAGCAGGAACAGTGCCCGTTTTGCATGGCCCTGGTCAGCAGCCATGCAACAACTTGCCCCAGCTGCCTGGCGAAGAAAGGCTACCTGTATGAACCCCGCTACGGTGTGTTCGGAAAAACGGGCACCCTGATCTGGGGGGTGGTGGTGCCGGCAATCACCGTCATCGGAATCCCGTTTTCACTCTATGCCGCCTACCGGCTGTATGTAACCGGCCCCCGATGGTTTCAGACCCGTCACGCCTGATACGGTCCGTACCGGCGGCTGTTTGCGACTGGCCACTGGTTTGCTGGGTGGTTGGGGGTGATCCCGGCGCTGTGCGTTTATACGACTATGCGTCTGTCAATTGAATCAAAAAAGGAGACATTCCGATGCCGATAGAAAACGTCTACAAAGGTAAAAAGCTGCTGTATAAATTTGCGGTGTACAGGCTTTCCGGAACTGTCCAGAGTGAGAATACGCGCAGCGAAACGGAGGTGAGTGGCAAGATTTATGGTGGCGGAACAAATTCCACCTATGGCACCGTTGCGCCAGTCCAGGGAGAGATAAAATCCGAAACTATCCGCTATCAGACTATCTTCCTGAAGGAGGATGATGGAACTGAGCACGCGCTTGAACTTGTCGACTTGGTAGTGCCATGTCGTGAGGGTCATAAGGTGACACTGTGGCGTTTGGGAAAAGATCTTTGGTTTCAAGTCCACAATCAAACAACAAACCAGTTCTATACATACGGCAAGTTGAAAAAGCTGGTCTATCCCAAGGTCGCGTACTTCGTTCTTGGCATATTGTTTGGCATCTATGCTGTAGATAAAAATCACACAGGAGGGAAGTACTTGTTGGCTCTTCTATTCGCAATCTTGATAGGTCTGGCAATAGCCACCATTCCCTGTGGAATAGTGGCGTGGATGCGCGAAAAGGCAATTTTCGGCGCGGCCAATGCACCAAACATGGTATTGGCAAAATAGCAGCAAGCCAATATCGAGCTCGGGTAATCATCAACAAATGAGGTACCTACTCACCCGGTCTGTACGTGATTGGCCTGCCTTGTCGGCCTATCGCCCCGTGAGTGGTTGCCAAAGGAGATAAGTTATGAAAACCATTAACATGGGCAGTTTTCGCAATTGCTTCGCTCTCGTGGTATTGACTGGTTTGGCGGCCTGCGGGGGCGGCGATCCGATTGACAGCCGTGCTGTCCTAATGGCCTCTTGCGAAACGAGCCAGGGCATCGGCTGGCTCAAGCGTGAGTACGGTAACAGCTACTGTGATTGCTGGGCGGATCAAGCGAAGGATGTCCTGAGCGGCGAGAACTACCAGACGCTCGTAAAGGCTGCCCAGGCGGAGACGGCGGCAGCGGACAAGGCCGATCGAGAAAAAATCATTCGTCGGCATACGGAGATATACTCGACCGTGTCCGATGTTGCTAAGCGTTGCGCAAAGGCGAGCTAGGCAGATCCTCATCCCGCCCAGCGCTAGATGACGCCGTCCCGGGCGACGCCTGTTTCAGCATGTCGTCACGAGCCGGTTTCCGGTAGAATACGCGGCTGACCCGTCTCCAACCAGCCACCGAATCGCACCGGAGCTTCTGTAATAGATGCGCGCCTTTGCCTACTTTATCCTGCTCATGCTGGTGTCGCTGCTGCTCAGCGCCCTGCTCAACCATCCCCTCTACGGCCTGTTGCAGGAGAGCATGAGCAAGGGGCCGCATAAACTGATCAATACCGTGGCCAAGCTGATCGCGATTCCGGGATTTATCCTGATTCTCCGCCACTTCGCCATCGACAACCGGCGCGGGCTGGGCTACGGACTCGCCAGGCCGGCGTTTCTCCGCGACCTGCTGTGGGGCTGGCTCAGTGGCCTGTCGATCCTGCTGCTGCTGAGCGCCGGTCTGCTCCTGTTCGGCGTACGCAGCATCGATTTCCCCGCCGAAGCGTGGCTGCCGCTGTTGTTGAAAACCACCCTGGTGGCCCTGATCGGCGGTCTGCTGATCGGTTTTATCGAAGAGACCTTTTTCCGCGGCGGGCTGTTCGGGGCCATCCGCCGTGATCACGGTTTCGTGGTGACGATGCTGCTCTCCAGCCTGTTCTATGCCGGTCTGCACTTCATCGACCCGCCGCCGCTTGCCGGCGCCGAGGCGCAGGCCTGGTACAGCGGCCTGCTGATACTCTCCGGCGCCTTCTCCCAGTTTGCCGAATGGCGGATATTCGACTCATTCGTCGCCCTGTTCGGCCTCGGGGTCTTCTTCGCGGTGGTGCGCGAGCGCACCGGCAACATCGCCTACTGCATCGGCCTGCATGCGGGGTTCGTTTTTGTCATCAAGATTGCGCGCAAGTTCAGCGACCTCAATCCTGACAGTGCCTTCAGCTTCATGGTGGGCAGTTACGACGGCATGATCGGCTACCTGTCGGCGGCCGGCCTGCTGATCCATACCCTCCTGGTCTATCGTTTCTGGCGTCGGCCGAAGGCTACCCATGTTTGTACGGAATAATTCTCGTCACGGAGAATCAACCGTTCGAGCGGTTATGCGTGGTGAATTTGCCCATGAGTTCAGGGCTTCGGGTGAGGACTCGGTGAATCAACGCCTGACGGCAGCAGCAGGGTAAAGCGCGTGATGCCATCGGCCGAACTCACGGTGACATCCCCGCCGTGGGCGCTCAATATGGAGCAGGTGATCGCCAGGCCCAGTCCCGAACCCTCGGTGTTCCGGTGGTGCGCGCTGTCGGCCCGATAGAAGCGATTGAAGAGTCGGGGCAGATGCTTGGCCGGGATACAGGGGCCGGTGTTTTCCACGGTCAGCTGGACCGAGCCATCTTCCTGCTTGCCGATTCTGACGGTTACGGACTCACCTGCCGGTGTATAGCAAAGCGCGTTGGACAGCAGATTGCTGATGGCCCGACGCAACATGAGACGATCGCCGAGGATGGCCCCATCCCCCTCGGCCGAGAGTTGGATCTCCTTCTCCTCCGCCAGTGCGTCATAGAACTCCAGTAGCTCTGCCACCTCATCAGCCAGTTCGAGTTGTTCCCGTTTCGGGATGAGCTGCTGGTTATCCGCCTTGGCGAGAAACAACATGTCGCTGATCATCCGGGACAGGCGCTCAAACTCCTCCTCGTTGGAGGCCAGTATGTTCCGGTAGTCGTCGACGGTTCTGGTTTTCGACAGGGTGACCTGGGTTTGGGTCAGCAGATTGCTCACCGGTGTTCTCAGTTCATGGGCGAGGTCGGACGAAAAATCCGACAGCCTCTGAAACGACTCCTCCAGCCGGGAGAGCATTTCATTCAGGGTGCTGGTCAGGTCGGCCAGTTCCAGGGGCATTGTCTCCGCGGGCAGGCGCGTGTGCAGCCGGTTCGCGGTAATGTCCTCGGCCTTGCGCTTGATCGACTGCAGCGGCATCAGTCCCCAGCAGACGACAAGCCAGCCAAGCAGGCCCGTGGCGATGCTGGTCAGCGCGATGAACACCCAGAGGCTCTTGCGAAAAGAGCGCATGAAATGTTCGTGATCGGATATCTCGGTGGCAATCACTACGGTATAGGGGGAGCCGGTATCACTATTGGAGACGCTGGTTTCTGATATGCCGCGCCATACGAGTCCATTATCGGCGGTCCATTTGCCCAGATATCCCGAATCATTCGCAGTGAAATGCTCTAGTAATTTTGGTGGCGGCTCGAGTCCGGCCTGGGCGCGTACCCACCGCCAGTCGTGCCCGATAACGGCAATGACCAGATTGTTATACCCAATCAACGCATCATCCAGCCGACTCGTAAAGGTTTCACCATCAGGAGTTGTAAGCGCCTTTTCGAGGATGTGCCTGACCTGTTTCATTTTACCGCTCAGCATCACACGGTCCTGCTCTTCGAAATGGTGTTCCTGCGAGTGCATGACGTACCACCCCAGCAGCGACAGCGCGAGCGCCGACAACAATGCAAACCATAAGGTCAGGCGAAGCGTTAGCGATCGACTATGTAACAGGCTCAATCCGTAACCTCCAGAACATAGCCCATGCCTCGCACCGTGTGGATCAACTTGGGTTCGAAATCCTCGTCAATCTTCATGCGCAGGCGCTTGATGGCCACTTCGATAACATTGGTGTCGCTGTCAAAGTTCATGTCCCAGACCTGGGAGGCGATTAGTGAACGGGGCAGCACCTCTCCCTGGCGGCGGAGCAATAACTCCAGCAAGGCGAACTCCTTGGCGGTCAGGTCGATGCGTCTCCCCGCACGGACCACCCGGCGCCGCAGGAGGTCCAGCACAAGATCGGCTATCTTCAACGACGTGGATTCCTTCGTTTTCGCGCCGCGACGTAACAGCGTTCGCACGCGCGCCAGCAACTCCGTAAAGGCAAACGGTTTCACCAGGTAATCATCCGCGCCCAGTTCCAGCCCCTTGACCCGGTCTTCAACCTGATCCCGGGCGGTTAGGAAGAGTACCGGTATCTCCTTGCCGGCGCGCCGTATCCCATGCAATACCTGCCAGCCGTCCATGTCCGGCACCATGACATCGAGTATCGCCAGGTCATAGCTCTCGGTTAGCGCGAGATGAAGGCCATCCAGGCCATTGTCCGTCAGATCGACCATAAAGCCGGCCTCGGCCAAACCCTTTTTAAGGTATGTGCCTGTCTTCGGTTCATCTTCCATTACCAGGATTTTCATAAGCTCTCTCCACCAGGATGCCGCGACTGCCGGTGCATATTACGCCACTTCCGGTAGCGGATCGCAAAGATTACAGAAATGTAATCCTCCCGCCAGTTTTCTGTTGGTTTGAGGCAAGCAGAATGGCATTGCCGACATCGGATGATTCGGTGTTTTCAATGGATGCCCAGCAATATTTTAACCCGATTAAAAGGTGGTTTATGAGAAAGAGAATTTCAATTCTGGTTCTGGCTGCGATGCCTGCCCTTGCATTGGCGGCGGGTGGCAACGCCGGCAGTCATGGTATGGACGACCATCAGATGCCGCAAGGCCATGACACGGCCCATGACATGACAAGGATGTTAAAGGACAAGCACGCCATGGTTGCGGGGAAGCCGGGGGATTCCACCAAGGCAAGTCGCACCATCGAAGTCACCATGGGCGACAGCATGCGTTTCTCGCCGAGCAATATTCGCGTCAGCAAGGGGGAGACCGTTCGTTTCTTCCTCAAGAACCAGGGCAAGATCCTGCACGAGATGGTGATCGGAACCCAGGATGAATTCGACGTGCACGCCTCCATGATGCGCCAGATGCCGGACATGTCGCATATCGAATCGAATGTGATCAGCCTGAGCTCCGGACAGAGTGGAGACCTGGTGTGGCAATTCACTCAATCCGGCACGGTTGATTTCGCCTGCCTGCAACCGGGCCATCGGGAATCCGGCATGGCGGGTAAGGTCACGGTTAACTGATTCCATGGGACGGGGCCAACGCATGCGCCCCGGCCCTGTGGGAAACACAAAGGTATTCGGCCATATGTTGTCGCTGAACAAAAACAGTGGTTGGAAATCCCTGCCCGGGTGGAAACCGCCCGGCAACAATTCCAGGAGTTACAACAATGCGAGTGCTTACGCATGCGTTGATCATCGTGCTTGGTGCCACCATGCCATGGATGGCGATCAATGCCGAGACGGCCGGGCTGACGCTTGACAAGGCGATCCGGATAGCTGTCACCACCGACCCCTGGATCATGGGCAGCCGTTATCAGGAGACGGCGCTGGCGGACGAGGCCGTTGCCGCCGCCACGCTGCCTGATCCCAGGGTCAGCGTGATGGCGGCCAACCTGCCCACCGACGGATTCGATTTAGGCCAGGAGGCGATGACGCAGCTTACAGTAGGTGTCACCCAGATGTTTCCACGCGGTGACAGTCGGGCGCTCGCGCGGCGACAGAAGCAGCAATCCAGTTTGCAGCAGCCGTTACTGCGATTGGATCGCGAGGCTAATGTGGCCGCCACTGTGAGCCAGCTGTGGCTGGAGGCGTTCAAGGCCGGGGAGAGCATTCGCCTGATTGAAGGCGATCGCGCCCTGTTCGAACAACTGGTGGATGCTGCCGAGGCGAGTTATGCCACGGCCCTCGGACGGGCTCGCCAGCAGGATGTGATCCGCGCGCAACTGGAGTTGACGCGCCTGGATGATCGCCTCGCCGCACTGAACCAGCAGAAGGAATCGGCGCAGCAACAATTGTCCGAATGGGTTGGCGAGCTGGCGGACAGTACACCTGCCGGTCCTTTGCCCATGCTGGAGCTGCCCGCGCCGGCACTGTTGATGGATAACCGGCCACTCTCCCAGCCGCTCTCCAGGCAAGACTGGTATGAATGGTTGCGCCTGCATCCGGCGGTGCAGGCCGAGGACCGCCGGATAGATTCCATGGCAACAGGGGTTGAACTGGCCCGGCAGAAGTACCAGCCGGAATGGGGCGTCAGCGCGCAATACGGTTATCGCGCCGAGGACCCCATGGGGCGAGAGCGCGCCAATCTGTTTTCCGTCGGCGTAAGTTTTGATTTGCCGTTGTTCACTTCCAACCGGCAGGACAGGGACGTCAGCGCCGCCGTGGCCCGTGCCGAGGCCGTTAAAACCGACAAATTACTCCTGGTCCGGCAATTGATGGCGAAACTGGAAACGGCACGAGTGCAACTCAGACGCCTGGACCAGCGGCAAACGCTTTACCAGCGGCAACTGCTACCGCAGATGAGTGAACAGGCCGAGGCCGCCCTTGGCGCCTACAACAACGACGACGGCGACTTCGCGGAAGCCGTGCGCTCACGCATCGCCGAGCTCAACACCAAAATCGACGCCCTCGCCATCGCAGTGGATCGGCAGAAAACCATCGCGCAGATCAGGTACCTGCTTGCCCAGGTGCCCACGGCGAACGGTTGAAAGAGGGCGCTTGAACCTGAAATGCATAATTGACCGCCTCACTACAAAGCAAGTGGCTTAGGAATTGAACATGAAGAGCATGATGAAAAAATTAGGGTTGGTCACCATCGGTGTGTTGGCGGGTGCCGCCGGGGTATGGACGGCTGGCGACGGGTTGAACGTGGCGGCCCAGACCGAAAGCGGTGATCGCCAGCCGCTCTACTGGGTCGCGCCGATGGACCCGAATTACAAACGTGACAAACCGGGCAAGTCACCCATGGGCATGGACCTGATCCCGGTGTATGAAGAGGCCACCGCTGGCGACACTCCGGGTACGGTGCGCATTTCGTCGGATGTCATCAACAACCTGGGGGTACGTACCACTCGCGTCGAACGAGGTGCTATCGAAACGGAAATTCAGACCGTCGGCTATGTGCAATACGACGAGGATGAACTGGTGCATATTCATCCCCGGGTGGAAGGTTGGATCGAGCGGCTGTATGTGAAGGCCGAGGGGAACCCGGTCGCCAAGGGTGCGCCACTCTACGCCATCTATTCGCCCACGCTGGTCAATGCCCAGGAGGAGCTGGTACTGGCGCTCAAGCGGGACAATCCACGGCTTGTCAGGGCCGCACAGGATCGGCTCGCGGCCTTGCAGTTACCCCGTTCGGTGATCGCGGAGTTGAAGAAGAGCCGAAAGGTGCGCCAGACCATCACTTTTTATGCGCCACAATCCGGCGTACTGGACAATCTCGACGTGCGGGAAGGCATGTTTGTCAAGCCGGGCATGCGGATGATGAGTATCGGCGTGCCGGAGAACATCTGGGTGGTTGGCGAAGTGTTCGAACGCCAGGCGGCGCTGATCGCCGCGGGCGATGAGGTGCGCATGCGCCTGGATTATCTTCCGGGCCGGGATTGGAGCGGTAGCATCGATTACGTCTACCCGAGCCTCAACAGCAAAACGCGCACCGCCCGAATCCGCACCCAATTCGACAATGCCGACGGCGTACTCAAGCCGGGCATGTTTGCCCAACTGGTGATCAGTCCACGTCAACTCCAGGAGACGCTGTTTGTTCCGCGAGAGGCATTGATCCGCACCGGCGGCCAGTCACGCGTGGTCATGGCGCTGGGTGAGGGCAAGTACAAGTCCATCCAGGTGACGGTTGGCCGTATCAGTGACCGCCAGGTGGAAATCCTCTCCGGGCTTGAAGAGGGCGAACAGATTGTTACCTCGGCGCAGTTCCTGCTCGATTCCGAATCCAGCAAGAGTTCGGATTTCAAGCGGATGGCATCCGCGGCGGAGGATGTACCCGAGGCGATGCAGGCAATGGATCAAGGCCAGCATCAGGGCATGAGTGCTGACAGCATGCCGGAGATGGATCACGGCCAGCATCAGGGAATGAGTGCTGAAAGCATGCCGGAGATGGATCACAGCCAGCATCAGGGAATGAATGCTGAAAGTATGCAAGAGATGGATCATACCCAGCATCAGGGCATGAACATGATGACCAGCGAAAAGAAGGGGCAGTGAAATGATTGAAGCCCTCATTCGCTGGTCCGTCAGCAACCGTTTCTTTGTGCTGCTGGCGACCCTGATTCTGGTTGGGGTGGGCCTCTACTCGTTGAAGAACACGCCGGTGGATGCCCTGCCGGATCTGTCCGATGTGCAGGTGATCATCAAGACCAGCTACCCGGGCCAGGCACCCCAGGTGGTGGAAGATCAGGTCACCTATCCCCTCACCACCGCCATGCTGTCGGTGCCGGGCGCGACGACGGTGCGCGGCTACTCGTTCTTCGGCGACTCCTATGTCTACGTGATTTTCGATGACAAGACGGACGCCTACTGGGCCCGTTCGCGGGTGTTGGAATACCTGTCACAGGTGGCACCGACGCTGCCGCCCAGTGCGCGGCCGCAGCTGGGGCCCGATGCAACGGGCGTCGGCTGGGTCTACCTCTATGCCCTGGCAGACAAAACCGGCGAGCACGACCTCAGTCAACTGCGTAGTCTGCAGGACTGGTTTCTGAAATACGAACTGCAAACCGTGCCCGGTGTCTCCGAAGTGGCCGCGCTCGGCGGCATGATCAAGCAGTATCAGGTGATGGTGAACCCGGAAAAGCTGCGTGCCTTCGGCATGCCGCTGTCCCACATCCAGACGGCGATCCAGCGCGGCAATCAGGAGGTGGGTGCCTCGGTCGTGGAGATGGCGGAGGCCGAGTACATGGTGCGGGCCACCGGCTATATCCAGAATATCGAAGACCTGGGCAATATTCCGCTCGGGCTGGATGCCAACGGCACGCCGCTATTGCTCAAGGAGGTCGCCGATATCGAACTGGGACCGCAGATGCGCCGGGGCATCGCCGAGCTTAACGGCGAGGGTGAAACCGTCGGTGGCATCGTGGTCATGCGCTTTGGCGAAAACGCCCAGAAGACCATCGACGGGGTCAAGGCCAAACTGGAAAAACTCAAGGCGGGGCTGCCGGATGGCGTCGAGATTGTCACGGTGTACGACCGCTCCGGCCTGATCGAGCGCGCGGTGGAAAACCTCTGGCACAAGCTGCTGGAGGAGTTCATCGTCGTCGCCCTGGTGTGCATGGTGTTCCTGTTCCATGTGCGCTCGTCGCTAGTCGCCATCATCAGCCTTCCGGTGGGGATACTCACCGCCTTCATCATCATGCACTGGCAGGGACTCAATGCCAATATCATGTCGTTGGGGGGCATCGCGATTGCCATCGGCGCCATGATCGACGGCGCCATCGTGATGATCGAGAACATGCACAAGCATATGGAGCGCACACCGCTGACCAGGGAGAACCGCTGGCGGCTGGTGGCCGAATCGGCGGCCGAAGTGGGGCCGGCGCTGTTTTTTAGCCTGCTGATCATCACCGTCAGCTTCGTGCCGGTGTTTACCCTGGAGGCGCAGGAGGGGCGCATGTTCTCCCCGCTCGCCTTCACCAAGACCTACGCCATGGCCGCCAGTGCGGCGCTGTCGGTAACCCTGGTGCCGGTGCTGATGGGATTGTTTATTCGCGGCAAGGTGCTTCCCGAACATAAAAATCCAATCAATCGGATTTTGATCGGCGGCTATATGCCGGTGCTCAAAACGGTTTTGCGTTTTCCGAAGACAACACTCGTCCTGACGTTGCTGGTTACGCTTATCGGCTTCTGGCCGGTGAACAAAATCGGCAGCGAGTTCATCCCGCCGCTGGACGAGGGTGACCTGATGTACATGCCCACCACCTATCCGGGACTGTCCATCGGCAAGGCGCGTGAACTGCTGCAGCAGACCGATAAGCTGATCGCCACGGTGCCGGAAGTGGAAACCGTGTTTGGCAAGATCGGCCGGGCGGAAACCGCTACCGACCCCGCGCCCCTGACCATGGTCGAGACCTTTATCCAGCTCAAGCCCAGAGAGCAGTGGCGTGCGGGCATGACAACGGAGAAATTGAAAAAGGAGCTGGATGCGCTGGTCAAACTGCCGGGACTGACCAACGCCTGGGTAATGCCTATCAAGACCCGCATCGATATGTTGGCCACCGGCATCAAGACGCCCGTGGGGATCAAGGTTGCGGGAGAGGATCTTGCCCAGATCCAGCAGATCGGCCAGCAATTGGAACGGATCCTCAAGGATGTCCCGGGCACGGCCTCGGTCTATTCCGAGCGGGTCGCCGGTGGCCGCTATATCAAGGTGGATATCGAGCGCGCCAGGGCGGCGCGCTACGGCCTCAATATCGCCGATGTGCAACAGATTGTCTCCACGGCCATTGGCGGCATGAATGTCAGCCAGACCATCGAAGGGTTGGAACGCTACCCGATCAACCTGCGCTATCCGCAGGACTATCGTGATTCGCCCGAGCAACTCGCTCTGTTGCCCATCGTTACGCCGGCCGGCCAGCGCATCGCGCTCGCCGATGTGGCCCGTGTCTACGTGGAGGACGGCCCGCCGGCTATCAAGAGCGAAAACGCGCGTCTCAACGGCTGGACCTTCGTCGATATCGAGGGGGTGGACGTGGGCAGCTACGTACAAAAGGCCATGGCGGTGGTGGACGACCAGCTCAAGTTGCCCGCCGGCTATTCCGTGGTCTGGTCCGGGCAGTATGAATACATGCTGCGCGCCAAGGAGAAGCTGACCTATGTGGTGCCGATGACCCTGATGATTATCGTGGTGTTGCTGTACATGAACTTCCGTCGCTTTACCGAGGTGGTCATCATCCTCAGCACCCTGCCCCTGGCCATGGTGGGCTCGGTCTGGCTGATGTATCTGCTGGGTTACAACTTCTCCGTCGCGGTGGGTGTCGGTTTCATTGCGCTGGCCGGCGTGGCGGTGGAAATCGGCGTGATCATGCTGGTTTATCTCAATCAGGCGTACCTGCAGATGCAGGCCAAATGCGAGAAGCAGGGCGTGCATCCCAGACAGGAGACCCTGCGGCACGCGGTACTGCATGGCGCGGTGTTGCGCGTACGCCCGGTCATGATGACCGCCGCCGCCATTATCGGTGGCCTGCTGCCGATCATGTATGGCAGCGGTACCGGGTCGGAAGTGATGAGCCGTATCGCCGCCCCCATGGTCGGCGGTATGGCCAGCGCCCTAGTGCTGACGCTAGTGGTGCTGCCGACAGTTTATTACCTGTGGAAAAGCCGCGAACTGGGCGAGGAGGAGACGATGAAAAAGTAATGGCGCGTGATGGGGATTGACCTGTCCGAATCGGGTCGAAAAATACTAAACAAACATGATAAACACGAAAGGATAAAACGATGGAAAAGCGATTAAGCGTGATTGGGCTGGCGGTAGTGACCGGCCTGGCGGGATTTTCGTCAACGGCCATGGCCGATGGCGATGTGACCACACTGAAAGATTGGTTCGCGAAAGGTGATGTGAAGGGTGCCCTGAAGTCATACTACTTTGCCCAGGATTTTGACGGCGCGGGTAAAAACGACAGCCGTATCTGGGTCAACGGTGGTTATCTTTCATACTCAACCGGTACCTTCAACGGCCTGCGGCTGGGGGGAGAGTTCCAGGCGTCGTTTGTCGGCAGCAAGGATGATCTCGATGGGAAAACCGCCGGCAGCTTAGACGCGGAAGGCGCTGTCCTCTCGGAGGCGTACCTGCAGTATGATCTCAACAACACCCGGTTCAAGGGTGGCCGGCAGCACTTCGCTTCGCCGCTGGTGGCCAATTCCGGATCGAGGCTGATCAAGGAATCGTTTGAAATGTATTCCCTGAAAAACAGCGATATCCCTGATACCGAAGTGACGGCCGGTTGGGTGTCGAAGTACCAGACCCGTACCGACAAGTCATTCTATGGCGATAACGCGTTTGTGCGGTTCGAGACCAACGGCACGGGAAGACCCGGTGACTTTTATGATGTCGGGGATGACGGCATGTGGATCCTGTCAGTGAAAAATTCATCCCTTGGGGGACTGGATCTTCAGGCGCAGTACGCCGATGTTGTCGATGAGGTACGGGGGATTTATGCAGACGCGAAGTACAGCTTTGACGCCGCCTACAGACCGTATGTGGCCGCGCAGTACTACCATACCGACTGGGATGATGCGGCCCTGGACAACAATGACCTGGTCGGCCTGAAGGCCGGTGTACGCCTGCCGGCGCTGGCGGGTGTCGATCTATTCGCCGGGTATACGACCGCCGGTGGCGATGCCGGTGATGCCAGGGTTTTCCGTGGTCTGGGGCAGGGGGCCTATTATCAGTACACCGCCACCACTAAGACAGCGGGTGTCGGCGCCTTTGAGGCAGGCACGGATGCCTATCAGCTCGGGATTGCCTACAAAAATGCCGGTGTATCCGGCAGGTTGCTCTATACCGCTTTCGACAATCCCGCGGCTGGCGCGGATCTTGATGAATGGACGCTCAATTTTCAGTACAAGTTTGGCGGTCAGTTTGAAAACCTGGTCGCCTCCGTGGATTTTTCCATACTGGACTATGAAAACAGTGCCAATGATGCCACGGATCTCAGGACGCGGTTGATCTATAACTTCTAACATTCAACGCCCCAAATGACAGTTGCCGTGGTTTACACGGCAACTGTCGGGAATCCTCACTGGTTGCGCTTTCCCAGCCGCAACGCCGGGAAAGCGCACGGTGCGTATCAATACAAATCAACCATTGGTGTACAACGCCTCATACTGGAGGCGCTCTTCATCGGTCATGGCCGTAACCGGGTGGGGTGTACCGTGATCAAATTCATCGGTGTGCACGACCTTGCCTTTTTCAAATCCGTAGCTGTGCTGGGGCGGCACATACCCGAGCTCATTCCCGGCGTAGCTCCAGCCAGCGGAATCCACCGGATTATTGCGAAACTCCTCCAGTTCCTGATTCACCTCGGCGCGGCTTTTGCTGCTGGGCGTGGCATGGGGCGTCCAGCCGATCTGGTCATCGACCCAGCTCCAGCCGTTGTCGGCAAAGGCGGCAGGGACGATGAATGCGCTGAGGGTCAGGGCAATGACGGATTTTTTGATAGACATAATGAATCTCCTATAACGGTTTGATTAGTGAATTTACTCGGTACTTCGGGAAACCGTGACGCCATCTTAGGGGGGTGATCCCAACAGGACGCTGACCTGGAGATTACATTTATGATAGGTGGTTGCGCTTGGCGCTGGCAGGGGACTGGTTTGCAACGTGCCTGAAACGGCGTCACTCACACTCCGTGGGGATTCTCACCTGGCAGGGGGTTATCCGCCCTTGTCGCGACGCTGTGGCATGAATCGGGGTAGCATCCTGGCCGCAACTCCTCGGTTGAGGAAATAAAGGAATAAGTAAATAAAAACGGTACAGTTGGTCTGAATGTATGTTTAACTAGGCTACGCAAAGAGGATATCGGATAGAAAGTGGTCTTACCATTATTGAGACCCTTGTCATTAACTTCCCGTCATAAACGGGTCTTGGTTGACAAACAGTCGAGTGCGATTCGATAACGGCTTGTGAACAGATCAGAAAACAGCCCCAACGATTTTCCCGCTCGCTATCAGGAGAGTGATTCAGGGCGGCGCATTTTTATCCTCCTGCTGGTGGTACTCTGCATCAGTTTCGGCGGCTATTACCTCATCTTCCGCTTCGCCACCGAAAGCATCGATAACCAGGCCCGGGCCGAGATGAAAAGCCGGGTCGAGGTGGCCCTGGATATCGAGTCGCGACGGCTGGGCGATCTGCTCACTGAATACGCCTATTGGGATGTCGCCCATAAAAACCTGATTCAGCAGCCCGATCCACAGTGGGCCGATGAAAATATCGGCACCTACATGGCTGACAATCTCTTGATCGCCCTGTCCATTGCCGTGCGCGGCGACAATAGCGAAGCCATCGCCTTTCGTGACGGAAAGCAGGCCACCGGGGTACTGGCCGGTCTCAGGCGGGCCGGGCTCGATAAACTGGTCCCCGTTATCCGCGCGGACACCAGCCGGCCCGATCCCCAAAATGCCTTTATAGACATCGACGGGCAATTGATGCTGCTGGCGGTGGATACCTTCACTCCCGAGTTTGAGCGCAGCCCGGCGGCGGACGGCGCCTACCTGTTGATCGCCAGGAGCATCAGTCCCGAATATATTGCGACCATCGGTGAGCTTTATAAAATCCCCAATCTGCGTTTTGCCGGCGGGGCCGCCATCGACCCGGCCCTGTCCCATACCATCCAGGACCTGGAGGCGAAATCCCGGCTCACCCTGGCCTGGGATGAACGCTCTCCGGCAAGGAACACCTCCCACCGGATCGCCTTGCCCCTGACCGCGACCTTTCTGCTGATGGTCGTGATCAGTGGCTGGATCATCCGCATGGATATCGGTCGCCGTCAGCAGCAGGAGCAGATGCTGCGGGAGCTGGCAACCCACGATCCACTCACCGGGATCTACAATCGCCGGCAGTTTTTCCGCTTGGCACATCGGGAACTGGGCAGGACCAATCGAGAGAAAATCGCCATGAGCCTGCTGATCCTCGATCTCGATCACTTCAAGCAGGTGAATGATCAATATGGTCATGTCGCCGGTGATCAGTTGCTGATCAACACCGCCAAGGTGCTTTTCGACGGCCTTCGGGAGTTTGATGTCATCGCCCGTTATGGGGGCGAGGAGTTTGTCATACTCCTGCCCAATACCAATCTGACGCAGGCACAGGAGATCGCTGAGCGTTTAAGAGTACTGGTTGAACAGTCGGTGCTCCTGTTTCGGAAAGTACCGCTCCAGGTAACGGTCAGTATTGGCATCACGACGTACCGTTACAAGGAGGAGCCGCGTGAGCTGCTGGCCCGCGCGGACCACGCCCTTTATGCCGCCAAAAGCGCGGGCCGCAATCAATGTCATGTGGCCGGCAGCCACAGCCCGGACTAGCAGCCTGCTCGGCAGGCCTGCGTGAACCGACAGGCCGGCCGCGGATTGATCACTCCTTAGGACCCGCGCAAGAATAATTCCGTAGTACCGAGGGCGTTCCTGGGCCACGCTGGCAAGGCACGCTTTGCAGGCAATGGCCGCTCCCTTGCCAAAAAGCGTAACGCCGCCAGCGGGGTCCAGGGGCGACCGAATACAGGAACTTATTCTTGCGCGGGTCCTTATAGACAGTATCCTCTCCCCGCCCCGGTGTGATCCGCCGCCGGGAACAGACCCCCCTTATCCGCTAGCGGATGACGTCCAGACGCAATATTCGGGCTGGGCCTTCTATACTTAACTCGGTAGAAGGTGAGGCAGGTATGAACGGACTGGATACCAGACTCGGGCTGCTGATGTGGTTTCTGTTGGCGGTGCTGACGACGCCGGTAGCGGCGGTGGAGCCGGCGACGCCACCGCCCGGGGCGCTATGGATGCTGAAACTCGATGGCGTGGTCGGGCCCTCTACGGCCGACTATCTGGTGCGTGGGCTCGAGCGGGCGGCGGAAGCGGAGGCGGCGGCCGTGCTGGTGCGCATCGACACCCCCGGCGGGCTGGACAGCTCCATGCGCGATATGATCGCGGGGGTGCTGGCCTCCGCGATTCCGGTAATCTGTCATGTGGCGCCCGGGGGCGCGCGGGCCGCCAGTGCCGGGACCTTTCTGCTCTACAGCTGCCATATCGCGGCGATGGCGCCGGCCACCAATCTCGGCGCGGCGACCCCGGTCTCGATCGGTACACCGATGAGTCCGTCACCGGAGCGGGAGCGTCCGTCCCCGAAGGAGCCGTCGTCGAAGGAGCAGACCCCATCCGCCGATGGGGCCTCGAAAGATCAGGCCGCACCGGGTGATGCGACTCCGCAAGGTGATGCCGATAGCAAGGACGACGACGCTGCGGACTCCCTACTGCCGAAGAGCGCGATGGAGCGCAAGGTGACCAACGATGCCGTGGCCTACATCCGCAGCCTTGCCGAGCTGCGCGGGCGCAATGCCGACTGGGCCGAAAAGGCGGTGCGCCAGGGGGCGAGCCTGAGCGCCGCCCGCGCCCTGGAGATGGGGGTGATCGACCTGGTGGCGGCCGATACCGAGACGCTGTTGAAGGCGCTGCAGGGCAAGCGCGTGAAGATCGGCGAGCGGGAGGTTACGCTCGATCTCGCCACCGCCCCACGAGTGGTCCACGACCCGGACTGGCGGAGTGAGTTCCTCGCCGTGATCACCAATCCCAATGTCGCCTATGTGTTGATGTTGCTGGGCCTGTACGGGTTGATCTTCGAGTTCTCCAACCCCGGCTTCGGCCTGCCCGGCATCCTCGGCGCAACCTGCCTGCTGGTGGCACTCTACGCCTTTCAGATACTGCCGGTCAGCTATGCCGGTCTCGCCCTGATGCTGCTCGGCGTGGGGCTGATCGCCGCCGAGGTGATGATGCCGAGTTTCGGCGTGTTCGGCATCGGCGGGCTGATCGCCTTCGTTATCGGCTCGATTATGTTGATGGATACCGACATCCCCGCCTACCAGGTGGCCATGCCGGTGATCGTGGCACTGGCGCTGATGACCGGTGCGATGCTGTTCATGGTGCTGGGCATGGCGATGCGTTCCCATCGACGCCCCCGGGTCTACGGTGCGGACCTGGCGATCGATCAGTGTGTGACCATCGAACAAGTCAATGCCGATCTGGCCCTGGCCCGTTACGAGGGGGAGCTCTGGTCGGTGCGCTGTAGTGAACCGCTGGCCCCCGGCGACCGGGTCCGGGTCAAGGCTATCGATGGACTAACCCTTGTGGTCGACAAGCTGGAGGAGTGAGATGGCGGGCGGATACTACTTTGTCTTAACCTTACTGGTCATCATCGTCATGATGTTGATCATGATGTTCCGCGTCCTGCGCGAGTATGAGCGGGGTGTCATCTTCATGCTCGGGCGCTTCTATCGGGTCAAGGGGCCGGGTCTGATCATCGTCGTGCCGGTGATCCAGCAGATGGTCCGGGTCGATCTGCGGACGCTGGTCATGGATGTGCCGACCCAGGATGTGATCTCGCTGGATAACGTCTCGGTCAAGGTCAACGCCGTGATCTATTTCCGGGTGGTGGACCCGGAACGGGCGATCATCCATGTCGAGAACTATCTTGAGGCGACCAGCCAGCTCTCCCAGACCACCCTGCGTTCGGTCCTGGGCCAGCATGAGCTTGACGACATGCTCTCTGCGCGTGACAAACTCAATATCGATATCCAGCAGATCCTGGACAAACAGACCGACGCCTGGGGTATCAAGGTCGCCAATGTGGAGATCAAGCATGTCGATCTGGATGAAAGCATGATCCGCGCCATCGCCAAGCAGGCGGAGGCGGAGCGTTCCAGACGCGCCAAGGTAATCCACGCCATGGGTGAGTTGGAAGCGTCGGAAAAGCTGCTTCAGGCGGCCCAGATACTGGCCAAACAGCCGCAGGCGCTGCAGTTGCGCTATATGCAGACCCTGACCGAGATCACCGGCCAGAATACCCACACCATCGTGTTTCCGCTGCCGATCGACCTGATCAACCAGTGGACCGGTAAAGGGGGCGGGGAGAGCATGGCGGTGGTTGAACGCAATGAAGGCAAATAATGGTAACTTCGCAATAACTTTGCACACTACATGCAGGAGGCCGGAAGCCTGTTTGCGTGCATACGTCGCTTCATGAACAATGCCCGATCATGGCCGAATGGCACCTACTTAAGCCAAGAGCCACCGTCATTCCGGCGCAGGCCGGAATCCAGACTGCTTAATAGTGCGGTATTCCTGGATTCCGGCCTGCGCCGGAATGACGAAAATCCTGCAATTCGCCTTAAGTAAGTGCCATTTCGATCATGGCCGAATCTGGATGGTAATCAAGAAACCTTATAAAACACCGGCAGATAGTAAAGGAATAAGATCGGTTCCAACGTTTGAATAACTCCATCCATCAACTATGCTTAGGGTGCTGTCTTGATCGTAGCATCAGGTGCATGGCAACCGCCCTGTTGTTCACCGGCTCGCCTGTTACTCATCTGACACCCATTCGCTACTTTCAGAGTAAGCATCTAAAGCTGTAGCCAGATTTGGCCACCGCACCCAAGTATTTGACCATGTGAAGTTCAGGCCAAAAAAAAGCCATCGCTGCTAGTCGCAATCGCTGGAGTTGGAGGCTGCATTGAACTGGATAAAAGGAAAAATTACCGGTCTTTTCATGGTGCTGCCTGGGCTGGCGGCATCTCCGGCCCAGGCTGATTTCGCCCTCAACATGCGTCAAGGCGTGACCCCGATCAGTCGGGAGATCTATGACCTGCACATGATTATCCTGTGGATCTGTGTGGCCATTGGCGCGCTGGTTTTCGGTGCGATGTTTTACAGCATTGTCCGGCATCGTCGTTCGAAAGGCGCGGTGGCGGCAAAATTTCACGAGAGCACCCTGGTCGAGGTGATCTGGACCCTGGTGCCCAGCCTGATCCTGGTGGCGATGGCGATCCCGGCGACCCGGACCCTGATTGCCATGGAGGATACCAGCGATCCCGATCTGACCATTCAGGTCACCGGCTACCAGTGGAAGTGGCACTATCGCTACCTGGATGATGAGGTCAGTTTTTTCAGCCTGCTGGCGACCCCGAGTGACCAGATCAAGAACCGTTCTCCCAAGGGTGAAAACTATCTGCTCGAAGTGGATGAGCCGCTGGTATTGCCGATCCGAAAAAAGATACGTTTTCTGCTCGGGTCCAATGATGTCATCCACGCCTGGTGGGTGCCCGATCTGGGTTGGAAGCGCGACGCCATTCCCGGTTTCATCAACGAGTCCTGGACCTGGATAGAAGAGCCCGGCACCTACCGCGGCCAGTGTGCCGAGCTGTGCGGTCGGGATCACGGCTTTATGCCGATCGTGGTGGAGGCCAAGACCGAGGAGGAGTACCGGCAGTGGGTCGAAAGCCGGAAAGTGGCGCAACGCAGTGAACAGGCCCTGGCGGAGCAGGAGTGGGGCCTGGAGCAACTGGTCGAGCGGGGCGAGGATGTCTACAACAAGATCTGCGCCGCCTGCCATCAGCCGGGGGGCGTCGGCATCCCCAATGTCTTCCCGGCGCTCAAGGGCAGTCCGGTAGCGACCGGCCCGGTGGATGCGCATATCGAGATCGTGATGAAGGGAAAACAGGGTACGGCGATGCAGGCGTTTGCCGACCAGCTGTCCGACCTGGATATCGCCGCGGTGATCAGCTATGAGCGCAATGCCTTCGGCAACGATAGCGGAGACATGGTGCAGCCGGCCCAGATAAAGTCAGCGCGCTGAGGAGAATCCCATGACCGAATCGGTACACGCACATGCAGATGAAAAACCGCCCGGTCTCTGGCGCTGGGTGGTGACCACCAACCACAAGGATATCGGCACGCTCTACCTGCTGTTTGCGCTGCTGATGTTCTTTATCGGTGGCAGCATGTCGATGGTGATCCGCACCGAGCTGTTTCAGCCGGGGCTGCAGTTTACCGATCCCCTGTTTTTTAATCAGATGACCACCATGCATGCGCTGGTGATGATCTTCGGTGCGGTGATGCCGGCCTTTGTCGGCCTGGCCAACTGGCAGATCCCGCTGATGATCGGCGCGCCCGACATGGCCTTCCCGCGCATGAATAACTGGAGCTTCTGGATTCTGCCATTCGCCTTCAGCATGCTGTTGAGTACCCTGTTCATGCCCGGCGGTGCCCCCGCCGGGGGCTGGACCATGTACCCGCCGCTGGTGTTGATGACCGGCGACGCCTTCCCCTACCTGATCTTCTCGATTCATCTCATGGGCCTGTCGTCGCTGATGGGGGCGATCAATATCATCGTCACCATCCTGAATATGCGAACCCCGGACATGAACCTGATGAAGATGCCGCTGTTTGTCTGGACCTGGCTGGTGACCGCCTTTCTGCTCATCGCCGCCATGCCGGTACTGGCCGGGGTGGTTACCATGTTGCTCACCGACCGCTTTTTTGGCAGCAGTTTCTTCAATGCCGCCGGCGGCGGGGACCCGGTGATGTTCCAGCACATCTTCTGGTTCTTCGGCCATCCCGAGGTCTACATCATGATCCTCCCCGCCTTTGGCGTGGTCTCGACCATCATCCCCACCTTCGCGCGCAAGCCCCTGTTCGGCTACGCCTCGATGGTCTATGCCACCGCCTCCATCGCCTTTCTCTCCTTCATCGTCTGGGCCCATCACATGTTCACCGTGGGCATGCCGCTGGCCGCCGAGCTGTTCTTCATGTACAGCACCATGCTGATCGCGGTGCCCACCGGGGTGAAGATCTTCAACTGGGTCTCCACCATGTGGCGCGGCTCCATGACCTTCGAGACGCCGATGCTGTGGGCGATCTCCTTTGTCGTGCTGTTTACCATCGGCGGATTCTCCGGGTTGATGCTGGCCATCACGCCCGCCGATTTCCAATACCAGGACACCTATTTCGTGGTCGCCCATTTCCACTATGTGCTGGTCACCGGTTCGGTGTTCGGGATCTTCGGCGCGGTCTATTACTGGTTGCCGAAATGGACCGGGAATATGTACAACGAGCGCCTGGGTAAAATCCATTTCTGGTGCTCCATCGTGTTCTCCAATCTGCTCTATTTCCCGCAACATTTTCTCGGCCTGGCCGGGATGCCACGACGGGTGCCGGATTACGCCATCCAGTTCACCGACTGGAACCAGGTCTCGTCCATCGGTGGTATCGGCTTTGGACTCACTCAGCTGATCTTTGTCTATATCGTTTTCCAGACCATACGTTCCGGCAGCAAAGCCCCGGCCCGGGTCTGGGACGGTGCGATCGGACTGGAGTGGAGCGTGCCCTCGCCGGCACCCTATCACACCTTCCAGGAGCCGCCGAAGCTGGCGGAGGGCGAGTTGCAGCATGAGGGGACCTGAGCCGTGCAGCCGCGAACCAACGCTCATCAGTACAGCCGCCGGCGCAATAATATGCTGTTGGCGTTGCTTCTGTTCCTGGCCGCACTGACATTTTTCGGTGCCATTATCCTGACTCATCTGTGACCCGTGAAGCAATCGGCCCGACAGCAGAGCAATCGGACACTGGCATTGAAGCTGGCCGGTATCACCCTGGCCATGTTCGGTTTCGGCTTTGCCCTGGTGCCGTTGTATGAGGTGTTTTGTGATATCACCGGCCTCAACGGCAAGGGCGTCAAGCAGATCACGGCGATGGATCCGACGACGGTCGACGGTAGCCGCTGGGTGACGGTGGAGTTTCTCTCCGGCAGCAACCTGGCCGGGGGCTGGGAGTTCCGTCCGAGCCAATCCAGGTTGCGGGTGCAACCGGGCAGGCTCTACACGGTGAGCTATCAGGCGCGAAACCCCACGGATCAGGCGATGACGGTGCGGGCGGTCTCCAGTATCGCGCCGGGAACCGCCGCCGGTTACGTCAGCAAGCTGGAGTGTTTCTGTTTCCGGCAACAGCGTTTTGCTCCCGCAGAGCAGCGAATGATGCCGGTGCGATTTATGGTGGACAGGGCGTTGCCCCCCGAGGTGGGCACCATCAGCATCGCCTATACCCTGTTCAACAGCTTGAACCGGGAGGCCGCTCCCGGCTCGTGAGGCGGGCGCGGATTTTCCAAGCCACAACGGAGCACTTGGACATGTCTTCAGCAACCGAGAGATATTACTTGCCGCACAACAGCTATTGGCCGATCCTCGGCTCCATCGGGCTGTGCGCGCTGTTCGTAGGCTTTGCCCGCCTGCTCACCGGTGCGAACATCGGCAGTACCTTGATGATATTTGGCGGATTGATCATGGTGCTGATGCTGGTCGGCTGGTTCGGAACGGTGATCCGTGAAAGCCAGTCCGGCAGCTATAACCAGCAGGTGGGACGCTCCTACCGCTGGGGCATGTGCTGGTTTATCTTCTCCGAGGTGATGTTCTTCGGGGCATTTTTTGCCGCGCTTTTTTACGCCCGGGTGCTCTCCGTCCCCTGGCTGGGCGGCGAGGGTGGCGAGGCCAGTACCCATCTGTTTCTCTGGCCCGATTTCATCGCCGCCTGGCCGCTGCTGCAACTGCCCGACGCCAGTCAGTTCAGTGTGGCCAAGGCGCCCATGGAGGCCGCCGGGATTCCCGCGCTGAATACCCTGATCCTGCTCTCCAGCGCGGCCACGGTGACCTGGGCCCATTGGGCGCTCAAGGCGGAGCGGCGTCGCCAGCTGATCGTCGGGCTGATCCTGACCGTTTCGCTGGGGCTGCTGTTTCTCGCGCTACAGGCCTACGAATACCGGCACGCCTTCACCGAACTCAATCTGAGTATCGGTTCCGGCATCTACGGTACCACCTTCATCATGCTGACCGGGTTCCATGGTCTGCACGTAACGGTGGGGGCGATCATGCTGATGGTCGTTCTGGGGCGCAGTCTCGCCGGCCATTTCACCCCGCTCGGCCATTTCGCCTTTGAAGCCAGCGCCTGGTACTGGCACTTTGTCGACGTGGTCTGGCTGCTCCTGTTTACCTTCGTCTACTGGTTATGAGCCCGGCCCATCCCCAGCCCCATTCCCAGCGCCGTAGCGTCGCGCCGCGGTCGATCCGTGGTCTGCCGATAGCGCCAGGAGGTTACCGTTTCCGGCCGACCCGATGGATGACGCTGCTGAGCCTGGTGCTGGTTTCGCTGCTGACCTCCCTGGGTGTTTGGCAACTGCAGCGCGCGGATGCGAAGGCACGGTTGATAGCGCACTTCGAGCAGAACAGCGCCCAGCCGGTACTGCAGCTGAACGCCACCGATTTTACCGATCCACGGCTCATCAATCGCCTGGGAGCGGTTACCGGCCAGTTCAGGGATACCCCCGTTATCCTGCTCAACAATCAACTCCTTGGGGGGCGGCTGGGATTTCACCGGTTCGCGCTGTTCCAGCTGGCGGGCTCCGACAGGCACCTGCTGGTCAACCGGGGCTGGGTCCCCGCGAACGCCGAGGGCAAGCCGCTGCTCGGCGACCCGGCTTTACGCCCGCGCGATCAGGAACTGCGGGGCATGCTGGTGGCCGCGCCGCGTCCCGGGATGCGGCTGGGGGAGTTGCGCTATCGAGCCGACGCACCGCTGCTGGAGCTGCCCTATCTCGACCTTGCCTGGCTGCGCCAGGTGCTGGCAGTGGATCTGCAGCCACTGGTCCTGTTGCAGGATGCGCGGATCATCGAGCACTACAGGCAGCAGCGGCAGGCCACCTGGCTCAATCCGCAACGTCACCGGGGTTATGCGCTGATGTGGTTTTCCCTGGCCCTGGCCCTGGGTGTTATCTACCTGGTGACCAATCTGAAGCGAACCGACCCGGGTTGACCGGCCACGAGCGGGGCCGGCACGGAGTCGGAATTGCCCACCGCGGAGGGTGGTCCGCGGAGGAGGTTCGGTATGGTGATGCATTATGAAATGCCCGAGTCACGGGGCGAGGTGTTCATTGTCCGTCCCAACAACTCCCTCAAGTGGCGGCATGCCAAGCTGCTGTTCAATGTGATTGCCGTGGTGATGCTGGGTATCGGGCTGGTCTTCTGGTCGCTGGGTGCCTGGCTTGTGTTCCCCTTCATCGTCGCGGAGCTGGTGGTGCTCGCCTGCGTCTTCTACCGGACTTCATTGAAGGTCTACTCCCGTGAGGTGATCGCGGTCGAGCCATCGGCGATACGGGTGATACAGGGGGGCGATCAACCGGTGTTTCAGGTCCGGCCTCCACTGGCGCGGGTGAATCTTCAGCGGGGTGACAGCCGGCTGGCGGCCGCACACCTCTACCTGCAGTCGGCTGAATCGGAAGTGGAAATCGGCGAATGTCTGGTGGAGTCCGAGCGCGAGGCCCTGGCCAATGATCTGTCCCGTGCCGTGGCCGCCTGCGGTTTCAGGCGCTAGGAGCCTGTCGGGTTTGACCGACCGTAGCGAGGGAAAGCCGAATTGAGCCAGATTTTTTGATCTTTCGAGGCGAGGAGTGGTGCAGGGATGCACCGTTTACGGACCTAAGGATGGAATAGTGGACCTATTTAACGAGAAAGATCGGAAAATATGGCCAAATTCGGCTTTTCCGCAGTAGGTCAGTGTTAAACCCGACAGGCTCCTAGTCCACTGGTGCAACAGCATGATCTGTGTGGTTGCAGTTCCCGTATAAGCTGATTCCAACAAGTTATTTTTGCAGCAAACCGCCCGGCGTTATGGTCAATACCATCAACAATGGCATTTACCAGGGCAGGGCTGGATGTAATGAGCAATCTTATACGTGAACGGGTGATCAGCGTGCATCACTGGAACGACACGCTGTTCAGTTTCAAAACCAGCCGCAACGACGCGTTTCGTTTCCACAATGGCCACTTCACCATGATCGGCATCGAGGTGGAGGGGCGGCCGCTGATGCGTGCCTACAGCATCGCCAGCGCGAACTACGAGGACGAGCTGGAATTCTTCAGCATCAAGGTGCCGGATGGCCCCCTCACCTCGCGGCTGCAGAAGATTCAGGCCGGGGATGAACTGTTGCTCAGCAAGAAACCCACCGGCACCCTCATCGCCGATCACCTGCTGCCGGGCAAGCGTCTCTATCTGCTGGCCACCGGCACCGGTCTGGCGCCCTTCCTCAGCATCATCAAGGATCCGGATATCTACGAGCGCTACGACAAGGTGATCCTCACCCATGGCGTACGCTATGTTTCGGAGTTGGCCTACCGAAAAATGATTATCGAGGAGCTGCCGCAAAACGAATATTTCGGCGACCTAGTGCGGGAAAAGCTGATCTATTATCCCACCGTCACGCGGGAGCCATTCCCCAACCAGGGCCGCCTGACCGACCTGATGGAGAGCGGCAAGCTGTTTGAAGATATCGGTCTGCCGGCGTTTGACCGGGAGAATGACCGGTTCATGGTCTGCGGCAGCCCCGGCATGCTACGGGACACCTGTGCGATCCTCCAGCGTCGCGGCTTCGAGGAGTCGCGCCACGGGGTGCAGGGGAGTTATGTCATCGAGCGGGCGTTTGTCGAGTCCTGACCACGCCCGCCGTCAGGCTTAGGGCTCGCGCAAGAATAATTTCGTAGTACCGAGGGCGTCACTGGGCCATGCCGGCAAGGCGCGCTTTGCAGGCAATGGCTGTTCCCTTGGCAAAAAGCGTAACGCCGGCGGCGTGGTCCAGTGGCGATCGAATACCGAAACTTATTTTTGCGCGAGTCCTTAGCAGCGGCCTTTCTTGGCCTGCCCGGGGGGACAGAAGCGGCTGGGCTCCCGGTAGCGGGGTAGCGGTTCCACCTCGATCACGCGTCCATGGCTTTCCCGCTTCTCGGGATAGTCGCCCTGGGTATTGATCGTGGTACCGATGGCGGCTCCGGCGGCGCTGCCTATGATGGCACCTTCGCGACCCCCGATCTCCGCACCGGCGGCACCGCCCAGGGCGCCACCAATGCCGCCGCCTATGGCAGCATCCACGGTCAGATTGTCGGCATGAGCCAGGCTTGTTGCGGTGATAAAGAAAAGACAGGTCAGTCCTTGTACAACGTTCATATTCACAACCCCCGGTGATGGTCACTCTTGTTCTCGGTGCAGGCGGATTTCGCATGCAAACGAGAGCATGGTATCAGAAGGCGTGCCCGGATAGTGTGTCGTCAGACACAAACCCCGGGGGCCAGTGCGCTAAGCGAATAGTTGGCGGCCCAGCAAAAAACCGACTACGGTCGCCCGGCACGGTTGTGCCTGAAGTCGGACAATACCCCCAGGCACACCCCTGCGCTTACCGGCGGGCAATGCCCTCTCCCACTAACTGACGCTGCCCTGCACGCAGAATACCTTGCCTTTGTAGCCCTGACGGATGCGCTGGGTAATGGTTTGGCACTCTCTGCTGACATAACTGGAGGGGATGCCGTAGAAAATAAACCGCGCATCCCGTTCGCCATCGGTCCCCCTGTCGAGAGCGATATAACTGGCCGGAATTTTCTCGTTCACGAACAGTTTCCTGTAACGTGCGCTGATCTCTTTTTTACAGTCGGACTTGACCTCTACCTCGCCCAGGGTTTTCAGCGTGTTTGCCCAGACCAGTGCCGCACGGGCCGTGCAATCGGCCAACGAGTTCATTTTGCCGAAGCCGACCAGTTGCACGTTCGAGGCACGGATATTGATGCGGATCTCGGCGTAGTAGGGATCGGTGACCGTGGTTTGGAAGGGGGAGTGATTGTGATAGATGTAATAGCCTACGGCTATCAGGGCCAACGCGATGATTATGCCTTTCACGGTACGCTTCCTTGTGAAGTGGGCCGGCGGGTCGTAGCGGGACCGGCAAGCCGTGGTTAAAATCAATGGCCAGAATATATCAGATTTATTTTCCTCGGGCGACCGGCGTTACGAAAATTAGCTCGTCCACAGAACTGGTGGATATGCAGAGAAGGCATTTTCTCTCGCCAAGAGCGCAAAGACCGCAGGAAGCGGAATATAAGCGAATAAATCAGTTTTTCTTGGCGTTCTTGGCGTCTTGGCGAGAGCAGAAAAAACCGCTCTGGGAAAAGCCGACCGGAAGCATGCACCCCGGCATTATTTGTTCCTGCGGATCATGTGCTTGGTGCTGGTCTTAGGTAATACATCAACCCACGAATTATGCGGAGGAGCCCGAAAATTATTCCATTTCCGGGGTTGCCTCACCCTGCCGGCCGTGTGGGTGGCACAAAATGTCCTGCCAGCCGTGTGGGTGGCACAAAATGTCATTTGACCTTCCTCTCGGAGCCGGTTACCTTGATCCTATGCTGCAGCGCAACAAAGGAGTGGATGCCATGCCTGAACATGAACGGGTCACCAATCTGGCCCTGCAGGGGGGCGGCGCCCATGGCGCCTTTACCTGGGGGGTGTTGGACCGCCTGCTGGAGGAGGCGTGGCTTGGCTTCGAGGCGGTCAGCGGCACCAGTGCCGGGGCCATGAATGCGGCGCTGCTGGCTTGTGGTTATGCCCAGGGTGGGCGGCCGGGGGCGAGGGACAAGCTGAGTGAATTCTGGAGCGAGTTGGGCACGCAGGCCAGCATGAGTTTTGTCAGTTCAGATCATGAACTGAGCCGGCAGGCGGGACACAGTATTGAATATTCCCCCCTGTATCAGGCGCTGATGACCCTGGGCTGGTTCCTGTCGCCTTATCAGTTCAACCCGCTGGCACTCAATCCCCTGCGTGATCTGGTGGAGCGGGTGATCGACTTTTCCGTCTTCAGTGAGCCGGAAACGATCCGTCTGTATATCGCCACCACGCAGGTGAGAACGGGCAAGATCCGGGTATTCGAAAACCACGAGTTATCTCCCGATGTGCTGCTGGCCTCGGCCTGTCTGCCCACCGTCCATCACAGCATCGAGATCGACGGCGAGCCATACTGGGACGGGGCCTACAGCGGCAATCCCGCTATTTTCCCGCTGCTGAGTCAGGGCAAAAGCGATGACATCATTATCGTGTTGCTCACGCCGCTACGGCATGACAGTGATCCCGATAGCGCCGCGCAGATCAGGACCCGGGCGCAGGAACTCGGCTTCAGCGCCTCGTTCCTGCGGGAGATGCGCGCCATCGCCGATATCAAGCAGCGCTACGGCAGGTCGCGCTACGTGCTGGGCAGATTCGAGCGCAAGGTGCGGGATCTCAAGATCCATCTCATCGAGGCCAATGACCTGATGAATTCGCTGAACCATACCAGCCGACTGAACACCCACGCCTCGTTCCTGGAGATGTTGCGTGACCAGGGCCGGGATTACGCCCAGGCCTGGCTGGACGACAACCGGCACCACCTGGGCCGGCATAGCTCGGTGGACCTGCTGGAGCTGTTCACCTGAGCTGGGCAGGGTGTGTTTGCCGCCCGGACAATCGGCCCCGGGGGCGGACATCCTACGGGTCGGGCGGCCCTATTCCCGGATGATGGTGGTGCGGCGGAACTCCTCGTCGGGGAAGACGCGGCCCGACAGCAGCGCCTCGAAAATGTGCTCGAATACCAGGCCCGGCTTCCCCGCGACGATTCCGGACCGGAAGTAGGTGTGCCCCTTGGGATTGTCGTAGAGGTTGTTGACGTCGTCGCAATCCACCGCGTACACGTTGGCGGGTGCGAGTTGCATATCCTCCGGTCCGGTGTGCCCCAGGCGCCGGGAGGCGATCTTGTTTCTCAGGTTGGAGGCCTTGCTGGCGCGCAGGGCCAGGTCGTCGGAAGCGTAGTAGACAATCACGTTGCGTGAGGCGTGGCAGATGTGTTCGCCCCGGTTGCCCGGCTGCAGCGATTCGTTGACGATATCGGCGGCCACCAGGAAGGTGTTTCTGAAGATGAGCGGCACCCCGTCCGCCAGGTCATAGCGGTTCCAGGCCGCCAGGGTCTCGCGCAGCACCCTGTTGCCCATGGAATGGGCCAGGACGTTGATGCGCTTGAGGCAGGGGTCGGCCTGTGGATTGTATTTTTCTGAATTGCGCCAGTGCACGAATTTTTCCAGGATGCGCGCGAACGAGTAGGCGCTTGAGTCGGCAGATTTCTGGTCATCCCAGTAGTCCTTGACCACACCGAAATCGTTGTCGCAGGGCCAGATCAGCGGCACCACCAGCACCTCGTCTGCTTTCTTTTCGTCGCACAGCGTCTGGAACTCCTCCACGGCACGGAGTATGTCCTCCGGAAGATTGGAAAAGCCGTGAATATAAAAGAGTAGCTGCCGCTGCGGGGCGAGTTTCAGCCGGGTGAGGAACTCGATACTGCCGATCTCCCGGTAGGCCTGGTCGTCGGTCTTTTCGCAGAAGAAGATGGAGTTGCTTGACGCATTGTTATCCAGGTCGAAATCAAATTTGCGCCCGGCGCGGGAACGGATGCTCTGCTTCGGGAAGCGATTGGTGATGAACAGCATGTCGCCTTTCCTCCTGTTCTGTCGGTGTTGTCGGGGGAGGTGCAATATCCTGTCGTGTATTCGTCGGTTATTGTTCCCTGCCGGTTTGAACCGATGCGCGAATACCGCCCGGAAGCGGCGTTGTTCCTTCAATCACTTAGGAGATTAGCAGAGAATGGACCTCCCATCGGGGTGCGCTTTCCTGTGGGATCAGTGGCCGGCGTCAGGGAGCGCCCCCGGGGGGTATCCGAGAGGCCTGCCGGCGAGGCTCAGCGTGCGGTCAGCTTGATCTCTATGCGCCGGTTCTGGCGGTAGGCCGCCTCGCTGCCGGCCGGGTTCAGCGGGTGGAACTCGGCAAAGCCGGTGGCCGCCATGCGCCGCGGTGGGATGCCCTGACTGGCCAGATAGCGCAGCACGGAGACGGCGCGCGCCGTGGAGAGCTCCCAGTTGGAGGCGAACTGGGTACTCCGGATCGGCACCCGGTCGGTATGTCCGTCGATACGCAGGATCCAGTCGATCTGCTCGGGGATGATCTTGATCACGTCGCGCAGTACCCGGGCCAGTTCATCGAGCTGGCGCTGCCCTTCGGCGCCCAGCTCGGCCGAACCCGAATCGAACAGCAGCTCCGACTGGAACAGGAAGCGGTCGCCCTTGACCTGGATGTAGGGGTTGGACTTGAGCAGCCCGCTGAGTTGGCCGAAGAAGTCCGAGCGGTAGCGCTCCAGCTCGTTGACCCGCCGCGCCAGCTCCACATTGAGCCGTTTACCCAGATCGCTGATCTCGGCCTGCTGCGCCTGCTTGTCCTTCTCGGCCTGGGCCAGCGCCTGGTTGATCTCCGCCAACTGGGAGCGCAGTCCATCAATCATCCGCCGCAGCAGGGCCACCTCGGCCTGGGCGTCGGCGGAGAGGCGGCGCTCCTGCTCCAGCGCCTGGTTCTGCTCACTGACCAGGGCGCTGAGGGCCTGGATGCGGATCTTCCGCTCCTCGATCTCCACCTGTGCCAGATGGGTGCGCTCGTTGGCGTCGGCCAACTGTGCCTCCAGCGCCTTGCTGCGATCGCGCAGCTGGGTCGCCTCATCGCTCTGCTGGCGGAGGTTGGCGCTGAGGTTGCCGATCTCCGCCTCCAGCCGGGTGCGTAGCTGCCGCAGCCGGTCGATATCCTGCTGCAGGCTGGCGATGTTGAGCAACTGCTGTTCGATCTGTTGGCGATCGGCCGCCTGCGCCTGGGTCAACTGCTCCATCCGGCCGGCCAGTTCGAATTTCTCCTCCGTGAGTTGGGTGATCAGCCCGGACAGGTCCTCGACGTTGGCCACCAGGGTCCGGTTCTTCTGCTGCTCCAGGCCGAGCTCCGCGGTCAGTTGCTGGAGGCGCTGCTCCAGGTCGCCCAGTTCGGTCTCCTGGCTGGAGAGGATCTGGGACAGCATGAACTGGGCGAAGGTGAAGACCAGCAGGACGAAGATGACCAGCATGAGCAGGGCGGCCAGGGCATCGACGTAGCCCGGCCAGACATTGACGTTGCGACGGTTGCGGCGGGAGATGGCGGACATGGGGGCCTCAGTTGCCGCCCGTGCCGGGTCGCCCGGTCTCTGCCTCGTCCTCCGTCGGCGGCGCGGTATCGTTTGCCGGCGGTGCTGCATCACCTGCTGGCGGCGCCTGGCGGCGCTGATCCTGCTTCTCTCTCAGCTGTTGGCTCAGGCGCTGTTCCAGGTTGTCGGCATCCTCGATCAGGGGCTGGCTGCCGGGCTCGTCGATCAGCTGGGTGACGCCGGAGAGCCACTCCTCCAGGTCGTTGAAGAAGCGGTTCTGGGCGTGGCCGGCGAGGATGTCGAGGAAGCCCAGCACCAGGGAGCCGCCGAGACCGAACAGCGACGAGCTGAAGGCGGTACCCATGCCGGTCAGCGGCTGCTGCAGTCCGGCCTTGAGCTGCTGGAACACGGCGGCGAAGTCGCGATTGCCCACGTCCAGCCCGGCGATTACGCTGCTCACCGAGGAGATGGTGCCGAGCAGGCCCCAGAAGGTACCGAGCAGGCCGAGAAAGACCAGCAGCCCGATCATGTAACGGGAGATCTCCCGCGACTCGTCGAGGCGCGCGCGAATGCCGTCAAGGACGGTCCTCAGCGAGAGGGCGGAGAGGCGGAAACGGTCCTTGCGCCGCCCGTGCAGATGCCGCGCCAGGGGCTTGAGCAGACGCGGGCTCTCCGCCAGCGAGATCCCCGCCTCCCCGGTGCGGAACAGGGTGATCCAGCGGATCTCCGGTTCCAGGATCAGCACCTGGCGCGCATTGATGATGATACCGATCAGCAGGGCGCCCATGATCAGGGAGTTGAAGCCCCAGTTGGCCATGAAGGCGGTCTGCAGCGGCACAAACAGCAGCAGGCAGACGCCGGCGACCACCGCCAGATAGATGCCCATCCAGAGCAGGGAGTGACGTGGATTGCTCATGACTTGAGAAACCTCCCGAAAGCCGAGCTGCCACCATACTCCGGGACGCCATGGGGTTCAACGGGGGCACAAAGCGCGGCGCCGGGGTGACCACTGACGGAGGCCAAAACTGTGACCGGAGTGGAACAAGCGGGTCCGATCCGGTCTTCAAGGCGCCGATTCAGGTATCGGGCTCCGCCTCGGTCGGACCCACCCGGCGGTGCGCGGTCGCTTCGCTGATCCCCAGGCGGCGGAACAGCAGTGCCATGAAGACGATGCCAGCGGCGCCGGCCAGCATCAGCCAGCGCGTCTCCTGCCAGCCCCCGGCGTAGGTGGCCAGCGCCGCCAGGGCCGGAGGGCCCAGCAGCTGGCCCAGGTGCGACCCCTGTACCAGCATGCCGTTGACGGTGCCGATCTGGCCGCGGGTGGGGGCCACGGCGGGCGCGCCGGAAAGGGCCGCCCCGGGGGTCATGCCGCCGAAGAAGGAGAAGGCCAGGCAGAGCAGAAACCGGGTCGTATCGGCGAAGCCGTCGTTGAACAGGCCCAGGGCGGTGAGGCCGAGGCCGAGGCCGGAGATCAGCAGGGCGGACCAGCGTGGCACCCCCCAGCGCAACAACCAGCCGACCGCCAGGTTGCCGGGGATATTGGCGGCCACCACCAGCGCGGTCAGCAGCCCGGTCATCTCCAGCGACAGGCCACGCTCCTCCACCAGGAAGCTGGGCAGCCAGGCCATCAGGGAGATCCACTGCAGGGTGTAGAAGCCGAAGCCGAGGCTCAGCAGCCAGGGTCCCGGCGCGCGTAGGGTGAGCTGGATATTCTCCAGCAGGCCGTGTTCGGGGGGTGCGGCCGCCGTGCCTGCCCGCTTGCCACTCCCCTCCTTCAGCCAGACCAGGAGCAGCCAGAGCAGCGAGACGAGCGCGATCAGCAGCCAGATCGCCCGCCAACCCATGAGCGTGACCAGCAGCGGTGTGAAGATCATGGCGAGGGCCATGCCGGCCGGCATGTAGGTGGTCCAGATGCCGAGCGCGAGCTGCAGATCCTTGAGCGCCGTGGCCCGCATGATCAGCACCGGTGCCGAGACCGCCACGGCGATGAACCCGAACCCCTCGATGACGCGGCTCAGCAACAGCATCTCGCCGGAACCGGCCAGGCCGCCGACCAAGCTGCCCAGGCCCAGGGTCCCGAGACCGAGCATGGCCATTCGTCGAGCTCCGAGGCGATCGGCGAAGGTGCCCGCGGCGATGCCGAATGCCATGCCGGTCAGGCTGAACACCGACATGATCCAGCCGCCCACGATCAGGCTGATGGGAATCTGGGCGCGGATCTCTGGCAGCGCTGATGGGGCCTTGCCGTAATGGGCCGCCGCGATAATGCCGGCCGTCAGGGCGATCAACACGGCGCCCCAGTTTGTCTTCGATGGCGGCTGCATTGGCCCTCGCTATTGAGTCGGAGTCGGAGTCGGCCGGCTATTCTTACCGGTATGGCTGATTTATTCCACCAGTGGTTTCAAATGCAACCTGATCCGTTGGAGAGGAGCGTGGTAGGTATTTCGGTGCTCGGGAGCGGTTCCTCCACAGCCACCGCCTTCCTGGGTTAACCGCTCCATCAGATGGGTTTCACGTCATGGCTGATCGCGATAGCCGGTGCCTGAGACAGTGTCTGATAGACTACGCAGTAACGTTCCGTCAGTTTCAACAGCGAATCCAGCTTTTCCGGGTCGGCGTCGCAATCGAGCTCGAAATGGAGCCGGATCCGTTGGAATCCGACTCCGACCTCTCTCGCCACCCCCAGGGTACCGCGAAAGTCCAGATCGCCCTCCACGTTCACCGTGGCGTCTCGCAGGTCGATGCCGATGGCCGTCGCCACCGCGCTGAGTGTCACCCCGGCACAGGCGGCCAGCGCCTCGAGCAACATGTCTCCCGAACAGGCCGAGAGGCCGTCGCCGCCGGTGGCCGGATGCAGCCCGGCCTCCACCAGGGCCTTACCGGTTTCGATCCGGCAGGTGATACCTTCACCAATCCGGGAGCGCGCCCGAAGGGTGATCAATGCCGTTTCCGGCTGTTCCCGGTATTGCCGCTTCAAGGGGGCCTGGAGTGCCCGAATCTCGTCTGTGTTCATCTGCGCCTCCTGGGACATGGACTCATCCTTGGCCGACAGTGGGGACTGGCCGGCCCCTGGAAACCAGTGTAGCCGCTGTGGGGCGGGACAATTCTTCAGACACCCAACTTTCTTCTCACCAACTATTCTGTAGATTTCAATTCGAGCGGGTAACTACACGTATCAATAAGTTATGGCTGTCCTTGTTTTATCTGTAAGCCCCTCGCCTTTAGGCGACGGATGGCGAGATATGAGGTTTTCGGGTTGATGGGAGCTGCATGAAAGCTTGAACGAAGGGTCCCTTCTCCCCCAGGGAGAAGGATAGGATGAGGGGGTCAACATCAGGACGCCATGGCTCGTTCTACTTCATTCACTTTAATTTTCCTCTTCAGGGAAAGGGGGAATCGGCCGAATGGCCGATCGATCCGGCTTTCAGCCGTAACCGGAAGCCACCGGCTTTAGCCGGTGGAGTTTTC
>NZ_JANIOA010000090.1 GCF_025175675.1 Sedimenticola hydrogenitrophicus
CGCTCGTCGGTGAGTCTTATCCCCAACGGGGGTGGCTGGTTCCTGGCTTCCCGGCGCCGCTGCAGGGCAATGCGCACGCCATTGGGGTGAGGCACGCCCTGAGCCAGGCTCTCATTGATGGCGGCCTCCAGTTCCGCTGCACCGTAGTCCTCCAGCAGCCGCAGCAACGTGGCGGTGATGGTGCCGAGGTTGTCACCGCGTTCGGCGGCCTGGCTCAACAGCGTGCGGCTGGCCGGTGTGGCCTGGGCCAAACGGTCCTGTCCACTATGGCGCCGGGCCTGGCGCTTGAGCTGCACCAGGGCCTCGATGTGCTCCGGTCGTTCGATCTGCTGTCCCTTGTCGTAGCTGCGGACATGGTGGGCGATCTCTTGGCCGCCATCGAGGATGCGCACCGCACCGGGGGAGGCGGATACGGTGAGGGTGCACCGCACATGGGTGTGGGGCACGCTGTAGTCGTTGCGCTCGAAGCGGGCATAGGGGGTCTTGCCGATGTGCACCTCGACCCGCTCATCGGTGGGGTACGGATTCTCAGGCAACGCCAGCAGCGGCTCCTGGGCAAAGACCTGGCGTACCGAGAGGGAGCGCTCTTCCGGGCAGGGGCGGTCCATGGCCCAGCCGTTGCACCAGGCCTCAGCCTGGGCGTTGAGATCGTCCAGGTCCCGCCACTGCCGCGCCGGCCAGAAGTGATCGCGTACATAGCGGATGGCCCGCTCCACCCGGCCCTTCTCGTTGCCGCGGGCCACCGCCACCGGACGCGGCTCGAAGCGGTAGTGGGCAGCGAAGTCGAGCAAGGTGGGATGGAAGCGGATGGCATCGCCCCGACGCTCCAGTACGGCGCTCTTAAGGTTATCGTAGAGCAGTACCTTGGACAGACCGTTCCAGGCAGTGAAGGCCGCTTCATGACCGCGCAGGAAGTTGGCCATCTGGGCACCGAGGAAGAAGCGCAGAAAGATGCGCCGCGAGTAGCTGAGCACCATGACAAAGGCCATCAGGGCATGCTCCGCCCGGCCGATGGTGAGCTTGCCGAAGTGTCCCCAGTCGACTTGACTCTGTTCGCCGGGCAGGGTCCTGAGACGCAGAAAGGCCTCGGGCCGGGGTCGGGGTCGGTAACAGGCGAGCTGATGGCGGAAGTGGTCCGGGCCGCCGGGGTAGCCGCGTTCACGTACCATCTGGTACAAGCGGCTGGCGGTGAGTGTCGGGTAGCGGGACAGGGTGTCGGTGAGAAACGGCAGATAGGGATCGATCATGGACGGACGCTGTGAGCGTACCGCCTTCGGCAACCCCGCCTGGGACAGTACACGGTTGACCGTGTTGTGATGTATCCCCAGTTGATGGGCAATAGTACCCACACGCCACTTCTCGACATGGTGATAGCGCAGGATCTGTGCCTCTTGTTCTTTGCTGATGGTCAATGATCTTCTCCAAATCTACTGGGCCGGGTATCTCATGGGGGCCGTGCGTGGACACCCACCGGCCAATGTGGGGTGATTGACCCGAGAGTACCGGCCACGGCAGGCCGACGAAGGGGGCCGTTACGCAGAAAAGGCCCGCACTCGCCGCCGCAGAAATGGCAGTGAAGACGGGCCATCGGCTTGGAGCCCGCGCCAGATCGGCCATCCGGCGTCTCCAGGTCGGTGGGCAGTGGATCATTGGGGGGCGGTTGCGGGGAACCCTGATGCGTCACTTTCTGCCGTCTGACCCGGTAGCGGTGTTGGCGCTGTGCATGCATAAAACGCCCCTGGCGGGTCTGCTGATAGCGTTGGTTGGCGGTTCGCAGTGACGCCCGACGCGCCGTCTCGGCACAGCCGCCATGGCAATAGATGTTGCCGCGATCACAGTCGCTACAAATCACCACCTGGCGGTGACAACGGGCGCAGTTGTACAGGCGAGCAGTATTTTCCATCGGCGATAAAGGCCGATGAGGACTTGATTCTCAGGGGGAAAAGATAAATAGTTATCGGGCACGTGCTCTGCACGGCTCGGGGTGCGATATCGGGCGACCGGCAAGTCAATGAGACCCGGTATCGCACCTGTCTCAACGGCCCTTCTTCTTTACCCGATTTTGGTTCTTCTGTCACTGGTCTGCGTGAATGCGCAGATCGGCCTGCTGTTCCGTGGCAACCTATTGTTCGCCAGATAAGTGCGGATTTTTGTAGCCATCTACA
>NZ_JANIOA010000091.1 GCF_025175675.1 Sedimenticola hydrogenitrophicus
ACGTGTGCCTGGCATGACGCACAGGCCGCCGTTCCAGGCTAAGCCTGGGACAATATGGTCCGCCGTTACCGGACGGAAGGACGACGCCGACAAGGCAAGGGCATTACCGGAAACGGGGTGTCTGAAGGAAGCATGAGGCAGAACCCGTGTACGTAGCGAACAGCGAACCGGCTACATGGTGTTGGGGAGGGGTCGAGCCGGCGTGACTAGGCGAGGCCAGATATCCGGAGAACTGAACCGACATGAAGCCGGACGGGATATGGGGAGGTGGTGCGTCTTACCCAGGGAAGCCCTCCTGTCCTGTCGTTGATGTTGCCAGAGACGACAGAAAACCGAATCGACGAGGAGACCCCGAAGCGAGGAGGGACAGAGGGCGGCAGATTCACGGGTAGTACCGAAGACTCAGGGCCGATGAAACGTTGGTAACAGCGTAGAGGAGAAAACCCTGGAGACCAGGCAGAAGGGGATCAACATGCTGAAAAAAAAAGTCAGCATGCCACCGCTTGGCCATTCCGGAGGTGTCACCGGGATGGGGAAAGTCGTGAACGAAAGGTGGCAGTGATCGCATAGAGGAGCCGATACAGAGCTGTGACGGATGAGGACCAGAAATCGAACAGGGACAACCGAATCGCCAGGCGATACCCCGGTGCGAACGCACCGGGGTTATGCAGGTTGTCCGGTCCAGGCCAAGTGGCCCCGCCAGACCGGCAATCCTCGGTGTTAAGAGAGATCACGGAGAAAGCGAGATGAAAGTAAGCGACGTGTTGGTGAAGGTCTATGAACCGGGACGCCTGCAGCTGGCATGGCAACAGGTTAGAAAGAACGCCGGGGCAGCGGGAATAGACCAGATGACGGTAGAGGAATTTGCGCAGCGGGAAGAATCCCTCCTGGCGCTGATTCACGACAAGCTCAAGTCAGGGAACTACCGTTTTCAACCGGCCAAGCGGGTACTGATCCCCAAACCCGGGACATCCAAGCAGAGGAAGCTGGGGATACCGGTGGTCATGGACAGGATCGTGGGCACGAGTATGCACTATGTACTGGAAGAGTGCTTCGATCCGGGATTCACCGAATCCAACTTCGGCTTTCGTTGGGGCAGGAGCCAGCATCAGGCCATACGGCATCTACAGGGGCTGGTGAAAGAAGGGAAAGAATGGGCGGTAGCGGTCGACCTGAAGTCGTTCTTTGACGAGATACCCCACGGGCTCATACTGCGACTGATCCGTCGCAAAGTGGCGGACGAGTGGTTTGTAACCCTGCTTGCCAGGCTTCTGAAAGCAGGGGTCATCGTGAACGGGGAATTGGAGGAAACGAATAAAGGTTGTCCGCAGGGCTCACCACTCTCCCCGATGCTCTCCAACATTGTCTTGAATGAACTGGACCACAAGCTGGAGGAGAGAAACCTGGGGTACTGTCGGTGGGCGGATGACTTCGTGATCGTAGTGAGATCGGAGCGAGCCGCCCAACGGGTAATGAAGGGAACGGTAGCGTATCTGGAGGAAGTCCTCGGACTCCCGGTGAACCGGGAGAAGAGCAGGGTGGCGCCGATCAAGGAGATTACCTTTCTGGGATTTCAGATCCTTATGGGCAAGATCCGGGTCAGCAACCAAGCACAAACCCGATTCAAATACCGGGTCCGGGAACTGACACACAGGAACAATCCGCTATCGATGTACCAAGTGATCCAAGAGCTGAACAAATACTTGCGAGGCTGGGTTGGCTATTTTGGGGTTCATGAATTCAAATACCTGTTTCGAGACCTCGACGCCTGGATTAGAAGCCGGCTGAGATCGATACAGTTGAAGAAATGGAAGAAGCCCGGAAAATTCCAACGGATCATGATCAGGGCGGGTTTTGACCCAAAAGAAGCGCATCGGGTCTGGATCAAGATGAACCGATGGCAATCGGTGATGAGGCGTCCGGTGCGGTTTGTGATGAACCTGGACTGGTTCAGGGAGCTAAAGTTAGTGTTCCTGCATGATTACACGATTGCTTTCTCCCGGGCCTGATGGCTCGGTTACTGATCGAAGAGCGGTATACCTGGCCGGTACGTACCGTTCTGTAGGGAGGGGGTAGCCTTCGGGCTACCTCCTACCAGATT
>NZ_JANIOA010000092.1 GCF_025175675.1 Sedimenticola hydrogenitrophicus
CCCACCGCCGGCGTTGATCCGCCGTATGTAGGGGTAGGCCCCTGTGCCTGACAACAAAAAAAGGCCGGCTCCAGGAGCCGGCCTCAAGGCTGGAGGGGGGAAAACCCTCCGGAGGATGTCACTCAGACGTCGGCGGCGACCGCCTCCGGCTCGTCCTGGCCGATGAAGAAGCTGGCGATATAGACCACCAGGCCGATCAGGAACATCACGCCCGCTATTTCACGCAACCAGTAGAACAGCGCGATCTGCTCCTGCACCGCCATGAACGGCTGGGCATTCTCCGCCACCCGCTGCAGGTAGACCTGCAGGATGCCGGCACCGGTGAGGAACAGGGTGATGAAGACAATGGCGATGGTCATCAACCAGAACGACCACATCTCCAGTACCTGCTGCTTGTTGCTGTTGGCCGCGGCACGGCCGCGCAGCAGCGGCATGGCATAGGAGATCATGGTCAGGCTGATCATCACGTAGGCGCCGTAGAAGGCCATGTGGCCGTGCGCCGCGGTGATCTGCGAGCCGTGGGTGAAGTAGTTCACCGGCGACAGGGTGTGCAGGAAGCCCCACACGCCGGCACCCAGGAACGCCATCACCGCGGTGCCCAGTGCCCACAGGGTGGCCGCCTTGTTGGGGTGGTTGCGGCGCCGCTTGTTGACCATGTTGAAGGCAAACACCGTCATCATGAAGAACGGAATCGGCTCCATGGCGGAGAACACCGAACCCCACCACTGCCAGTACTCGGGGGTACCGATCCAGAAGTAGTGATGGCCGGTACCGACGATACCGGTGATCAGGGTCATGGCGATGATGATATAGAGCCACTTCTCGATCACCTCGCGGTCCACGCCGGTCACCTTGATCAGCACGAAGGCGAGGATGGAACCGAGGATCAGCTCCCACACGCCCTCCACCCACAGATGCACCGTCCACCACCAGAACATCTTGTCCAGCACCACGTTGGTGGGGTTGTAGAAGGCGAACAGGAAGAACACCGCCAGGCCCACCAGGCCCATCAGCATCACCAGGTTGATCACGGTCTTGCGACCCTTGAGGATGGTCATGCCGATGTTGAACAGGAAGGCCAGGGCCACCACCACGATACCGAGCTTGACGATGGTCGGCTGTTCCAGGAACTCGCGTCCCATGGTGGGCAGCAGGGCGTTGCCGGTCAGGTCGGCCAGGGTCGAGTAGGGCACCAGCAGGTAACCGGCGACGGTCAGGGCCGCGGCCACCAGGAAGATCCAGAACATCAGGGTGGCGAGCATGGGGCTGAACAGCTCCGTCTCGGCCTCTTCCGGAACCAGATAGTAGGCGGCGCCCATAAAGGCCATCAGCAGCCAGACGATCAGGGCGTTGGTGTGGACCATGCGGGCCACGTTGAACGGGATATAGGGAAACAGGAAGTCCCCGATCACATACTGCAGGCCGATGATCAGACCGAACAGGATCTGCGCGGCAAACAGTGCGATGGCAGCCGTAAAGTAGAGCTTGGCGACCGATTGAGATTGATATGTCATGGTTAAAACTCCCCCTTAACCCTGAATGTTTGGCGGCCAGTTGGCGCTGTTGATCTCGGAGACATACTTCAGGAACTCGGCGATGGCATCGAGCTCGTCATCGCTGAAGTTGAACTGAGGCATGCTGCGGCGACCGGGAATGCCGTTGGCGGGACGGCTCTTGATGAAGCCGATGATGCCGTCCTTGGAATTGCCGAAGCGCTGGTAGACGTTGGCCAGTTCGGGTGCGAAGTAGGCCCCCTCGCCGAGCAGCGTGTGACAGCCGATACAGTTGTTCTCTTCCCAGAGCATCTTGCCTTTGGCAATCTGTCCGCCAGCCGGCCCAGCCAGTGCGGCACGGTTGTCGCGATTGGGCAGTTGGCCGACCGAGTCAAAGGTCAG
>NZ_JANIOA010000093.1 GCF_025175675.1 Sedimenticola hydrogenitrophicus
GAAAAAAAATCCGATCTTCAGGGGAGTGGGCCAATGAAGAATTGGGCAAAAGCTGAAGACGGTATTTTACCGGCAGATTATACCCTGTGCGAACGGCTTTGCGGGTCTGCGCAGGTTGCGGTCTCGACGCCGGTATACTGCTGGTCGCAGGCATCTCATTGCACATCGCGTCGGGAAACGAAACGTTGTCATGGAGGTCAATGCGAACGCCGACAATTCACGAGCAGCCTGTTTTCCAGCGTATAGGATCGGCATATCAGTGTGATTGAATTGTGAACGAAACTTACTTAATCCCGACATGACTGCACGCTGGTCGGTGGGCGATGAAATCAGGAGAACAAAATGAAATGCCCGTATGCAACGACATCACCCTGGTTATGAGCGATCGCCAGAGTATCGAGATCGACTATTGTCCGCAGTGCCGCAGGGTCTGGCTGGATCGCGGTGAGCTGGACAAGTTCATCGAGCGCAGCGGGCCGGCGCTCGCGCCGCAGCGTCAGAGTGGCCAAGGCGATCGCTACCCTCGCGATAATCATCACAAACCCAAGCTGCTGGATCGTCATCGCATTGCCGTTATAATCACGCCCTTCTCCGGGATGGACGAAACCGAAGAAGTCCGTGCGTTCCGGGTTGGGCGTATGCGGCTGCCTGGGTGTTTGCCGGGCCCGCCCCGAAATGGGTCATGTTCTTTCCATGCACACCGCGTAGTCGGGCACCCGCCACGGTGCGGCCGTGATGGATGCGTTGATGGATCGGGAGTTAGCGGCCCGTTGCTGCTGGCCTATGCGGCTTATAGCACCTGGCTGGTGATGACTGTGAGCCGGGTTGGCGGTTGAACGTTCAAGAATGAGGGTACCGAAAGAGGCCGTAGACAATGAAACGCAATTCCGAACTGATATTTTTCTCGGAGTGGTTTGCCTCGCCCTTGCGCGTCGCCTCGGTAACGCCGAGCAGTGCGCCACTGGCACGGGCCATGGCGTCCGCCTTTCCCGTCGGCGATGGCACGGTGGTGGAACTCGGTGGCGGCACGGGACCGATCACCCACGACAGCGTTTCGGTGAAGGTGCTTGACGACGATCCCGTCCGGGCGGACGCCTGGTCCACTGCGCTGCTCTGTCTGGGCCATGCCGCCGGGCTGCGCGCGGCGGATCAAGCGGGGATTGCCGCACTGTTTATCGCGGACGAGGACGGACGGCTGTGAGAACATGTCAGCACTGCGTGGTCGGCACTCCAGGACGTGGAGGTGCAGTGATGCTCGGACTGTCGCAGCGACCGATTACCCAGTCCTTGATCTTAGTGAGACCCGTCTATGGCAATGGACGCTTATCTTGCGCCGCTATTCGCCAAGCAGTTCTGCTACTGGCAGCAACTGTTCCACATGCTCGGAAACCACTTTCACCACAACGATGATCGGGATGCCGAGCAACATTCCCCAAATGCCCCACAGCCAGCCCCAAAACAACAACGAAATAAACACCGCCGCCGCATTCATCCTGGCTATACGACCGGTGGCCCAGGTTGTGACGAACACACCCACAGCGGTCGCTATTAACAACGATGACCCCGCGACCATTAGCACCATTGAGACCGAATCAAATTGAATAAAGGCGGCCATACCAGTCGCCAACGCTGTAAAGACCGGACCTATGTAGGGAATCACATGCATCAAGCCAGCGCCCACCGCCCAGGCTCCGGCATTGTCCAGGCCGATCAAGTGAAACGTCAGCCAGGTGAGCAATCCTAAAAGTATA
>NZ_JANIOA010000094.1 GCF_025175675.1 Sedimenticola hydrogenitrophicus
GGCGTTCCAGGTACGGCTGGTCTCGCCGCCGTGGGCGTCGATCTCTTTGACGAGGTTGTTCTGGACATCGTATTCGAAACGGGTAACGGCGCGGGCGCTGCCGCCGTCGTTCTGGGTGGTCTCGGCGGCGAAGCGGGCCACTTCGCGGTTGCGCTGAATGGCGCCATCCAGCGCGGGTGGCCCTCGCCCGCGCCGGGTGGTCCTGTCCAAATTGTCAAAGAGCCCGGCCGGTGTCGGCGCCGGCCGCTTACTTCCCCATTACTTCTATATCCAAGAAAACGCGGTTTGGTTTAGGGTTGAGTGGAAAAAACGAAAAAATTGCCCTCCGGCCTAAACATTTCGGCCTTTCGCTGGATACCTCTTCATCTTCAGGAGGTATCTGATGCGTCGGCTCATCGCTGTGCTATTTGCTGTGCTGCTTGCCCTGCTCTCGTCAAAATACGCGGCAAGGTGCTTCCGGACATCCGGGCGGGACACTGAGATAAGTATTGTGTCCCCAGAATTTGTCCACACTAATCCGCGTAGACCCTGTTTTGAATTACTGATGCTACCAGACTAACAAAGATTGCTACAGCGGTACGGCGCTTTCTGGCTTACAACTGTATATAATTTATTCCCTCCGTCACCTTTTCCTGTTTCTTTTCCTGTTTAATATGCCGCCTCAGCACGCAATCGCCTGAACTCTAAATTGCCCGGAACAAGAACATTACCCTTTTCGCAAATATTGATGGTTTCTTTGTAATTGCCGAGCGTCAGATGACAGAAAGCCAGATTCTGTAGCGCCACCTCATCTTCGGGCTCCAAATCCAAGAGTTCGTCCCAACAGGCAGCACTATGGGTAATATCACCACGCTGCAGCGCTTCTGTACCTTCTCTATAGATATCCTGAAACTGCAAGTACCTATCCTCCCTCAGGCGAGCTCTTTGACCACCATTCTGCCACCGACCTTTTTACTTTTCTTATGCACCAGCCAAATTAGATAAAGTTGCCCCAGAGTGAGGTAGCCAAGAAAAAAATAACCAAGACACCACATCAACACGGCCATGAAAAAGTCACGGATTCCAGTCCCTAGACTAAGCCATTCAGCAATCGGCAATGTCGCCAGGAACAGACCGATGAAGCCGCCCACGATGGTAATTAACATAATGCGTTCGCTTGGCTTTCCATCGGGCCGCCTGATAGCAGCAAGCATCGAGTATTCCATCTTCTGAAAATTCCACGCATGCCCATTGAGCTCCAGCATTCGCTGCAAACGGGGACGCAGATGGAACCAAAAAATCGCCACGCTTATCGCAATAAATCCTATTGCAGATGACGACAGTATTTCCTCACTATGAGGTAGGGGTGGGCAAAGCAGGGTTACATAGGATAGCCACAACCACCATACGCCCAGAATACCAATACCTGATGCACCAACTAGCATTACGAAAATTGCGCTCACAAGGAAACGAAGTAATATAGCCGAGATCGAGACTGCCAGCAGAGTAAACACTGCTGAATAAATAACCACAATAACTCCCAACGAAAGATACTCACATTGATCGGCAATGCTTTTGCCATCATCTAAAATACGCTGAAAAAACCATGGACCCCATGGATACAAAAAACCAAAAATAACAATCGTCCCAGGCACCAACAATAATCTCCGATGAACCTTAGTCCGATTTTGTCCAGGTTTCCCCCTTTTTCCTTCATAGGCTTGCTTAGGACACATCATGCTAGTATTAAT
>NZ_JANIOA010000095.1 GCF_025175675.1 Sedimenticola hydrogenitrophicus
GGCGGCAGCCAAACCAACCGAAGGTGATGTATGAAAGTACTGGTCGCAGTAAAGCGCGTTGTGGATTACAACGTAAAGGTGCGCGTGAAGGCGGACGGGACGGGGGTGGAGTTAGCCAACGTCAAGATGTCGATGAACCCGTTTGACGAGATCGCGGTGGAAGAGGCGGTACGGATCAAGGAGGCGGGCCGGGCGGAGGAGATCGTGGTGGTGTCGCTGGGGGCGACGCCGAGCCAGGAGACGATCCGCAATGCGCTGGCGCTGGGGGCGGACCGCGGCATCCTGGTGGAGAGCGCGGACGAGCTGCAGCCGCTGGCGGTGGCGAAGCTGCTCCGGGCGGTGGTGGAGCGGGAGCAGCCGGAGCTGGTGATCCTGGGCAAGCAGGCGATCGACGACGACAGCAACCAGGTGGGGCAGATGCTGGCGGCGCTGCTGGGCTGGCCGCAGGGGACCTTTGCCTCCAGGGTGGTACTGGCGGACGGTGAGGTGGCGGTGACCCGGGAGATCGACGGCGGGCTGGAGACGGTGAACCTGCAACTGCCGGCGGTGGTGAGCACCGACCTGCGGCTGAACGAGCCGCGTTATGCCAAGCTGCCGAACATCATGAAGGCGAAGAAGAAGCCGCTGGAGGTGATCCCGGTGGCGGAGCTGGGGGTGGACATTGCGCCGCGGCTGCAGCTGTTGAAAGTGAGCGAGCCGGGCCGGCGCCAGGCGGGCATCAAGGTGGAGACGGTGGCGGAGCTGGTGGAGAAGCTGCGTAACGAAGCGAAGGTGATTGCATGAGTATTCTGGTCATAGCGGAACACGACAACCGGGCGCTGAAGAGCGCGACCCTGCACACGGTGACGGCGGCGGGCCGGTTGGGGGATGAGGTTCACCTGCTGGTGGCAGGGGCGAACTGCGGCGCGGTGGCGGAGGCGGCGGCGCGGATTGCCGGGGTGAGCAAGGTGCTGGTGGCGGACGCGGCGGTGTATGAACACCCGCTGGCGGAAGGGCTGTCGCTGCTGGTGAGGCAACTGGCGCAGGGCTACAGCCACGTGCTGGCGCCGGCGACCACGTTTGGCAAGAACTTCCTGCCGCGGGTGGCGGCGCTGCTGGACGTGGCGATGCTGTCGGACATCACCGGGATCGAGAGTGCGGACACCTTCGTGCGGCCGATCTATGCCGGCAATGCACTGGCGACGGTGCGCAGTATCGATCCAATCAAGCTGATCACGGTGCGCGGCACGGCGTTCGATGCGGCGGGCGAGGGCGGCAGTGCGGCGATCGAGGCGATCGCGGCGGGCGAGGGCTACGCGAAGTCGAGCTATGTAGGCGCGGAGCTGACGAAATCGGAGCGGCCGGAGCTGACCAGTGCGCGGATCGTGGTGTCGGGTGGCCGCGGCCTGGGCAGCGGCGAGAACTTCCAGCTGATCGAGGTGGTGGCGGACAAGCTGAACGCGGCGATCGGGGCGTCGCGGGCGGCGGTGGACGCGGGCTATGTGCCGAACGACTACCAGGTGGGACAGACGGGCAAGATCGTGGCGCCGGAGCTGTACATCGCGGTGGGCATCTCGGGGGCGATCCAGCACCTGGCGGGGATGAAGGAGAGCAAGGTGATCGTGGCGATCAACAAGGACGAGGAGGCGCCGATCTTCCAGGTGGCCGACTACGGC
>NZ_JANIOA010000096.1 GCF_025175675.1 Sedimenticola hydrogenitrophicus
CCTGAATCCGTAACTTGAGATCGCACTGATACAGTATTTGTACCGTAATTTACAGCATATTTTGCTAAAATCCATGCTCACAAGACATCACCTGATGAGTGAATAATGAAGCGCTTCAAAATCGAACGTTCGGATGCCGATATTATCAGCCATGGTGGTTTGGCACTTATTGGTCAGGCCGTGAAGCGCCATACAAATTTCACGCGTGAGGTTGACGCGCAAATTCCGCTTCGGCACGGCATAAAGCATTCTGATGTGCTGAAGAGCTACCTTGCCATGCTGTGCCTTGGTAAGAACGACTTTGAAGCCATCAATACGATTGAAAGTGAATTCTATTTCATGAGTGCCATGGATATCGGCGATATCCCGTCCGAAGCCACCCTGCGCCAGCGCATGGATAATCATGCCGAGGCGTTCTTGCCCATCGTCGAAAAGGCGAGTCGGGATTTCCTGATCCATATTCAGCCAACGCTGGAGCCCTTGAAAACGGGCCACATTCCGCTGGATGCCGATGTCACACCCATGGATAACAGCGGCAGCCACAAAGAAGGGGTATCGAGAACCTACAAAGGTTGCGATGGTTACGCCCCGATGCCGGTTTACCTGGGGCAAGAGGGTTATTGCCTGGAATTTGAGTTGCGCGCAGGCAAGCAACATTGCCAGAAGGACACACCGGCCCTGCTGGACAGGGCGTTGCTCCACGCCCGTCAAATCACTGATCAACCCCTGCTGCTCAGACTCGACGGCGGCAATGACTCAATTGAAAATATTGACCTGGTTCTTGAACACAATCAGGCATTCACCGACAGAATACCCGTGGACTTCCTGATCAAGTGGAACCCCCGAAAGGAAAGCAAGGACGACTGGCTTGCCTATGCCGAGCAGCATGGAACCTGGGAAACGCTGCGTGACGGAAAACGTGTTGCCGTATTCAGTGTCGACCATCAACGGCAATGGAAAGGCTATGAGTACAGGGTGCGGCGTGTGATGCGCCTGGTTGAGCGAACCATCGACAGGAAAGGGCAACTGCTGTTGACGCCAGAGATTGAATTGGAAGGCTGGTGGACCAGTTTATCCATTGATGAACCAGAAGTGATACAACTCTACGCCGATCACGGTACCTCGGAGCAGTTTCATAGCGAATTCAAGACAGACCTTGATATCGAGCGCCTGCCATCGGGAAAATTCGCCACCAATGCACTGGTATTGGGTGTCAGCATGCTGGCCTACAATATTTTGCGCTGGGTTGGCCAGAATGGTTTACTGGGTCCTAACTCGCCAAAGCGAAACAAAGCGAAAAGGCGACGGATTAAAACGGTGATGCAGGAACTGATGTATGTGGCGGCGCGCATTGTAAGAACATCGCGTTCGATCAAGCTGTCGTTTGGGAGGGGCTGTCGCTCACTGCAGGCCTTCAGCGCCGTCTACAAAGCGCTGGCTTACGGCTAACGAAACGGATACTTCCCGTGCGTTTGTTAATGTTGGATGGGATAGTTGTCAGTCGAACAGGGTAAACCGTTATCATTTTCATTTGCTCGTGAAAAAGCAGACTGAAAATGGCATTATCCGGCGCAATACGTCGTTGGTTTTACTGAGTTCTTCGGTAATGTTTTTTTGCTGAGCAAGTGCGCTCGTGAAGCTACGGATTCAGG
>NZ_JANIOA010000097.1 GCF_025175675.1 Sedimenticola hydrogenitrophicus
CCTGAATCCGTAGCTTCACGAACGCACGCGCTCCACAAATATCAATTCAGACCAATTTAGCAAAACCACCCGTGTTTTGTATCGGATAGCGCCATTTTCAGTCTGTTTTTTTCACGGGTAACTGAAAATGATAATGGCTTACCTTATTCGACTGACACCGATCCCATCCGACATTAACAAACTACAGGGAAGTACCCGTTTCGTTAGCCGTAAGCCAGCGCTTTGTAGACGGCGCTGAAGGCATGCAGTGAGCGACAGCCTCTCCCAAACGACAGCTTGATCGAGCGCGATGTTTTAACTATGCGCGCCGCCACATACATCAGTTCCTGCATCACCGTCTTAATCCGTCGTCTTTTCGCTTTGCTTCGCTTTGGCGAGTCGGGACCCAGCAAGCCATTCTGGCCGACCCAGCGCAAAATATTGTAGGCCAGCATGCTGGCACCCAATACCAGTGCATTGGTGGCGAATTTACCCGAGGGCAGGCGCTCGATATCAAGGTCGGTCTTGAATTCGCTATGGAACTGCTCCGAGGTGCCGTGATCGGCGTAGAGTTGGATTACCGCTGGTTCGTCAATGGATAAACTGGTCCACCAGCCTTCCAATTCAATCTCCGGCGTCAACAGCAGCTGCCCTTTCTTGTCGATGGTTCGCTCAACCAGGCGCATGACACGCCGCACCCTGTACTCATAACCTTTCCATTGTCGTTGATGGTCGACGCTGAATATGGCAACACGTTTTCCATCACGCGGCGTTTCCCAGCGGCCATGCTGCTCGGCATAGGCAAGCCAGTCGTCTTTGCTTTCCTTTCGGGGGTTCCACTTGATCAGGAAGTCCACAGGCGTTCTGTCGGCGAATACCTGATTGTGTTCGAGGACCAGGTCAATATTTTCAATCGAGTCATTGCCGCCGTCGAGCCTGAGCAGCAGGGGCTGATCAGTGATTTGACGGGCGTGGCGCAATGCCCTGTCCAGCAGGGCCGGTGTATCCTTCTGGCAATGTTGCTTGCCTTCGCGCAACTCAAATTCCAGGCAATAACCCTCTTGTCCCAGATAAACCGGCATCGGGGCGTAGCCATCGCAACCTTTGTAGGTTCTCGATACCCCCTCTTTGTGGCTGCCGCTGTTATCCATGGGCGTGACATCGGCATCCAGCGGAATGTGGCCCGTTTTCAAGGGTTCCAGCGTTGGCTGAATATTGATCAGGAAATCCCGGCTCGCCTTTTCGATGATGGGCAAGAACGCCGCGGCATGATTGTCCATACGCTGGCGCAGGGTGGCTTCTGAGGGGATGTCGCCAATATCCATGGCACTCATGAAATAGAATTCACTTTCAATCGTATTGATGGCTTCAAAGTCGTTTTTACCAAGGCACAGCATGGCGAGATAGCTCTTCAGCACATCGGAATGCTTTATGCCGTGCCGAAGTGGAATTTGCGTATCAACCTCACGCGTAATATTTGTGTGGCGCTTGACGGCCTGGCCAATTAGTGCCAAACCACCATGGCTAACGATATCGGCATCTGACTGTTCGATTTTGAAGCGCTTCATGATTCACTCATCGGGTGATGTATTGTGAGCATGGATTTTATCAAAATATCCTGTAAATTACGCCATTGAATAGCCTGTTGGCGGCTTTGAAGCTACGGATTCAGG
>NZ_JANIOA010000098.1 GCF_025175675.1 Sedimenticola hydrogenitrophicus
CCGAATGGCACTTGGATAAGCGTAAGCAATTGATATAAAGGGGAAAGAGGCTGGTTCTGGTGATATGATGCAAGTCGCCTAACCAACAGCAATCAACCGGATAACCAGCCTCAATGCATCTTAGCCAAAGCACCTTGTCACATCAACAAAAGCGTATCCGTCATCATGCGGTAAATAGCGATTCTTATACCTTCTTTAATCAGCTCACCGGCCCGGATTTCCTTGAACAGGTAGAGTCTTTATTGCCTGAACACAGAGAGCGTTTATTTCCACCCACAGAAACACTCTCCATGTTTCTCGCCCAGGCAATGAATGAGGATAGCTCCTGTCAGAAGGCAGTCAATGATGCCGCTATTATACGATTGCGCGGTGGGCTGCCGCTCTGTAGCACCAACACAGGCTCCTACTGTCAAGCGCGCCAGCGCTTGCCCTTGGAAATGATCAAATCTCTTGCCTGCTACACCGGCGTTACGATGGCTGCCAACACCCCTGGTATCTGGCATTGGCGGGGTCGGCCAGTGAGGCTGGTTGATGGCGCCACTGTCTCCATGCCGGATACGGAAGAAAACCAGTCAATCTATCCGCAACCCAGCAGCCAGAAGCCCGGGCTGGGTTTTCCCATCTGCCGCCTAGTCGGCATCATCTGTCTTGGCAGCGGCGCATTACTCAACACCGCTATCGGCCCTTGCAGAGGAAAGGGTGGTGATGAGCAATCATTACTCCGAAGTCTGTTGGATACCCTGAATCCAGGTGACATCATCATGGGGGATGCCTTTTATGCCACCTATTTTCTACTCTGCGCACTGCAGGAAAAGGGGGTTGATGCGGTCTTTGAGCAGCATGGCTCGCGCAAACGCAGTACGGACTTTCGCTTGGGCAAACGGTTGGGTAAGCAGGATCATTTGATCACCTTGGAAAAACCGAAGTGCAGGCCAGACTGGATGAGTCAGGAGGCTTACGATCAGGCGCCAGATCGCCTATTGGTACGGGAATTACACACGGGGGGTAAAACCCTGGTAACCACGCTGCTTGATTCAAAGACTGTCAGCAAAGCGGACCTCAAGGCATTCTATCAGGGTCGCTGGAATGTCGAGGTCGATCTGCGCCACATAAAAACCACACTGGGCATGGAAATCTTGAGTTGTCGCACACCGGAAATGGTGGAAAAAGAGATCTGGGTCTATCTGTTAGCCTATAACCTGATTCGCGTAATGATGGCACAAGCCGCTTTACTGTCAGACATTCTCCCACGGCAACTCAGCTTCAAGCATGCTTTGCAGTTGTGGGTAACTTGGTTAGCGGCTTCCAGAGAGGGTTATGACGATCATCAATTGACTGAGGTATTTTTTTTGATGGCCCAGCAAAAAGCGGGGAAACGGCCTGGCCGTATTGAACCAAGAGCGGTGAAACGACGACCGAAACCCTTTCCTCTCTTGACCAAGATAAGAGGAGTAGCAAGAGAAGATGTTAAGAAAAATGGTCACCCGAAAAAGATGAAATAACCATCATGATTTCAGACGGATGACTAATGGGCCTATGCTTATCCAAGTGCCATTC
>NZ_JANIOA010000099.1 GCF_025175675.1 Sedimenticola hydrogenitrophicus
CAAATTTCTTTTATATTTTGCCCACAACATACTGACACTGTGATACCTTTCGTCTTCATCACTGCAATGAATTCGCTGAATCCTTTTTGTTTCCAGGCATCAGGCCGGTCAGAATTCACATACAGTATGAGGTCTTCGCCATTATTAGCCGTACCAATGACAACACGCGATTTATCCGGCCGCAATGCAAGCGGAATAGGCTTGTTTAAACTTTGAGTCTTCAACCATACGCATTCGTACACTCGGCAAGATTCAGGCCTGGTATCATAGATATCGCAACCTGCGCCAATTCGGCAGTGTTTACACCAGACATTTCTTGGCTTGTTAAGCTCATCGACTCCCATGAATTTGCAACATACGGTGCAACTATCGCAGTTATGCATATATCCTCTCTTTGGCTTGGTATGCTGGAAACTTCACTGGATACGGGTCCCCTTACACTATGGAGTGAATGCGAAGTGCAATTTCCCATTTGGCCAGAGGTGTTGGATTTCATTACCAACCCTACGAACCATGCCACAACCTTCGTAGTCCCAGCGTCGCCACTTCAAGCAAAGTTTACCTTCATCAACCTTCCAGTTTCCGGCATCGGATCCTTTGCTGCTGCCGTATAGAACGCCACTCTCTTTGAACTGAAGGCTTACGATTCCCAGCGGACATTTTGGGTTGGTATGGACTTTCCATTAACTAAGGCCACAACTTCTTCGGTCGATAATTCAACCGGTTCGGTGGTTTGTGCATACACAATACCGGTATATATAATGGCTGCACATAGTGTAATTATTTGCTTCACATTGATTCCTCCGAATGCGAATGCAGAAATTAATTAGAGCCTGCTCATGAAGTCAGCAAAAATGTCGCCGGCTCAACAAATGCACCGCCAACAATTGGACATGTACCTCCAATACAAATCTGTTTTGTGCCAAGACGTTAGATCTTTTATGTCACGCATCAGAAGGCAAAAACCGGATCGGTCACTAACCGGATTTCGTTGACTCGGCTTTTTTGCTGACCCCAAATTTTCCTACAGCCTAAGGTCAATGAAAAAAGTGTATCCAGGACGATTTGATCGAGTAACCCGAATGCGATTATTTACAGAATCGAAAATACCTGTTGCTTGGCCACATCCGCCATTGATCTGCATTTCCACTTTATCCCGAGTCGGCAAAAGTCGATTGTCCTCGTTGAAATAAAATGAACCGGGTGCAATTGTTCCCCATTGCCCTTGCGTACACGTGCCATCTTTCGGGAACCAGATCTTTCCTTCCTCTGAAATATTGTTTGGATTAATGGCAATTATTACCCGTCCCCTTTCCTGACCGTAGCTGTTACTCCAAGTCGTCTCAAATAGCCTGTACTCGGCAGGTAAAGTTGGGGGATCATCTTTAGCCAAAGCAACGGAGCCGCCCAATACGATCACCAGAAGCGGTGTCAGGAAATTGCCGATGGTTTTCTTGAGCATGTATTAACTCTCCAGTTGAATAACGAAACTGTATCAGTGCGAAACTGGGCCGGAGAACTATTGTTGCTAATATTAGAATTAATTGTTCCCTGAC